>NZ_JBKBLF010000010.1:0-53439 GCF_046296455.1 Microcella sp.
TCGACCTTCCACAGACAAACGGGCATTAGCGTGAAGCTCCATCGGGCTCCTTCAGGTGAGAGCGACTAGACACCCTCAAGCCTGGAGGAGCCCGACCTGAACAACGTCCCTAGGAACTACACCTAGGGTCCCGACTCGCCCATTCCGGCATCACACTCGCTGTCGAGGGGGCCGAACCCATAGATGGTCTGGCTCTGCGTCGAGCGGGGCCACACAGCGCCGTCGTACTCGACGCGAACTCCGCGGATGCCCGTGCGCTGATCGAGACCGCCGCCCGTGCGGGCCACGATCAGCAGCCACACCTGCTCGCCGGCAGGGACGGTCGCGCCGACTGCGTCCCGGCGCGATTCCCAGGCGTCGACCTGCGTCGAAGGAAGGTCATCCAGAACGGAGACACCCCACCCCACCCCATCGGTTCCGGAGTCCGCGATCGCGAGTGCTGACACGAGCACAGTGTTCTGGGCCAGCAGGGTGACGTCCGTGATGGTGAGATCGGTGTCGCTCTGGTTCGTGAGGCCAGCCCCGAAGATCACCTCTTGCCCGCGAGAACTGGGACTGAAGCACACCGCGCTACCGCCACCGCCAGGGATGTCGCCGTCGAGCAGCAGCCCGCCGGCCGGCGCGCAACCGGCAAGGGAGAGCGTGAGCGCGGCGCAGGCGATGGTGAGCATCCGTCGGGGCATGGCCTCACAGTACGCCGCGGGGGCGCCAACAGGCGAGGATCAGCCGCAGTCGTCGCGCAGGTCGAGCGTGACGGGCGCTGTCTGGGGCGCGCCGTCGACCGTCAGCACGAGGCCGCCGACGCGCCCCTCACCGCTGCCGGTGCGCGCGACCTCGACGCCCACGAAGGCGGCCGCATCCGGGTCGATCGCGGTCTGGTCGAGGCCCTGGCCCCCGAAGGCCTCGCGGCCGCCCGCGTCGAAGCGCACGGCGGTCGAGCGTGCATCCTCGTCGATCGCGATGAAGCGGTCGATGACCTCGACGCCGCTCGCGTCGCTCAGGTCGACCCCCTCGATGACGATCGGCTCGCCCGAGGTGTTGGCCACGCCGATCGCGATCGTGCCGGTGTCGCCCTCGAGGCAGCCGGCCAGGCCGAGCGGGTCGGTCGGCGAGCCGCTGCAGGCCACGAGCGCGGTGCTCGAGAGAACGACGGCCGCGAGCGCGACGGTGCGGAGGGATCGAGGCAGGGTCACCCCGCCACGGTACGCGATGCCGGTCAGCGCGCGGCCGAGCCGCAGGTCGACCAGGGCGGCACGAAGCCCACGACGGCATCGGCGATGCTCGTGGCCGAGAACCAGCCGTCGTCGTACTTGATGCGCAGCCCGCGCAGCCCGGCGTAGTCGGTGTAGTCGTCGGCGTGCAGCTCGACGAGCAGCTCGGCCGAGCTGCCCGCCTCGATGACCGTGCCATCGATCGCAGCACGGTCGTTCCAAAGCGGACGCTGTTCGGGCGTGAGCTGGCCCCCGGGCGCGACGCCGAAAGCGCTGTAGCGCGAGGTCTCGTCGACCACGCTCAGGCTCTCGAGCCGGGCGTTCTCGAGCTGCAGCACGCGCACCTCGCGCAAGATCACCGCGCGCGGCGAGTCGTTCGCGAGCGTCACCCCGATGACGGCGAAGAAGCCCTCGTCGGCCGTGCTCGTCTCGAAGCAGCGGTCGGCGAGGCCCCCGTAGATGGTGAGCGGGGGCGCGCCGACGCACCCGCTGAGCGTGACGGCGATCGCCGCGCCCGCAAGCCCCCCTGCCAAGAATCTAGAGATCCTCACGGTCGTCCATGCTACCGCGAAACACAGGGAATGCCGCCGGTAGGCTGGGGGATCATGGCCGACCCTCGCTCGTTCTACATCGCCACGCCGATCTTCTACGTGAACGATGTGCCGCACATCGGTCACGCCTACACCGAAGTGGCGGCCGACGTGCTGGCGCGCTGGCACCGCCAGTCGGGCATCGACACCTGGTCGCTCACGGGAACCGACGAGCACGGTCAGAAGATCTTGCGCACGGCCGTGGCCAACGGCGTCACGCCCCAGGAGTGGGCCGACAAGCTCGTCGACTCGGCCTGGAAGCCGCTGCTCGACACCATCGACATCGCGAACGACGACTTCATCCGCACCACCGAGCCGCGGCACGAGAAGGTCGTTCAGCAGTTCTTGCAGAAGCTCTACGACGACGGCTTCATCACCGAGGGCGAGTACGAGGGCTACTACTGCGTCGGCTGCGAAGAATACAAGCAGGCCGACGACCTCGTTCCGGGCACGGGCGAGTTCCACGGCCAGCAGGTGTGCGCCATCCACGGCCGCCCCATCGAGGTGCTCAAAGAGAAGAACTACTTCTTCGCGCTCAGCACCTTCCAGCAGCGGCTGCTCGACCTCTACGAGTCGCAGCCCGACTTCATCCAGCCGCCGAGCCTGCGCAACGAGATCGTGTCGTTCGTCCGGCGCGGCCTCGACGACCTCTCGATCTCGCGGCAGAGCTTCGACTGGGGCGTGCGCATCCCGTGGGACGACAGCCACGTCACCTACGTGTGGTTCGATGCCCTGCTCAACTACATCTCGGCGATCGGGTGGGGCAGCGACGACGCGCAGTTCGAGCGTCGGTGGCCGGCCGTGCAGCTCGTCGGCAAAGACATTGCGCGCTTTCACGCCGTCATCTGGCCGGCGATGCTCATGGCGGCCGACCTGCAGCCGCCTGCGCGCGTCTTCGGCCACGGCTGGCTGCTCGTCGGCGGCGAGAAGATGTCGAAGTCGAAGCTCACGGGCATCGCGCCGCACCAGATCACCGACGTGTTCGGCAGCGACGCCTTCCGCTACTACTTCATGAGCGCCATCAACTTTGGCCAAGACGGCTCGTTCAGCTGGGAAGACCTGTCGGCCCGCTATCAGGCCGAGCTCGCCAACGGCTTCGGCAACCTCGCCTCGCGCGTCATCGCCATGGTCGGCAAGTACTGCGACGGGGTCGTGCCCGAGGCAACCGACGTCTCTGATGCGGAACTCGGCATTCAGAAGACCGTCGCGGATGCGGTGGTCGCGGCCCAGCGCGCCATCGACACGTTCGCCATCCACGACGCGATCGCCGCGGTGTGGACGATCGTCGACGAGCTCAACGGCTACATCACCCTGCAAGAGCCGTGGAAGGTCGCGAAGGACGAGGCGCAGGTCGAACGGCTGCATTCCATTCTGTACACCGCGGCCGAGGGCCTGCGGGCGCTTGCCGTGCTGCTCTCGCCCGTGACGCCTCAGGCCGCCCAGAAGCTGTGGGTCGCCCTTGGAGCCGAGGGTGCGCTCGGCGGGCTGCTCGCGCAGAGCATCCCGAACGCGGGTGAATGGGGTCAGCTGCCCGCGGGCACGCAGACGCAGCCGCTCGAGGCGCTCTTCCCGCGCATCGAGACCGAGTAGGGCTGCCTGCCTTGACCGATCGCGAGTGGTACGGCCGCGTGCTCCTCGCAATGTTCGCCGTGAACACCCTGCTCGCCGTGATGGTGGCTCTCGTTTCGGTGTCGCGCTTCGAACTCGACGGGGGGTTCAGCTTCTCGTACTGGCTGGTGTTCGTTGGTCCTGCGGTGATGGTCGGCTTTCTCGCGGCACTTGGCTCATGGACGCTGACTGTTGGAGTTTCGCTGGCCATCGCCAGGTTCCTGAACCGAGTGCCACGAGCTGCCGCAGTCGCCACGGGTCTTGCAGTGCCTGGGATCGTCGCGCTCATCGTCTACCGGCCCTGGGAACAGCCGAGCCACATCGAACAGCCCGCACAACTGCCCGAGATCGCGGTCGGCCTGGCGGTCGGCGCCGCCTTGGCTGTGATTGTCGTGCACCGTGTGAACCAGGCGGCCGCCCGCACGCCGTTGATCGAGGCCGAGTAGGGCTGTCGACGCCGACCTCGTCGTGGCGTCGCGGCGCACGCTCGCCGGCCGCTAGTGTTGAGCAAAAATCGACCCACGACGAGAAGGCAGCCTTGACGACCCCCACCCCCAGCACCCCCGCCCCCTCTCCCGCACCCGAGCGCGTGCTGCGGGGCACGCTGCTCGCCCTGCTCGTCGTGCCGGTGGGCACCGCGCTCTGGGTCGTCATCTGGAACCTCGGCTATGTGGCCGCCATCGTGGCCTTCCTCGTCGCGCTCGGCGCCGCGCTGCTGTACCGCCTCGGCTCAGGGGGGACCGTGAGCCGGCTCGGCGCCGCCATCGTCACCGGCATCGTCGTCCTGACGGTGCTCGTGAGCTTCTACGCCGGCATGGTGAGCGACTACGCGAACTTCGTCGCGACCGAGCTCGGCATCGGACCGTTCGACGCCATCGCCCAGCCCCTGTTCTGGAGCTCGTTCCACGCCGACCTGCCGCTCGTGATCGAGGCGTACCTGCCCGACTTCGGCCTCGCGCTGCTGTTCGGTGCGCTCGGCGCGTTCAGCGTCCTGCGCAATGCGTTCCGCTCGGCGCAGCCGGCGACGCCCCCGGCAGCCTCGCCCGCCGCGGCAGAGGACCAGCCGCCCGCAACCGCGTCCTGATACTCGGGCGCCGCCGCGTCAACCCCCGGCGCCCCTCAGCCCCACGCGGTACGGTCGTAGGGGAGGCGATACCGTGACCGAGCAACTCGATCCCCATGTGCGCGCCCGCGCCATCATGGAGGGCACGACGCGCGACCTCAGCTACCCGCCGAGCCCCGAGGCGCTCGTGGTGCCCGTCTACGACAACCACACGCACCTCGAGATCGCCGACGGCGAGAACCCCATGCACTATCGCGAGCACCTCGACCGCGCCTCCGCCGTCGGCGTGCGCGGCGTCGTGCAGGTCGGCACCGACGTGCTCACGAGCCGCTGGTCGGCCGCCGTCGCGGCGCGCGAGCCCCGGGTGCTCGCCGCGGTCGCCATCCACCCCAATGAGGCCCCGGCGCTCGCCGAATCGGGCGAGCTGGATGCCGCCCTCGCGGTGATCGACGAACTCGCCGCGCAGCCCCGCGTGGTCGCCATCGGCGAGACGGGCCTCGACTACTACCGCACCGAGCCGGGGCCCGGACGCGACGCGCAGCTCGCCGCCTTCGAAGCCCACATCGCGATCGCGAAAGAGCACGGCCTAGCCCTGCAGATCCACGACCGCGACGCGCACGACGACATCGTGGCCACGCTGCTGCGCGTGGGCCCGCCAGAGAAGGTCGTCTTCCACTGCTTCAGCGGCGACGTCGAGCTCGCCGCCATCTGCGCCGAACGCGGCTGGTACGCGAGCTTCGCCGGCACCGTGACGTTCAAGAACGCCCGCAACCTGCGCGATGCGCTCGACGTGCTGCCGCGCGCGCTGCTGCTCGTCGAGACCGACGCGCCCTTCCTCACGCCGCACCCCTACCGCGGCCGGCCGAACGGGCCGTACCTGCTGCCGTTCACGGTGCGCGCGATCGCCGACCACCTCGGCACCGACGCCTCGATGCTCGCCGCCCAGTTGAGCTCGAACACCGAGCTCGTGTACGGCTCGTGGGACGCGAACCCGGTCGCTGCGCCGGGCGACCCCTGGGCCGCGCAGGAGGTGCCCGGCGACCCGGACGACCTCGGCGACCTCGGCGGGGCGCTGCCCGAGCACTACCCGGGCGAGCGCGGAGCATCCGCGTGACCGCCCCGGCGCCCCGCTCGTGAGCGCCCTGCTCGGCCCCGCCGAGGTGCGCGACCTCGCCGAGCTGCTGGGCGTGAGCCCCACGAAGAAGCTCGGCCAGAACTTCGTGCACGACGCCAACACCGTGCGCCGCATCGTCTCGACCGCGGCGCTGCTGCCCGGCGAGCCCGTGCTCGAGGTCGGCCCCGGGCTGGGGTCGCTGACGCTCGGGCTGCTCGAGGCCGGGCATCCGGTCGTCGCGATCGAGGTGGATGCCCGCCTCGCCGCCCAGCTGCCGATCACGGTGGGCGAACTGCAGCCCGACGCGCGCCTCGCCGTCGTTACCGCCGACGCGATGCGGGTCTCGGCTGTTCCGGATGCGCCCGGCGGACTGCGCCCCACCGCGCTCGTGGCGAACCTGCCGTACAACATCTCGGTGCCCGTGCTGCTGCACTTGCTCGCGCTCGAACCCGGCATCCGCCGCGTGCTCGTCATGGTGCAGGCCGAGGTCGGGCACCGCCTCGCGGCCGAGCCCGGCTCGAAGGTCTACGGCGGCCCGTCGATCAAGGCCGCCTGGTACGGCCGCTGGCGCGTCGAGGGCCAGGTGAGCCGGCAGGTGTTCTGGCCCGTGCCGAACGTCGACTCGGTGCTCGTCGGCATGACGCGGCACGAGGTGCCCGGCACCGAGTCCGAGCGGCTGCGCACGGGCGAGCTCGTCGACGCCGCGTTCGGGCAGCGCCGCAAGATGCTGCGGCAGGCGCTCGCCGAGGTCTACGGCTCGTCGGCCGCCGCGACCGCCGCGCTCGAGGCCGCCGGGCTCGACCCGACGGCGCGGGGCGAGATGCTCGGGCTGCCCGAGTTCTTGGCACTCGCTCGGGCCTCGGGCGCGTGAGCGGAGCACCCGCGCCCCCTCGCTCGCTCTCGGCGGCCGCGACGATCGTCATCATGCTCGCCGGCATCGGGGCCGGGAGCCTCGTCGGCGCGCTCGTGCCCGCGGCGGCGGGCGTGCCCGACGGCGTGCTGCTGGCCGTCATCGCCGTCGCGATCGGCATCACGCTGCTGGATGTTCCACTCGCGTCGTTCGGACGCGCCGTGCTCGACCGCCGCTTCCTCGCCGCCGTGCTGCTGCTCAACCTCGTCGTCTCGCCGCTGCTCGTCTACGTCATCAGCCGGGTCGTCGTGACCGACCCCGACCTGCAGGCGGGGCTGCTGCTCATGCTGCTCGCCCCGGGCGTCGGCCTCGTCGCCGCCTTCGTCCGGCGCGCGGGCGGCGCGGTCGAGTCGCTGCTGAGCATCGCGCCCGTGCTGCTCGTGCTGCAGCTCGTCACGGTGCCGGGCTTCATGCTGCTGTTCACGGTGGCGGAGAACTTCCTCAGCCTCGATGGGTCGCGACTGCCGCTCGCGGTGCTCGCGGGCATCATCGCGCCCGCCGCGGTCGTCACGGCCCTGCAGCTCGTCGGCGTGCGCCGGCCGCGGCTCGCCGCTGGCCTGCGCCGCGGGGCCGCGTTCACTGCCCCGGCCACCGCGCTCGCCGCCGGGCTCGTCGCGGCCGTGCTCATCCCGCGCGCGGGCGAGCGCCTCGCCCTGCTCGAGGCCGTCGCGCCGCTCCTCGGCGTCTACGTCATCGTGCTCGCGCCCGTCGGCATCCTCGTCGCGACGGCCTTCGGCCTGCCCCTCTCGCAAGTGCGGTCGGTGACGTTCAGCGGGGGAGCCCGCAACGGGCTACTCGTGCTGCCGATCGCCCTCGCCTTCCCCGAGGGGTTCGCCGTCGTCGCCCTCGTGGTCGTGCTCGGCATGGCGATCGAGATCATCGCGCTGGGCATCTACGGCCTCGTCGTGCCGAGCGTCACCGCGCAGTCGCGCAGCGTGCTCACGCCCGAGTAGGCCGGCGCGTGGATCGACCCGCGCTCCGCATCCGCTGACGTCACAAATCACGGAACTTTGGTCGGTCGGGGGGTCGCGATCCGCATGACGTCACCGGATGATGGCGCAGAGTCCGTGATTTGTGACACGTGACGGCGACGCGAGCCGGGCGACGGTCACGGGAGGGCCGCGCCGGGGAGGCGCGGAGCGGGTCAGGCGCGCTCGAGCAGGGTGATGACCTCGAAGTGCGTCGACTGGGGGAACATGTCGAGCACCCGCGCCCGCCGCAGCCGGTAGCCCGGCATCGCCGCGAGGTCGCGCGCGAGCGACTCGGCGTTGCAGCTGCTGTAGATCACGTGCCGCGGGCCGCGCTCCTGCAACCAGCCGGCGAGCTCGGAGCCGAGGCCGCGCCGCGGCGGGTTCACGATCACGAGCTCGGGCACCGTCGTCGCCGCGAGCGCGAAGGCGGTCGCGTCGGCGGCGATGAACCGGATGCGCTGCCGGTCGTCCGGCGACGGGTACCGCGCGTCGCGCGCCAGTTCGGCGCTTGCGACGGCGTCGGGCGAGGTCTCGACCCCGAGCACGGCTCGAGTCGCCCTTCGGGGTACCCCTGCTCGGTCTGTCGCGTCGCCTGTTGGCGACGCGCAGTGCAGCGCAAACCCGCCGACCCCGCAGTACAGATCCCACACCGAGCGGGGGTCGAGCTCGTCGACCCAGTCGCGCGCCTGCGCGTAGAGCGCGGCGGCGATGGCCGTGTTGGTCTGCACGAAGCTCTGCGGCCGCACCCGCAGCTCGAGGTCGTTGACCGCGAACGGCAGCACGGACTCGCCGGTGAGCACGTGCTCGACCTCGCCCTCGAGCACGGCCTTGTGCTCGGGGTGGATGTTCGCGGTGACGACGAGCAGTTGCGGAAGCGCATCCTGCAGCCACGGCAGCACCGCATGGATGCCCGGCACCGAGCCCTCCGTGCGCGCCACGAACCGCACCATGAGCGCGCCGCCGGGCGCCTCGGTGACGATGAGGTGCTTGAGCTCGCCGCGTCGTGCCGGAACGTCGTAGGGCTCGAGCCCGGCGCGCGTGATGGCCGCGATGAGCGCGGGGAAGGCGGCGAGGATGCCCGGCGCGATGATGCCGCAGCGCCGCAGATCGACGCCCCGCCCGGCGCCGTCGAGGATGCCGAGGGTGGGGGCGTCGACCGTGCCGCCGACGACCATCTTGGCCTTGGCGCGGAAGCCGCTCTCGTCGCTCGCCACGGGCGCGAACCACTGCGCATCCGGGCCGAACGGGGTCAGCAGGCGACGGGCGAGGGCCTCCTTCTCGGCGAGCTGCTCGGGGTAGGGGCGGCCCATGAGCGTGCACGAGCGGCAGAGCCCGGCGTCGAAGTAGTCGCACTGCATGGTGCTCTCAGGGTAGGCGGTGGGGTCGCATAAGGTGGAGCCATGAGCACGGGGGCGACTGACCGAGTGGTGCACGTTCGGGCGCCCGGCAAGATCAATGTCTTCATGAAGGTCGGGGCGCTGCTCGACGACGGCTACCACGACGTGGCCACCGCGTACCAGGCGATCTCGCTCTACGAAGAGGTGTACGCCCGCCCCGCCGACGACTTCTCGGTGCGCTTCACGGGCCCGATCGACTGCAGCGGCCTCGCAACCGACGGGTCGAACCTCGCCATCAAGGCGGCCCGCTTGCTCGCGCGCGCGGCCGACTACCGCGGGGGCGTGTCGCTCGAGATCGAGAAGCACGTTCCCATCGCGGGCGGCATGGGCGGCGGCTCGGCCGACGCGGCCGCGACGCTCGTCGCGTGCGACCACCTGTGGGGCACCAACCTCGGCCGCGACGAGCTGCACGAGCTCGCCGCGCAGCTCGGCGCCGACGTGCCGTTCGCGCTCATGGGCGGCACGGCCGTGGGCACCGGACGCGGCGACCGGCTCTCGCAGGCGCTCGCGCAGGGCACCTTCCACTGGGTGCTGGCCCTCGCCGACGTCGGGCTCAGCACGCCTGAGGTGTACGCCGAGCTCGACCGTCACCGCGAGCGGCACGTGCACGACATCGCGCCGGCCCCCGAGCAGCCGACCGTCGACATCGAGGTGCTGCAGGCGCTGCGCGCCGGCGACCCGCACCGCCTCGCCGAGTACCTGCACAACGACCTGCAGGCGCCCGCGCTGCACCTCGAGCCGAGCCTCGCCGAGACCCTCGAGACGGGCGAGCTGCAGGGCGCGCTCGCGGGACTCGTCTCGGGCTCAGGCCCGACGGTCGCGTTCCTCGCGGCCAATCAGGATGCCGCGCTCGAGCTGCAGGTCGCGCTCAGTGCGTCTCGGCTGACGGTGCTGCGGGCGACGGGTCCGGTTCACGGGGCACGGGTCGTCGCGGGCTGACGCCGATCAGGCTCAGCAGCACGATGGCGATCGCACCGCCCACGAGGGCGATGTCGGCCACGTTGCCGACGAAGAACCCGAAGTAGTCGATGAAGTCGACGATCTCGCCGCGCGCGAAGCCCGGCTCGCGGAACAGGCGGTCGCCGAGGTGGCTGATTGCGCCGCCGAGCAGCGCGCCCGCCGCGAGCGCCCACGGCACGCTCGAGATGCGCGACACGAAGATCGCGATGCCGACGACGGCGAGGGCGGCGACGATCGTGAGGATCCACGTGAACTCGGCGCCGATGCCGAACGCGGCGCCCGGGTTGTAGACGAGGCGCCACTGGATCGCCTCGCCGATGACGGGCACGCCCACCCCGAGCTCGAGCGTCGCCTCGGCCCAGAACTTGGTGCCCTGGTCGAACACGATGATCGCGGCGGCCCACAGCAGGGTCCACGGGAGGACCTTCCCGATGGGGCGGGTCTCGATCGCGTGGGCGTGAGCGTGAGTCTCGGGCATGCCCCCTATTCTGCCCGGTCGGGGCACCCCGCCCGCGCGCCGTAGTCTCGACGGGTGGCTCATCTCCTGGGGGCAGAGTCCCTCCGCGTCGAATACCCCACCCGCGTCGTGCTCGATGGGGTGACGGTCGGCATCGGCGACGGCGACCGCATCGGCGTCGTGGGCCGCAACGGCGACGGCAAGTCGACCCTGCTGCGCATCCTCGCCGGCAAGCAGGAACCGGACGGCGGTCGCGTGACGCGTCGCGGCGGCGTGACCCTCGGCATGCTCGATCAGGCCGACGAGCTCGCCACCGGGCTGACGGTTCTCGAGACCGTCGTGGGCGATCGGCCCGAACATGAGTGGGCCGGCGATCGGAACGTGCGGGATGTTCTCGCCGGGCTCATCGCGGACATCCCGGGCCACACGCTCGTCGACGACCTGTCGGGCGGTCAGCGCCGCCGCGTCGCCCTCGCCGCGCTGCTCAGCCGCGAGTGGGACATCGTCGTGCTCGACGAGCCCACCAACCACCTCGACATCGGCGGCGTGCACTGGCTCGCCGGGCACCTCAAGCGGCGCTGGTCGCCCGGCGCGGGCGCGCTGCTCGTCGTGACGCACGACCGGTGGTTCCTCGACGAGGTGAGCCAGGACACCTGGGAGGTGCACGATCGCATCGTCGAGCCCTTCGAGGGCGGCTACGCCGCCTACGTGCTGCAGCGCCTCGAGCGCGACCGCCAGGCCGCGACGATGGAGGCCAAGCGCCAGAACCTCATGAAGAAAGAGCTCGCGTGGTTGCGCCGCGGGGCGCCGGCGCGCACGGCCAAGCCGAAGTTCCGCATTGATGCGGCCAACGCGCTCATCGACGACGTGCCGCCGCTGCGCAACCCGGTCGAGCTCGCGCAGATGGCGACCGCCCGGCTGGGCAAAGACGTCATCGACCTGCTCGACGTCTCGGTCTCCTACGGCGACACGCAGATCCTGCACGACGTCGAGTGGCGCATCGCGCCCGGCGAGCGCACGGGCATTCTCGGCATCAACGGCGCCGGCAAGTCGACGCTGCTCAAGCTCATCGACGGCTCGCTCGAGCCCACGACGGGCCGCGTCAAGCGCGGCAAGACCGTCGTTGTCGCCACCCTCGACCAGCAGCTCGGCGACCTCTCGGCGGTGGCCCACGAGCGCGTCTCGGCGGTCATCGCCACGAAGCGCACGAGCTACACGGCGGGCGACAAAGAGCTCACGCCCGGCCAGCTGCTCGAACGGCTCGGCTTCACCTCGGCACAGCTCTCGACGCCGATCAAGGACCTCTCGGGAGGCCAGAAGCGCCGGCTGCAGCTGCTGCTCATCCTGCTCGACGAGCCCAACGTGCTCATCATGGACGAGCCGACGAACGACATGGACACCGACATGCTCGCCGCGATCGAGGACCTGCTCGATTCGTGGCCCGGCACGCTCGTTGTCGTGAGCCACGACCGCTACCTGCTCGAGCGCGTCACCGACCAGCAGTACGCCGTGCTCGGCGGGCGCCTGCGGCATCTGCCCGGCGGCGTCGACGAGTACCTGCGCATCGCCGCGCACGCGGCGGCCCCGACGGGGTCGCAGGATGCGGGGCGCGCGACCGTCGCGTCTGTCACGGCCGCGGCCCCCGCATCCACCACCTCATCGGCCCCGACCCTCTCGGGAGCGGAGCGCCGCACGCTCGAGAAGGAGCTCTCGGCGCTCGAGCGCCGCATCGCCAAGGTGCAAGGGCAGGTGGATGCCCTGCACGTGCAACTCGCCGAGCACGACGTCAGCGACTACAGCGGCATCGCCGCCCTGCACGAGCAGGTGCGCGGTTTCGAGGCCGAACTCGAGAGCGCGGAGGAGCGGTGGCTCGAGCTGGGGGAGTTGCTCGGCTGACGCCTAGTTGCTGTCTGTCGCGGCCGCGGACGGCGGCCGCGATCGGCTGAGCCCGTACCTGCGGGTTGGTGACAGTGGTGTGGCGGCCTGCCTCGGCCGGCGGCGACGAAAGGGCTGCCGTGTACAGTGGAGAGCGACGCCGCAGTCTGCGTTGACTTTTCCACCCCCCCTCGTTCGATCTGGACGCTGCTTGTGCCTGTGCGCCGCAGCCGCCGCCGAACTGCAGGACTGCCTGCTGCGCAATGGCGCGCATCATCCTGTTTCGTGCGGCCTCACGGCCCCCTTCGAAGGGAGCCACTGCCATGGCTTTTCTCCCCACCATTCCCTGGAGCGATTCGCGCACCATCACGGCGCTTCGCTCGCCACGACTGCTGACGCGCGAAGTGCTCGCGGGCCTCGTCGTCGCGATTGCGCTCATTCCCGAGGCGATCGCCTTCTCGATCATCGCGGGTGTCGATCCACGCCTGGGCCTGTTCTCGTCGTTCGTGATGGCAATCGCCATTTCGTTCCTCGGTGGCCGCGCCGCGATGATTACGGCGGCGACTGGCGCTATCGCACTCGTGATCGCGCCTGTCGCTCGCGAATACGGCACCGACTACTTCATCGCCACTGTCATTCTCGGTGGCATCATCCAGCTCGTCATGGCGGCTGCCGGGGTGGCGAAGCTCATGCGCTTCATCCCGCGGTCGGTCATGGTCGGCTTCGTCAACTCGCTCGCCATTCTGATCTTCACGGCACAGCTGCCGTATCTCTTCGATGTGCCGTGGGAGGTCTACCCGCTCGTCGTCGTCGGCCTGCTCATCATGATTGGAATGCCGCGCCTGACTACGGTCATTCCTGCACCGCTGGTCGCCGTGGCCGTCGTGACGGTGCTCGTCGTCGTGCTCGCCATCACCGTCCCGAACGTGGGCGACCAGGGCGAGCTGCCTGAGAGCTTGCCGGCTCTGCTGTGGCCGGATGTGCCTCTCACCCTTGAAACGCTCGGCATCATCCTGCCGTTCTCGATCGCCATGGCCATTGTGGGCATTCTCGAGTCTCTGTTGACCGCGAAGCTCGTCGACGACATCACCGATACCCCCTCGAACAAGACGCGCGAGTCGTACGGTCAGGGTGCGGCGAACATCCTCAGCGGCTTTTTCGGCGGCATGGGTGGCTGCGCCATGATCGGCCAGACGATGATCAACGTCAAGGCATCGGGCGCGCGCACGCGCATCTCGACCTTCTTCGCCGGTGTCTTCGTGCTGTTGCTGGTGGTGGCGCTCGGCGACATCGTGGCGACCATCCCGATGGCGGCGCTCGTCGCCGTGATGATCATGGTGTCGGTCGCGACCTTTGATTGGCACAGCATTCGTCTCAACACTTTGCGGCGCATGCCCAAGAGCGAAACGACCGTCATGGTCGCGACGGTCATCGCCGTCGTGTGGACCCACAATCTCGCTATCGGAGTGACACTCGGTGTGGTCGTGGCGATGGTGCTCTTTGCGCGACGGGTCGCGCACCTCGCCACCGTCGACCGTACGATTCTGAATGCGCCCGACGGCAGCCAGTACGCGCTGTATCGCGTCGATGGCGAGTTGTTCTTCGCCTCGAGCAACGACCTCACCACGCAGTTTCGCTACCGCGAAGACCCGTCCTCGGTCGTTATCGACCTCTCGCAGTCACACATCTGGGATGCGTCGACGGTCGCCGCGCTCGACGCGATCGTCACCAAGTACGAGCGCTTCGGCATCGCTGTTGAGATCATCGACATGAACGCTGAGTCACACGCCCTGCACACCCGCCTTGCTGGGCACATGGGCGAGGGGCACTAGCCGCTACTTCGTCTGCCCGATGAGTAGGTCGAGACGATAGCCGTTGCGCTTGGTCTGCACGACCGTCACGGGAATGCGCGGCTTCGCTCCGCGCCCGTCGAGCCGCCGCACGGCCTCGTCGTAGATGCTCTCGAGCCCGCGCGGTACCGTTCCGACCACTGCGCTCACGCGGCGGCCCGAGAAGATGCGCACCTCGATGGGGGCGTCGACGCGCTCGTCGTCCATCGAGCGAGCCGGGGTCGCGGTCGTCAGCGTCTCGGGGTCTTCGGCGGCGAGGGCGGCCAGCTCGTCCTGATGGGGGTTGCTGTTCGCCAGGCGGATCGTGATGTTCTTGTTCTTGGGCACGAGCACGCCGACGTAGTCGTCGAACGATCCTGACCCGCGGTCATCCTTTGGCAGGCTCTCATCGACCGGACCCGACTTCTTGAACAGCGCCATGCGTCGATGCTAGCCGGGGCCGCCCAGGGCGCGGCGGCCTCTACGATGAGAGCGTGACCGAGCCCCTCGACGCCATCGCCATCGCGGCGGAGGTCTTCGCCTGGCTGACCCTGCCGGTCGGGATCGTGCTGCTCATCTGCGGGCTTGCGCGCCGCTCCTGGTCGAAGCGCTACGCCGCCGTGAAGGCCGTCATCACGACGGTGCACGACCGCGACGCGAAGCTGCGCTGGTTCGCTGACGGTGGCGCGGTGCACGAGAGCACGTCGCCTCTCACCGGACCGATTCCGGCGGTCGGGGATGCGCGCACGGTCTGGGTGCACCCCTCGCGGCCCGAGTCGCCGCGCCTCGACGACCCGGCGCACGACGGTCGCGTTCTGCTCACCCTCGGCGGCATCCTGACCGGTGTCGGGGTCGTCGCGACGCTCGTGTCGAACCTGCTGCCGTTCTTCTGAGTTCTCGCAGCGCGGGCCGACGGCCCGGGGCTACAGCTCGCTCGCGTCGTCGTCGAAGTCGGCGCTGAGCGTGCGCAGCAGCCCGGCGAGCTTCTCCTGATCGCCGCGGCTCAGGCGCTGCAGCAGGGCCGCCTCGCTCACCATGAGCTGGTCGATCGCGCGGTCGACCCGCACGCGGCCGTCGTCGGTCATGCGCACTCGGATGCTGCGCCCATCGTTCGGGTCGGTGCGGCGTTCCACGAGCCCGCGCGTTGCGAGCCGGTCGATGCGGTTCGTCATGGTGCCGCTCGACACGAGCGTCTGCAGAAGCAGTGCTTTGGGGCTCAACTCGTACGGTCTACCGGCTCGTCGCAGCGCGGAGAGCACGTCGAACTCCCACGACTCGAGGTCGCTGGCGGCGAAGGCCTGCTTTCGCGCCAGGTCGAGGTGCCGCGCGAGCCGGCTCACGCGCGAGAGCACCTGCAGCGGCTCCACGTCGAGCTCGGGCCGCTCGCGGCGCCACGACTCGACGATGCGGTCGACTTCGTCGCGGGCGGTCATGTGTTCATTATCGCGGGCGGGGGATGAGCATCCGTCGCCCGGCCCTCTTGGCGCGGGATGCTCACCGCGCGCTCGGGACCGCCCTCCGTGCTCTGGCAGACTGGATGCGCGCGCTCGGCGCGCGATCCGCCTTGGTGTAACGGCAGCACGACAGCCTTTGGAGCTGTTAGGTCCAGGTTCGAATCCTGGGGGCGGAGCAATCCGGTGGATTGCTCCGCGCGTGGGAGTTGCTGGGGTCGACTGCCTGCTGGGCGCCGAGCAACTTGCTCCGCGCGTGGGAGTTGCTGGGGCCGACTGCCTGCTGGGTGCCGAGTCACCGACCTTCCGCTCTTCGCATACAGTGGTGTTTGAGCTAGAGGAGGTGGTGGAGCATGGCGAACACACATCGTGAGCGCGCGGTGAGATCTGATTCAACGCGCAATCGTGACGCTATTCTTCAGGCGGCTGCGGAGTGCTTGACGGCGAACCCGAATGCAAGCCTGGCTGACATTGCGCAGGCTGCCGGAATTGCGCGGATCACGCTGTACGGTCACTTCGCTTCACGGCAAGATCTTTTGAGCGCTTTAGTGCACACCACAATGGCGCGCGTCGAGGCGGAGCTGGACTCGGTAGAACTCGGCGGTGACGCGTGGCAAGCGCTTGAGTCGTTGGTGACGTCGTCGTGGCGACTCGTCAACAGCTTGGGTGTTCTGCGCGGAGTAGTGGAGCATGCTCTGCCGGCCGAAGAGATGCACACGAGCCACAGTGACCCGCGTGCTCGAGTAGAGCATCTGCTTATTCGGGGCCGCACGGACGGCGTGTTTCGCAGCGACCAGAGTGTGCAGTGGCAAACAGCGTGCTACTTCTCGCTGCTGCACGGTGCGGCAGCGGAAGTCAGGGCTGGCCGACTTACCGATGACGAGGTTGAGAACTCTCTGAATCAGACTCTTCGCGCACTGCTGAAAGTACCGCCCGGATAGAAGTCGCCACATCAACTGAAGGGTCGACGTACGCCTGGTTGGTGTTCCCCGCGTGTGAGAATCCGGCTCGGACTAAGGCGTACACGCATTCGACCTGCCAGTGCAGGTCTTGGTCGACGCGAAACGAGCCATCGCGTCGACCCTGAATGAGGAGCCGTCGAATCTGTTCGGCGGACTCGTCGTGCATTCGCCTTAACTCGCGTGCGCTGACCTCTCTTTCAGCAGCTACCGTCATGCCCTGGAACTGACCGAGCAGGCGCCATGACGTGACCACCAGGGCGTCGACCGCCTCTTCCGGGGAGAGTTCGGGGTCGAGCCCGGCTATCTGCGCGTTGGCCTGCGACAGCACCTTCTTGAGTGTCGTGACGACCAGAGCCTGACGAGTCGGGAAGTGGGCGTAAAGAGTTGCGCGACTTACCCCAGCGACGACTGCAATCTCCTCCATGCTGGCGCGCGGACTCTCATTGAGAGTCACCATCGCCGCGCTCAGGATCAGGTCTCGATTCCGGGTCGCGTCCGAGCGCGTGCGGCGACGGAGCTCAGAATTCATGATTCTGCCCCCTTGACTAAATCATACATGTGTGTTTATCTTAGCCCACTAAACCAAACACAATTGTATGAGTAAGGGAGCAAGCCACTATGTCAGCTTTTCGTCCGTCACTCCGGCTGGCGCTCGCACGCGACAGCCACACCTTCGCGCGGCGCTTGCCGGGCAAGTTGCTCGTCGCGACGGTGCTGGGTGCGATTCCCACGGCGTTGATGCTGCGTTCTATGGTGGGCGGCTCGTACATCAACGACAGCTGGATCGCGGCTCTTGCCGCCGTGCTCGTGATCGCGGGGTACGCCCTCTCACGTCGCCTGCTGTTCACGGTTCTGGTCACGGTGCTCGTGCTCAGCATCGTCACCGTCATCGCTATACCCCAGGTGGCCAGTGCGAGAAGCGGCGACCACACCCTCCTGGAGTTCGACCCCACGGATGGACAGCTTGCGGACTACCGCGATCTGGCTGTGGCGGTCATCGACGTGGATGCTGCCGAGCCGGTTCGATTCTCTGGTCTCGGAGCGGACCAGACCACACCCATGGAGATTGGATCGCTGACGAAAGCGATGACCGGGCTCATGATCGCCGACGCCGTCGAGCGCGGCGAGATCAGTCTCGGCGCCCCGGTCTCGTCCTACATTCCAGAGCTGGCGGGATCACAGGCCGGCGCCGTCACGATGCGCGAACTGGTGACGCACACCGCGGGATATGTTGCGTTCGGCCCGGTGACCGTGGCGCGTGGATTCTGGGCCGCCCCGCTCGGTCACAACTTCTTCGCGACCGACGCGTCGCAGCTCATCGACGAAGCGCGTGCGGGAACCCTCGCCTCTCGAGGCACCTACGTCTACTCGACGCTGGGGGCGGCCGTCGCCGGGCTGGCAGTCGCCGAAGCAACCGGCATGAGCTACGCCGCGTTGATGCACACCCGTCTGTTCGAGCCCCTCGGCATGAGCAACACCGCGGTCGAGGTGGACAACAACGCTGTAGACGGCGGGTGGTCTGCATCCGGACTGCCTGTAGAGCCATGGATCCTCGGTGCGTACGCGCCCGGCGGCGGCGTGGTTTCCACGGCGCACGACCTCGCCCTGTTCGCGACGGCTCTCCTCGATGGCACTGCCCCAGGACTCGCGGCGATGGACCCGCTGGCTTCCGCCGGGTCAGATGACACTCACGTCGGCATCTTCTGGCACATCTCCGAGTGGTCGCCGGGTGAGCCGGTCACCTGGCACACCGGCCAGACCGGCGGCTACGCAACCTTCTTCGGCATCAACCGTGCCAGTCGCACTGCGGTCATCGTGCTCTCTGACGTGTCCAACCCCGCGGTCTTGCACCTCGGTCGCGACCTGCTCGCAGACATCGCCTGAGTCACTCCCACCAATACTCTAAAGGACACCTGCGCATCATGATCACCACCGCTTCGCCCACTCACGCCGCGGCACATGCGACCGGAGCGTCGGCTCACCGCCCCCGCCGGTGGCGACGCCTCGTTCGAGCCGTTGGAATCGGTCTCGCCATCGTTCTCGCGATGACCCTCATTTCGACCATCGCGAACGCCGGCATCACGGCAGCTGAAAAGGCGGAACTCGAACCGTACGGCCAGATCGTCACCACGAGTGCGGGAGGCATCAACGTCTACCGCAGCGGAGGAAGCGGCCCGACCATGGTGCTGCTCAGCGGCTACGGCACTCCCGCGCCCGCCATCGACTTCGCGCCGCTCATCCGTGAACTCGACGCTTTCGATGTGATCGTTGTCGAGGGCTTCGGATACGGGTACAGCGATCTCGACGTTGCCGAGCGCACGGTCAACAACATCACCGCGGAACTGCACGAGGTTCTCGCGACGCTGGAGGTCGACGAGCCCATCATTCTCGTCGGGCACTCGGCCGGCGGGCTCTACGCGCGCTACTACGCCAACACCTACCCCGACCAGGTCGCGGCTGTCATCGGCATCGACCCAATGGCGGCCTCGACGTCTTCCCTCGACGTCGGCACTCCGTCGGCCACCGACGGCCTCCTCAACACGCTCGGCGTCGTTCGCGCGGTCACCACGATCGCACCGCACCTTGTTCAGCCTCCCGGGGACGCCTACACGCCCGCGGAACGTCGTCAGACGCACGCGCTGACCAACTGGAACTACGGCAACCCCTCGGTCTCAGATGAGTGGAGCCGACTCGGCGCCAACTCGACCATGGCAGCAGCAAAGCCCTTCGCCGCCGACGTGCCGGTTCTGGAGATGCTCTCGACCGAGAGCGTCGAGAACATTCCCGACTGGTTGTCCGCTCACGAAGCCGAACTCGACGGAGTGGTCTCTCACCAGCTTGAAGTTCTCGATGGACCGCACTACCTCCACTGGACCCAGTCGCCGGCGATGGCGCGAATCATCACTCAGTTCGTGGCGTCGCACGTCACCCCCTGAGCACCACCTCACCTATCACCCCAACAGAAAGGCATAAACCATGAACACTCACGACACCACCCTCCCGACGCCCAGCACGCGAACCACCGCCCGCGTCGTGGGAACCCTCTTTCTTGCGGCTTTCTTGCTCTACGGAGTGGGAAACGCGATCGCATCGAATTCGACGCAGGGCGACGGGATGCTGGTCCTCGGCGTCGGCATGATGCTCGCGAACAGCTTCGCCGTGCTGACGATCGGTGTGTTGCTCGTTCCGATCCTTCGCCCCCACTCACCCGCGGTGGCGAAGATCTACCTCGCTACCCGAATCTTCGAGGCGGCTTTCCTGGCGGCGGGTGCGATCGCGCTCCTCGTCGGATCCGCAGCGGTGAACGTCGTCGCGTACAACACCGCCATGGCAGGGCTGGGAATCGGAAGCCTGTTCTTCACCGTCGTGCTCTACCGATCGCGACTCGTCCCTCGCTTTCTTGCAGCGTGGGGGTTCGTCGGCTACGCGGCCTTCGCCACGGGCAGTCTCCTGGAACTCGCCGGCGTTAGCGGAGCTGGGCTGATCGGCGCCGCTCCCGGTGGGCTCTTCGAGATTGTCTTCGCCCTGTGGCTCCTCGTCCGTGGAT
This sequence comes from Microcella sp., assembly GCF_046296455.1. Classification (GTDB taxonomy): domain Bacteria; phylum Actinomycetota; class Actinomycetes; order Actinomycetales; family Microbacteriaceae; genus Microcella. Next base: position 19,946 of record NZ_JBKBLF010000010.1, read on the forward strand.
TCACCACCACTGACGGAACCACGTCGTGAGTCGCGCGCGAACCAGTGCGGCGACCGAGAGCACACCGCGTCAGTACCCGCTGCTGTCTCGCACCTCCAGCTCGACGGGCCGCGCGATTCTTCTGACTCTGATCGCGGCTCAGTTCGTGGTGATGCTCGACTCGTCGATATTGAACGTCGCCATCCCGTCGATAGCGGCCGACCTCGAACTGACTCCGGTAGGTAGTGCGTGGATGCTCAACGCCTACTTCCTCAGCTTCGGGGGGCTTCTCCTGGTCTCTGGCCGCGCCGCCGACGTCTTTGGTCGACGCCGGATGTTCCTCCTGGGCTCGCTCGTGCTCGTCGCAGGATCAGTTCTGGGTGGGCTCGCATCCACGGAGGGCGTGCTGATGCTGGCGAGGCTGATTCAGGGTTCAGGCGCAGCCCTGCTCAGTCCAGCAGCCATGTCTGTGGTCCTCGCGCGCTTCACCGGGACTGCCCGCGCTGCGGCGATGAGCGGTTGGGGGGCAGCGTCAGCAGTCGGCGGTGCGGCGGGTGTGTCCGTCGGCGGCCTTCTGACTGCGGCATACGGGTGGCAGAGCGTGCTCTTCGTCACCGGCGCGACCGGGATCCTCATCTTCGCGGCAGCCTGGTTCGTGCTTCCCCTCGACACCCGAGTCCTCCGGCGCCGATTCGATGTGCCGGGCGCAGCGCTTGTCACTGGGTCGGCCGTCGCGACAGTCTTCGGGGTGCTTTCCGCTCCGCAGCACGGGCTCGCCTCCCTCCCTGTGCTGGCCGCCTTCGCGGTAGCCGGTGCAAGTCTTGTCGGCTTTGTGATGGTCGAGAGGCGAACAGTCGACCCGGTCCTTCCCCTTCAGGCCTTCCGCGACGCCCGCGTTGCGTGGGGAGTGGTGGTCAACCTCTTGGGAGGCGCGGCACGGGTTGCGGTCTTCGTCTTCGTCGCTCTCGTGCTGCAGCAAGTACTCGAGTACGGTCCTGCCATCGCCGGGGTGGCCATGCTCCCCACCTCGCTGTTCGGCTTCGCTGTGAGTGTGTTCGCCCTGCCGGCCCTTCTCAACAGGTTGAGGCCCGAGCGGGTCGCAGCCTTCGGCCTGGTGCTCCTGGCGGTGGCGCATCTGATGCTGTCGAGAATCGACAACGGAGATCCGTATCTCCTCGCGGTGCTGCCAGCACTGATGATGGCTGCCGCAGGTGTGGCGTTCAGCTTCACCCCGACGACGCTGGTGATCGCCGACGGAATGGCTGCCCGCAACGCGGGCGTGAGTTCTGGCCTGGCGTCTTCCACCGCGCAAATCGGTGGGGCTCTGGGGATCGCCGTCTTCGGCGCCATCGATGCGGCGAATCGCGCGAGCGCACTTCACGGAGGCGACTCGTCGCTTGTCGCGGCAGAGGCCGGACTGTCGGCAGCTCACATGACTGCGGCGGCGGTCGCCGGTGTGGCTGCGGTAGTCGCACTGCTTGCGTTCCCGCGCCCCACCTGATTGGCACCAGCGCTCCCCGAATCGCGCAGACGCGCACCCCGCGAATCGTGCGGCCGCGAACGACCTGCGCCACAATGGGCGCAGCGGTTCGACGGCGCCCGCACCACGGGATCCGCCGTGCCGCCGACCCACCCCTGGCCGTGCAGCCGCCCCACCCGTGGCGGTGCCGGCCGGCCCGTGCCAAGGAGCCCGTGTGAGCATCCCCATCGCCCTCGCCACCCCGCTCGCCGAGCGAGCGTTCATCTCGGCCCTCGACCTGTTCAAGGTCGGCATCGGGCCGTCGAGCTCGCACACGGTCGGTCCGCTGCGCGCCGCGCGCGCCTTCGTCGACGGGCTGGGCGACCGGCTTGAGCAGGTCGCGAGCGTCGAATGCGTGCTGTTCGGCTCGCTCGGCTCGACGGGCGTCGGTCACGGAACCCCCGGCGCCGTGCTCGCCGGCCTGAGCGGACTGTCGGTCGAGACGGTCACGCGCGACGACGTCGAGCGCGTAGTCGCCGACGCCGATCGCGGGATGCTGCGCCTCGGCGGCACGCACCCCCTCGCCCTGACACCCACGGTCGCGGCGGTGCCCGGCACTCTGCGCGCGACGGGCCCGAGCGAGCCGGCCGCGCCGGACGGGTCGTGGCTGCGCTTCGCCCCGCGCGAGCTCAAGCCGCGGCATCCCAATGCCCTGACCCTCACGGCGCGCGATGCGAGCGGCGCGGTGCTCGCGGACGAGACCTACTACTCGGTCGGCGGCGGCTTCGTCGAGCGCGACGGCGACGAGGGCGGCGCTGCGGGGGAGATCACGGTGCCGTTCCGCTTCGACACCGCCGACGAGCTGCTGCGCCTGTGCCGCGAACACGGGCTCAGCATCGCGCAGCTCGCGCGCGCCAACGAGGCGGCCGTGCGGGGCGAGGCGGCGACGAGCGCGGCGCTGCGAGCGATCGCGCGCGCGATGGACGACTGCATCGATGCCGGGCTCAGCAGCACGGGCATCCTGCCCGGCGGCCTGAGGGTTCCGCGCCGGGCGGCGGCGATGGCCGAGAACCTGCGCGCCCTCGACGCGAAGGCCGAGCGCGACTGCTCGCTCGAGTGGCTGCAGGCCTACGCGATCGCCGTGAACGAGGAGAACGCCGCGGGCGGTCGGGTCGTGACGGCGCCGACGAACGGCGCCGCGGGCATCATCCCCGCGGTCATGCGGCACGCGCTAGACGTGATCCGCGTGCCCGATCCGGATGCGGCGCGCGAGGAGTTCCTGCTCGTCGCGGCCGTCGTCGGCGGGCTCATCAAGTCGAACGCGAGCATCTCGGGCGCCGAGGCGGGGTGCCAGGGCGAGGTCGGCTCCGCCGCCTCCATGGCCGCCGCGGGCTTCGTGCACCTGCTCGGCGGCAGCAACGAGCAGATCGAGAACGCCGCCGAGATCGCCATGGAGCACTCGCTCGGCCTCACGTGCGACCCCGTCGCGGGACTCGTGCAGATGCCGTGCATCGAGCGCAACGCGATCGGGGCGGGGAAGGCCGTGGCGGCCGCGCGCATGGCGATGCACGGCGACGGCACGCACCTCATCAGCTTCGACACGGTCGTGCAGACGATGCGGCAGACGGGCGACGACATGTCGCGCAAGTACAAGGAGACGAGCGAGGGCGGGCTCGCCGTCAACTACGTCGAGTGCTGAACCGCGGCACAATGGCGGGCATGCCGAGCGAGCTGCTCATCCGCGAGCCGGTCGCCCGCACGGTCGCCGAGGTCATGGCGGTGGCGGCGGACCTCGCACGCCTGCCCGAGTGGGCGGCCGGGTTCGCGTCGGGCATGCAGCGCGACGAGTCCGTCGCCGACGGCAGCGCGTGGATCGTGGATGCTCCGTTCGGGAGGGTGTGGTCGGTGTTCGCGGTCGACGTCGAGCGGGGCATCCTGGATCACGACGTCTCGATGCCCGACGGCTCGATCGTGCACAACCGCCTGCGCGTCGAGCTCGCCCCCGCCGGCTGCGAGCTCGTCTTCACGCTCGTGCGGCAGCCCGGCATGGACGACGCGGCGCTCGCCGCCGACGCCGCGGCCGTGGCGGACGACCTGCGCCGACTGCGCGCGCTGTGCGAGAGGATGGACGCATGACCGACTCGCAGCTCGCCGTCGTGGTGCTCGCCGCCGGTGCGGGCACCCGCATGAAGTCGCAGACGCCGAAGGTGCTGCACCTGCTCGCCGGGGTGCCGCTCGTCGGGCACGTGCTCGCGACGGCCCGCGCGCTCGACCCCGCGCACGTCATCGCCGTGGTGCGTCACGAGCGCGACCGGGTCGCCGAGGCGATCGCGGCGCTGGATGCGGAGGCGCTGATCGTCGATCAAGACGAGGTCCCCGGCACTGCTCGGGCGGTCGAGGCGGCGCTCGCCGCGCTGCCGGCCGACTTCGACGGCGACGTGCTCGTGGTGTCGGGCGACGTGCCGCTGCTCGACGCCGGCACGCTCGCCGAGCTGCTCGCCGAGCACCGCGGCCGCACGGCGGCGGCGACCGTGCTGAGCGCGGTGCTCGACGACGCCACCGGGTACGGCCGCATCGTGCGCGGCACCGACGGTGCCCTCGACCGCATCGTCGAGCAGAAGGACGCGACCGACGACGAGCGCGCGCTCACCGAGGTCAATTCGGGCACCTACGTCTTCAGCCTCGCCCCGCTGCGGCAGAAGCTCGCCCTCGTGTCGACCGACAACGCGGCGCAGGAGAAGTATCTGACCGACGTCATCGGCCTGCTGCGGGGCGACGGCCACGCGGTCGAAGCCCTGCCCGCCGGGCAGAGCTGGCTCGTCGCGGGCGTCAACGACCGCGTGCAGCTCGCCGATGCCGCGCTGCGTCTCAACGCGATGATCGTGCGCGGCTGGCAGCTCGCGGGCGTCACGATCAGCGACCCGGCGAGCGTCTGGATCGACCGCACCGTCACGCTCGACGAGGACGTCGAGGTGCTGCCCGGCACCCAGCTCAAGGGCGCCACGGCGATCGCGCGCGGCGCCGTCGTCGGCCCCGACACCACCCTCACCGACTGCGAGGTGGGGTCGGGGGCGCGCGTGAGCCGCACCGACGGCACGCTCGCCGTGATCGGCGCGGGCGCATCCGTCGGCCCCTTCGCCTACCTACGGCCCGGCACCGTCATCGGCGACGAGGGCAAGGTCGGCACCTTCGTCGAGACGAAGAACACGAACCTCGGCCGCGGCGCCAAGGTGCCGCACCTCTCGTACATCGGCGATACGACGGTGGGGGAGGGCACCAACATCGGCGCGGGCACGATCACGGCCAACTACGACGGCGTGCACAAGCACCGCACCGAGGTGGGTGCGCACGCGCGAACAGGCTCGCACAACGTGTTCGTCGCCCCCGTTAGGATTGGCGACGGAGCGTACACGGGAGCAGGAACGGTCGTCCGCAAAGACGTGCCGGCCGGGGCCCTCGCGGTGAACGTCGCCCCGCAGCGCAACGTCGAGCGCTGGGTGGCGGCCCACCGCTCGGGAACAGCGTCGGCCGCGGCGGCAGCGGCCGCATCCAACCCCCGAAGCGAGACGGATGGCGGCGCCGACGGCGCCGCTCCCGACCCGGCGTAAGCGACCAGCACACGATCGTCGCCTCGGCGGCAGAAGGCGGGAACCCCGTGGCCAGCATCAAGATCACCGGCCAGAAGCGCCTCGTCATCGTGTCGGGTCGGGCGCACCCCGCGCTCGCGCACGACGTCGCCGAGTACCTGCAGACCGACGTCGTGCACACCGACGCCCGCACCTTCGCCAACGGCGAGATCTACGCGCGCTACGACGAGAGCGTGCGCGGCTGCGACGCCTTCGTCATCCAGTCGCACGCGGCGCCCATCAACGAGTGGCTCATGGAGCAGCTCATCATGGTCGACGCCCTCAAGCGCGCCTCGGCCAAGCGCATCACCGTCGTCGCGCCCTTCTACCCCTACGCCCGGCAGGACAAGAAGGGGCGCGGCCGCGAGCCCATCTCGGCCCGGCTCGTCGCCGACCTGTTCAAGGCCGCCGGCGCCGACCGCATCATGAGCGTCGACCTGCATGCCGCTCAGATCCAGGGCTTCTTCGACGGGCCCGTCGACCACCTGTTCGCGATGCCCGTGCTGCTCGAGCACTTCCGCTCGCAGCTCGACCCCGAGACCCTCACGGTCGTCTCGCCCGACATGGGCCGTGTGCGCGTCGCCGACATCTGGAGCGACAAGCTCGGCGCGCCGCTCGCGATCATCCACAAGCGCCGCGACCCGCTCGTGCCCAACCAGGTGAGCGTGCACGAGATCGTCGGCGAGGTCGAGGGCCGCGTGTGCCTGCTCGTCGACGACATGATCGACACCGGTCGCACGATCGTGAAGGCCGCCGAGGCGCTCAAGAAGGCGGGCGCCACCGGCGTCGTCGTCGCGGCGACGCACGCGGTGTTCAGCGACCCGGCCTTCGAGATCCTCCAGCACGAGTCGGTCGACCGCGTCGTCGTCACCGACACGCTGCCGATCCCCGACGAGAAGCGCTGGGACCGCCTGACCGTGCTGCCGATCGCCCCCCTCATCGCGCGCGCCATCCACGAGGTCTTCGACGACGGCTCGGTCACCAGCATGTTCGACGGCGCCGCCTAGGGCGGCGCTCAGTTCGACGGCGCCGCCTAGGGCGGCGCTCCGTTCGACGGCGCCGCCTAACCCCACCCCATCCCGCAAGAGTGCTCGTGCGTCACACGTGTGATCGCTGCAGCGCGCACTCTTGACGCTGACGAGCACTCTTGCGAGGGGTGAGGGCTAGAGCGCGAGCAGGTCGCGGATCGCAGCCTCGAAGACCTCGTGGTGGGCATCCACGTCGGCACGGCTCGTCATCGGCGCCATGAGCGCCATGTTGTGGAACGGCGTGAGCATGATGCCGCGGTTCACGAGGAACAGGTGCAGGAAGTCCTCGAGCTCGCCGTCGGCCGCCGCGGCCGCCTGCGTGCCGTTGATCGGGTAGGGACGGGCGAAGCGATACTCCGCCCGCGCGCCGAGCTGGTTGATCGCCCACGGCAGTTCGTAGCGGTCGAAGAGCGCATTGACCCCGTCCGTGAAGTACGTGGCCGTGTCGATCATGTGTGCGAAGGCCTCGTCGGTGAGCACGTGCTCGAGTGTCGCCCGCATCGCGGCGACCGACAGCGGGTTGCCGGCGAGGGTGCCGCCGACGCCGCCCATGTCGACGAGGTCGAGGTCGGTGCGCGCGAGGGCGCGCTCGGCGAACTCGGCCGACAGCCCGTAGGCCCCGGTCGGGATGCCTCCGCCGATCGACTTGCCGATGACGACGAGGTCGGGCTCGAGGTCGTAGGCCGTCGTCATGCCACCGGGACCGGCCGAGAAGGTGTGGGTCTCGTCGATGATGAGCAGCGCGTCGAACTGCCGGGTGAGCGCACGCACGCCCTCGAGGTAGCCGGGCTCGGGCAGCACGATGCCGATGTTGGTCAGCGCGGGCTCGATGAGCACCGCGGCGACGTCGCCGTGCGCGAGCGCGCGCTCGAGGCCCGGCAGGTCGTTGTACTCGGCGGCGCGCGAGGTCTCGGTCACGTCGACGGGCGCGCCGACGTTGCCGGGGCGCGACGTGCTCTCGCCGTCGGGCCCGACGACGACGAGCGACTCGTCGACCGATCCGTGGTAGCAGTACGAGTGGAAGACGATCTTCGGCTTTCCGGTGATCGCGCGCACGAGGCGGATCGCCCAGCGATTCGCATCCGTCGCCGTCAAGGAGAAGCTCCAACGGTCCATCTTGAAGCGGCGCGACAGCTCGGCCCCGACCCACTCGGCGTCCTCCGTCGGCAGCATCGTCACGAGGCCGCCGAGCTCGCCGGCGCGGCGGGTGATCGCCTCGACGACGGCGGGGTTCGAGTGCCCGGCCATCGAGCCGGTGTCGCCGAGGGCGAAGTCGATGTACTCATGCCCGTCGATGTCCCACACGCGGTTGCCGTGCGCGCGGTCGAGGTAGATCGGGAACGCGCCCGACTTCTTGTTCATCCACGTCATCGGCACGCGGCCGAAGAGGTGCTCGGCGCGCTCGTACGCGGCCTTCGACTTCGGGCGGGCGGCGATGAAGGCCTGCTGCTCGCGCTCGGTGAGCTCGGCCAGGCGGGTGCGATCGATGCTGATCATTATGGGTTCCTCACTGTTCGTCGACGATGCGGATGCGCCCGCCCGGGTACTCCGAACGACCGCGCAGCGGCATCGGTCCCGCGCGAATCAATGCGACTGAGGTGACCGGAAGCGATGACGGCAACCACCGCTCCTCGACGGGTCACGCCGCCCGCGGGAAGAGACCCGGGGCGCCGTTCGCAGGCGCGGAACCCCTCCAGTGTCGCAGGAGAACCCGGGGCCTGCCAACCAGGATCAGCTCAGCGTGCGCGGCACGAGGCGCGGAGCCCCCGGGATCAGGCCGAGAACGGCGATGAGCACGTCGCCGCTCGGCGTGAGGGCGTAGCAGTTCCAGCCCATCGCCTCGAGCGACAGCAGCTCGAACGACACGCGGCTGGGCGTGCGCTCGTTGGCGTAGAAGTCGACCGCGAGCCGGCACGACTGCTCGGCCGTGGTGCGGGCGACCGAGTAGGTTCCGACGGCCGTCGGCAGCAGCATCCCGAGCAAGGCGATGAGCGCGACCCAGCGCATGACGCGGCGTCGGCGCTCCCACGCCGGCATGCCGGCATCGTCGTCCACCGCCCCGCGCAGCTCGATCGGGTCGTCGTCATCCATGACGGCAAGTCTGCCACCGCACTCCGCGCGCGCGCCGAGTGCGCGAACCCTCCGCGGCGCTAGTGTGCGGTCATGAGCGAGAGACCCCCGGGTGACCGCCCGAGCGCCCACGACCTCGCCGCGACTCTCGAGCTGCCGGGGCGCGGTGCGGCCACCGCGGCGGCGATCACCGGCGCCTCCGGGCTCGGCGGCGCGTACCCGGTGAGCCGGTTTGCGGCCGCTGCGGTGGGGGCAGCAGCACTCGCGGTCGCCGATCTCACGGGCGCTCCCGCGCAGGCCACGGTCAGCATGCCGCTCGTCGATGCCTGGTTCAGCGCTGCGGTGCGGTTGCGCACGGCGCAACCGAGCCCGTGGGATGCGATCGCGGGCGACTACCGCGCCGCCGACGGCTGGGTGCGGCTGCACACCAACGCGCCCGCGCACAAGGCGGCGGCGCTCGCTGTTCTGGAGCTCGACGCGTCGTCGGACCGCGCGGCGGTCGCGGCGGCCGTGCGTGCGGTGCGTGCTGATGATCTCGAGACCGCCGTCGTCGCCGCGGGTGGATGCGCGGCCGTCATGCGCACGCCCGGTGACTGGCAGCGGCATCCGCAGGGGATCGCGCTCGCCGCGGAACCGCTCATCGCCGTCGCGTCCGGCGAGAAGCCGGCGACGGCGCGGCCGATGCCGCGTGGTTCGACGCACCGGCCGCTGGCCGGCCTGCGCGTGCTCGACCTCACCCGCGTTCTCGCGGGCCCGGTGGCGACCCGCACGCTTGCACTGCTCGGCGCGGAAGTGCTGCGCGTCGACCCGCCCGCGTGGAACGAGCCCGTTCTCGAGCCCGACATGACGCTCGGCAAGCGGTGCGCGCGGCTCGATGCTCGCTCGAGCGAGGGACGGGCCGCGCTGCTCGACCTGCTGCGCGGGGCCGACGTGCTCGTGCACGGCTACCGGCCAGGGGCCCTCGACTCGATCGGTCTCGACGCGGCGACGCGTGCCGAGGTTCGTCCGGGTCTGGTCGAGGTGCAGATCTCGGCGTACGGCTACAGCGGTCCCTGGGCGGCGCGGCGCGGGTTCGACAGCCTCGTGCAGATGTCGACCGGTATCGCCGACCGGGGCATGCGCGAGTCGGGCGCGGAGTCGCCCGTTCCGCTGCCCGTGCAGGCGCTCGACCATGCGACGGGCTGGCTGGCCGCGGCCGCGGCGCTGCGGGGTGTCGCCGTCGCGCGCCGGGACGGGCACGGTTCGGCGAGCCGGCTGTCGCTCGCGCGCACCGCCCTCGAGCTTGAGCGCTGGCGCGAGGCCCTCGGGGGCGGGCCGTTCGCGAGCGAGCCGTCTGACGAATTGCCCTCGCGCCCGATCGACACGCCGTGGGGGATCGTCGACCTGATCGACAGCCCGCTCGACCTCAGCGACGCCGCACTCGCAGCGGTGCTGCCGCCGCGTCCGCTCGGCTCGGACGCCCCGGCCTGGGGGATCTGACGCCCCTCGCGCCGCAGTGCTCGCGGCCCGTAGGGGGTCGGCGGCTCAGTGCGAGTCCGCGGCCTCGATCTCCGTGCGGTCGCCGCTCCACAGCGTGTGGAACGTGCCCTCCTTGTCGACGCGCTTGTAGGTGTGCGCGCCGAAGAAGTCGCGCTGGCCCTGCACGAGCGCGGCCGGCAGGCGGTCGGCGCGCAGGCCGTCGTAGTACGAGAGCGAGGAGGCGAAGGCGGGGGTCGGGATGCCCGCGAGCGCCGCGCCCGCGACGATGCGGCGCCACGAGGGCAGCGCGCCGGCGACGGCGTCGGCGAAGTACGGCGCCGTGACGAGGGCGACGAGCGCCGGGTCGGCCGCGTAGGCCTCGGTGATGCGGTTGAGGAACCGGGCGCGGATGATGCAGCCGGCCCGCCAGATCTTGGCGATGTCGCCCTTCTTGATGTCCCAGTCGTACTGCTCGGCCCCGGCGACGATCGCGTCGAAGCCCTGGCTGTAGGCGATGATCTTCGAGGCGTAGAGGGCGCGGCGCACGTACTCCACGAAGGCCGCGCGGTCGGCGACCTGCCACTCCTGCGTGCTGCCGGGCAGCGAGGCGGCGGCGGCGCGCTGCGCGGGCTTCGACGAGAGCGAGCGGGCGAACACGGCCTCGGCGATCCCCGAGACGGGCACCCCGAGGTCGAGCGCGGTCTGCACCGTCCACGCGCCGGTGCCCTTGGCGCCGGCCTGGTCGAGGATGACGTCGACGAGCGGCTTGCCGGTCGCCGCATCCACCTGGCGCAGCACCTCGGCCGTGATCTCGATGAGGTAGCTCTCGAGCTCGCCGGTGTTCCACTCGGCGAAGACCTCGGCGATCTCGGCGGGCTCGAGGCCGCCGACGCGGCGCAGCAGGTCGTAGGCCTCGGCGATGAGCTGCATGTCGACGTACTCGATGCCGTTGTGGATCATCTTGACGAAGTGCCCGGCGCCGTCGGTGCCGACGTGCGTGACGCAGGGCTCGCCCTCGGCGACCGCGGCGATCGACTCGAGGATCGGCTTGAGGGTGACCCACGCCTCGGCCGAGCCGCCGGGCATGATCGACGGCCCGTTGAGCGCACCCTCCTCGCCGCCCGAGATGCCGGCGCCGACGAAGTTGATGCCCGTGGCGCGTACGGCGGCCTCGCGGCGGATGGTGTCGGTGAAGAGCGCGTTGCCGCCGTCGACGATGATGTCGCCCGGCTCGAAGACCTCGGTGAGCGCGTCGATGACGGCGTCGGTGCCGCGGCCGGCCTGCACCATGATGATCGCCGTGCGCGGCCTCTGCAGCGACGCGGCGAACTCCGCGTAGTCCTTCGTGGCGATGAAGCCCGCCTCGGGGTGCTCGGTCACGAGCGTCTCGGTCTTCTCGTACGAGCGGTTGAAGACGGCGACGGTGTTGCCCTCGCGGCTGGCGAGGTTGCGGGCGAGATTCGAGCCCATGACGGCGAGGCCGACGACCCCGATGTTGGCGGCGCCGGGGGTGGCGGAAGGCGTGGTGGTCATGGCCTCCAGCCTAGAGCCGAACGGCCGGGGGGCGACGCGCGGCTAGGTACCCGCATCCCTCGAATTGAGCAATGGATGCTCAGTCGCGGCCGCGACCGCGCGCGAAGGATGAACACATCAGGTTCCACCCCCGCTCATCCCTCACGAAAGGCCCCACCATGAACATGTTCAAGTCGATGATCGACACGATCAACGCCACCCCCGCCCTCATCGAGAGCGCGAACACCCTCGCCGCCCAGGCGCAGACCCAGGCCGCCATGAACCCCGTCGCGTTCGGCGCCGCGGGCATGCCGGGCACCGTCGGCTCGCAGGCCGCGGTGAACATCGCCAACCAGCAGGCGCACGGCGCTCCGAGCGCCGAGGCCCTCGAGCCCATCGCCGGCGTCTCGCTCGAGACCTACGCGAAGGTCAGCAAGGGCATCGCCGCCTACGGCTACGACACCACCAAGCTCGTCGACGTGGCCGCCGGCCTCGGCGTCTCGGCGGTCGACTGGGCCGTCGCGCAGGAGGGCTGGGGTGCGCGCATCCAGGCCGACCGCGCCGTCGGGTCGCGCTTCAACGAGCTCTACACGGCGCTGTAACCATGGGCGTGCTCACCAACCTGGCGAAGCTCACCGCGATGGGCTTCGACAACCTGGCGACGATGAACGTCGGCGCGCAGCTCGCGCAGGCGCAGGCCACGATGGACGGTCTCATCGCCCAGAACCAGCTGGCCACCGAGGCCGCCGGGCCGGAGTTCGTGTCGGCCACCGCCACCGTGACGCAGCTCGCGAGCACGGGCGTCATGGTCAACGACGGCGTGCAGGTGGCCCTCGGGCTGCTCGTGCTCATGCCCGCGGGCGTCCCCGTGCCCGTGACGACCACGACGGTCGTGCCCATGGCGCTGCTGCCGCAGGTGCAGCCCGGCGCGACGATCGGCGTACGCGTCGACCCCGCGGCCCCCAGCCGCGTGCTGCTCGACCTGCGCTGAGCGCGCAGGCATCGACCCGGCCAGCACCGACCCGAACGGTGCTGGTCGCCCCCCGATACAGTGGGCGGGTGAACCCACACCCGCCCACCGTTGTCGTTCTGATGGGGGTCTCGGGCGCCGGCAAGACCACGGTCGGCATGGCGGCGGCGGCGCTCGCGGGCGTGCCGTTCCTCGATGCCGATGCGCTGCATCCCGAGTCGAATGTCGCGAAGATGGCGGCCGGCACGTCGCTCGACGACGCCGACCGGGCCCCCTGGCTCGATGCCGTCGCGGCCGCGCTCGTCACGGAGGCGCCGTGCATCATGGCGTGCAGCGCCCTGCGAGCCGCGTACCGCGACCGGCTGCGGGTGGATGCTCCGCTCGCCCGCTTCGCCCTGCTCGACCTCGATCGGCCCGCGCTCGAGGCCCGGCTCGCCGCCCGCGAGGGGCACTTCATGCCGGCGAGGCTGCTCGACTCCCAGCTCGCGACCCTCGAGCCCCCGACCCCGGGTGAGGGCGTGCTCGTGCTCGACGCCGAGCGACCGATCGACGAGCTCGCCGCCGCCGTCGCGGCCCTGCTCGTGCCTCGGGTAGACTGAGCGACTGTACTTCGGCGAGGGAGCGATTTTTCGCTCCGTGATCGACGCGGTGGGCAAGGCATCCGGCTTTCCTCACGCGCTCGCGCGTTCGAGTTGACACCCAGACCGGGCCACGAGGCCCACCGATCAAGGAGACATCAGCATGGCTGACGAGAACAAGCTCAGCGCCGGCAAGCGCACGTCGTTCGGCAAGGGCGCGGCGCGCAAGCTGCGCGCCGCCGGCCACATCCCCGCCGTCATCTACGGCCACGGCGGCGAGCCGCAGCACGTGACCCTGCCCGCCCACGAGACCGCGCTGCTGCTGCGCAAGTCGAACGTCGTCGTGACGCTCGACATCGAGGGCAGCAAAGAGCTCGTGCTCGTCAAGGACGTGCAGAAGGACCCGGTGCGCCAGATCATCGAGCACGTCGACCTCATCGTCGTGCGCAAGGGCGAGAAGGTCACCGTCGACATCGCGGTGCACGTCGAGGGCGACTCGTTCCCCGGCACCATCGTCGTGGTCGACCACAACACGCTCTCGGTCGAGGCCGAGGCCACGCACATTCCCTCGTCGCTCACCGTCTCGGTCGAGGGCCTGACCGACGGCACGCAGATTCACGCCGGCGACGTCACGCTGCCCGCGGGCACGACCCTCGTCACCGACGCGGGCGCGCTCGTGCTCGCGATCACGACGCCCGCCGGCTCGTCGGCCGACGACGACGCGGTCGACGCGCTCGCCGCCGCCGCGTCAGAGGCATCGGCCACGGCCGCTGCCGAGGCCGCCGAGGCCGAGTAGTCGCCGCGGGTGCTCGTCGCCCGCTGACACGCATCGAGCGAAGGGGTCGCACGTGGTCGGATTGTTCCGCCGCAGTGCGGCCCCTTCGTCGTCGGCGGCTGCTGCCGACACCTGGCTGGTGACGGGGCTCGGCAACCCGGGGCCCGAGTACGCGGGCAACCGCCACAACGTCGGTGCCATGGTGCTCGAGCACCTCGCGGGCCGCATGGGCGCGCGCTTCGGCCGCCACCGCACGACGACGATGCTCGCCGAGGGGCGTCTGAGCCCGGGCGGCCCCAAGCTCGTGCTCGCGCGGCCGCTCAGCTACATGAACACCTCGGGCGGGCCGATCTCGAGCGCAGCCGCCTACTTCGGTATCCCGCCCGAGCGCGTCATCGTCATCCACGACGACCTCGACCTGCCGTTCGAGACCATCAAGCTCAAGGCTGATGGCGGGCACGGCGGGCAGAACGGCGTGCGCGACGTCATCAAGGCGCTCGGCACGCCCGACTTCGTGCGCGTGCGCGTCGGCATCGGCCGCCCGCCCGGGCGGCAGGACGCCGCCGACTACGTGCTGCGCGACTTCGGCTCGGCCGAGAAGACCCGCCTGCCGTTCGTGCTCGACGACGCGGCCGACGCGGTCGAGCTCATCGTCGAGCAGGGCCTGCTCGCGGCGCAGCAGAAGGTGCACGCGCCCCGCGCCTGAACGCCCAGCGCGGGCCGCGTACACTCGTGCGACGTGAGTCTCGAGCGGTTGATCCCGGCGCTGTCGCGCGCCCGCACGCTGCAGCACGCCCTCGAGAGCGCCCGCACGTCTGCCGATTTCTCGGCCGTCGAGGGGCTGCGCGTGCCGCTTCTGGCGAGCATCCTGGATGCCCGCGAGGGCCCGCAGTGCCTGCTCGCGATCGCCTCCACGGGTCGCGAGGCCGACGCGGTGCGCGAGGCCCTCGGCGCCGTCGCGCCGCACGCCACGGTGCTCGACCTGCCCGCCTGGGAGACCCTGCCGCACGAGCGCCTCAGCCCGAGCGCCGAGACCGTCGGCCGCCGCATCCGCACGCTGCGCGCCCTGCGCGACTGGGAGTCGGCGGGTGACGACAAGCCCGACCTCATCGTCGTCGCCTCGGTGCGCGCGGCCCTGCAGCCGCTCGTGCCGGGCCTCACCGAGGTCGAGCCCGTCGTGCTGCGCCGCGGGGGTCGCGGCTACGACCTGGCCCAGGTCACCTCCCGGCTCATCGACCTCGCGTACAGCAGGGTCGACATGGTCACGCGGCGCGGGGAGTTCGCGGTGCGCGGCGGCATTCTCGACGTGTTCGCGGCCGTGGCCGAGCATCCGGTGCGCGTTGAGTTCTTCGGTGACGAGGTCGAGCAGCTGCGCGAGTTCTCGGTCGCCGACCAGCGCTCGTTGCCGACCGAGATCGATGTCGTCGAGCTGCCGCCGACGCGCGAGCTGCTGCTGACTCCGGCCGTGCGGCAGCGCGCGCGCGAGATGGAGCACGAGTTCCCGAGCCTCGCGGGGCTGCTCGCGAAGATCGGCGAGGGCATCCCCGTCGAGGGCATGGAGAGCCTCGCGCCCGCGCTCGTCGACCGGCTCGTGCCGCTCACCCACTACCTGCCCGCGCGCGCGGCGATCGCCGTGCTGAGCCCCGAGCGCGTCGCGAGCCGGGCCGTGAGCCTGCTCGAGACCAACCGCGAGTTCCTCACCGCCGCCTGGCACGCCGCGACCGTCGGGGCCGAGGCCCCGATCGACCTCGACGGCGGCGACTTCGTGACCGTCACGGGCCTGCGCGAGGCGGCGGGCGCGCGCGATTGGTTCACGATCAGCGCCTTCGACGCCGACGACCCCGAGGTCGTGCGCATCGAGGCGGTCGAGCCTCCCGGCTTCTCGGGCCGCAGCGACGGGGCGGTCGACCACGTCGTCGACCGCGTGCGCGCGGGCTGGACGATGATCGTCTGCGCCGCCGGCCACGGCCTCGTCGAGCGCGCCGCCGACGTGCTCGGCGAGCACGAGGTCGCCGCGCGCATCGTCGACGAGCTGCCGGATGCTCTGGAGCCCGGCGTCGCCTACCTCGTGCAGGCGCAGGTCGAGCACGGCTTCGAGCTGCCCGAGCTGACGCTCGGCCTGCTGAGCGAGACCGAGTTCTACGGCCGCGCGGTCGGCTACGACTCCCGCCAGCCGAAGAAGCTCGCGAGCCGCCGCACCAACGTCGTCGACCCGCTGCAGCTGAAGGCGGGCGACTACGTCGTGCACGCCACGCACGGCATCGGCAGGTTTTTCGAGCTCGTGCAGCGCGAGGTCAGCACGGGCGGCCGCAACGCCGTGAAGAGCCAGCGCGAGTTTCTGCTGATCGAGTACGCGCCGAGCAAGCGCGGTTACCCCGGCGACAAGCTCTACGTGCCGACCGACCAGCTCGACCTGCTGAGTCGCTACGTCGGCGGCGAGGCCCCGACCCTCAGCAAGATGGGCGGCAGCGACTGGGCGGCCGCGAAGGGCAAGGCCCGCCGCGCGGTGCGCGACATCGCTGTCGAGCTCGTCAAGCTCTACTCGGCCCGCATGTCGAGCCGCGGCTTCGCCTTCCCGCCCGATACCCCGTGGCAGCGCGAGCTCGAAGAGGCGTTCCCCTTCGTCGAGACGCCCGACCAGTTGACGACGATCGACGAGGTCAAGCGCGACATGGAGTCGCCCATCCCGATGGACCGCCTGCTGGCGGGCGACGTCGGCTACGGCAAGACCGAGGTCGCCGTGCGCGCCGCGTTCAAGGCCGTGCAGGGCGGCAAGCAGGTGGCGATGATCGTGCCGACGACCCTGCTGGTGAAGCAGCACCTCGAGACCTTCGCCGAGCGCTTCGCGGGCTTCCCCGTGCACTTGCGCGCGCTCAGCCGGTTTCAGAGCGACAGCGAGGCGAAAGACACGATCGAGGGGCTTGCGCGCGGCACCGTCGACGTCGTCATCGGCACGCACCGCATCCTGAGCCAGGGCATCCAGTTCAAAGATCTCGGCCTCGTGATCATCGACGAGGAGCAGCGGTTCGGCGTCGAGCACAAAGACGCCCTCAAGAAGCTCAAGACCAACGTCGACGTGCTCGCCATGTCGGCCACGCCGATTCCCCGCACGCTCGAGATGGCCGTGACGGGCATCCGCGAGATGTCGACGCTCGCGACCCCGCCCGAGGACCGCCACCCGATCCTGACCTTCGTCGGGCAGTACAGCGACAAGCAGGTCGCCGCGGCGATCCATCGCGAGATGCTGCGCGAGGGGCAGGTGTTCTACGTGCACAACCGCGTGTCGAGCATCCAGCGCGTCGCGAGCCACCTGGCCGAGCTGGTTCCGGATGCGCGCATCGCCGTCGCCCACGGCCAGATGAGCGAGTCGCTGCTCGAGCAGGTCATGGTCGATTTCTGGGAGCGCAAGTTCGACGTGCTCGTCTCGACGACGATCATCGAGACGGGCCTCGACGTCGCCAACGCCAACACGCTCATCATCGACCGTGCCGATAAGTACGGCCTCAGCCAGCTGCACCAGCTGCGCGGGCGCGTCGGCCGCGGGCGTGAGCGCGCCTACGCCTACTTCCTCTACGACGAGTCGAAGCCGCTCACCGAGACGGCGCACGACCGCTTGCAGACGATCGCGGCGAACAGCGACCTCGGCGGCGGCATGCAGATCGCGCTGAAAGACCTCGAGATCCGCGGCGCGGGCAACCTGCTCGGCGCCGAGCAGGCCGGGCACATCGCGGGCGTCGGCTTCGACCTCTACTTGCGCATGATCGGCGAGGCCGTGAGCGTCTTCCGCGGCGACGCGGCCGAAGAGCAGACCGAGCTGCGGCTCGAGCTGCCCGTCGACGCGCACATTCCCGACGACTTCATCGAGAGCGAGCGCCTGCGCCTCGAGGCCTACCAGAAGCTCTCGACGGCGACCGCCCCGGCCTCTGACGACACCGCGCTGGATGCCGTGCTCGACGAGCTCGCCGACCGCTACGGCGACCCGCCCGCGTCGGTGCTCACGCTGCTCGGCGTCTCGCGCCTGCGCCGCCAGGCCCAGAAGCTGGGATTGAGCGACGTCGTCGTCATGGGCACGAATCTTCGGCTCGTCGGGCTCGACCTGCCCGACTCGCGGCAGCTGCGCCTGCAGCGCATGTACCCCGGCTCGAAGTGGTTCGGTCAGCAGCGCGTGGCGACGGTGCCGCTGCCGAACGGCGCGAGCGATGACGACCTCGTGGCCTGGGTCGGCCAGGTGCTGACGAACCTCTACGCCTCCGAGCAGGCCGCCGTCACGTGATCGTGGTGATCGGGTAGGTGGTCAACCGCCGGTCGCCGGTCAGAAGCACGAGGTCGTCGGCGATGCACTGGGCGACGAGCATCCGGTCGAAGGGGTCGCGATGGTGGAGGGGCAGGTCGGCGAGCACGATCGCGTGCCGGTTCGCCAGGGGCAGCTCGCGGAATCCTTGACGAACGATCCACTCGGTGATGCCGTCGATGCCGGTCAGCTTGCCGATCGAGGTCTTGATCGCGATCTCGGCGACACTGATCGCCGAGACCGCGATGTCGTGCCGATCGTCGGCGATCGTGTCGTACTGTTCGCGGCTGAGGCGGTCGGGCTCTTTCAGCCACCACAGCAGTGCGTTCGTGTCGAGCAGTGCCCTCACTCGCCGTACCAGTCGCGCTCGTCCTGCTCGGTGAAGTCGTCGAAGTCGTCCGCCATCCAGACCTTCCCGGCGAGCACACCGGGCTCGCGTTTGACCGTGATGCCGCCAGCGGGGCCCAACTCGGCGACCGGCCGGCCGTTACGCGCGATCGTGATGCGTTCGCCGGCCTCAGCGCGCGCGACGAGTTTCGAGAAGTCGGTCTTCGCCTCGTAGATATTCACCATCACCATGACAGCAGGGTAGAGGTCTGGTCAGGTCTGGTCAAGTCTGGTTAGGGATGCTCGCCCTGAGCGGCTTCGGGAAGAGCACCGTGCCGGGCACCTCGTGCACGCGGTACACCGTCACGGGGATGACGACGAGCGTGCGCAGGTCGAACAGCGCGTGCACGAGCATGGCGAGGCCGATGCTGCCGCTCACGACGTAGAGCGCGGTGAACAGCAGGCCGACGACGCCCGTCGCGAGCACCCCCACCCAGCCCTGGTAGGCGTGCAGGGCGCCGAACACGAGCGCCGCGAGCAGGAAGGCGCTGACGGGCTCGCCCGTCACGACGACGAGCAGGGCCGGCAGCGCGAGCCGGAACAGCGCCTCCTCGACGACCCCCGCGTTGACCGAGAGCGCCGCGCCCCAGCGCAGCTCGGTCCGGTTGCGCGGCAGCAGCGCGGCGATGTCGCCGACCATGACGATGCCGCCCTCGCGGCGGGCGCTACGCGCGCCGACGAGCGTGAGCAGGGCGACCCCGAGCCCCGCGCCGATCAGCAGCGCGATGCCGAGGCCGCCGGCGAGGGCATCCCGCAGCCAGGCGATCGGCGGCAGGGCCTGGGTCGCCGCGAGCAGCGGGCCGACGAGCGGCCACGTCAGCAGCAGCACGATCACGGAGGACCCGCCGAAGAGCACGGCCGACTCGATGAGCCAGCGCCGCATCATCGCCTGCCGTCGGGTGGTCGAGCGGTAGCGCCGGAAGCGCGCGTACTCGCGGCGGTCCTTCCGGATGGCGCGCGCGACGAAGAGCGCGAGCAGCCCGAGCGCGAGCATGCCCGCGGCGACGCGCGGCATCCAGCCGAGTTCCGGGAGCATGGGGTTATCGTCGCAGACGTGACCACGACAGCCGCCGTCGGCCTGCGCTCCGAGCGCGGCCCCATCCTGCTCGCGATCATGGTCACGACGGGCCTCGTCGCGATCGACGCGACCATCCTCGCCACGGCGGTGCCGACGCTCGTCGAAGAGCTGGGCTCGTTCGAGCTCTTCCCGTGGCTGTTCTCGATCTATCTGCTCGCGCAGGCCGTCTCGACGCCGCTGTTCGCGAAGTTCAGCGACATGGTGGGCCGCAAGCCCATCATCCTCATCGGCATCGGGCTGTTCCTCGTCGGCTCGATCCTGTGCGGCCTCGCCTGGAGCATGCCCGCCCTCATCGCCTTCCGCGCCGTGCAGGGCATCGGCGCCGGCGCGATCGGCCCCATGGCCATCACGATCGCGGGCGACATCTACTCGGTCGAAGAACGCGCGAAGGTGCAGGGCTACATCGCGAGCGTCTGGGCGGCCTCGGCCGTCATCGGCCCGACCCTCGGCGGCCTCTTCGCCGAGCTCGACGCCTGGCGCTGGATCTTCTTCATCAACATCCCCCTGTGCCTGCTGGCGGCATGGATGCTCATCCGCTCGCTGCACGAGACCGTCGAGCACCGCCCGCACCGCGTCGATGTGCTCGGCGCGCTGCTGCTCACGGGCTCGCTCGGGCTGCTGCTCGTCGGTGTGCTGCAGGGCGGGGTGTCGTGGCAGTGGGCCTCGTGGCAGAGCGCCGCGGCCTTCGGGCTCGGCGGCCTGCTGCTCGTGGCCTTCGTCGCGGTCGAGCGCCGCGCGGCCGAGCCCATCCTGCCCGGCTGGGTGTTCTCGCGCCGCCTGCTGCTCACGACGACGCTCGTCTCGGTCGGCGTCGGCGCCATCC
Source organism: Microcella sp. (assembly GCF_046296455.1). Lineage (GTDB taxonomy): Bacteria > Actinomycetota > Actinomycetes > Actinomycetales > Microbacteriaceae > Microcella. The sequence goes on from NZ_JBKBLF010000010.1 coordinate 39,980, forward strand.
TCATCGGGCTCGCCTCGTACGTGCCCGTGACGCTCGAGGCCGCGCTCGGGGTCTCACCGCTCGTCGCGGGCCTCGCGCTCGCGGCGCTCACGATCGGCTGGCCCATCTCGGCGGCGCTCTCGGGGAGGTTCTACCTGACGCTCGGGTTCCGCACGACCGTGCTCATCGGCATGGTGCTCGTGCTCGCCGGCACGGGCCTGCTCGCCGCCTTCGCCGCGGCGCCCTCGGTCGCCGTCTCGGCGATCGCCTGCTTCATCACGGGCCTCGGGCTGGGCCTCGTCGCCACGCCCTCGCTCATCGCCGCTCAGGCGAGCGTCGAGTGGAACGAGCGCGGCGTCGTGACGGGCACCAACCTCTTCGCTCGCGCGGTGGGCCAGGCGGTCGCCGTCGCGATCTTCGGCGCTGTCGCCAACACCATCTACCGTGCCGCGGGCGGCGGGGGAGTGCTCGGCGAGGGCGCCGGCTCGGCCGTCGACCCGGTGGCGATCATCCCGGCCGCTCAAGCGGTCTTCGTCGGGGCGCTGGTCTGCGCGGCGCTCACGGCCGTGCTCGCCACGGCGATGCCCGACGACCGGCCCGCCCGGCGGGCCATGATGGAGGCATGACCGAGCCCGCGCCACCCGTCGACCTGCCGACCCCTCGGCCGCATCCCCAGCTCGACCAGTTGATCGCGGTGCTCGAGCACTTGCGGGCTCCGGGCGGCTGCGCCTGGGATGCGGAGCAGACGCACGAGAGCCTGACGCGCTATCTCGTGGAGGAGGCGCACGAGCTCATCGACGCCATCGAGCGCGGCACCCCCGACGACGTACTCGAAGAGCTGGGCGACGTGCTCTACCAGGTGCTGTTCCACGCCGACATCGCCGCGGCGCGCGCCGAGCATCCGTTCACGATCGACGACGTCGCCGCGCGGGCCACGGCCAAGATGGTCGGCCGCCACCCACACGTCTTCGGCAACGTGACCGCCGACACCGCCGATGAGGTCGCCGCCAACTGGGAGATCTGGAAGCGCCAAGAGAAGCCTGCGCGCACCTCGGTGCTCGACGGCGTGCCGAGCGGCCTGCCCGCGCTGCAGCGCGCCGAGAAGCTGCTCGGCAAGGCGCACGCGCTCGGGCTCGAGAGCCCGGTGGGCGATCCGGCGCCGGCCGATGAAGCCGAGCTGGGGCGGCGCCTGTTCGCACTCGTCGCGAGCGCGCAGGCGCAGGGCCTCGAGGCCGAGCGCGCGCTGCGTTCGGCTCTCGCCGAGCTCGAAGCGGGCATCCGGCGCGCCGAGGCCGATGGTGAGTCGCCCTCGACCGCCGTCGACCTGATTGACTGACCCTCATGAACACGTCTGCGGTCATCGCGGTCGAGGGGGTCGCCCGGTCGTTCGGTGACGTGCACGCGGTGCGCGACGCGAGCTTCGAGGTGCACGCCGGCTCGGTCACAGCGCTCATCGGTCCCAACGGCTCGGGCAAGACCACCCTGCTGCTCATGCTCGCGACGCTGCTGCGGCCCGACGCCGGCACGATCCGCATCGCGGGTCATGATCCGGTCGCCGATCCGCGCGCGGTGCGCCAGGCGATGGGGTGGATGCCCGACGTTCTGGGTTCGTGGGGCACCGTCTCGGTGCGGCGCACGCTCGAGATCACCGCCCGCCTGTACGAGCTCAGCGGTGAGGCCGCGCGCACGCGCGCGCAGCAGCTGATCGAGCTCGTCGGCCTCGACGCGCTCGCCGATCGTCCGACGCGCGTGCTGAGCCGCGGCCAGAAGCAGCGGCTCAGCCTTGCGCGCGCCCTCGTGCACGAGCCGAGCGTGCTGCTGCTCGACGAGCCCGCCTCGGGGCTCGACCCCGTCGCGCGCGTCGAGCTGCGCGAGCTCGTGCGCCGCCTCGCCAGCGAGGGCGTCGCGGTGCTGGTCTCGAGCCACGTGCTCGCCGAGCTCGATGAGATGGCCGACGCCGCGGTCTACCTCGACCACGGCGCGACGGCCTCGGCCGAGCGGGTCGAACGCAGCCGCGCGCAAGCGCGCGACTGGCGTGTGCGGGCGCTCGACCCCGCGCAACTCGCGGCGGCGCTGCAGGAGCTCGAGATCGCGGTCTCGTCGACCGACCACCTCGGCACGGCTGTGGCCGTCGCGAGCGAGGCCGAGGCGGCGCAGCTGCTCGCGCGCCTCGTCGGCGAGGGTGTCGGCATCATCGACTTCGGCCCCGCGGTGGGCGATCTCGAGCACACCTTCCTCGATCTCTCGCGCACCTCGACCGAGGGAGGGGAGCGATGAGCCGCTACTTCGACACGCTGGGCACGCTCGTGCAGCTAGAGCTGCGGCAGCGCATCCGCTCGGTGGCCTGGGTGGTGCTCGTGAGCGTCGTGTTCGTGCTCGTCGGCATCGTCACCGCGCTGCTTTGGGCATCCATCACGGCGTTCGGCGGCGACGTCGCCGACAGTGCCGGCGTCTACTCGACCGTCATCTACTTCGTGCTGCTCGTCGGAACCCTCGTGACCCCGGCCATCAGCGGTGCCGCGATCAACGGCGACCGCGAGGCCGGAACGCTCGCGACCACGCAGGTCACGCTCGCGAGCGCCAACCAGATCGTGCTCGCCAAGTTCCTCGCCGCCTGGACGGTCGCCCTGACCTTCCTGCTCGCCTCGCTGCCCGCCCTGCTGTTCACGGTGCTCGCGGGGGGAGTGCGCGGTGACACGCTCGCCGCCTCGATCGGCGTGCTCGTGCTCGAGCTCGGGGTGGTCGCGGCGGTCGGTGTCGGGCTGTCGGGGCTCATGTCGCGCCCGCTGTTCTCGGTCGTGACGACCTACCTCGTGGTCGCCGCGCTGAGCATCGGCACGCTCATCGCGTTCACGCTCGGGGGGCTCGCGTTCCAGTCGCAGCAGACGCAGACCTACATCGGCATCGACTACTCGGTCGGCGGCGAGTTCGATCCCGACACCGGACTGCCCGAAGAGATCGTGTGCCTCGAGCCCGATGTGTACAGCTACCCGGTTCCGCGGTTCGACTACGTGTGGGGAATCCTCGCGGCGAACCCCTACGTCGTGCTGGCCGACGCCGCACCGACGACCTTCGATCGCAACGGCTACCCGCAAGACCTGTTCGGCCAGATCGCCTTCGGCGTGCGCAGCGCGCAGCAGGCTCCCGAGCTCGACTCGGTCGTCGACGAGTGCGCGGCGGCGCTCGCGGGCAATCCGGGCGCGGCGTACGAGTCGCCGACGCCCGAAGAGACCTTCGCGGCCTCGGTACCGAGCTGGTTCGTGGGACTGCTGATCCACGTCGTGCTCGCGGGCCTCGCACTCGGCGGCGCGATCGCGCGCACCCGAACGCCGGCGGGTGCTTTGCCGTCGGGCAGCCGCGTCGCCTGAGGCTCGCGAGCGCGGTGCTCGCGAGCGCTGCGCTCGAGAGCGCGAGGCTCCACAGCGCTGAGGTGGGCGCCCTCCGGCAACCCGAATGCCGGAAGGCGCCCTGCGTCGCACGCTCGTCGAAGCGAGCGCGTGGCGACGCGCGGGCCGACGCATCCCCCGATGCGCGACCACGTCGATACCCGGCAGCGACGCCGAGACGATGCGGATCGGGGCACCCGAAGGCGCGCACTCGATCCGTCAATTACATATTACATAACACTTGTACTCATAGCAAACGTTTGTTATTTTAATTCTATGGCCCGACGAACCGATCCCTCGCGCAAGCCCGAGTTGCTCGCGGCCATCGTCGACCACTTGCGCGAGCACCCGCTCTCGGGCGTCACGTTCCGCACGCTCGCCGATGCCCTCGGGGTCAGCCCCTTCACGCTCGTGTACCACTTCGGCACGCGCAACGAGCTCATCATCGAGATCATCCGCGCCGTCACGGCGCGCCAGCAGCAGGTCATCGATGCCGAGCTCGCCGTCGAGCCCTCGCTCGACACCCACATCGCGGCGATCCGCGAGTCGTGGCTGGGGTTTCTCGTGCCGACCACCCGTGCGCTGCTGCGTCTCGAGTTCGAGGCCGCCCTCATGGAGGTCACCGACCCGACCCTGCGCGCCGGCGGGCGCGACGTGCACGCGCGCTGGGTCGAGTGGGGCACGCAGGCGCTCGAGCGCCTCGGGGTCGAGCCGACCGAGGCGCGCGTCGAGGCGCGCATCCTCGTCGACCAGCTCTACGGCTTTCAGCTCGACCTCGTCGTCACGCGCGACGACTCGGGCGCCACGGCCGCGTTCGACCGCGCGCTCGACGCCTACCGTGAGCGCGTCGCCGCGCTGATCGGCGTGCGCACCGCGTGACAGAATCGAGGCCATGGCCTCAGCTGTGACGCCCCCGCGGGGGATGCGCGACATCCTGCCGACCGAGAAGTCCCGGCGCGAGCGCGTGCTGGCCACGGTGCGCGCGGTCTACCGCGCCCACGGCTTCGATGAGATCGAGACGCCTGTCGTCGAAGACGCCGCCCGCCTCTTCTCGGGCCTCGGCGGCGACAACGAGAAGCTCGCGTACGCTGTCATGAAGCGCGGGCTGACGATGGATGACCTCGCGCGCGCCGAGACCCCGCTCGACCTCGCCGACCTCGGGCTGCGGTTCGACCTCACGGTGCCGCTCGCGCGCTTCTACGCGAGCAACCGCGCCCAGCTGCCGAGCGTCTTCCGGGCGATCCAGATCGCACCCGTCTGGCGCGCCGAGCGCCCGCAGAAGGGCCGTTATCGGCAGTTCGTGCAGTGCGACATCGACATCATCGGCGAGCCGGGGGTCGTCGCCGAGGTCGAGCTCATCACGGCCACGGCCGCTGCGCTCGACGCGCTCGGCGTGCCCGGGTGCAGCATCCGCATCAACGATCGCCGCATCCTCACGAGCATGCTCAGCGCTCTCGGCTTCGCCGCCGAGACGCACGCCGCCGTGCTCATCAGTCTCGACAAGCTCGACAAGATCGCACCGGTCGGCGTCGTGGCAGAACTGACCGAGCGCGGGATGCCCGCCGCGGCCATCGCCGCCCTGCAGGCCGTGCCCGCCTTCGCAGCCTTCGGCGCCGAGGCCGCGACCCACGGCGCCACCGCCGCGGCGGCGGCCCTGACCGTGGACTCGATCGCGGCGGTGCTGCCGGCCGGCGTCGACGAGCAGGCGCTCACCGACCTCGCCGCGATCGCCGCGGCCGTCGCCGCCTCGAGCGCGGCGCCCCTCGTCTTCGACCCGTTCCTCGTGCGCGGCATGGGCTACTACACGGGCCCGATCTTCGAGGTCGCGCACCCCGAGTTCGGCTACTCGCTCGGCGGGGGCGGTCGCTACGACGGCATGATCGGCCGGTTCCTCGGCGCCGACGTCGCCGCCACCGGCTTCTCGCTCGGCTTCGAGCGGCTCATCGACCTCGTCGAGGTCGACGCGGGTCACGAGGCCGCCGACGCGGCGCTGCTCTACGACGCCGACGTCGACCTCGGCGCGCTCATGGCGCTCAAGGCGCAGCTCGTAACGGGCGGCGCGCGCGTGCGGCTGCTCAAGCGCCCCAAGAACATGAAGGCCGCGCTCGACCAGCTGGCGGCCGAGGGCTTCGCGCGCTTCGCGGTGGTCGCAGCCTCGCCGCCCGCCGATGCCGACGCCCTCGACTGGCGTAGGCTCGAACCCGCTTCCTGATCACCCCCGAAGCCGCTGACCACCACCGAAGGAGACACCCCCATGGCTGCAATCGAGGCCGTTGGCGCCCGCGAGATCCTCGACTCGCGCGGTAACCCGACCGTCGAGGTGGAGGTGCTGCTCGACGACGGAACCGTCTCGCGCGCCGCCGTCCCCTCCGGCGCATCCACCGGAGCCTTCGAGGCCTACGAGCTGCGCGACGACGACAAGAAGCGCTACCTCGGCAAGGGCGTGCTCAAGGCCGTCGACGCCGTGCTCGACGTGCTCGGCCCGGCGATCGAAGACATGGATGCGAGCGACCAGCGCCTCATCGATGCCGAGCTCATCGCCGCCGACGGCACCGAGAACAAGTCGAAGCTCGGCGCCAACGCCATCCTCGGCGTTTCGCTCGCCGTCGCCAAGGCCGCGGCCGACTCGGCCGACCTGCCGCTCTTCCGCTACGTCGGCGGCCCCAACGCCCATGTGCTGCCCGTGCCGATGATGAACGTCATCAACGGTGGCGCGCACGCCGACACCGGGGTCGATGTGCAGGAGTTCATGATCCTGCCGATCGGCGCCGAGTCGTACAGCGAGGGCCTGCGCTGGGGCGTCGAAACCTACCACGCCCTCAAGGGCGAGCTGAAGGCCGGCGGCTTCGCCACGGGCCTCGGCGACGAGGGCGGCTTCGCTCCCGACCTGGCCGGCACGAAAGCCGCGCTCGACTTCCTCATGGCCGCGATCGAGAAGGTCGGCTTCACGCCCGGGAAGGACATCGCGCTCGGCCTCGACGTCGCCGCGACCGAGTTCCACGCCGACGGCGTGTACCGCTTCGAGGGCAGCCAGCGCACCTCGGCCGAGATGGCGGCCTTTTACGCCGAGCTCGTGGCGACCTACCCGCTCGTGACGATCGAGGACCCGCTCGACGAGGACGACTGGGAGGGCTGGGCCGCGCTCACGGCCGATGTCGGCACGAAGGTGCAGCTCGTCGGCGACGACCTGTTCGTGACGAACCCCACGCGCCTCGCGAAGGGCGTCAGCCTGCGCACGGCCAACTCGCTGCTCGTCAAGGTCAACCAGATCGGCACCCTCACCGAGACGCTCGACGCCGTCGCGCTCGCGCAGCGCAGCGGCTACACGGCCGTGCTCTCGCACCGCTCGGGCGAGACGGAGGACACCACGATCGCCGACCTCGCCGTCGCCACCAACTGCGGCCAGATCAAGACCGGCGCCCCCGCCCGCAGCGAGCGCGTCGCGAAGTACAACCAGCTTCTGCGCATCGAGGAGGAGCTCGGCGACGCGGCGGTGTACGCGGGCCGCACCGCGTTCCCTCGGTTCACGGCGTAACGCGAAGCGCGAATCACGCCGAGCCCGTCGCCCCGCCCGGGGTGACGGGCTCGGCGCTTAAGCTGGACCCATGGCCCGTCGACCCCGCACCGTGCCCGTCGCGATCCCCGCCGACGCGCCCGCGGCGACGCCGTGGTTCCGCAACCTGCAGGTCTCGGGCTTCACGGTCGCGGTGCTGCTGCTCATCGTGGCCGCCCTCGTCGTGCTCGCGCCATCACTGCGGGTGCTCGTCGAGCAGCAGCAAGAGATCGCCGAGCTCGAGCGCCGGGTGGCCGAGCAGCAGGCGGTCGTCGACGAGCTGCAGACCGACATCGATCGCTGGCAAGACCCCGCCTACATCGAGGCGCAGGCGCGCGATCGCCTGCTCTACGTCTACCCGGGCGATGTCACGTTCCTCGTCATCGACGACGGGCTCACGGTCGACGCCGACGATGCCGCGCCCGTGAGCGACGAGATCCAGGCCACCCGCATCGACTGGACACGCGCGCTGCTCTCCTCCATCGTCACGGCCGGACTCACCGACCTGCCCGCCGATCAGCTCGTCTCGCCCGAGTTCGGGGGAGCGGAGTGACGCGCCCGCCCTTCGGCCCGTTCAGCGAGCGCGACGTCGAGATCGTCAGCGCCCAGCTCGGCCGACCCGCCCGCGATGTCATCGGCATCGCCGCGCGGTGCGTGTGCGGCGCCCCGACCGTGGTCGCGACGCGCCCCCGCCTCGGCACCGGAACCCCTTTTCCGACCCTGTACTACTTGACGCATCCCGCGGCGACGATCGCCGCCTCGCACCTCGAGGCCACCGGCCGCATGGCGCAGTTCACGGCCGAGCTCGAGGCCGACGAGGCCCTCGCGGCGCAGTACCGGGCGGCGCACGAGGCCTACCTCGCCGATCGCGACAGCATCCTCGCCGTCGACGAGATCGAGGGCTACTCGGCGGGCGGTATGCCTTCGCGCGTCAAGTGCCTGCACGCCCTGCTCGGGCACGCCCTCGCCGCCGGCCCCGGCCTCAACCCCATCGGCGACCGCACTCTCGCCGAGTGCGGCTGGAGCCCCGAGGTGTGCGCGTGCGCGCCCGATCAGCGCGGCGCCTGAGCCGCCTCCTGCTCGCCCCGCTGCTCGCTGCGGGGCTGCTCACCGCTGTCGTGGCGCCCGCGCACGCGCCGGCCGCGCGCGCCGACGCCGTGCGCGACCAGCAGTACTGGCTCGACGAGTACGGCATCCGCTCGGCGTGGGCCGTCACGCGCGGTGAGGGCGTGGTCATCGCCATCATCGATTCGGGGGTGGATGCGGGGCACCCCGATCTCGCGGGCGCCGTGATCGGCGGCACCGACGTTTCGGGCCGCGGTGCCTCCGACGGCACGCGTCCCCTCGGTGCCGGACGCAGCAGCACCCACGCGACCATGGTCGCCTCGCTCGCCGCCGGCCGGGGGAGCGGGCCCGGCGCCGGGGTCATCGGCGCGGCGCCCGCGGCCTCGATCCTCAGCATCTCGCTCGTCTTCGGCCCGGGCGAGCGCAGCGGCGACGACCAGATCGCCGAGGCCGTGCGGTGGGCCGTCGACAACGGCGCCGACATCATCTCGCTCTCGCTCACGCGCAACCGCATCGACTGGCCCGAGTCGTGGGACGCCGCGTTCTTGCACGCAGAAGAGAACGACGTCGTCGTCATCGCCGCTGCGGGCAACCGCGGCAGCGGCACCGACCAGGTCTCGGCGCCCGCCACCATGCCGGGGGTGCTCGCGGTCGGCGGGGTCGACCGCGCCGGCCGCGCGAGCGACAACGCGTCGTCTCAGGGCATCACGATCGGGGTCATGGCCCCGAGCGAGAACCTGGTCGGCGCCGTGCCCGGCGGCGGCCACTCGTCGTGGCAGGGCACGAGCGGCGCGACCCCCATCGTCGCGGGCATCGCCGCTCTCGTGCGCGCCGCGCACCCCGAGCTCGACGCCGCCAACGTCGTCAATCGCATCATCGCGACCGCGCGGCCCGCCACCGGCACCGTGCCCGACCCGCTCTACGGCTACGGCCTCGTCGACGCGGCCGCCGCAGTGCGTGCCGCGGTGCCCGAGGTCACGGGCAATCCGCTGGGGTCGCTGGGCGAGTGGATCGCCGTGCACCGTCGGGCCGAGGTGCCGGCCCTCGAGAGCGCGCTGCCGGCGCCGCGGCCGGCCGTCGGCAAGCAGATCGCGACGGCGTTCGGCATGCCCGGCGCAGGGCTCGGCGCGCTCGCCTCGGTCATCCCGGCCCTCATGGTGCTCGTCGGCACGATGACCGCCCTCGCCGCCCTCGCTGCGGCCGCCGTGCTGCGGTTCGTGACCCGGCCGCGCGAGGAGTAGATTAACGGGCGTCCCCCCTTACCACCGAGGAGAGCTTTTTCCGTGCCCAGAATCCTGATCGTCGGTGGCGGCTACGCCGGCTTCTACACCGCTCTGAAGCTCGAGAAGCACCTTCGGCGGGGTGAGGCCGAGGTCGTCATGGTCGACCCGCTGCCCTACATGACCTACCAGCCGTTTCTGCCCGAGGTGGCCGCGGGCTCGATCGAGCCCCGCCACTCGGTCGTGTCGCACCGGCGGCACCTGAAGCGCACCACCGTCATCACGGCGAAGGTCAGCGGCATCGACCACGCCTCGAAGACCGCCACGATCACGCCCGAGGTCGGCGAGCCCTACCAGCTCGACTACGACCACGTCGTCGTCACGGCCGGCTCGGTCTCGCGCACCTTCCCGATTCCGGGCGTCGCCGACGTCGCGATCGGCATGAAGTCGATCGAAGAGGCCGTCGCGGTGCGCGACCGTCTCATCGACAACTTCCACCGCGCGGCCCTGCTGCCCGCGGGCCCCGAACGCGACCGCCTGCTCACGGTCGTCGTCGTCGGCGGCGGCTTCGCCGGCATCGAGACCTTCGCCGAGCTGCGCAGCCTCGCGAGCGCGCTGCTGCGCGAGTACCCGGGCCTCACGATCGACGACACCCGCTTCCACCTCATCGAGGCGATGGGCCGCATCATGCCCGAGGTCTCGCTCAAGACCAGCCACTGGGTGCTCAAGAACCTCGCCCAGCGCGCCGCGACCGTGCACCTCGACACGCAGCTGACGAGCGCTGTCGGCGGCGTCATCGAGCTGTCGACGGGCGAGAGCTTCGAGAGCGACCTCGTCATCTGGACGGCCGGCGTCATGGCGAACCCCGTCGTGCGCTTCACCGACCTGCCCGTCGAAGAGCGCGGGCGCCTGCGCGCCCAGGCCGAGCTGCGCGTCGTCGACGAGCAGGGCCAGGTCGTCGAGGGCGCCTGGACTGCCGGAGATGTCGCCGCGGTTCCCGACCTTACGGGCGGCGGTGTGGGCGGCTTCTGCGTGCCCAACGCCCAGCACGCCGTGCGCCAGGGCAAGGTGCTCGCCAAGAACCTCGCGGCGGCCCTGCGCGGCGAAGAGCCGAAGCAGTACGTGCACAAGAACCTCGGCGCGGTCGCGGGCCTCGGCCTCGGCTACGGCGCCTTCCAGTCGGGCACGTTCGCCGTCACGGGCCTCATCGCCTGGTTCATGCACCGCGGGTACCACGGCCTCGCGATCCCCATGTGGGAGCGCAAGCTGCGCGTCGTCGGCGGCTGGGTCGGGCACTTCTTCCTCGGCCGCGACAACGTCAGCCTCTCGGCGCGCGAGACCCCGCAGGCCTACTTCCAAGAGTTCGCCTCGCGCCCCAAGGTGTAGCTCCCGCTCGCGAGACCCCGGCTGTCGTGCGGCCGGGGGTTTCGCGCGTTCTAGGCTGGCGGCACGCCCCGGTAGCCCAATGGCAGAGGCAGGCGACTTAAAATCGCTCAAGTGTGGGTTCGAGCCCCACCCGGGGTACTCGTGCGCGCGCGACGCTCGCGCGTCGCGGGGCAGTCCCCGGTCAGACGCGGGCGACCGAGTCGCGCTCGACGACCGGCATCGGGATGAGGATCTCGCCGGTGCGCTCGGGGTCGAGCAGAGCATCCACCGCCGCCCGCCCCATGGCCTCGTGAGGGAGGGCGATCGTCGTCAGACCCGGGCGCATGTAGGCGGCGAGCTCGTCGTTGTCGAACGAGACGATCGACACGTCGGCGGGCACCGCGAACCCCGCCTCGGCGAGCGCCTGCGAGGCACCGAACGCGAGCCGGTCGTTGAGCGCGACGATCGCCCTGATGTCGCGGCCGTGCCGCTTGAGCAGCCGCGTCATGGCCGTGTAGCCGTTGTCGGGCTCCCACAGCCAGATCGACTCTTCGGCGAGGAAGGTCAGCTCGTGCTCGGCCATGACCGCGCGGATGCCGGCGATGCGCCGCGCAACAGTCATCGAGCGGAACAGCCCGCGCTCTTTCTCTTCGTTGTGACCGAGCAGCAGAATGCCCTGCCGGTGCCCGGCACCCACCAGCAGCTCGATCGCGGCCCGACCGCCCGCGAACTCGTCGGGCAGGATCGACACGGGGTGCTGCTCGTTCGTCGCGTTCAGCAGCACGACGCGCGTGCCGTCGGGAACGGGCGGCACGTAGAGCTCGCGCGAGCGCATGGTCGCGAAGATGACGCCGTCGACCTGCCGGTCGAGCACGGCCTCGACGGCCTCGGCCTCGCGCTGCGGTTCGCCCGCGGTCTCGAGCACGAGGAGCACGTGGCCAGCGGCGTGGGCGTTGTCGAGGGCACCCTTGATGAGGCCGCTCGCGAAGCGCGTCGTGGCGACGACGTCAGAGATGAAGCCGATGGTGTCGGTGCGCTCGGTGCGCAGGCCGCGGGCCGTGAGGTTGGGGCGGTAGCCGAGCTCGGCGGCGGCGTGGATCACACGATCGTGCGCGTCTTGCGACAGGCGGGTGTCGGGGCGGCCGTTGAGGATCATCGACGCCGCGGTCGACGAGAGCCCGGCGCGCCGAGCGACGTCGGCGAGGGTGACCCGCTTGCCCGCCATGTGCCGCCTCCTCGTCGCTCGCCCGAGTCTATGTCGGCACGCGGTTCGGTTCGGGCATCCGGCTTGACAGCAGGCCCTGGTGTGTTGCTAAATGGATTTAGCAGGGGCCCCCAGCGGTCAATGCCGATCGCGGGGCGCGAACGTGCCACCCTGTCGATCAGCCACCAAGAGATTCAGACAAAGGAGTCACACAATGCGTCTTCACACATCCCGGCGCGGGCACTCCCGCGCGGTGGTCGGGGCGGCGGTCGCGTTCGCGATGCTCGGCCTCGCCGGCTGCGCTCCTGGGGCCGCTGCCCCCGAGGAGACCGACGGCGTCGAGGTCAGCACCGAGCTGACCGACGAGGAGGTCGTGCTCACGATCGCCGACGAGACCGGCTTCCCGGTCACCGACGCCCTCACCGAGGAGTTCACGCGCCAGTACCCGAACGTCACGTTCGAGATCACGCGCGACACGTTCCAGAACCTCACGGCCAACGCCCCGCGTCTGCTCGCCGGCGACAACCCGCCCGACCTCATCCGCCTCCCCACCATCGGCGACACGGTGAAAGACGGCCTGCTGGCCAACCTCGACCCGTACTACGAGGCGTACGGCTGGGACGCCTGGCCGGCCTCGCAGCTCTCGCCGCTGCGCATGACCGACGAGGGTGTGCGCGGCTCGGGCTCGCTCTACCAGCTCGGCCTCGGCTACAGCGTCACGGGCGTCTACATGAACCTCGCCCTCGCGGAGAGCCTCGGTATCGAGGAGCCCCCCGCCACCATCGCCGAGATGGAAGAGATGATGGAGGCCGCGAAGGCCGCCGGCATCCTGCCGATCATGGCGGGCGACAGCGACGGCGTCGTGAACTTCGTCGTGCAGGCGCTCATGAACCAGTACGCCGACCAAGACGAGTTCCTCAGCTGGATGTTCAACGAGCCGGGCGCGACCTACGCGACCGAGGGCAACATCCAGGGCGCCGAGAAGGTGCGCGAGTGGGCCGACGCCGGCTACTTCCCCTCCGACATCAACGCGATCGACTACTTCACGTTCGTCACGCGCTTCTCGGAGGGCGAGGGCCTCTTCACCTTCAACGGCAACTGGGCCGCCGCGGGCTACCAGGAGGCGCTCGGCGACGACGTGACCTTCTTCCTCGCCCCGCCGGCGAACGAGGGCGACCGCTTCATCGCGATGGGTGCCGCGAACTCGTTCTCGGTGGCCTCCGGCAGCGACAACCTCAACGAGATCGTGTACTTCCTGAACTGGATCCACACGAACCCCGAGGCGCGTCAGATCATCGTCGACATCACGGGCGCCTCGCCCGGCGGTGACCCGAGCCTGCCGCTGCCCGAGGTCGCGCCCGGCTCGCTCATCGAGAAGGCGCTCGAGATGAGCGCGCAGATCGGTGCCGACAACGGCCAGGTTGACTTCATGGCCAACACCACGGCGGGCATCTACGCCGGCTCGATCATCCCCGAGTCGCAGCTGCTCGTGACCAGCCAGATCACCGGTCAAGAGTTCGTCGAGCGCGTCCAGGCGTTCTACGAGCAGGAAATCGGCGGCTGATCATGAGGGCGCTCGACGTCGTGCGGCGGGCATGCTCCGCCACTCGCCTGGAGGAGGTCGTCGCGTGACCGCCACGCAGACGTCGGGCGCCCCTCGTCGGGCCGCTGGGCGGGGCACCGCCCCC
>NZ_JBKBLF010000010.1:53449-100810 GCF_046296455.1 Microcella sp.
AGCGGCCCGACGGGCTGACCGGGCAGGCTGGCTGCTCGTCGTGCCCGCCCTGGTCGCCTACGGAACGTTCGTCATCTACCCGCTCGCCACGGGCATCCAGTACTCGTTCTACGACTGGAACGGCATCGGGGTCGCCACGTGGGTGGGCCTCGAGAACTACGCGCAGGTGCTGACCAACCCCGACCTGCTCGGGGCGATCCGCAACTCGTTCGTGCTCATCGCCTTCTTCACGATCATCCCCGTCGGCACGGGTCTCGTGCTCGCGACGCTCATCCGCACGATGCGCGACGGGTTCGCGCTGCGGGCCTCGCAGACGGTGCTCTTTCTGCCGCAGATCATCCCGCTCGCCGCGGCGGGCATCGCCTGGTCGTGGATGTACGCGCAGACCGGCGCCGTCAACCAGATCCTCAGCACGGTCGGCCTGGGCTTTCTCACGCGCCCGTGGCTCGCCGACTACGCGACCGCCCTGCCCGCGGTGGGGCTCATCGGCTCGTGGGTGCTCACGGGGCTCTGCACGGTGCTGCTGCTCACCGGCATCGGAAAGATCGACACCTCGCTCTACGAGGCGATCCGCCTCGACGGCGCCGGCTGGTTCCGCGAGTTCTTCACGATCACGCTGCCCGGCCTGCGGCAAGAGCTCGCGGTGCTCGTGACCCTCACGGTCATCGCGGCGCTCAGCACCTTCGACATCATCTACACGTCCACGCAGGGCGGCCCCGGGCGCGCGACGCTCGTGCCGGGCCTGCTCATCTTCCGCATCGGGTTCACGCAGAGCGACGTCGGCCTCGCGTCGGCGTTCGGCATCGTCATGATGGTGCTGGTGCTCGCCCTCGTGCTCCCCATCCAGCGGCTCTCGAGGATCGGCGACCGATGATCACCTCGCGCACCGAAGTGGTGCTCGGCCGACTGCTGCTGCTCGTGGCGGTCGTGCTCACCCTCATCCCGCTCGTCAACATGCTCTCGGCGGCGCTGCAGCCGGCCGACCGCAACCCCATCGGGCTCTCGTGGCCGACCGACCCGCAGTGGATCAACTTCGTCACGGCGTTCGAGGTCGGCAACGTCTGGCGCCTCATGGGCTCGAGCGCGTTCATCGTGTTCTGCGTCGTGCCGGTCGCGCTCATCATCTCGACGCTCGCGGGCTACGCGCTCGGGGGCCTGCGGGTGCGCGGCGGCCGGGCGATCCTCATCGTCTTCGTGCTCGGGCTCACGATCCCGTTCGAGTCGCTCATCATTCCGCTGTACTACCAGGCGCAGGCGCTCGGCACCCTCAACACCCAGTGGGCGGTCATCTTGCCCCTCATCGGCCTGTTCATGCCGTTCTCGGTGTTCTGGATGCGCGCGCACTTCGTCAACGTTCCGCGTGAGCTCAGCGAGGCCGCGCGCGTCGACGGGGCGACGCTGTGGCAGGAGTTCTTCCGCATCCAGCTGCCGCTCGCCCTGCCCTCGCTGAGCGCGCTCACCATCCTGCTGTTCATCTGGACGTGGAACCAGTTCCTGCTGCCGGTCGTGCTCATCGCCGATCCGCTCGACCGCACGGTCGCCGGGGCGCTGACCTTCTTCCAGGGGCAGTACTACCTGAGCATCCCGCTGCTCAACGCGGGGGCGCTCATCATCATCGTGCCTGCCATCACGGTGTTCCTGATCTTCCAGCGCCAGTTCATCCGGGCGCTGCTGCAGGGCGCCGTCAAGGGCTGACGCCCCTGGCCGCACGCGACCGCTCTCCTTCCACACCACTCTCAGTTAGGGCCACCATGCCGTTCTCCCTCCGCGACCACTGGGTCTGGGACTTCTGGTTCGCCGACGACGGCGAGCAGTTCCACCTGTTCTACCTGCACGCCCCGCGCTCGCTCGGCGACCCGCACCTGCGCCACCGCAACGCGCGCATCGGGCACGCGGTCTCGACCGACCTGCGCGAGTGGACCGACCTCGGCGTGTGCCTCGAGCCGAGCGGCGCCGACGCGATCGACGCGCACGCCACGTGGACGGGAAGCGTCGTGCGC
Source organism: Microcella sp. (assembly GCF_046296455.1). Taxonomy (GTDB): domain Bacteria; phylum Actinomycetota; class Actinomycetes; order Actinomycetales; family Microbacteriaceae; genus Microcella. Next base: position 55,450 of record NZ_JBKBLF010000010.1, read on the forward strand.
GACGCCGACGGCACCTGGCACCTCTTCTACACGGGCTCGCGGTTCCTGCGACCCGATGCCCACGCCAACATCGAGACCGTGGCCGTGGCGACCTCGCGCGATCTGCACACCTGGGTCAAGCATCCCGAGCGATCGCTCTCGGCCGATGGCGTGATCTACGAGCGCCTGGGCGATTCGGTGTGGCCGGAGGAGGCGTGGCGCGATCCGTGGGTCATGCCCGATCCCGATGGCGGGTGGTGGATGCTCGTCACGGCCCGCGCGCGCACCGGGGCCGACGAGCTCGACCGCGGGGTCGTCGGCGTCGCGACCTCGCCCGACCTGGTCTCGTGGGCGCCGGTCGAGGCCCTCACGACCCCCGGTGCCGGATTCCGGCACCTCGAGGTGCCGCAGCTGATCGACATCGACGGCCGCCGCGTGCTGCTGTTCTCGTGCGACACCCCGGCGCTCGCCGGTGCCCGCGAGGCCGAGGGGCAGCGCGGGGGCATCTGGGCGGTCGCGGCCGACGAGGCCGTCGGCCCCGGTCGCGGGCTCGTCGATGCCGCCGCGGCGCACCGCGTGCACGACGAGTCGCTCTACGCCGCCCGCGCCGTTCGCGATCGTGACGGCCAATGGCAGCTCTTCGCGTTCCGCAACCTCGACGAGCAGGGCGAGTTCGTCGGCGGCATCGCGGGGCCTCTGCCCCTCGAGTGGTCGACCGAGCACGGTGCCCTGCGCATCGCCGTCGAGGCGGTGGCGGGCGCATGACCACCACCATCTCGGGTACCGTCGCGCCCGGTTTCGAGCCCGTCGGCGAGGCCTTCCGCGAGGCCTTCTCCGGCCACGAGCGCATGGGGGCCGCCCTGGCGGTGCGGGTCGGCGGGGCGCCCGTCGTCGATCTGCACGGCGGCGTGCGCGATGTGCGCACGGCCGAGCCGTGGCAGGCCGACACGCTCAACGTCGTGTTCTCGTGCACCAAGGGCCTCACGGCCCTGCTCGCCGCCCGGCTCGTGCAAGAGGGCCGGCTCGACTACCAGGCCCCGGTGAGCGCGTACTGGCCCGAGTTCGCACAGGCCGGCAAGCACGGCGTGCTCGTGCGCCACGTGCTCGGCCACCGCGCCGGCCTCAACGCGCCGACACGCGACTTCACGACCGACGAGCTGCTCGACTGGTCGACCGTCACGACGGCCCTCGCCGAGCAGGCCCCGCTCTGGCAGCCGGGGTATGCCTACGCCTACCACGCGATCACGCAGGGCTGGCTTGCGGGCGAGATCATCCGGCGCGTGACCGGCATGACCCCGGGCGCCTACTTCGCCGAGCTCGTGGCCGAGCCGCTCGGGGTCGAGGCGTGGATCGGGCTGCCGCCCGCGCTCGAGCCGCGCGTCGCGCACCTCACGGTCGGCGCGACGCTGCAGGCCCTCATCGACACCCAGGTCGCGGCGCGCACGCCCGGCGACGTCGACTGGCCCGACCGCGCGATGACGCTCGGCGGTGCGCTACCGGCCGCCCTGGTGTCAGAGCACGGCGGGTTCAACGACCCGCGCCTGCACGCCGTCGAGTTCCCGGCCGCGGGCGGCATCGCGACCGCCCGAGCGCTCGCCACCATCTGGTCGGCGACCGTTGTCGCTGAGGGCGGCGTGCGGCTGCTCGACGACGACACCCTTGACGACGCCCTGCGCGTGCAGTCTGACGGGCAGCCGTTCTTCACGGCACCGCCGCCCTGGCCCCGATGGGGCATGGGGTTCCAGCTCGACTCCGAGGCGCGCCGCTACCTCACCCCCGCGAGCTTCGGCCACGACGGCGCGGGCGGGCAGGTCGCGTTCGCCGATCCCGTGCACGATGTGGGCTTCGCCTTCGTCACCAACGTCATGGAGGCCGACGACCCGCGCGCGACGCGCATCATCGATGCCCTGCGCGGCTGTTTGCTGACGCGCTCCTAGCGCCAGGTCGGCGAGACCCAGCGCACCCACACGACCGCGGCGCTCAGCAGCGCTCCCGTCGCGGCGCCCGCGAGCACGAGAGCGGCGAGGGGGAACGCGGGGCCCGAGACGAGGATCGCGCCGGCGACGGTCGCCGAGGCGAGCGCGACGACCGCCCAGGCGGGGGGTGAGACCGCGTACAGGGTGCGGCCCGGCAGGGGCCCGACGGGCAGCAGCAGCATGAGCAGCGATCCGAGCCCGCCGAGGGCGACCGCAGCGGCCGTCTCGCTCGCGACGGTCATCCAGAACCCGGTGCTCGGGGTGAGCAGATCATGCACCGCCCACCCGATGAGGGCGAGGGCCGCGACACCGCTCGACTGGGCCACGGCGATGCCCGCCTGCGCGCGCCGGCCGGCACCGAGGGCGGCGCTCGCCGCGATGAGCACGCCCGCGAGCAAAGGAGGCTGCACCCCGCCGAAGCGCGAGAGCAGAGCGGCAGCGAGCGCCACGAGCAGAATGCCGGGCAGCAACCGCACCACGACCTCGACCCGGGCCACGCGACCGGCGATGCGCGCGGGCAGCAGCACCCCGACCAGGTTCAGCAGTACGAGGCCGAGGCCGATCGCGGCCGTGAGGCGCACGTACCGCACCTCGCCGTCAATGCCCCCCGAGAGCGCGGCGATGATCGCGGCGCCGCCGAGCGTGCCGAGTGCGACGAGGCGCGGCGAGAGCACGGCGGAGCGGGGCTCGTCGACGACGCGGGGCCGGTTGCGGCCGGTCAGTGCGATGCGCCGCCGCCGCAGGCGCGGCCGCACATGGGTCACGAAGGCGCGCAGGGGCAGTGCGACGAGTACGAGGTAGGCGATGCCCGCGAGCGGGGCGACGAGCCAGCCACCGCGCTCGATCACGTCGGCTGCCGTCGGCAGCGAACCGCCGAATCCCGTCGGGGTGCCCCACGTCACGCCGAGGGGCGGGGCGGGCGCGGGCGGCGCCGGCGGGTCGGTCTCGAGCGGTGAGGGCAGCGGCGTCTCGGTCGGCTCGGGCGGGGGAGGCGTCTCGCCGGGTTGCGCGGGTCGCGCAGCGGGCGGGTCGGCGCGCGGCGCGTACCGCACCTCGACGCGGGCGCTCGACGCGCTGAAGTTGCCCGCACGGTCGCGCTGCAGCGCCTGCACCGTGTAGTTGCCGGCCGCGGGCCATCGCACCGGGCACTCCCAGGCTCCCGAGCCCGAGACGCGCGTCTCGCACGCGAGCGCGCCGTCGACGAAGAGTTGCAGCAGGGCTCCGCGCTCGCCCGCACCGCGCGCGGTCACCGTGCCGAGCTGCGTCGTTCCGGGTCGCGGAGACGTGATCGTGGGAGCCCGCGGCGGTGAGCGGTCGATGACGGCAGAGACCGCGGCCGAGAAGTCCGAGTACTCGGGGCCGATCGCGCTTGACGACTGGCGGGCGCGCACCTCGTAGGTGCCGCTCGCGAGGTCGATCGCGCACGACCAGAACCCCGATTCGAGGGCGTCGGGGCACGGGTGCGTCGTGGTGCCGGCACCGCCGATCGACTGCAACTGGATTCTCGCCCCGGGCACCGCCGACCCGCTGAACAGCCCCGTGGTGGTGACGGCTGCGCCGCCCCCGTCGATCGCGGGGGCCGCGAGCACGCGCAGGGTCAGCGGCTGCAGCGCGACGGTGGAGGCGTCGGCGAGCGTCTCGTCGCCCGTGAACTCGTGCACGCCGCTCGGCACGGCGATGCCCGAGCACTGCCACGCGAGGGCCTCGGGGTCGGCGACCGTGCACACCACCTGCCCGGCGCGCCGGATCACCAGCGTGCTGCCGACGTCTTTCGTGCCCGAGAGCGTGACGCTCGATCCGGCGACGAAGTCGCTCGACGGAACGTCGAACGCGGCGGCGGCCGCGGCGGGAGCCGCGGGCAGCACCGCGAGCGGCAGGGCCACGGCGGCGGCGATGGCGAGGGCGGCGAGCCCGCGTCGAGCGGTCGCGCGGCGAGCGGGGTCGTGCCGCTCGCGCCCGTGCATCCGCTCACCCCCGTCTCGACCCGTCTGCTGGACATTCTCTCAGCACTCACCCTGTCGTCGCTCGCGCGCAGACGGAGTTCGTCGTGCACTCCGGCAAGTGCGAACACTTGCCGCCTAAGGAGAAGCGCGTTGAGGACGGAAGCTAGTCAAGATTTGGTGGCCCTTTTCGCAACAGGAATGCGGGCACCGAACGATTGCTCAGATGCAGTTCGTTGCAGGTGTCGACTGCTCGACTCGTCGGCTGGCCATTCGTCCGTTTCGCGCCTGATGTAGCGGCCGCAAGATCAACCGAAGCTCAAGCAGTTGTGGCGATAGCCGAACCGATCGCGACAGCGATGAGAACAGTACTCGTTGCGATGCCTACGTAACCGATCCACAAGGATGCGACTGCGAACCCCCTACCGGAATCTCCGGTGCGGCGAATCTGGCGCAAGGCGACGTGCCCGCAAACGACTGCTGGTACTGACGCGAAGAACGAAAGAATGAAGGCCACGAGTGCCAAGGAATTGCTCGCCCCGCTCGAAGGAACCTGCGGATCTGTGGATCGGCTCTTCGAAACGCCGACGATCACGAGTATCACGGTGACCACCAAGGCAATGAGGATGCCCAAGATCAAGAGTTCCATGTTGCTGACACCCTCCCAGGTTTGGTTCTGAATAGGTCAAGAATCAAGGGAAGCGCGATGCAATCCTTCATCGGTTCCCCGTATAGTCCTTTCGCATGGACCCTATTTCCAGCCTAATCGCGATCATCGGCGTTCTCGTTCTGCTCGTCGTCATCGCGGGCATCTACCTGTGGGCGACGTACAACTCGCTCGTCACGCTCAACGTGCGCGTCGACGAAGCGTGGAGCGACATCACGGTGCAGCTCAAGCGCCGTGCCGACCTGCTGCCCAACCTCATCGAAGCCGTCAAGGGCTATGCCGCGCACGAGAAGCAGGTGTTCGAGGCCGTGACGAAGGCCCGTGCCGAGACGCTCGGCGCGCAGGGACCTGCCGACGCGGCCGTGGCCGAGGGCCACATGCAGCAGGCCCTCAAGAGCATCTTCGCCGTCGCCGAGGCCTACCCCCAGCTGCAGGCGAGCCAGAACTTCTTGCAGCTGCAGGGCGAGCTCGTCGACACCGAAGACAAGATCCAGGCCTCGCGCCGGTTCTACAACGGCGGTGTGCGCGAGCTCAACGTGAAGATCAAGCAGTTCCCCAACACGCTCTTCGTGCGCGGCCTGGGCTTCACCGAGCGCGACTTCTTCGAGGTCGCCGACGCCGCGGCAATCGCCGAGCCGCCGCGCGTGCAGTTCTGATCCACCGCATCCTTCACCCGCGGCAGGAGGACTAGGTGTATCGCGCCATCGCGGCGAACAAGCGCAACACGGTGTTCATCATCCTGCTGTTCGTCATCATCATCGGGCTGCTCGGCCTGTTCGCCGACTACTACTTCGGCGGCGGCTTCACGATCTTCATCGGCACGCTCATCGGCGCCACGATCTACACGCTCGTGCAGTACTTCGCCGCGGGCTCGCAGGCGCTCGGGCTCGCCGGCGCGCATCCCATCACGAAGGCCGACAACCCGCGGCTCTACCGCATCGTCGAGAACCTCGCCATCACCGAGGGCCTGCCGATGCCGCGCGTCTACGTGATCGACGACCCGGCGCCGAACGCCTTCGCGACGGGCCGCGACCCGAAGCACGCGAGCGTCGCGGCGACGACGGGCCTGCTCGAGCTCATGACCGACCGCGAGCTCGCGGGCGTCATGGCGCACGAGATGGGGCACGTCAAGAACTACGACATCCGCGTCTCGACGATCGTCTTCGGCCTCGTTGTCGCCGTCGGTTTCATCGCCGACATGCTCATGCGCATGGCCTTCTGGGGCGGCAGCCGCAACAACAACGGCAACCCAATCATGCTCGTGCTCGGCCTCGCCGCCATGGTCATCGCCCCGCTCGTCGCCGCGGTCGTGCAGGCCGCCGTCTCGCGGCAGCGCGAGTACCTCGCCGACGCGACGGGCGCCCTAACGACGCGCGACCCCGAGGCCCTCGCGAGCGCGCTGCAGAAGCTCGGCGACTACGCGCGCCCGATGCGCCGCCAGAACTCGACCATGGCGCACCTCTACATCTCTGACCCGATGAAGCCGGGCGTCATGGACCGCATGTTCGCGACCCACCCGCCCATCCCCGAGCGGGTCAAGCGCCTGATCGAGAACTCGAACCGCTTCTAGCTCGTCGGCTGCGCGAGCGCGGCGCGCACGGCCGCCGCCGCATCGCCCCAGAGCGGCTCGGCCACGACGACGCCGTCGAGCCCCTGCCAGGCGGCCGCGCGGCGCAGCACGGGCGCCACGCGCGCCGCGAGCTCGGCGGCCGAGGCCCCCGGCTCGACCCACGCGCTCTGCACGCGCAGCACGCCGGCCGCTCGATCGCTCTTGAGGTCGATGCGGCCCAGCACCCGGTCGTCGACGAGCACGGGCAGCGAGTAGTAGCCGTACTGCCGCTTCGCCGCGGGCGTGTAGATCTCGATGCGGTAGTGAAAGTCGAACATGCGCAGGGCGCGGTCGCGGCTCCACACCACCGGATCGAACGGCGACAGCAGCGCCGTCGTCTCGATGCGGCGCGGGATGCTCACCCCCGGCACCACGAACGCCTCACCGTCGCGGCCCTCGCGCCCCCACCCCTCGACCTCGACCCGCTCGACCTGCCCGGTCTCGAGCAACGAGCGCAGGGCATCCCGCGTCGGCGTGATCTTCAGACGGTGATAGTCGGCGATGTCGGCGACGGTGCCCACGCCGAGGGCGCGCACGCCGCGCAGCACGAGCTCGCGCTCGGCCTCGGCGCGCGGCACCGCCTCGGCGTGCAGCGACGCCAGGCCGATCTGGTGGGGCAGCGCGTACACCCGCGAGAAGCCGCGGCGCCCGCCGCTCACGACATCCCCGAAGGCGAAGAGGTACTCCAGGCCCTCTTTCACGTCGCTCCAGCCCCACCACGGGCCGCGCCGCTCGGTCGCATCGTGCTCGACGTCGCTGACGGTCAACGGGCCCTTCGCGGCGAGCTCGCGCAGCAGCCAGTCGAGCATCGCCGTGTTCTCGCGCACCCACGCGCTCTTCAGGGTGAAGCGCTCGCGCAGCGCCTCGCGCTTCCAGTGCCAGAGCGGCCAGTCGTCGCGGCGGATGATCGCCGCCTCGTGCGCCCAGTACTCGGTGTACCGGCCGCGGCGCGCGAAGATGAGCCGATCGAGGTCGGCCGGGTCGTAGGCGCCGAGGCGCGCGAAGAGCGGCAGGTAGTGCGAGCGCGCGAAGACGTTGACCGAGTCGAGCTGCAGCACCTGTAGTCGATCGATGGTCGAGGTGAGCTGCCGCGAGCCGACCGACGAGGGATGCGCGCGGTCGAAGCCCTGGGCGGCGAGGGCGAGGCGGCGCGCCTGCGCGGCGGTCAATCGCGTCACGCCTTCACCGTAGCGCCGCGCGCCGACCGTGGTCGTCGTCGGGGGTTGGCCGGTCGTTCACCGAGAGCGTCCCCGCGCGTCACTGAGCGTGCTTAGCGTGCGGAGCAGTCGCGGTTCCCCGCGCTCGGAACACAGCCCGAGCCGCCGCGGCCTGACCCGGAGGATCCGTGAACACCACACGCACTCTCGCCGCCGTCGCCCTTGCGACGACGGCCGCACTCACGCTCGGCGCCTGCGCCACGACCGAGGCCCCTGCGTCGGGCGTCGACGCCGCGACCGCCACGAGCATCGCCGACTTCGGCACCTTCGCCGACCTCGAGGCCGCTGCCAAGGCCGAGGGCGCGCTCAACGTCATCGCGCTGCCGCGCGACTGGGCCAACTACGGCGAGATCATCGATCTCTTCATCGAGCGCTACCCCGAGATCACGGTCACCGAGGCGTCGCCCGACGCCTCGAGCGCCGAAGAGATCCAGGCCGCCGAGAACCTTGCCGGGCAAGACACCGCGCCCGACGTCTTCGACCTCGGTCTCGCCGTCGCGCTGCAGAGCACCGACTACTTCGCGCCCTACTTCGTCGAGCGCTGGGACGACATCCCCGCCGAGCTCAAGAACGAAGACGGCCTGTTCTGGGGCGACTACGGAGGGTACATGGCCATCGGCTACGACCCCGACGCGGTGCCGGCCCCCACGAGCCTGCAAGACCTGCTCGGTGACGACTACCGCGGCAAGGTCGCCATCAACGGCGACCCGACGCAGGCCGGCGCGGCCTTCGCGGCCGTCGGCATGGCCACGGTGCAGAACGGCGGCACGCTCGACGACTTCACCGCGGGCATCGACTTCTTTGAAGAGCTCAACGCGGTCGGCAACTTCGTGAAGATCGACCCGACCCCGGCGACGGTGGCCTCGGGTGAGACCCCCGTCGTGTTCGACTGGGACTACCTCAATAACGGCTACGCGGCCGAGCTCGACGGCCAGCGCAACTGGGAGGTCGTCGTTCTGCCCGGCACCGGCTACGCCGGCTACTACAACCAGGCCATCAACAAAGACGCTCCGAACCCGGCGGCCGCGCGCCTCTGGATGGAGTTCCTCTACAGCCCCGAGGTGCAGAACCTCTGGCTGAAGGGTGGCGCCCGCCCCGTGCTCGAGGCCTCGATGGTCGCGAACGGCGAGATCGACGAGGCGTTCTACGCGGCGCTTCCCGAGGCGCCCGCCGACACCGTCGTGCCGACCGCTGCGCAGAGCGAGGCCGCCGCGGCCCTGCTCGGCGAGCGCTGGGCGACCGCTGTCCAGTAGCACGCCCGTCGTGACGACGGCCGACCCCCGAGGCACCGCGCCTCGGGGGTCGGCCCGCACGGCAGGCCTGTACTCCTCCCCGGTGTGGGGGGTCGTGCCCTTCGGGCTCTACGTGCTGCTGTTCCTCGGCCTGCCGACCGCGCTCGCGCTCGGCACGGGCTTCGTCGATGGCGAGGGGGCGTTCACCCTCGACAACCTCGCGGCGCTCGCCGACCCCTTCGTTGTGAGCGGCGTCACGACCTCGATCGTGCTCTCGGCGGTCACGGCGCTCGTCGGCGCCGTGCTCGGTGCGCTCGTCTGCTACGCCCTCATCGGCACGCGCCCCGAGGGCGCCCTGCGCTCGGGCATTGACGCCGTGAGCGGCGTGCTCGCCCAGTTCGGCGGCGTCATGCTGGCGTTCGCGTTCGTCGCGACCATCGGCATCCAGGGCTTCATCACGGTGCTGCTGCGCGAGCAATTCAGCATCGACATCTTCGCCGACGGCGTGTGGCTCTACGAGTCGCCGGGCCTCGTGCTGCCCTACATCTACTTTCAGGTGCCGCTCATGATCATCATCTTCATGCCCGCCCTCGAGGCGCTCAAGCCGCAGTGGGCCGAAGCGAGCGCGACGCTCGGCGGCACGACGGCCACCTTTTGGTGGCGCATCGGCATGCCTGTGCTGGCCCCCTCGTTCCTCGGCTCGCTGCTGCTGCTGTTCGCCAACGCGTTCTCGAGCTACGCCACCGCGGCGGCGCTCACGAGCCAGGGCCAGTCGATCGTGCCGCTGCAGATCCGCGCCGCGCTCACGAGCGAGACGCTGCTCGGGCGCGAAAACCTCGCGGGTGCCCTGGCCCTCGCGATGATCGTCGTCATGGCGCTCGTCATGTCGCTGTACGCGCTGCTGCAGCGCCGTGCGTCTCGGTGGCAGCGATGAGCGGGATGCGCGCATCCACCGGCACGGGAGTGCCCACGCCAAGCCGCCTCACCCGCTGGGGCATTCTCGGCACGATCGGCCTGCTGTTCGCCGTGCCGATCGTCGCGATGGTCGAGTTCACCCTGCGGCGCGGCCTCGAGGGCGGCTACAGCCTCGACCGCTGGATCACGGTGCTGACCTTCGACCTGGGGCCCGAGTACCGCGTGCTGGGGCAGGCGATCGGCAACTCGCTCGTGCTCGCCGCCGCGACCGTCGCGCTCATGCTCGTGCTGCTCGTGCCGACGATGATCGTCGTGCAGCTCAAGCTGCCGCAGCTGCGCCGGGTGCTCGAGTTCGTGTGCCTGCTGCCGATCAGCATCCCGGCGATCGTGCTCGTCGTCGGCCTCGCCCCGGTCTACGGCGTCATCGCGCGCGCCGCCGGCAGCGGCGTGTGGACCCTCGCGTTCGCCTACGGAATCCTCGTGCTGCCCTTCGCCTACCGTGCCGTGCAGTCGAACCTCGATGCGATCGACGTCATCACGCTCACCGAGGCGGCCCGCTCGCTCGGCGCGAGCTGGCCGACGGTCATCGCGCGCGTGCTGCTGCCCAACCTGCGGCCCGGCCTGCTCGCCGGCGCCTTCATCTCGGTCGCGGTCGTGCTCGGCGAGTTCACGATTGCCTCGCTGCTCAACCGGCAGAACCTGCAGACGGCCCTCGTCATCGTGCAGAAAGACGACCCCTTCATCGCCGTCATCGTCACCCTGCTCTCACTGCTCGTCGCTGTCGCCCTGCTGCTCGTCATCGGGGCGATCGGCCGCGGCACCACTCGGAGGACCTCATGAACGATCTGATCGACCGCACCGACACGGGCTCGCTGCGCGTCGCGGCTCCCGTCGCCTTCGTCGACGTCGTCAAGCGCTTCGCCGGCGGCACGACCGCGCTCGACGGCATCTCGCTCGCGCTCGCCCCCGGCGAACTCGTGGCGCTGCTGGGCCCCTCGGGCTGTGGCAAGACCACGGCGCTGCGCGTGCTCGCGGGGCTCGAGCGCGCCGACGAGGGCCACATCCTCATCGACGGCGTCGACGTCATCGGCACGCCCACCAACCAGCGCGACATCGGCATGGTGTTCCAGTCGTACTCGCTGTTCCCGCACCTCACGGCCCTGCAGAACGTCGAATTCGGTCTGCGGATGCGCCGCGTCGCCGCACCCGAGCGCCGCCGCCGCGCCGCCGAGGCGCTCGAGCTCGTCGGCCTCGACCACCACGGCGCCCGCTACGCCCACCAGCTCAGCGGCGGGCAGCAGCAGCGCGTCGCGCTCGCGCGCGCCCTCGTCACGCGGCCCCGCGTGCTGCTGCTCGACGAGCCGCTCAGCGCCCTCGACGCCAAGGTGCGCGTGCAGCTGCGCGAGCAGATCCGCGGCATCCAGACCGAGCTCGGCATCACGACGGTGTTCGTGACGCACGATCAAGAAGAGGCGCTCGCCGTCGCCGACCGCGTCGCCGTCATGCGGGCGGGCCGCATCGAGCAGATCGGCACGCCCGAAGAGCTCTACGCGCGCCCGGCCAGCGCTTTCGTGGCCGACTTCGTGGGGCTCAGCAACCGCATGCCGGGTACGGTCGTCGACGGATCGGTCGCCGTGGGCGCGCAGCGACTGCCGCTCATCGACCCCGACGCGCCGAGCGGCACGGCGGTCGCGCTCGTGCGGCCTGAAGACATCGTGTTCGCCGCGGAGGGCGACGCCGACGCGCGGCGCGCGGTCGTGCTGACGACGTCGTTCCTCGGTTCGCTGCGCCGCACCCGCGTGCGGCTCGACGGCGGAATCGAGGTCACGGTGCAGCACGAGGTGGGCCGGCATCTCGCGGCGGGCGAGGCGGTGCACGTGCGCCTCACGGGGCGACCGGTCGCCGTCGCGCGACCCTGAGCCGCCGCCCGGGCCCAGGCTCGTAGACTGGCGCCATGTTCTGGCGACCGAAGGCCGATCCGCTCCCGCCCGCGGGTGTCGACGCCGTCGCGCCCGCCATGCGCACGGCGGCCGCGTGGTCGTGGCGAGTGCTCGTGGTCGCCGGCGCGATCGGCGTGCTGATCTTTCTGATCATTCAGCTGCGGCTCATCGTCATCCCCCTGCTGATCGGGGTGCTGCTCGCGGCCCTGCTCGTGCCCTTCGCCACCTGGCTCAAGCACCGCTTGCGGTTTCCGCACTGGCTCGCGGTGACGTCGGCCATGCTCACGCTGGTGAGCGTGGTCACGGCGCTCATCTGGCTCGTCGTGGCCCAGGTGCGCGCGGGGTGGCCCTCGCTGCAAGACCGGTCGGTCGACGCATTCGACGAGTTCCTCGTGTGGCTCAGCACCACCTTCGGGCTCAGCACCGATGAGATCACCGGCTGGATCGACGGCATCGTCGCCGAGCTCGACTTCTCGACCGGCGGCCCTCTCGTCACGGGAGCCCTCTCGGTGAGCACGACGGCCGTTGAGCTGCTGACCGGCACGGTGCTCGTGCTGTTCTCGCTGCTCTTCTTCCTCATCGACGGGCCCAACATCTGGCGATTCGTCGTGCGCCTCTTCCCCCGCACGGCGCGCCCCGCCGTCGACGGGGCGGCCCGCGCGGGGTGGATCACGCTCACCAACTTCTCGAAGGTGCAGATCTTCGTGGCCTTCGTCGACGGCCTCGGAATCGGGCTCATCGCCTGGGGGCTCGGTCTGCCGCTCGCCCTGCCCATCGGCGTCGCCGTCTTCCTCGCGAGCTTCGTGCCGTTCGTCGGCGCGCTCGTCACGGGCGCACTCGCCGTGCTCATCGCCCTCGTCTACAACGGTCCGTTCATCGCCCTGCTCATGCTCGGTGGTGTGCTGCTCGTGCAGCAGATCGAGGGCAACGTGCTGCAGCCCCTCATCATGGGGCCGGCCGTGCGGGTGCACCCGCTCGCGGTCGTGCTGGCCGTCACCACGGGCGGACTGCTCGCGGGCATCCCGGGCACGCTCTTCGCCGTGCCGATCATCGCGTTCCTCAATGTCGTCGTGCGCTACATCGCGAGCGGTCGCTGGCGCGTCATCCCGCACCCCATGACTCTGAGCGACATCCAACCGCCCCCCGCAGCACCCCCCCAGGAGCGCTCATGACCACCGCCCCCCTCACGATCGCCGGCCCGAGCCTCGCCGATGTCGAGGCCGCACGCGCCATCGTCAGCCGCGTGGCCGAGGTCACGCCCATGGAGACCTCGCGCTACCTGAGCGACCTGCTCGGCGCCCCCGTGCACCTCAAGTGCGAGAACCTGCAGCGCACGGGCTCGTACAAGATCCGCGGCGCGTACAACCGCATCTCGCGCTTGAGCGACGACGAGAAGGCGCGCGGCGTCGTCGCCGCGAGTGCCGGCAACCACGCGCAGGGCGTCGCCTTCGCGGCCCGTGAGCTCGGCATCGCGGCCACGATCTTCATGCCCATCGGCGTGGCCCTGCCCAAGCTGCAGGCGACCCGCCACTACGGCGCCGAGGTCGTGCTGCGCGGCCACACCGTGAGCGAGCCGCTCAAGGCCGCGCAAGAGTTCGCCGAGCGCACGGGCGCCGTCTACATCCCGCCCTTCGACCACGTCGACGTCGTGGCGGGGCAGGGCACGCTGGGCCTCGAGCTGCTCGAGCAGGTGCCCGAGCTCGAGACCGTCATCGTTCCGATCGGCGGCGGCGGGCTCATCTCGGGCGTGGCGAGCGTGCTCAAGCGGCGCGCGGCCGAGCTCGGGCGCAGCATCCGGGTCATCGGGGTGCAGGCGGCGAATGCGGCGGCCTACCCCGTCTCGCTCGCCGCGGGTGCCGTCACCGAGATCACGATCTCGCCGACGATCGCCGACGGTATCGCGGTGGCCAAGCCGGGCAAGCTCAACTTCGAGATCGTTCGGGATGCGGTGGACGAGGTTGTCACGGTCGACGACGACGACATCGCGCGCGCGATGCTCGTGCTGCTCGAGCGCGCCAAGATGGTCGTCGAACCGGCCGGGGCCGTCGGGGTCGCCGCCATCATGACGGGCAAGATCACGGCGAGCGGGCCGACGGTGGTCGTGCTCTCGGGCGGCAACATCGACCCGCTCATCATGGAGCGCGTCATCGCCCACGGGCTCGCCGCCTCCGAGCGGTACCTCAAGCTGCGCATCCCGCTGCCCGACCGGCCCGGCCAGCTCGCGCGCACGAGCGAGATCATTGCCGACCAGAACGCCAACGTCGTCGAGGTGTTGCACACGCGGCACGGCTCGGGGCTCGCCATCAGTCAGGTCGAGCTCGAGCTGCACATCGAGACCCGTGGACCCGAGCACGCCGACCAGGTGATCGGGGCGCTGCGCGAGGCAGGTTACGACCCCCGGACGCAGTTGTAGCGTTCGCGCGGAACGCTGGCGCGTTCCGGCTACGACCCGCGGACGACTCTCTAGCCCGTGTAGGTGCTCACGTCGACGATCGTCACGGCGATCTCTTTGCCGTTGGGCGCGGTGTAGCTGACCGTGTCGCCAATCTTCGCGCCGAGGATCGCCTGGCCCAGCGGGCTCGCCTCGCTGTAGACGTCGATGTCGCTGTCGTCGCCGACGATCTCGCGGTTGCCGAGCAAGAACCGCTCGTCGTCACCGAGGATCGTCGCGGTCACGACGGTGCCGGGCTCGACCACGCCGTGCGCGGTCGGAGGAACCCCCACCACCGCCGTGCGCAGCAGCTCGGTGAGCGTGCGGATGCGGGCCTCGATCTTGCCCTGCTCGTCTTTCGCGGCGTGGTAGCCGCCGTTCTCTTTGAGGTCGCCCTCGTCGCGCGCCGCCTCGATGCGCTTCGCGATCTCGGCGCGGCCCGTCGTCGAGAGGTGCTCGAGCTCGGCGGCGAGGCGGTCGTGCGCCTCCTGCGTGAGCCACTGCGTGGTCGTGCCCGCGGCGTCGTTCATGACGATTCCCTCCTGACGCAACAGAACCGGCCCGCGGGCCGGTTCTGACTTGTGGTTCCGGCGATGCTACGGGAGCCAGCACCGATAGGGCAAACCGGTGACCGGCCGCTCGGCCGTGCGCAGGGTCTCGGTGAGAACCCGCGTGCGCTCGCTCGACGCCGGCAGGTCGACGATGCGCCAGCCCACGATGCCGAAGCTCTCGTTGAGGGCCTGGATCGCGCACGACACCTCGGTGCCCGGGGTCGTCGAGACCTCCCACCGCACGTCGATCGAGGTGTCGGTGACGTTCGCGTAGCCGAGCTCGCGCGTCTCGAGCTCGGCGTTCGTGCCCGAGAGCCCGCCCCACACCACCCACGCCGTGAAGACGATGGCGAAGACGACGCCCGCGATGATCATGCCCGTGCGCGTGCGCCGCTCGGCCCCGGCCGTGCGCCCGTACCGCTCGTCGAGGCGCTGCTGCGTGCTGGTCACGGCTGTCGAAGCCCTTCTCGTGCGGCGCGGCCGTCGTGAGCCGCTCAGGTGCGATCGCTACCCTGGAGGCCAGCGTAGAGCGCCGAGGTGAGGGTTGCCTCAACCGCGCCGCCCGTCGACACCCCCGAGGAGCATCCTGTGATCTGGAACACCCTGGCGGCCCACGTGGTGCCCACGGGCATCGGACCGAACCCGGTCGAGCCGACGACGCCTCCGGGGTTCGACCCGAACACGGTGACGCCGGGGGTCGAGGGCTTCATCGCGATCGCGCTCGTGGCCATCGCCGCGATCTTCTTGCTCATCGACATGACGCGCCGAATCCGGCGCGTGCGCTACCGCGGCGAGGTGCGCGAGCGCCTCGAGGCCGAGAACACCATGATCGCCGAGGGCGGGCCGGCCGAGCCCGAGCCCGAGCAGCCCGACGAGCGCTAGGGGCTCAGCCGCCGAACGGGGGGTCGAGCGCGACGAGCAGCACGCCCGTCCAGTGGCAGAGGAACGCCACGACCGTGAGCGTGTGGAAGATCTCGTGAAAGCCGAAGACGCCCGGCACGGGGTTGGGCTTCTTCATGCCGTAGACGATCGCGCCCGCCGTGTAGGCGAGCCCGCCCACGATGACGAGAACCATCATCGCCGCGTTGGCGGTGAACAGGTCGACGATGTACAGCACCGCGGCCCAGCCGAGCAGCACGTACAGCGGCACGTAGGCCCAGCGCGGAGCGTTGATCCAGAACACGCGGAACCCGATGCCGATGAACGCCCCCGTCCACACCAGCACGAGCAGCAGGTAGCCCTTCTCGGGCGGCAGCGCCATGATCGACAGCGGCGTGTAGGTGCCGGCGATGAGCAAGAAGATGTTGGCGTGGTCGAAGCGCTTCAGCAGGATGCGCGTGCGATCGCTCCACGTGAAGCGGTGGTAGGTCGCCGAGATGCCGAACAGCAGCAGCGACGACAGCACGAAGACCCCGCTCGACCAGCGCGCAGCGGCGCCGTCGGCGACGATGATGAGCACGATGCCCAGCACGATCGCGAGCGGGAACGTGCCCGCGTGGATCCATCCCCGCCAGGTCGGCTTCTTCTCGAGCGCCGCGTACTCGATCGACTCTTCGAGCAGGGGAACGTTCGGCAGGTCGACGCCCGGATCCTCCGGCTCGTCCGTCGCGGAGGTCGGGTTGTCGGCGGGGGCGGCGGAGGTCATGCCGCGATGATACGGGAGCCACATCGATCGAGTCCGACTCTTGGATGCCCGGCACAACGTCGGCCGGGTGGACTACCGTAGCTCTGTGCGATGGTCGAGAACTCCCCGGGGTCGCGGCCTGCTCTACCAGCTCTACATGCGCCGCTTGCGGCGGCAGCTGGCCGACGCCACCCACCCGCGCCATGTCGCCATGATCCTCGATGGCAATCGGCGCTGGGCACGACTGCGGGTCGGCGGCACGAGCGCGCACGGGCACCGCGCGGGCGCCGAGAAGATCGTCGAGTTCTTGCGGTGGTGCGACGAGGCCGGCATCGGCGTCGTCACCCTCTACCTGCTCTCGACCGACAACCTCACGGGCCGCGAGAGCACCGAGCTGCGCGAGCTCATCGCGATCATCGGGGCGCTCGCCGCCGACCTCTCTGAGATCGACGACTGGCGCGTGCAGCACGTGGGCAGCCGCGACGGACTGCCCGAGCCGCTGCTCGCCGAGCTCGACGCCGCCGAGGCCCGTGGTGCGGCCAAGACGGGACTGCACGTCAACCTCGCCGTCGGCTACGGCGGCCGGCGCGAGATCGCCGATGCCGTGCGCGCGATCGTTCACCACCACGCCGAGAGCGGTGGCACGCTCGACGAGCTCGCCGAGCTCGTGACCCCCGAGAAGATCGCCGAGCACCTCTACACGGGCGGCCAGCCCGACCCCGACCTCGTCATCCGCACCTCGGGCGAGCAGCGGCTGAGCGACTTCATGCTCTGGCAGAGCGCGCACAGCGAGTTCTACTTCGTCGAGGCGCTCGGTCCTGACCTGCGCGAGGTCGACTTCTTGCGGGCCCTGCGCGACTTCTCGCGCCGTCAACGCCGGTTCGGCCAATGAGCGCCGGACTCGAGGCCCTCGTCGCCGGATTCGCCGAAGAGCCCGGGTACCTCAACCACCCGCGCCTCTCGCCCATCGGCGAGCACGCCCTCGCCGAAGAGCGCGCGATGGCCGATGTGCTCTCGCACGCGCGCTTCGGCTCGTTCGCCACGCTCGACGAGCAAGACGAGCGGGTGCGTACCTCGGTCGCGGCCCTCGTGCGCATGCGCCCCGAGCAGATCGTCTTTCAGCCGAGCACGAGCCAAGCGCTCATGCACGTCATGTTCGGCCTCACCGGCGGGGTCGCCGCCTCGACCGACGAGTTCCCCTCGGTGGGCTACGCCATGACCCGCGCCGCCCAGGCGCTCGGCGTGCTCGTGCCGCACGCCATCACGCCCGAGCACGAGCGCGTCACTCCCGGCGTCGTGCGCGACCAGCTCGCCAGCTCAGTCGTCGCCGTCGTCGTCAGCCTCGTCGACTACCGCACCGGCCACCTCGTCGACCTCGAGGGCATTCGCCAGGTCATCGGCGACCGCCTGCTGATCGTCGACGCCATTCAGGGCGCCGGCATCGTGGATGCCCCCTGGGAGCTCGCCGACGTCATCGCCTCGGGCGGCCAGAAGTGGCTGCGCGCCGGTCAGGGCACCGGGTTTCTCGCCCTGAGCGACCGGGCTCGGGAGCAACTCACGCCCGTGTGGTCGGGGTGGCTCGCCCACGGCAGCCCCGAGCTGCTGCACGAGGTGGTCGAGCCCGCATCCGACGCCGGCGCCTTTCGCGTGGGCTACGCCGACGCCTTCGCGCAGGCGCGCCTCGCCGGAGCCGTGGACGCCGTCATGGCGGCGGGGGTGCCGAGCATCCGTGCCGTCATCGAAGAGCGCACCGCCCGCATCATCGAGATCGCCGACGAGGCCGGGGTCGAGGTCGCCTCGCCCCGCGACGACGCCGAGCGCGCGGGCATCGTCGCGCTCGAACCGCACCCCGAGTTCGTGAGCGCGCTCGCCGCGGCCCTGCACAACCACGGAGTCTCGGCCACCGTGCGGGGCGGGCGCGTGCGGCTCGGCGCCCACGTGTCGACCGACGACACGACGCTCGAGATGCTGAAGGCGGCCCTCGTCGAGTTCTCGACGACCACGAGTGCGTGAGGCGAGCGCGCCGAATGTGACGGCGCGGTGCTGATCGACGCGCCGAATATGACGGCTCGGTGTCCCGCGCGTGTCGCTCCCGGCCGGGGGAGCGGTCGGGCATAGCGTGACGCTCATCGGGCATCGCGCTCGATCGGGGCGGCCGGAACGATCGTCCTGAGACTCCCGGCCGAACCGCACACAACTGGTCCGGGGTCGCCCGCGTCCCCGGGGATGGAGCACCGGTGGCCGCTGCGAAGACCTCCCGTCAGAACCCGTCGATCACGCGCGACGAGAGCGAGGTGGCGCAGCGCACGTACGTTCTCGATACGTCGGTGCTGCTGAGCGATCCGAAAGCCCTCTTCCGCTTCGCGGAGCACGCGGTGGTGCTACCGGTCGTCGTGATCGCCGAGCTCGAGGCCAAGCGAAACGATCCCGAGATCGGTTACTTCGCGCGCCAGGCGCTGCGCAACCTCGACGAGCTGCGTGTGCAGCACGAGCGCCTCGACTTTCCGATCGCCGTCGGCGACTCCGGAGGGTCGCTGCGCGTCGAGCTCAACCACTCGAACCAGTCGGTGCTGCCGAGCGGCCTGCAGCTGGGTGACAACGACTCGCGCATCCTCGCCGTTGCCATGAACCTCTCGAACGACGGCCTCGACGTCGTCGTGGTCTCGAAAGACCTGCCGCTGCGCGTCAAGGCCTCGTCGATCGGACTCGCCGCCGAGGAGTACCGGGCCGAGCTCGCCGTCGACAGCGGGTGGACAGGGATGGCCGACGTGACGCTCTCGAGCGAGCAGATGGCGCAGCTCTACGACCGCGAGGTGCTGCGCACGCCCGTCGTGCGTGACCTGCCGGTCAACACCTCGCTCGTCATCCACAGCGACCGCGGCTCGGCCCTCGGCCGCGTCGTCGGCGACGACGAGATCGCGCTCGTGCGCGGCGACCGCGACATCTTTGGCCTGCACGGCCGCTCGGCCGAGCAGCGTCTCGCCATCGACCTGCTCATGGACCCGCAGGTGGGCATCGTCTCGCTCGGCGGCCGCGCGGGTACCGGAAAATCGGCCCTCGCCCTGTGCGCGGGCCTCGAGGCCGTGCTCGAGCGGCAGCAGCAGCGCAAGATCATGGTCTTCCGGCCGCTCTACGCCGTCGGCGGGCAAGAGCTCGGCTACCTGCCGGGCGACGCGGGCGAGAAGATGAACCCCTGGGCCCAGGCCGTGTTCGACACGCTCGGCTCGGTCGTCTCGCAGAACGTGCTCGACGAGGTCATTGATCGCGGCCTGCTCGAGGTGCTGCCGCTCACGCACATTCGCGGCCGCTCGCTGCACGACGCCTTCGTGATCGTCGACGAGGCGCAGTCGCTCGAGCGCAACGTGCTGCTCACGGTGCTCAGCCGCATCGGCCAGAACTCGAAGGTCGTGCTGACCCACGACATCGCCCAGCGCGACAACCTGCGGGTCGGCCGGCACGACGGCGTCGCGAGCGTCATCGAGACGCTCAAGGGTCACGGGCTGTTCGGCCACATCACCCTCACCCGCAGCGAGCGCAGCGCGATCGCGGCGCTCGTCACCGAGCTGCTCGAGGGCAACGAGCTGGCCTGACCCGGTCGAACGGGCCCGCGCGGTAGCGTGGGCGGTAGCTCGCGCCGGGCACGAGTGCTTCTCGAACCGGTGGTGCGGATCAGAGGAATCGAATCCGGCGCGAGCCGCTTCTTCGGGGCCCGTCGCCGGTTCGGGATGCTCGCCGTGCGTTCGCGCGCGCTACAGGCCCGGCGACGTCATGCTCAGCACGTCGAGCGCGATGTCGAGCTGCTCGAGCGTCACCTCGCCGCGCTCGACGAAGCCGAGGTCGATGACGGCCTCGCGAATGGTGAGCCCCTTCGCGACCGAGTGCTTGGCGATCTTCGCCGCGGCCTCGTAGCCGATGACGCGGTTGAGCGGCGTGACGATCGAGGGCGAGCTCTCGGCGAGCGCGCGCGCCCGCTCGAGGTTGGCCTCGAGGCCCTCGACGGTCTTGTCGGCGAGCACGCGCGTCGAGTTCGCCAGCAGGCGGATCGACTCGAGTAGCGAGGTGCCCATGACGGGGATGGCGACGTTGAGCTCGAACGAGCCGGAGGCCCCCGCCCAGGCGATCGTCGCGTCGTTGCCGATGACGCGTGCGCACACCATGAGCACGGCCTCGGGCACGACGGGGTTGACCTTGCCGGGCATGATCGACGAGCCCGGCTGCAGGTCGGGGATGTGCAGCTCGGCGAGACCCGTGTTGGGGCCCGAGCCCATCCAGCGGATGTCGTTGCAGATCTTCGTGAGAGAGACGGCGAGCACGCGCAGCGCGCCCGAGGCCTCGACGAGCCCGTCGCGTGCGCCCTGCGCCTCGAAGTGGTCGAGCGCCTCGGTGATCGGCAGGCCCGTCGAGCTCGCGAGCTCGGCGATGACCTTCTGCGAGAAGCCGAGCGGAGTGTTGATGCCCGTGCCGGTGGCGGTGCCACCGAGCGGCACCTCGGCGACGCGCTCGATGGTCGCCTGCACGCGCGCGATGCCGAGACGGATCTGGCGGGCGTAGCCGGCGAACTCCTGGCCCAGCGTGACCGGAGTGGCATCCATGAGGTGCGTGCGGCCGGCCTTCACGGCGGTCTTCCAGAGCTCGGCCTTGACCTCGAGCGCGCCCGCGAGGTGCTCGAGGGCGGGGATGAGGTCGCGCAGCAGCGCCGCGGTCACGGCGAGGTGCACCGAGGTCGGAA
This sequence comes from Microcella sp., assembly GCF_046296455.1. Lineage (GTDB taxonomy): Bacteria > Actinomycetota > Actinomycetes > Actinomycetales > Microbacteriaceae > Microcella. The sequence continues at coordinate 76,260 of NZ_JBKBLF010000010.1, forward strand.
AGACGTCGTTCGACGACTGCGAGGCGTTGACGTGGTCGTTGGGGTGCACCGGCAGGGCATCCGTCGAGGCGAGCGTGGCGAGCACCTCGTTCATGTTCATGTTCGACGACGTGCCCGAGCCGGTCTGGTAGGTGTCGACGGGGAACTGGTCGTGGTGCGCCCCGCCGATGATCTGGTCGGCGGCGCCGACGATGGCCTGCGCGAGCGCAGCATCCAGAATGCCCAGCTCGGCGTTGACGATCGCGGCCGCGCGCTTGATCTGAGCGAGGGCGACGATCTGGCCGCTCTCGAGGCCGGAGCCCGAGATGGGGAAGTTCTCGACGGCGCGCTGCGTCTGCGCGCGGTAGAGGGCGCTGCGCGGCACGCGCACTTCGCCCATGGTGTCGTGCTCGATGCGGAAGTCGGTGTCAGTGCTCACGGCGGTGTGTTCCTTCTGATGACGGGAGGGGTTCGCAGGGGCGGTCGCGGTGGCAGGCGGTCGGCTCGGGCTGCGGTGGGGCAGCGCTAGAGCTGGCCGACGACGACATCGGGCACGACCCGGCCTTCGCGAAGGCGGTAGTTCGCACCCACGATGGCCAGCGTACCGGCCGCGACCTCTTCGCTGATGAGCTCGCTCGAGGCGAGCAGCGCGCCGACGGTGTCGCGCAGGTGCTCGCGGCCCACCTCGAGGGCGTCGACGCCCGCGGCGTCGGGCGAGCCGGCGGCGAGGCGCACGCGCTCGACCGCGGGCATGATCTGGTCGACGAGGCCCTGAATGTGCACGGGCAGCGGCGCCGAGTCGGCGTCGACCGAGTCGATCGCGGCGGCGACGGCCCCGCACTCGTCGTGCCCGAGCACGAGGATCAGCGGCACCTTGAGCACGGCGACGGCGTACTCGAGCGAGCCGATGACGCTGTCGCTGATCACCTGTCCGGCGTTGCGCACCACGAAGAGGTCGCCCAGACCCTTGTCGAAGATGATCTCGGCGGCGAGCCGCGAGTCGCTGCATCCGAAGAGCGCCGCGTGCGGGGCCTGAAAGCCGGCGAGCTCGGTGCGCCGGTCGACGTCTTGCCGTGGATGCTGGGGCTCACCCGCGACGAACCGCGCGTTGCCCCGCTGCATCTCGCGCCAGACCTGCTCGGGCGTGCGGCGTTCGATCGGCATCATGCTCCTGGGCGGACTCGGGGCGGGCGGTGCGACTCTCGAGCGTAGTCGCCCCGCCGCCTCAGCGCGTCGCCGGCAGCTCGGCCGCGACCGCGGTGGCGAGCAGCTCGAGGTCGGCGTCGCTCGCGGTTCCGTAGAGCACGACGGTGCTGTCGGGGGTGCTCGTCACGAGGGCGATCTCGCGCAGGCCGACTCCGTCGACCCCGCGACGGTCGTAGCGCTGCCAGTCGACGCCCGCGATGCGCACGGTGTCGCCCTCGCCGGGGTCGCGCAGGGCATCCCGCAACCAGCTCTGCTCATCGGTGAAGCCCTGCAGCAGGCCCAGAAAGGTGCGGTCGGCCGTGATGAAGCCCACCGTCCACTCGTCGACGCCCCCGCTGCCGGCGAGCTCGGCGCGGTTGGCAGTCCAGGTGGGGGGCACGACGGGCGCGATCACCGAGGTGCCGAGGCTCGCCTCGGCTTCGGCCGCCGCGGCGGCGTAGTCGATCGCGAGGGGAGCCGGGTCGGGCCGCACGACGACGAGCACGAGAAAGAGCACGATGCCGAGCGAGGCCACGAGCGAGCCGATGAGATTGCGCGCGGTCTGGTTGGCGCGGCGCTTGCGGCGTGCCTCGGCGACGCGGTCGGCCTTCTCTTCGGGGGTCTCGGGTCGATCGGCTGTGCTGCTCGCGTCGGTCATCGAGGTCACCCTTCGGCGGCCGCGCGGGCCGCGTCGAGCCGCTCTTTCGCGCCGATGAGCCACTCCTCGCAGCGGCGTGCGAGGGCTTCGCCGCGCTCCCACAGGGCGATCGACTGCTCGAGCGTCGCGCCGCCCTGCTCGAGCTCGCTCACGACGCGCACGAGCTCGTCGCGCGCCTGCTCGTAGCTGAGGCCGGCGATGTCGGCGGGGTCGGGAGCGGTCACATCACTCATGCTAGGCGGGCCTTCCTTCGGGAGTCGTGGGAGCCGGTGCCGCACCGTCGGGCCCCGCGACGGGGGCTTCGGCGCGCGCGGCGAGTCGGCCGTCGGCGAGCGTCAGCACGAGCGCGTCGCCCGTCGCGACGGCGGCGGCCGAGCGGATGACGGCGCCCGTCGCGGTCTGCGCGATCGCGTAACCGCGGTCGAGGGTGCGCTGCGGCGAGAGCGCCCGCAGTTGAGCGCGACGCTCGTCGACGTCGACACGCGCGCGCTCGAGCAGCCGGCTTGTGAGCTCGACGCCGCGGGCGACGCCGCGCGTGAGCTCGTCGGCCCGCGTGTCGACGATCCAGGCCGACGAGGCGAGCGCGGGGCGCGAGCGGATGGTGGCGATGCGCTCGACCTCGGTCGCGATCGCGCCCGTGACGCGCGTCAGCATGCGCGAGCGCACCTGCTGCACGCGAGCGAGCTCGTCGCTCACGTCGGGCACGACGCGCTTGGCGGCGTCGGTGGGGGTCGAGGCGCGCAGGTCGGCCACCTCGTCGAGCAGGGGCCGGTCGTTCTCATGCCCGATCGCGCTCACGAGCGGGGTCTCGCAGGCCGCGGCCGCGCGCACCAGGCTCTCGTCGCTGAACGGCAGCAGGTTCTGAAAATCGCCGCCGCCCCGGGCGACGATGATGACGTCGACCTCGGGGTCCGCATCCAATTGCCGGATGCCCGCCGTCACCTCGGCGACCGCCTTGTCGCCCTGCACCGCGGCGTGCACGACACGGAACCGCACCGAAGGCCACCGCAGCTGCGCATTGCGGATGACGTCTTTCTCGGCGTCGCTGTCTTTGCCCGTGACGAGTCCGATGCACTGCGGCAGGAAGGGCAGGGGCTTCTTGCGCTCGGGGGAGAAGAGGCCTTCGGCGGCCAGGGTGGCGCGCAGGCGCTCGAGGCGCTCGAGCAGGTCGCCCAGGCCGACGCGGCGCATCTGCGACACCTGCATCGTGAGCGTGCCGCCCTTGACCCACCAGTTGGCCTTGACGAGGGCGGTGACGCGGTCGCCCTGGCCGAGCCCCTCGGGCAGCGTCGCGCGCACCGACGACCAGATGACGAACGAGACCGTGGCGTCTTGGCTGACGTCTTTGAGCTTGCCGTAGACGTTGCCGCCCGAGATGCCCCATTGGGCGATCTCGCCGTCGACCCAGACCTGGCCGAGGCGATCGATGTAGTCCTTGAGCTTCGCGGAGAGCTGGCCGACGGGCCAGGGCGCGTCGGCGGAGGACGGCGCGTCGCTCACAGTGCCCTCCTTGCGTAGCGTGGTGTGCTTCGCCAGGGTAGTCGAGAGCGCCGACCTCACGGCCTCGTTCTGCAAGGAGCCGCATGCGCACTCCCACCCCGCTCACCATCGAGTCGCTGACGAAGGTCTACGGCGAGGTCACCGCCCTGCGCGATGTCTCTTTCACCGCGCAGCCCGGCCGGGTCACGGGCTTCCTCGGCCCAAACGGCGCCGGAAAGACCTCGACGCTGCGCATCCTGCTCGGGCTCAACCGCCCGACGGCGGGCCGCGCGCTCATCGACGGCCAGCGCTACCGCGACCTCGACGAGCCCCTGCGCCGCGTGGGCGGCTCGCTGTCGAGCGACGTCTTTCACCCCGGCCGCAGCGGCCGCGACCACCTGCTCACCCTCGCGCTGGCCTCGGGCATCGAGCGGGCGCGCGTCGACGCGGTGCTCACGCAGGTGGGCCTCGCCGACGCCGGCCGCCGTCGTGCGGGCGGATACTCGCTCGGCATGCGGCAACGCCTCGGCCTCGCCGCGGCGCTGCTCGGCGACCCCGACGCGCTCGTGCTCGACGAACCCATCAACGGCCTCGACCCCGACGGCATCCGCTGGATGCGCGGCCTGCTGCGCCACCTCGCCGATGAGGGCCGCACCGTGCTGCTCTCGAGCCACGTGCTGAGCGAAGTGCAGCAGACGGTCGACGATGTCGTGGTCATCCGTCACGGGCGCATCGTGTTCAACGGCCCGCTGGGTGCCCTCGAGGCCGGAACCGCGCGGGTGCGCGTCGACGCCGCCGACCGCGACGCCCTGGTGGATGCCCTGCGCCGCGCCGGCGCGACCGTCGAGCCCGGCCCCGCGGGCCTGTCGGTGCTCGGCCTCGATGTCGCCCGCACGGGCGAGGTCGCTCTGGCCGCGGGCCTCGCGCTCACGCACCTCAGCGACGAGACCGACGGGCTCGAGTCGGTGTTCCTCGCGCTCACGGCGGATGAAGCCGCGAGCACTGCGGCACCGGCCGAGGGGAGTGCCGCATGAGCACCCTCACCGCCCTCGGCCGCGCGACGGCCTCCGAGCTCGCCAAGGTCTTCTCGCTCACGTCGTGGTGGTTGCTCGGCCTCATCATGGTCGCCTACGTCGGCATGACGGCGGCGGGCATCGCGTTCTTCCTCAGCGACGCGGGCGCGCTGCTCGCTGGCGCGGCCGGCGGGGGAGCCCCCGCCCCCGAGCTCGACCCCGTCGTCATCGCGAACCTCGTCTACAGCAGCGTCACCGCTGTCGGCCTGGTGATTCCGTTACTGTTCGGGGCGCTCATCGTGACGACCGAGTACCGGCACGGCACGCTGACCCCGACGACGCTCGCGCAGCCGCGCCGCGGCATCGTGCTGACCGCGAAGGCGATCGTCGCGGCGCTCATGGGTGCGCTGTACGGCGTGCTCGGTCTCATCGGCTCGGTCGGCCTCGGCGCTCCGGTGCTCGCGGCTCTCGGCGAAGACACCGCCCTCGGCGAACCCGAGGTCATCGGCGTGCTGCTGCGCACGCTCGTCGCGACCGCCCTGTGGGCGCTGCTCGGCCTTGGCCTCGGCGCCCTGCTTACGAGCCAGATCGCGGCGATCGTCATCGTGCTGGCCTTCACCCAGTTCGTCGAGCCGATCCTGCGCCTCGTCTCGAGCGTGTGGGAGTGGTCGGCCCAGCTCGGCCGCTTCCTCCCGGGGTCGGCGACCGACGCCCTCGTTGGGGCGGGCATCCTGAGCTCACTGAACGCGCTCGATCCCTCTGTTCCGGTCGCGGCGGTGGATGCTCTCACCTGGTGGCAGGGAGGCCTCGTGCTCGGCGGCCTCGCCGCGGTGCTGCTCGTGGCCGCCGCCCTGACGACGGGCCGCCGCGACGTCGAGTAGCGCGAGCGCCGCTCTCGGCGGTCGCGAAGCCCGGACAGGGAGACCCCTCGTAGACTGGGCGCGTGAGCACGATCTCGAACGGCGCCCTGGGCTCGACCCTGACCGCACCCGTCATCCCGCAGCGGCGCGAGCGGCTACGGCCGGTCGAGGTCGACCGTCCGAAGCGCGTGCTGCTCGCCGCCCCGCGCGGCTACTGCGCCGGGGTCGACCGCGCTGTCATTGCCGTCGAGAAGGCGCTCGAGCAGTACGGCGCGCCCGTCTACGTGCGCAAGCAGATCGTGCACAACGTGCACGTCGTGAGCGAGCTCGAGAAGCAGGGCGCGATCTTCGTCGACGAGGTTGAAGAGGTTCCGCCGGGTTCGCACATCGTCTTCTCCGCCCACGGCGTGAGCCCCGCCGTCGTGCAGGGTGCCGCCGACCGCGACCTGCTCGCGATCGACGCCACGTGCCCCCTCGTGACGAAGGTGCACCGCGAAGCGGTGCGGTTCGCGAAGCAGGACTACCGCATCCTGCTCATCGGCCACGAGGGCCACGAAGAGGTCGAGGGCACGATGGGCCACGCGCCCGAGCGCACGATTCTCATCGGCACGCCGGAGGAAGCCGACACGGTCGAGGTTCCCGAGGGCGAAGACCTCATCTGGCTGTCGCAGACGACACTGAGCGTCGACGAGACCATGGAGACCGTGCGGCGCCTGCGCGCGCGCTTCCCGCACCTGCAAGATCCGCCGAGCGACGACATCTGCTACGCCACGCAGAACCGCCAGGTGGCGATCAAGAAGGTGGCTCCCGAGACCGATCTCGTGATCGTCGTGGGCTCGGCCAACAGCTCGAACAGTGTGCGCCTCGTCGAGGTCGCGCTCGAGTACGGCGCGAAAGCCTCGTACCGCATCGACTACGCGAGCGAGATCAAGCAAGAGTGGTTCGAGGGTGTCGCCACCGTCGGCGTGACGAGCGGTGCGAGCGTGCCCGAGGTGCTCGTCGAGCAGGTGCTCGCCGACTTGCGCGACGCGGGATTCGACACCGTCGAAGAAGTCAAGACCTCTGAGGAAGACATCCAGTTCTCGCTGCCGAAAGAGCTGCGGCGCGACAAAGACGGCAACGTCGACGAGCGCGCGCTCGGCGGGCGCATCAGCGGCTGATCACGAGACGGCGATGAGTGCGACGGCCCTTGCAGTGCGGCCCGCGCCACCGCCGCGCGAGGTCACCGCTCGAGCGCTCGTCCGCGGACTGGCCACGGCCCAGCGCGTCATCGGGCCCGTCTCGCTCGCGCTCACCCTCGCGCTCATGGGCGAGGTGGCCGTGCGGTCGGGCGACACTGCCACCCTCTTCGCGCTCGTGATGTGGTGGGCGCCCGCGTTCGTGGCGTCCATCGTGCTCGCGGTGCGCCCGAGCGTGCCCACCGCTCTGCTCGTGCTCGCCGTCGGCCTCGTCGCGGGCACGGGATTCGTCGCGACCATGCTGCAGTCGTACACCGACGAACAGTCGCGCGGGCTCTTTCTGGTCGAGTCGCTCGCGTGGGCCCTCATCTTCATCGGCGCCGTGCGCCCGCAGGCGAACGACGGAGTGATCTGGGTCGCCGCCGGATTCGCGACCGGCACCGTATCGCTCGCCGCCGGCCACGCCATCGCCGGCCGACCGCTCGAGCTCTCGCCCGACCGCTTGGTCGACGCGATCATCATGTGCATCGCCTACGGCGTCATCGCGATCGGCGTGCGGCGACGGCGTGATCGGGTTCCTGAGCTTCCGGATGCCGCGCTCGTGTCGCGCCGCCAGAACGCCGCACGGCAGCGCGAGCGGGCGGCCGCGGCGCTCGTGCACGACACGGTGCTGGCCTCGCTCACCTTGCTCGAGCGGCCGGACTCGGCTCTCGACGACCGGGTTCGGCAGGGCATCCGGCGCGATCTCGATGCGGTCGCCCGGGCCGATGCGACCTCGGTCGGCGTCGTGAGCGCTGCTGCCGTCGAAGGCTCGATCGGCGCGCGCCTGCTCGCGATCGTCGACGATCTGCGGTGGCGCGGGCTGCGCGTCGACCTCACGGGTGCCGACTCGCTTGGTTCCACGGGGATCATCGATGCCGCCGCGGCCGAAGCGGTGCTCGCGGCCCTGGCGGCAGCCCTCGAGAACGTGCTGCGCCACGCGCAGACCGACCGTGCCGAGGTCACCGTCGGGCGCACGGGACAGGCGATCACGGTTCTCGTCGTCGACGCCGGCATCGGCTTCGACGTCGACGCTGTTCCGCCCGACCGGCTGGGACTGCGGGAGTCGATCCATGGTCGCCTCGAGCGCGTGGGCGGGGCTGCCAGGGTCTGGTCGAACGCCACCGGTACCACCGTGATGCTCTCGGTGCCCGTGATCCGCGACGGGGTCGAGCCGTGAGCGCGCCGCTGCCCCCGCGCTGGGCCGACACGCTGAGCTGGTGGCGGCGCTCGTCGCTCGACATCGACACGCTCAGCTGGCTCACCTCGTCGCTCGTGAGCAGCTGGGTGACGCTCGTCGTCGCCGTGTTCGGGCTCTCGGCCGTCGTCGTGGGCGGGCAAGGCGGCTATCGGCCGGCGTTCCAGATCGTGGCGGTCGTCGTCATGACGGGGGCCGCGTACGCGATCCACCGCGGAGCGCTGCCCGCCCGTGGTCGATTCCGCGTGCGGCGGGCCGTGCTCATCATGAGCCTGGCGTCGATCGCGGTCATGATGTCGGCGCTCGCGCTCGTCGACCGGCAGGCGCTGCTGCCCGGGGTCGACGCCCTGCTGCCCTCGCCCGCCGACCCGTTCTTCGCGCTCGAGCTCTGGTGGGCACCGGTGTGCGCCTCGCTCGTGATCATGTCGACGAGCCCGTTCGTGGCGGGCCGCGTCTTCGTGCCGAGCGCTCTGCTCGTGGTGGCTGCCACCGCCACCTCGGCGGCGTTCGTCGCCATCGAGCGGGGCAGCGCTCTGCCGGTCGCCGACATCGTCGTGATCACCTCGACGCCGATGTTCGCGGTCATCGGCGGTATCGTGCTCAACCGCACCCTCGTTGCGGCCGTGCAGGGCTGGCGGCGCGGCACGGGCGACGAAGCGCCCGCCGACGACGCCGTCGAACCGGCTGTGGCGGTCGTCGATCGCATAACCGGGGGCCGGTTCACGACCGCCGTCGTGCCCTTTCTCGAACGGGTCGAGCGTTCTGCCACGTTGCACGATCGCGATCGGCGCCAGGCCGCGCGACTGGCCAACGACATGCGCCGGTCGCTCGTCGCTCGCGGCGACCAGAGCTGGCTCGCCGCGCACGTGATGGGCCGCCCGGTCTACGTCACCGACCCGTTCCGCCTGGCCGACACCATCACGGTCGACCAGCGCGCCGCCATCATCGCCCTCGTCGACGGCCTCTTCGATGATCCCGAGGCCGGGGTGTTCGGGGCGCGCCTCGACCTGGCGCCCGCCGACGACGACGCCGTGGCCGTGGCGGTGACGATCGGCCTGGCGCTGCCCGAGGGGCGCCGCACGGCGGTGCTCGCGCCGTACTATCTCACCGTGAAGTCGGTCGTGCGGCGCATCGAGTGGCGCAGCGGCGAGTCGCTCGTGGTGTCGTTCGACGTCGACAGCGAGCCCTCATGAAGCCCGTCGCCCTGCCCCGCGCCGTTGCGGCCCGCATCACCGTGCGCGGACTCGCGACCGCGCAGCGGGTGATCGCCGCCACCGGGTCGTTCCTCGCGGGTGCGGTCGTGATCGAAGTGCTCGTCTCGCGCGGCATGGCCGCGAGCGTGCCGCTCGCCGCCTCGCCGTACGTCGCGTTCGGGATGCTCGCCGTGCTGCTGCTCTGGCGCCCGGGCCCGCTCACCGCCGCTGTCTTCATCGGCGGCGGCGGCGTGCTCGCGATCGCTGCTCCGGTTCTGCTGCTCGGGGCCGACCCCACGGCCGCCGATGCCGGGCCGTACCTGCTCAACCGCATCGCCACGGCGGTGTGCCTCGTGGGCGCTGTGTCGGGGCGGGCCACGAGCGGCCTGCTGTGGAGCGTCGCAGCCTTCGTGGTGGCTCAATTCGCCCTGCTGCTGGGTCTCGAGATCGCGGGCGCGCCCGGGCCATCGGGCATCGGCCCCCTCATCGTGTTCTCGGTCTCGTTCGTCGCCTACGCGACCCTCGCCCTTGCGCAACGGCAGTCGGCACGGGCGCTCGAGCCGTTGTCGAGCGCCGCCGACGACGTGCTCGACGGCGATCACCGGCGCGTGCTCGAGCAGCGCGCGGCGAGCATCGTGCACGACACCGTGCTCGCCGATCTGGCGCTCATCGCGCGATCGCCGGGAGCGGTGTCGCCTCGAGCGCGCACCGTGCTGCGCGAGCACCTCGACGTCGCCGCCGCGGCGACCGTGGCCGAACCGGCGGCGGCACCCACCAGTGCCTTCGGGGATGCCCTGCTGCAGCTCGCCGCTGAATACCAGTGGAGCGGGCTGCGCGTCGACGTGAGCGGCGCCGAGCTGGTCGCCGACGACGTTCCCGCGGCGACCCGCCACGCCATGCTCGGCGCCGCCCGCGCCGCGCTCGACAACGTCGTGCGGCACGCGGGCACCGATCGGGCCGAAGTCGTCATGGGGGTGAGGGGCGGCGCGCTGACCGTGCTCGTCGTCGACGACGGGAACGGCTTCGCCGAATCCGACGTCGCTGACGACCGCTTGGGTCTGCGCATGTCGATCGACGAGCGCATCGGGCAGGTCGGCGGCTCGGTGCGCGTCTGGTCAGGGTCGGAAGGGACCACGGTGATGATGACCGCACCCCTGCCGGGAACGGGCTCGCCATGACGACGACGTGGCGGCGCAGCCCCTGGGATGCCGACCCGCTCAGCTGGTTCACCACCCCGAACCTGCCGCTCGCGGCGGCCGCGCTCTCGCTCGCGCACGCCGCCATCGTGCTCGGCATCGTCGGCGATGCCGGATCGCGCCCGATCGTGCAGATCGTCGCCGTCGCGCTCGCAACGCTCGCGCTGGTGTGGGTGCACGTCATCACTCGGCCGCGGCGCGGCGCGGTGACGGTCGCCCGTGCCCTCGTCGCCGTGCTGCTCGCGTCGTCGGCGCTCGTGCTCTCGGCCTGGGGCTACCTGGGCGAGACCTTCGCGATCGAGCGATGGTGGGCCCCGCTGTCGGTGTCGCTGCTGCTCTTCGCGCTCGCGCCCTACACTTCGGCGTTGCGGCTCGCGGCCTTCGGCGGCGTGCTGCTCGCCGTCGGCACGGTCACCACCCTGCTGCTCGTCGCGCCCGACGACGCCACCTGGCCGCCGTTCGCGACCGCTGTCATCACGCTCTTCCCCATCGTCGTGGGCCTCGTCGGAGGCGTCGTCATGATCCGCACGATCACCGTCGCGCTGACGCGATGGAGCGAGCGACCCCTCGACGTGCCGGGCGCCGCGTCGCCCCCCGACGAGCTCGTGGCAGCCGTCGACCTGGCCACCGCCGAACGCATCGCCCCGGCGGTCGCCTTCATCGCCGACCTGCTCGAGCGCGGTGCGATCACGACCGGCGATGCGGCCCGGGCAGCCGCGATCGCCGAGCGCTTGCGGTCAGAACTGACCACCGAGGTCGACCGCACCTGGATCGAGCGGGTCGCCGATGGTCGCGCGGTCGTCGTCGACGACCCCGGGCGGCTCGCCGAGCGACTCGACCTGGCGCAGCGCACGGCGATGCGCGCCCTGCTCGATGCCCTTCTCGGCGACATCGAGTCGCCGCTGGGCTCGGCGCGCGTGACGCTGCGCCGCACCGATCACGGTGCCATCGCCGTGGCCCTGCGCATCCTGAGCACCATGCCCGAGGGGCGGCGCGAGACCTTCTTGGCCCCGTACTACGTCACCCTGCAGTCGGCCGTCGAGAACCTGCGCTGGCGTACCGGCCCCGTGACCGCCGTTGAGTTCGAGGTGGCGGCGCCGCCGACTGCGGGCGCACGCGTGCAGCGCACCCCTGAAGCAGGAACCCCGGGAGGGCCGGTCGCGCGGTAGCGACCGACCCGCTCGACGCGGCTAGCGGCCCGAGTGGCCCGCCGAGCCGAGCTGCTGCGTCGCCTCGACGACGCGCGCGGCCATCGCGGACTCGGCGGTCTTGCCCCAGGCGCGCGGGTCGTAGACCTTCTTGTTGCCCATCTCGCCGTCGACCTTCAAGAAGCCGTCGTAGTTCTTCAAGACCGAGTCGGCCACTGAGCGGCTGAAGGCGTACTGCGTGTCGGTGTCGATGTTCATCTTGATGACGCCGTTCTTCACGGCCGTCGCGATCTCGTCGTCGGTCGAGCCGGAGCCACCGTGGAAGACGAGGTCGAGCGGGAGGGCATCCGTGCCATATTTCGCCTGGATGCCCTGCTGGATCTCGGCGAGCAGCTCGGGGCGCAGCTTGACGTTGCCGGGCTTGTAGACGCCGTGCACGTTGCCGAAGGTGAGGGCGGCCATGTAGCGGCCCTGCTCGCCGAGGCCGAGCGCCTCGACCGCGGCCGTCACATCGCCGAGCGTCGTGTAGAGCGCGTCGTTCGAGCCTTCGTGCTGCACCCCGTCTTCCTCGCCGCCGACGACGCCGATCTCGACCTCGAGAATGGCGTGGATGGCCTTCATGCGGGGCAGCAGGTCGCGGGCGATCTCGAGGTTCTCGGCGAGCGGCACGGCCGAGCCGTCCCACATGTGCGACTGGAAGATGGGGTTGCGGCCGGCCTTGACCTCGGCCTCACTGGCCGCGATGAGGGGCATGACGAAGCCGTCGAGCGCGTCTTTCGGGCAGTGGTCGGTGTGCAGGGCCACGGTGACGGGGTAGTTCTTGGCCACCTCGGTCGCGAACGCGGCGAAGGCGAGGGCGCCCGAGGCGCGCGCCTTCACGGTCTGCCCGGCGAAGTAGTCGGCGCCGCCCGTGGTGACCTGCAGGATTCCGTCGGACCCCGCCTCGCTCAGACCCTGCAGCACAGCGTTGATCGTCGACGACGACGAGACGTTGATGGCGGGGTAGGCGAATCCGCCCTTCTTGGCCTTGTCGAGCATCTCGGCGTACTGCTCGGGGGTGGCGATGGGCATGGCGGCTCCTTGGCGACTGTGGTGGGGTGGATGCGCACTCGAGTCTAGCCAGCGGTGTCGACGCCGATAGTCTGGGCGGGCGCTGACCTACCACCCGGCGCGTCCTGCATTCCGCCCGTCCACCTACGGAAAGGACGCCCTTGTGGTGACCACTGAGACCGGAACCCTGTTCCTGCACCCCGACCGCAACCTGGCCATGGAGCTCGTGCGCGCCACCGAGGCCGCCGCCATCCGCTCGGCGCCGTTCATCGGCAAGGGCGACAAGCTCGCGGCCGACGGGGCGGCGGTGGATGCGATGCGCAAGTTCTTGGGAACCGTCAACTTCAGCGGCCTCGTCGTCATCGGCGAGGGTGAAAAAGACAACGCACCCATGCTCTTCAACGGTGAGGTGGTCGGGAACGGCCAGGGCCCGGCATGCGACATCGCCGTCGACCCCATCGACGGCACGTCGCTCACGGCGGCGGGCCGCGGCCACGCCATCTCGATGATCGCCGTCGCCGATCGCGGCTCGATGCTTGACGCGTCGAGCGTGTTCTACATGGAGAAGCTCGTGGCGGGGCACGAGGGCATCGGCGTGCTCGACATCCGCCAGTCGATCGGCGAGAACATCCGCGCGCTCGCCGCGGCGAAGAAGAAGCCCGTCGACGAGATGCGCATCGCGGTGCTCGACCGGCCGCGGCACGAGGGGCTCATCGCCGAGATCCGCGCGACGGGGGCGGGCACGCGGCTCATCCTCGACGGCGACGTGGCCGGCGGCATCAACGCGGCGCGCCACGATTCACGCATCGACCTGTGCGTCGGCACGGGCGGCAGCCCCGAGGGCGTCGCCACGGCGTGCGCCGTGAAGGCGCTCGGTGGCTTCATCCAGGGCCGCCTCGCGCCGAGCAGCGACGAAGAGCGCGCCCGCGGCGCGGCCGCGGGGCTCAAGTTCGACCACGTTTACGAGGCCGACGAGCTCGTGCGCAGCGACAACACCTTCTTCGTGGCCACGGGCGTGACCGACGGCGAGCTCGTGCGCGGCGTGCGGCGCGAGAACGGCATCATCACGACCGAGTCGATCGTGCTGCGCTCGCGATCGGGCACGATCCGCCGCGTGACGGCCGACCACCTCGAGAACAAGTGGCTCGACGCGTGAGCGGCGAGGGTGAGCACCGACGCGTAGGCCTCGGCGCAGCATCCACCGCCCCCGTTCGCTGAGAGCGGCACGCTCGTGGCGGGTGCCCCGCTGGCGCGGGTGAAGAATGGGCAGACCATGCTCGCGACTCTTCTTCGGCGGTATCTGCGCCCCTACTGGTCGCTGATCGCCGCGGTGATCGTGTTCCAGCTCGCGCAGGCGATCGCCTCGCTCTTCCTACCCGCGCTCAACGCGGCCATCATCGACCGCGGCATCGCCACAGGCGACACGGGCTACATCCTCATGGTCGGCGGGGGGATGCTCGCGATCACGCTCGTGCAGATCGCGTGCGCCATCACGGCCGTCTACTTCGGCGCGCGCGTGGCCATGGCGCTCGGACGCGACCTGCGCGGGGCGGTGTTCGCGCACGTCGGAGCGTTCTCGGAGCGCGAGGTGAGTCGCTTCGGCGCCCCCTCGCTCATCACACGCACGACCAACGACGTGCAGCAGGTGCAGATGCTCGTGCTCATGACGAGCATGATGCTCGTGAGCGCGCCGATCCTCGCCGTCGGCGGTGTCATCATGGCGCTGCAGCAAGACCTCGAGCTCTCGCTCATCATGGCGGTCGCGATCCCCGTGCTGCTCATCGCCGTGAGCGCGATCATCGTGCGCACGGTGCCGCTGTTCCGCGTGATGCAAGAGCGCATCGACACCGTCAACCGCGTGCTGCGCGAGCAGCTGACGGGCATGCGCGTCGTGCGGGCATTCGTGCGCGAGCGGCAGGAGGTCGACCGCTTCGCCGACGCGAATGCGGCCGTCACCGATGTGGCGCTGCGGTCGGGGCGGCTGTTCGCGCTCATGTTCCCGATCGTGCTGCTCGTGCTCAACGTGTCGAGCGTGGCAGTGCTGTGGTTCGGGGCGTTCCGCATCGAGTCGGGGCTCATGCAGGTCGGCGCCCTCACGGCCTTCCTCACCTACCTCATCCAGATCCTCATGGCCGTGCTCATGGCCACGTTCATCGCCGTGCTGCTGCCGCGGGCGGCCGTCTCGGCCGACCGCATCGGCGAGGTGCTCGAGACGCCCTCCTCAGTGGTGCTGCCGGCGAACCCCGTCACGCAGCTCGAGGCGAGCGGTCGGGTCGAGCTGCGCGACGCGACGTTCGCGTACCCGGGGGCCGAGCATCCGGTGCTCGACGGGGTCAGCCTCGTCGCCGAGCGCGGTCGCATGACGGCCATCATCGGCAGCACGGGCTCGGGCAAGACGACCCTCATCAGCCTGCTGCCCCGGCTGTTCGACGTCACGGGCGGCGCGGTGCTCGTCGGCGGGGTCGATGTGCGCGAGCTCGACGCCGACCTGCTGTGGAGCCGCATCGGGCTCGTGCCCCAGCGGCCGTTCCTGTTCTCGGGAACCGTCGCGAGCAACCTGCGCTTCGGCAAGCCCGACGCGAGCGACGACGAGCTGTGGGCGGCGCTCGAGATCGCGCAGGCGGCCGACTTCGTGCGCGCGATGCCCGAGCAGCTCGAGGCGCCGATCGCGCAGGGCGGCACGACGGTCTCGGGCGGGCAGCGGCAGCGCCTCGCGATCGCGCGCGCGCTCGTGAAGCGCCCCGAGATCTACGTCTTCGACGACTCGTTCTCGGCACTCGATACGGCGACGGATGCCCGGTTGCGGGCCGCCCTGCGCCGCGAGGTCGCCGATGCCACCCTCATCGTCGTCGCCCAGCGCGTGGCGACGGTGCAGGATGCCGACCAGATCATCGTGCTCGACCAGGGCCGCATCGTGGGTCGCGGCACGCACGTCGAGCTGCTGGCCGGCAACGAGACCTACGCCGAGATCGTCAACAGCCAGCTGCGAGCGGAGGCGAGCGCATGAGCACAGCACCCGCACGACCGGTCGGCCCTCCCGGGGGCGTGCGCCGCGGACCAATGGGCGGCCCCATGGGCGGCGGCATCGGCATGCCCGCCGAGAAGGCGATGACCTTCGGGCCCTCGGCCAAGCGCCTCGTCGGCAGGCTCGCCCCCGAGCGCGCGCTCGTGATCGTCGTGATTGCGCTCGGGGTGCTCAGCGTGCTGCTGAGCGTCGTGGGCCCCGCCCTGCTCGGCATGGCGACGAACGTCATCGTCGACGGTGTCTTCGGCAACGGCGACGGCGCGGGCCAGGCGGGCGACGGCGCGGGCATCGACTTCGCCCAGCTGCAGCTGCTTCTGGGCATCGTGCTGCTCGTCTACGTCTTCTCATCAGTGTTCTCGTGGCTGCAGGGCTACCTGCTCAACGGTGTCACCCAGCGCACGGTCTACCGCCTGCGCGAAGAGGTGCAGGCCAAGCTCAACCGCCTGCCGCTCACCTACTTCGACCGCGTGCAGCGCGGCGAGGTGCTCAGCCGCGTCACAAACGACGTCGACAACATCTCGCAGAGCCTGCAGCAGACCCTGAGCCAGCTGCTCACCTCGCTGCTCACGGTGCTGGGCGTCATCATCATGATGTTCGTGATCTCGCCCATCCTCGCCCTCGTCTCACTGATCACCGTGCCGCTGACGCTCGTCATCACGGCGGTCATCGCGAAGCGCTCGCAGAAGCTCTTCGTGGCGCAGTGGGCGCACACGGGCGAGCTCAACGCGCAGATCGAAGAGACCTTCACGGGCCACGCGCTCGTCAAGGTGTTCGGCCGGCAGCGCGAGGTCGAGCAGCGGTTCGTGGAGAAGAACGAGCAGCTCTTCACGGCGAGCTTCGGCGCGCAGTTCGTGAGCGGCATCATCATGCCCGCGATCATGTTCGTCGGAAACCTCGTGTACGTGGCGATCGCCGTCGTCGGAGGCCTGCTCGTGACGACCGGCTCGATGACGATCGGTGGCGTGCAGGCCTTCATCCAGTACTCGCGCCAGTTCACGCAACCGCTCAGCCAGCTCGGCTCGATGGCGAACCTGCTGCAGTCGGGCGTCGCGAGCGCCGAGCGCGTCTTCGAACTGATGGATGCGCCCGAGCAGACCCCCGACCCGTCGCCGGCGGCGACCCCCGAGGCCGCCACGGGCCGGTTGGTGTTCGAGGACGTCTCCTTCCGGTACGACCCCGAGGTTCCGCTCATCGACGGGCTCTCGCTCGTCGCCGAGCCGGGCCAGACGATCGCGATCGTCGGACCGACGGGCGCGGGCAAGACGACCCTTGTTAACCTCATGATGCGGTTCTACGAGCTCGACGGCGGGCGCATCACGCTCGACGGTGTCGACATCGCCGCGATGACGCGCGACGACCTGCGCTCGCGCATGGGCATGGTGCTGCAAGACACCTGGCTGTTCGGCGGCACCATCCGCGACAACATCGCCTACGGCCGACCGGATGCGAGCGAGCAGCAGATTCTCGACGCGGCCCGCGCCACCTATGTCGACCGCTTCGTCGGCGCGCTGCCCGACGGCTACGACACCGTGCTCGACGACGACGGCGAGAATGTGAGCGCGGGCGAGAAGCAGCTGCTGACGATCGCCCGCGCGTTCCTCGCGCGGCCGAGCGTGCTGATTCTCGACGAGGCCACGAGCTCGGTCGACACCCGCACCGAGGTGCTCGTGCAGCACGCCATGGCGGCGCTGCGCCGCGATCGCACGAGCTTCGTCATCGCCCACCGCTTGTCGACCATCCGCGACGCCGACCTCATCCTCGTGATGGAGGCGGGCCGCATCGTCGAGCAGGGCACGCACGAGCAGCTGCTCGCCGCGGGCGGCGCCTACTCCCGGCTCTACGAGGCGCAGTACGCGGCGCCCGTCGGCGACGCGTAGCCCGAGCATCCACTCTTCTGACGCAATACGACACCTCGTACGTTTCGAAACGTGCGAGGTGTCGTTTTCGGTACGGGGCGCTGGGCGGTACAGGCCTGCGGTGCCCGGCGGCGTGCGCTCGAGTGCCGCCTCGCGTGAGCGGTGCATCCACTCGTCGCACAGAAAACGACGCCTCGCACGGTTCGAACCGTGCGAGGCGTCGTGTGTCGTACGAAGCGCGGCCCCGAGGCCTACAGCAGGTTCGGGATCTTCTGCTCGGCCGCCGTGTTCGCCCGGCGGAACACGAAGGTCACGACCGTCGCGAGCAGCACGATGAAGAGCGAGTAGAGCGCCGGCACGATGAGGATGAGTCCGATGTCGGGGTTGCCGCTGAACGTGAGCAGGATGATCGCGATCGCGAGCGGGCCGTTCTGGATGCCCGTCTCGAGCGCGATCGTGCGGGCGTTCGCGGGGTGCAGTCGGATCGCCCGCGAGATGCCGTAGGCGATCGCGATGCCGAAGAGGCCGAGCCCGATCGCGACGACGTAGGTCTGCCACGCCGTCGAGGCGAGCAGCGCCCAGTTGCGCGGAACCCACGTGGCCACGAGAAAGACGATGAAGAAGAGCCCGAAGAAGCCGCCCAAGAGCTCGAGCACGGCGCCGATGTTGGCGCTGTAGCGGCGGATGAGCATGCCGAGCACGACCGGGATGAGCAGTACTGCGAGGGTCACGACGATGTTGGTGATCGGGATCTGGAACTCGGAGTTCTCACCGGCGAAGAGCAGGTTGCCGAAGATCGCGAGGGCGAGCGGCGTCATGAGGATGGCCCACAGGGTGGAGTTCGTGGTCATCATGACGCTCAGGGCGAGGTTGCCCTTGGAGAAGTACGTGAACATGTTCGACGTCGTGCCCGCCGGCACGGCGCCCATGAGCAGGGCGCCGATCGACAGCGGCACGGCGACCTCGGGGGCGAGCTGGAACAGGAACACGAGGCACAGCACGTAGGCGAGCACGGGCATGATGCCGAACTGCGTGACGAAGCCGATGATGAGCCCCGACGGCCGCTTGAGCGCGAGCTTGAAGTCGCGCGGCGTGAGGCCGGCACCGAGGCCGAACATGATGACGAAGACGAGGCCGACGAGCAGGTTCTGCTCGAAGGGCGTGACGACGTCTTGCTCGTTGACGACCGCCTGGGTCGCGATGATGAGCGGCGTGATCACGAGAGCTCCCTTCCCTGGGTCTCGATAGTGGCGGTGGCAGAGGTGACGGCCTCGGCTCGCAGCTCGCGCCGCAGGATCTTGCCGATCGGGCTCTTGGGCAGCTCGTCGACGAAGCGCACCGACTTGGGCACCTTGTAGGCCGCGAGGGTCTCACGGCAGTGCGCGAGCACCTCGGCCTCGGTCGGCGGCGTCGCGGTGGCGACGATGTAGGCGCGCACGCTCTCACCGCTCTTGTCGTCGGGGATTCCGACGACACCCACCTCGAGAACGCCCGCCAGTTCGGCGATGCGCTCTTCGATCTCGTTGGGGTACACGTTGAAGCCGCTGACGATGATCATGTCTTTCTTGCGGTCGACGATGGTGAAGTACCCCTCGGCGTCCATCTCGGCGATGTCGCCGGTGCGGAACCATCCGTCGACGATGGTCGCCGCGGTGTCCTCCGGGCGGTTCCAGTAGCCGAGCATGACCTGCGGGCCCTTCGCGGCGATCTCGCCAGGGGTTCCGGGCGCGACCTCGTTGCCGGCGTCGTCGATGCATTTCAGCATCGTCGACGGAACGGGGATGCCGATCGTGCCCGCCTTCTCGTTCGGGCCGAAGGGGTTGAAGCTCAGCACGGGCGAGGTCTCGGTGAGCCCGTAGCCTTCGACGATCGGCGTGCCCGTGACCTCCTCCCAGCGCGCGTTGACCGACTCGTGCAGCGCCATGCCGCCGGCCGCCGAGGCACGCAGGTGGCGCGGCGGGCTGTCGAGGAACCAGCGCTCGTTGAGGAGGGCGTTGAACAGGGTGTTGACGCCCGTGACCCACGTGATCGTGTAGTTCTCGAAGGCGCGCTTGAGGTTGCTCGGCGGGCGCGGCGACGGCACGAGGATGTTGCGCGCACCCAGACGGTAGAAGCCGAGCAGGTTCACCGTGAAGGCGAACACGTGGTACAGCGGCAGGGCCGTGAGCACGGTCTCGAGCCCGGGCCGCATGTAGCCCCCGCACATCTGGATCATCTGCAGGGTGTTCGACACGAGGTTGCCGTGCGAGAGCATGGCGCCCTTCGAAACGCCCGTCGTGCCGCCCGTGTACTGCAGGGCCGCGACCGTGCTCGCCCCGACACCGTCGAGGTAGCCGGTGAGCGCCGCGGCCGACTTCGCCGCGCGCCCCGCGCCGAGCGCGGCCGGGAAGGCGGTGTGCTCGACCGTGATGGCCGGCAGCGATCGGTTCCAGAACTTCTGCACCATGCGGATCACGCCCGCGATGACGGGCGGGAAGAACTCGGAGATGCGCACCGTCACGACGGTCTCGATGCTCGTCTTGGGCAGCACTTCGGGCAGCCGGTCGGCGAACATGTCGATGACCACGAGCGCCTTCGCGCCCGAGTCGGAGAACTGGTGCACCATCTCGGTCGGCGTGTAGAGCGGGTTCGTGTTGACGAGCACGCACCCCGCCTTCATGATGCCGAAGGCGACGACGGGGTAGGCCAAGCAGTTGGGCATCTGCACGGCGACGCGGTCGCCCTGGTCGAGCCCGACGACCTCGCGCAGGTAGGCGGCGAAGTCGTCCGAGAGGGCATCGACCTGCGCGTAGGTGAGCGAGCCGTTCATGCCGTTGGGCATGCACTGGGTGAACGCGATCGTGTCGGAGTAGGCCGAGCCGGAGTGCCGGATCATCGCGGGCAGGTGCTCGAACGGCACCGTCTCGAGATCGGGCGCGACGTCGTCGGCGTAGCGGGAGTACCAGGGGCGTTGGGTCATCGTTGATCTTTCGCCGGAGGGTGGACCGCCGGCGGAGCCACCGACGATGGTGAAACGTGCTTCATCATATCCGGGGCTCCGGATGCTCGCGAGGGCCGCGCCGCCCCCGACGTCCCCGGCCGCTCAGTCGGCGTTCTGCAGCACCGAGATGATGTTGCCGGCCGGGTCGGCGAACCAGGCGATGTCGGGGCCCTGGTTCGCGGCGATCCCGCGGGAGATGCCCCGTGCGTCCTGCTCGAAGCCCTCGTAGCGCAGCATCTCGACGCCCCGCTCGACGAGCTCGTCGACCGCGGAGTCGATGTCGGACACCTCGAGGTTGAGCACGGTGTAGGTGGCGGGCGCGTGGTCGGGCTTGGGGTAGACGAGCACCCAGCCGCCTCCGGGCAGGTCGATCGAGAGCTGGCCCATCATCTCGTCAGAGACCGTGAGGCCGAGCGCGTCGCGGTAGAACGTGCGTGCGGCGTCGATGTCGGGCACGGCGAATCCGCTGAAGGCGAAGGTGTAGGTCGGCATGCCGGGCACGCTACTCCGGTGCGGGCTCGCCGTCGAGGGTGCTGAACTCGAGCTCGGGCGCCGTGGGAGGGTTCGACTCTAGTTCGGCGACGAGCTCCATCGCGGTCAGGTCGCGCGGGGCGTCTTCGATCGCGGCGAGCGGCCCGAGCACGGTCGATTCGTCGAGCTTCTGCAGCTTGCGCGCCGTGGGCAGCACCTGCCGTTCGAGCGAGCCGACGAAGCCGTTGTAGTTCTTGATCGTGCTCTCGATCGCCCGGCCGAGCTTCTCGACGTGCCCCGCCATGGTGGACAGGCGCGAGTACAGCTCGCGGCTGAGGTCGAACAGCACCTGCGCGTCGGCCGTCAGCACGTCTTGCTGCCACGAGAACGCGACGGTCTTGAGCACCGACCAGAGCGTGACGGGCGAGGCGAGCGCCACGCGCTTCGAGAACGCGTAGTCCATGATCGCCGGGTCGGCCTCCATGGCCGACGACACGAGCGACTCGCTCGGGATGAACGCGATGACCATCTCGGGCGAGGTGCCGAGCCCCGCCCAGTAGGCCTTCGATCCCAGCGCGTCGATGTGGGCGCGCACGGCCTTGACGTGCTCCTGCAGCAGGCGCTTGCGACGGTCGCCCTCGTCGCCCGTGGCGGTGATCGCGATCTGGCTCGCGGCCAGGTACGCGTCGAAGGGCACCTTGGCGTCGACGGGGATGTGCTTGCCGCCGGGCAGGTGGATGACCATGTCGGGCCGGCCCGCCCCGGCGTCAGAGCTCACCGTCCACTGCACGTCGAAGTCGACGCGCTCGATGAGGCCCGCGGCCTCGACGACCCGTCGCAACTGGGTCTCGCCCCACACTCCGCGCGTCGAGTTGCTGCGCAGGGCGCCCGCGAGCGACTCGGCGGTGGCCCGCAGGCGCTCCTCCGCCTCGGTCGCCGACTTGAGCTGCTGCGTCAGCTCGCCGTGCTGCAGGCTGCGCTGGGTCTCGAGCTCGGTGACCTTCGCCTGCATCGACCGCAGGGTCTCTTGCACGGGGGCCAGCTGCTGCAGCACCTTGCTCTCGGCGCGCTCACGCTCGGCCTGCGCCGTCTGCTCGGTGCGCACGCGCTCGACGAGCTCGCGGTACTGCTCCTGCGCCGACACGATCTGCTCGCGCAGGCCGGCCGCGGTCGCCTGCAACGCGGCGAGCTCGGTCGAGAGCTGCGCCCGGTGCTGCGCCTCCTCGGCGCGGATCTCGGCGATCGCCGTCTGATGCCGGGCCTCGATGACCGCGGGGTCGTCGCCGGCCGACGAACGCCGGGCGAGCACCAGCCCGAGCAGGGCGCCGAGCACGGCGCCGATGAGCAGGCCGATCACGAGGGGCAGCACGAAGTCCATGCCGCTCAGTGTGCCAGCCGCCACCGACGCGAGCCCGACGCGAGCCCGGCGCCCGCCGCCCTACGCTGGGCGCATGAGCACCGGCCCCGACCCGCACGAGGTGAGCGCTGACGACCTGCGCTACCTGCTCGCGGTCGCGCGCGTCGGTCGCCTCGTGAGCGCCGCGGCCCTGCTCGGCGTCGACCACACGACCGTGCGCCGCCGCCTCGACCGGCTCGAGGCTGCCCTCGGCGCGCGGCTGCTCGACCGCGGCGCCGACGGCTGGCAGCTCACGGCGATCGGCCGCGACGTGGTCGAGCGCGCGGCACCGCTCGAGGGGCTCGTCGAGCAGGTGGTGGCGGCAGCATCCGGAGCCGACGCCGTGCGGGGCACCGTGCGCGTCGCCGCGCCCGAGGGGTTCGGCTCGCTGTTCGCGGCGCCGGCCCTCGCGCGGGTGCGAGTCGAGCATCCGGGCATCGCGCTCGAACTCGTGACCTCGACCCGGCCGCTCAGCCTGCGGGGCTCGGGCTTCGACCTCGCCGTCACGGTCGGCTCGCCCGCGGGCTCGCGCGTCACGGCCGAGCTGCTCACCGAGTACGCGCTGCGGCTCTACGCGGCGCCGAGCTACCTGGCCGCGCGGCCCGCCATCCGCACGCCCGCCGACCTCGAGGGCCACGATCTGGTCTTCTACGTGGATGCCCTGCTCACCGTGCGCGAGCTCGACCTCGCGACGCTCGGGCTCGAGGGCATGCGGCTCGGGTTCGGCTCGACGAACGTGTTCGCACAGCTCGAGGCCACCCGGGCCGGAGCCGGCATCGGACTGCTGCACGCCTTCATGGGCGAGGGCGCGGCGGGGCTCGAGCCCGTGCTGCCGCGGGCGGTCGACGTGCGCCTGCCGTTCATGCTCTCGACGCGGCCCGACAGCCCCGCGGTGGATGCCGTGGCGATCGTGCGCGACGCCCTGCGCCGCGAGGTCGCCGGCCGGCGGGACCAACTCCTGCCTCCTCCGCGCTGAGCGCGCGCGAGCATCCCGAACCGGCTTGTGCGTTTCTGCACATGACCTGTGCACCGATGGTGCTTGATCGCAGATGATCGGGGGCGCAGACTGGGCACGACTCGTCCAACGAAGGAGCACACATGTCGGTCGTCAAGCACTGGGTGAACGGCGCGGAGTTCGCCGGGGCATCCACCCGCACCGCCCCCGTCTACAACCCCGCCACGGGCGAGGCGCAGCGCCAGGTCGCGCTCGCGACCACCGCTGACGTCGACCACGCCGTGCAGGCCGCGAAGGCCGCGTTCCCGGGCTGGTCGAACACCTCGATCGCCAAGCGGCAGCAGATCATGTTCGCGTTCCGGGAGGGCCTCAACGCGCGCAAGGACGAGCTCGCCGCGATTCTCACCAACGAGCACGGCAAGGTGCTGAGCGACGCGGGCGGCGAGATCGCGCGCGGCCTCGAGGTCGTCGAGCTCGCGTGCAGCATCCCCCAGCTCATGAAGGGCGAGTTCAGCGAGAACGTCTCGACCGGCGTCGATGTGTACTCGATCAAGCAGGCGCTCGGCGTCGTGGGCATCATCAGCCCCTTCAACTTCCCCGCCATGGTGCCGCTGTGGTTCTTCCCCCTCGCGATCGCGGCGGGCAACACGGTCGTGCTGAAGCCCTCGGAGAAGGACCCCTCGGCCGCGATCTGGATGGCGCAGCTGTTCAAGGAATCCGGCCTGCCCGACGGCGTCTTCAACGTCGTCAACGGCGATAAGGAGAGCGTGGATGCTCTGCTCGAGCACCCCGACGTGGCCAGCATCTCGTTCGTGGGTTCGACGCCCATCGCCAAGTACATCTACGAGACGGCCTCGAAGCACGGCAAGCGCGTGCAGGCCCTCGGCGGCGCGAAGAACCACATGCTCGTGCTGCCCGACGCCGACCTCGACCTCGTGGCCGACTCGGCCGTCAACGCGGGCTTCGGCTCGGCCGGCGAGCGCTGCATGGCCATCTCGGTCGTCGTCGCCGTCGAGCCCGTGGCCGACGCGCTCATCGAGAAGATCCAGGCGCGCATGACCGGCCTGAAGGTCGGCGACGGCACGCGCAACTGCGACATGGGCCCGCTCATCACGCGCGAGCACCGCGACAAGGTGGCGAGCTACCTCGAGGTCGCCGAGCAGGATGGCGCATCCATCGTCGTCGACGGCCGCGGCATCGAGGTGGATGGCGACGCCAACGGCTTCTGGCTCGGCCCGACCCTCATCGACAAGGTGCCGACGAGCTCGAAGGTCTACACCGAAGAGATCTTCGGCCCCGTGCTCTCGGTCGTGCGCGTCAAGAGCTACGACGAGGGCCTCGCCCTTATCAACGGCTCGCAGTACGGCAACGGCACGGCGATCTTCACGAACGACGGCGGCGCCGCGCGCCGCTTCCAGAACGAGGTGACCGTGGGCATGGTCGGCATCAACGTGCCGATCCCCGTTCCCGTCGGCTACTACTCGTTCGGCGGCTGGAAGAACTCGCTGTTCGGCGACGCGAAGGCCTACGGCACGCAGGCGATCCCGTTCTTCACGCGCGAGAAGGCGATCACCTCGCGCTGGCTCGACCCGAGCCACGGCGGCATCAACCTGGGCTTCCCGCAGAACTAGCGTGGCGCCGCGAGCGCCCATTTGCCCCCGCGGTGGGGGACAACGGCGCGTCGCCTTGGCC
>NZ_JBKBLF010000011.1:0-95505 GCF_046296455.1 Microcella sp.
GGGCCGCGACGGGCTCACGCTCGGCTGGCGCGTCGGCCTTGGGAGCCGCCTCACCCTCCTTGCGCGCCGCCTTCGAGGCCGCGCGCTGCGCCATCTGCTCGGCCTTCGCGTCGGCCTTGTTGCGCAGCGGGCCGATGATCATGACCATGTTGCGGCCGTCGATCATGGGCGTCGACTCGACCGTGCCGAACTCGGCAACGTCTTCGGCGAATCGCTGCAGCAGGCGCACGCCCTGCTCGGGGCGCGACTGCTCGCGACCACGGAACAGGATCATGGCCTTGACCTTGTCGCCGGCCTGCAGGAAGCCTTCGGCGCGCTTGCGCTTGGTCTCGTAGTCGTGCTTGTCGATCTTCAGGCGGAAGCGCACCTCTTTGAGGATGGTGTTCGCCTGGTTGCGGCGGGCCTCTTTGGCCTTCTGCGCCGCCTCGTACTTGAACTTGCCGTAGTCCATGATCTTCACCACGGGCGGCTTCGAGTTGGGGGCGACCTCGACGAGATCGAGGTCGGCCTCCTGCGCCAGGCGCAGGGCAACCTCGATCTTGACGACTCCGACCTGCTCACCGGCGGGGCCCACAAGACGGACCTCGGGGACGCGGATACGGTCGTTCGTTCTCGGTTCGCTGATGCGATTCTCCTCTGTCGTGATCCGAGCGGATCAGTGTGATTCTTCACGGAAGAGGAGAAAGCATCCCTGGCGCACGGCCAGCACCACCCACGGACTTCGCGCGGCTCTGCAGCCGTCGAACGGGGTGATTCGACCCGGTAACCTGGTAGTCGGTCAAGCGCGGGTGGGAGGATTCTCCACTTTCGTACCGGGGATCTGGCCCCGGAGCCCGCACAACGATAGCAGGTGAAAGGTCTCATGAGCGAGATTCCCACCGACACCGAGCCCTCGCGCGATATCGCCGAGGTTCCGGCCGTCGAGATCATCAACACCGTCGCCGTTCACCTGCTGAGTGCTGCTGCGGTCAAGTGCGGGCTCTCGGAGCATGGCGAGGAGGAGATCGACCTCGCCGAGGCGCGCAAGCTCATCACGGCACTCGCGGGCCTCATCACGGCCTCGGCACCCGAGCTCGGTGACCACCACGCCCGCGTACTGCGCGACGGGCTGCGCTCGGTGCAGCTCGCCTTCCGCGAGGCCTCGCCGTTTCCCGACGCTCCCGGTCAGGGTCCCGGCGAGAAGCTCACCGGGCCGGTGAACTAAACGGGCTCGGCGCTCGGGCGCGGCCCCGCGACGAGCTGCACCGCGAGCGAATCGATGCGCTCTGCGACCACCGCATCCTCGGCCCAGCGCGCGCTGAGTTCGGCGATCATCTCGCGCAACCGCTCGGGCGCGACCCAGGGTTCGACGCCTAGGCGCACGACGACCTCGGCGCTCTCGCCTCGCCCCTGCGGGTCTCCCGCCACGATCGAGACCGCCCAGATCTCAGGATGCGGTGCCGCCGGCCGCGCGACCGCCTCGAGCACCGCGGGGTCGTCGACCGCGGGCACCCACGGCATCCCCTGCGCGATCGCCCACACGGCGGGCCGCGGCAGCACGAGCAGCGTCTCGGCCGAACGCGGATCGATCACGACACGATCGGTGCGCTCGGAGGCTGCGGCGAGGGCGACGCGCACGGCGTCTGCGGGAACGGGACGAGCATCCGGCCGCCACCGGCGCATGGCGTCGACCGACGAGAAGACGGGGAGCACGGGGCGGCCGTCAGGACCGGAGACCGTGATGATCGACAGCTCTTGCGTCTTATCGACCAGCTGCCCCGTGTCGGTCAAGCCCGTCTCACCCGCGACGGCGACGAGTGGGATGAGGAAGCGGCAGCCGCGCACGACCTCGACCACGTCGACGAGCGAGCACTCCCCCGCGCGCAGCCGCGCGATCGCCGCGAGATAGGCGACGGGCGCCGAGCCGTCGTCGGCCGCGTTCGGGTTCGGCTCGAAGTGCCGGCCCTCCCAGGGCTGGCCCGCCGAGTCAGCGACCCGCGACATCCAGTGCTTCGGGCAGGGTGAAGGCCCCCGCGTACAGCGCTTTGCCGACGATCGCGCCCTCGAGGCCGAGCGGCACGAGCTCGCGCAGCGCGGCGATGTCGTCGAGGCTCGAGACACCGCCCGACGCGATGACGGGGCGGTGCGTGCGCTCCATGACCGAGCGCAGCAGGTCGAGGTTGGGGCCCTTGAGCGTGCCGTCTTTCGTGACGTCGGTCACGACGTAGCGCGCGCAGCCCGCTGCCTCGAGCCGCTCGAGCACGGCCCACAGGTCGCCGCCCTCCTCAGTCCAGCCCCGTGCCGCGAGGGTCGTGCCCCGCACGTCGAGGCCCACGGCGATCGCCTCGCCGTACTCGGCGATGACGTGCGCCGCCCACTCGGGGTTCTCGAGCGCCGCGGTGCCGAGGTTGATGCGCTTGGCGCCCGTCGCGAGCGCGGCCTCGAGCGTGGCGTCGTCGCGAATACCGCCCGAGAGCTCGATGTTGACGTTGCGCGGGGTGGTCTTGACGACCTTCTTGATGATCGAGCGGTTGCTGCCGCGACCGAAGGCGGCGTCGAGGTCGACCAGGTGGATCCACTCGGCGCCCTGGTCGGCCCACTCGTGGGCGGCGTCGATCGGGTCGCCGTAGCTCGTCTCGGTGCCGGCCTCACCCTGCGTCAGGCGCACGGCCTTGCCTCCGGCGACATCCACCGCCGGCAGCAGCGTGAGGGCGGGGATTGTCGAGAACTCGCTCATCGAAGGCTTTCTGATCGGGTCACGGGGCGGGCGCGCACGCGGCGCGGCCAAACACAGAATCGTACTCCTTATCTGAGAGCGCCCTTGCCCTCAGCCGGTTCTTAGAGAGTGCGAAGCCAATTGGCGAGCAGCCGAAGGCCGGCCTGCCCCGACTTCTCGGGGTGGAACTGCGTGGCCGACAGGGGGCCGTTCTCGACGGCCGCGATGAAGCGCTCGCCGTGCTCGGCCCACGTCACCATCGGGGCGGGGATCGCGGGGTGCGGGTCGAGGCTCCACTCGTGCGCGGCGTAGGAGTGCACGAAGTAGAAGCGCTCGTCGTGCAGGCCCGCGAAGAGCCGCGAGCCCTCGGGGGCATCGACGGTGTTCCAGCCCATGTGCGGCACCGTCGGCGCCCGTAGTGCGCTCACCGTGCCGGGCCACTGCGCGAGCCCCTGCGTCACCACTCCGCGCTCGTCTCCGCGCTCGAACAGCACTTGCTGGCCCACGCAGATGCCGAGCACCGGCCGGCCGCCCGCGAGCCGCCGATCGATCAGTTCGTCGCCGCGAACGGTGCGCAGGGCATCCATCACCGCGCTGAATGCGCCCACGCCGGGCACCAGCAGGCCGTCGGCCGCCATGACGCGATCGCGATCGGCCGTGAGCTCGACGCGGGCACCGGCCGCCTCGACGGCTTTCGCCGCCGAGTGCACATTGCCCGAACCGTAGTCGAGCACGACCACGAGGGGAGCGCTCATGCTCAGAGCGCGCCCTTCGTCGAGGGCACGCCGTGCACGCGGGGATCCGGCTGCACGGCCGTGCGGAACGCGCGCGCGAAGGCCTTGAACTCGGCCTCGGCGATGTGGTGCGGGTCGCGACCGGCGAGCACCGTGAGGTGCACCGTGAGGCCCGCGTGCATCGTGATCGCCTCGAAGACGTGGCGCACCATCGAGCCCGTGAAGTGCCCGCCGATGAGGTGGTGCTCGAAGCCGACCGGCTCGCCCGAGTGCACGAGGTAGGGTCGGCCGCTCACGTCGACGACGGCCTGGGCGAGCGCCTCGTCGAGCGGCACGAGGGCGTCGCCGAAGCGGGCGATACCGGCCTTGTCGCCGAGCGCGCGGGCGATCGCGGTGCCGAGCACGATGCCGGTGTCTTCGACCGTGTGGTGCACGTCGATCTCGGTATCGCCGCTCGCCGAGATGTCGAGGTCGACGAGGGCGTGCTTGGCGAACGCCGTGAGCATGTGGTCGAAGAAGGGCACGGTCGTCGATATCGACGAGCGGCCGGTGCCGTCGAGGTCGAGGCGCAGCTCGATCGACGACTCGCTGGTCTCGCGCCGCAGTTCGGCGATTCGGGGGGTGCTCACCGGTTCATCCTAGCCAGCACCTCGAGGAACTCCGTGGTCTCGGCGGGGGTGCCCGCCGTGACGCGCAGGTGGTTCGGCAGGCCGACGTCACGGATCAGGATGTCGTGGGCGAGAAGGTGCTCGAAGGCCGCCTGCGGGTCGGCGACGCCGCCGAAGAGCACGAAGTTGGCCCAGCTGTCGTGCGGCGCGTATCCGAGCCGCGCGAGCTCGACGAGCAGGCGATCGCGCTGCTCGCGGATCTCGCCCACCGTGCGCAGCATCGTCGGCGCGTGCTCGAGCGCCGCGACCGCGGCCGCCTGCGTGAGCCCCGAGAGGTGGTACGGAAGCCGCACGAGCCGCAGCGCGTCGATGACGGCGGGGTCGGCGGCGAGGTAGCCGAGGCGCGCGCCCGCGAAGGCGAAGGCCTTGCTCATCGTGCGCGACACGACGAGCCGCTCGCGGCCCGGTAGCAGGCTCAGCGCGTCGGGCTGGCCCTCGGGCATGAACTCGGCGTAGGCCTCGTCGACCATGACGATGCCCCGGCTCGCCTCGTAGACCGCCGTGATCGTGTCGAGACCGAGCGGGGTACCCGTCGGGTTGTTCGGGGCGCAGAGGAACACGACGTCGGGATCGGCGCGGCGCACGGCGGCGACCGCGGTCTCGGGGCTCAGCGCGAAATCGTCGTCGCGCTCGCCGGCGACCCACTCGGTGCCGGTGCCCGCCGCGATGATCGAGTGCATCGAGTAGGTGGGCGGGAACCCGAGCACGCGGCGGCCGGGGCCGCCGAACGCCTGCAGGATGTGCTGGATGACCTCGTTCGACCCGTTCGCGGCCCAGATCTGCTCGGGCGCGATCGGGGTCGCTCCCCTGCTCAGGTAGCCGGCAAGGTGCTCGCGCAGAGCGGTGAACTCACGATCGGGGTAGCGGTTGATCGTGCGCAGCTCGCGCTCGATGGCCGCTGCGACATGCACGACGACCTCGTCGGGCACCGGGTGGGTGTTCTCGTTGACGTTGAGCGCGATGCGCACGGCCTTCTGCGGGGCGCCGTACGGGGTCTTGCCGCGCAGGTCGTCTCGGATCGGCAGGTCGGCGAGGCTCGTCACCTAGCCATCGTAGCCGCGGCCCCCGTGGGTTCTGTGGGGCCTCAGCCGGCGTAGCGGCTCGGAACGACCAGCACCTGGCCGGGCACGAGCTCGGCGCTCGACAGATCATTGACCGCGATCAGATCGGCCACGACATCGGCCGTCGACGCCTCGGGCGCGATGAGCGCGGCGACCGACCAGAGCGACTCGCCGGCCTCGACCGTGATCGTTTCGATCGCCGTCGGCGGTGGAGTCGCCGTGGCACCGCCGCCATTGAGCGCCATCGACACGAGGGCGACGACGAGCGGCAGCGAGACGAGCAGCGCGATGACCGCCCGCCCTCGCCGCGTGAGCCGCAGGCGGGTCACGACAAGGGGAGCGGTGATGACGGCGGGGCCGTAGGTGATGGCGCTCATGATCGGGACCTCTCTCGTTCTCGTGTGGCACAGGTCCCCCCGGCGCCGGGGGGCCGCCGGGGGGATGCATCCGGTTCTCGGCCGGGAGGACCGGATACGAACCTGTGTTCCGAACATACCTTCGATCGAACACAGTTTCAAGCCCTCGGCCTCTTTTGGTCTCCACAGCCGAGACACACTCGAACAGATGTTTGAAATGTGCCCCGCTCGTGGATAGAGTTTCGAGGGTTCGGGAGTACTCCACACCCGACCACCGACATTCGTCAGCACCTGCTGATCACGAACGGAGCCCGAGATGGCCGGCGAGCACAATGACATCGAGCGCGGTGACACCGAGCGCGGTGACGTCACCGAGTCTGCAGACGGCGCGCGCGAGTCGGCGGGCACCCGCCGTCGCACGACGCTGAGCGATAAGCAGCGCGAGATCCTCGGCGTGATCCAGGCCTCGGTCGCACGACGCGGGTACCCGCCGAGCATGCGCGAGATCGCCGAGGCCGTCGGCCTCGCCTCGCTCTCGAGCGTCTCGCACCAGCTGGGCCAGCTCGAGCTCAGCGGCTACCTGCGCCGGGATCCCAATCGGCCTCGCGCCCTCGAGGTGCTCATCGACCTCGAGCCCGACCCCTCGCACGCGGTCGACTCCGACGCGCTACCCGGCCCCTCGGTGGGCGATGCCGCGATGGTGCCGCTCGTCGGGCGCATCGCCGC
Organism: Microcella sp.; assembly: GCF_046296455.1. Taxonomy (GTDB): domain Bacteria; phylum Actinomycetota; class Actinomycetes; order Actinomycetales; family Microbacteriaceae; genus Microcella. The sequence goes on from NZ_JBKBLF010000011.1 coordinate 6,241, forward strand.
GGGAATCCCGATCACCGCCGACCAGATGGTCGAAGAGGTCGTGCCCCTCCCCCGTCAGCTCGTGGGCAAGGGCGAGCTCTTCATGCTCACGGTCGTGGGCGACTCGATGATCGACGCCGCCATCTGCGACGGCGACTGGGTCGTCGTGCGACAGCAGAACACGGCGGAGAACGGCGAGATCGTCGCTGCGATGCTCGACAACGAGGCGACCGTGAAGGTCTTCAAGCAGCGCGACGGCCACACCTGGCTGCTGCCGCAGAACTCGGCGTACGAGCCGATCCTGGGCGACCACGCGACCGTGCTCGGCAAGGTCGTCGCCGTGCTGCGCTCGGTCTAGACCGCTTCGGCGACCGCGAAGGGCTCGACGAGGGTCGCGACCTCGGGCGTCGCGAAGGCGTGCACACGCGTGCCCGCCTCGACGTAGCTCGTCTCGATGATGCGCCCGCGCTCGTGCAGCAGCGACACGAGGTCGCCGCGGTCGTATGGCACGACGACCGTGAGCTCGACCTCGGGGTTCGGCAGCAACTCAGCGATGCGACGCTGCAGCTCATCGATCCCCTCGCCGGTCTTCGCCGAGACGAAGACGGCATCAGGCACGAGGCCGCGCAGCAGCAGGCGCGCGTCGTCGTCGAGCAGGTCGGCCTTGTTGACGGCGACGAGCTCGGGCAGCTCTCGCGCGCCGACCTCGCCGATGACGTCGCGCACGGTCGCCAACTGCGCCGCGGGGTCGGGGTGCGCGCCGTCGACGACGTGCAGGATCACGTCGGACTCGGCCACCTCTTCGAGCGTCGACCGGAAGGCCTCGACCAGCTGGTGCGGCAGATTGCGCACGAAGCCCACCGTGTCGGCGATCGTGTAGGGCCGGCCATCGGGTGTCGTCGACTTGCGCACCGTCGGGTCGAGCGTGGCGAACAGGGCGTTCTCGACGAGCACGCCCGCGCGCGTGATGCGGTTCAGCAGGCTCGACTTGCCCGCGTTCGTGTAGCCGGCGATCGCGACGCTCGGCACGGCATACCGGTCGCGGTTGGCGCGCTTGGCGGCGCGCGCGGGCGCGAAACCCTTGATCTGACGGCGCAGCTTGGCCATGCGGGTATTGATGCGGCGCCGGTCGAGCTCGATCTTGGTCTCACCCGGTCCGCGGCTGCCCATTCCGGCCCCGCCCGCACCGACCTGGCCACCGGCCTGCCGCGACATCGACTCGCCCCAGCCGCGCAATCTCGGCAGCAGGTACTCGAGTTGGGCGAGCTCGACCTGCGCCTTGCCCTCACGGCTCTTGGCGTGCTGGCTGAAGATGTCGAGAATGACGGCGGTGCGGTCGATGACCTTGACCTTGACGACGTCTTCGAGCGCTCGACGCTGGCTCGGCGCCAGCTCGGTGTCGGCGATGACGGTGTCGGCCCCGAGCTCTTTCACCACGAGGGCGAGCTCGGCCGCCTTGCCCTTGCCGAGGAAGGTGCTGGGGTCGGGATGCGGGCGCCGCTGCAGCAGTCCGTCGAGCACGACGGCTCCCGCCGTCTCGGCGAGGGCCGCGAGCTCGCGGAGCGAGTTCTCGGCGTCGTCGAGATCGCCTTGCGCGTAGATGCCGATGAGCACGACGTTCTCGAGGCGCAGCTGCCGGTACTCGACCTCGGTGACATCGTCGAGCTCGGTCGAGAGGCCGCGCACGCGCCGCAGCGCGGCGCGGTCTTCGCGATCGAACTGATCCCCGTCGCGATCGGTCGAGTAGCTCGCATCGTCTTGCAGGGCCGCCGCCCCGTGCAGCGTCACCGAGCGCGCGCGCGACTCGGCGTTCGCCAAGACGCGCGCCACCGCATCCGCCCCCGCATCGGGGCTGGAGCCCTCGCCTGCAGCGTCGATCGGGTCGAGAGGATCATGGTCGGTCATAGGAGGTTCACTGTACTCCGCCCGACTTCGGTAGATTCTGCGCATGGCCCCCGACCACTACTTCTCCGCCCAGCCGAGCGGCGAGTTCGTGGCCAAGCCCCTGACGGTCACGCTCGCGGGCCGAACGGTCGAACTGCAGACGGCGGGCGGTGTGTTCAGCCCCGGGGGCCTCGACGTCGGCACACAGGTGCTGCTCGACCATGTGCCCCCTCCCCCGCCCAGCGGCGACCTGCTCGACCTGGGGTGCGGCTGGGGGCCGATCGCTCTCACGCTCGCGCTCGAGTCGCCGCACGCCACCGTGTGGGCCGTCGACGTCAACGAGCGCGCCCTCGAGCTGACCCGGCGCAACGCGGCGGCCCTCGGCCTCGACAACGTGCGAACGGCGACGCCCGACGAGGTACCCGACGACGTGCGCTTCATGACGATCTGGTCGAATCCGCCCATCAGGGTCGGCAAGAACGAGCTGCACGGCATGCTCGATCGCTGGCTGCCGCGCCTTCGTGAGAGCGCCGACGCGTGGCTGGTCGTGGCGCGCAACCTCGGCAGCGACTCGCTGCAGCGCTGGATGGAGGCGCGCTACCAGGGAGAGCTCGCGGTCTCGCGCGCGGCGACCAACAAGGGGTTCAGGGTGCTGCGCGTGCGCAACCGCTCGGGGCTCACGGGGCCGATCTCCACGATCGGCATGCCGCTGGCCTAGAGCTCGAGCTCGCCCTCGAAGACGAGCGCGGCCGGCCCCGACAGCGCGACGTGCTCGCCGTCTTCTGCCGCGAACATGCGCACGCCGAGCACGCCGCCCGGCACGGTCACGCGCCACTCGTTCGGCGCCGCAGCACCCGCCCAGTACCGCACGGCGAGGGCCGCGGCGACGGCACCGGTGCCGCACGAGAGCGTCTCGCCGCTGCCCCGCTCGTGCACGCGCATGCGGATGCGCCCCACGCCGTCGACCACGAGCGGGTCGGCGGGAACCACGAACTCGACGTTGGCGCCGGCCGCCGGGGCAGGATCGAGCACCGGGGCCGTCGAGAGGTCAAGCGCCGCGAGCTCGTCGTCGCTCGCGAGGGCGACGACGACATGCGGATTGCCGACGTTGATGCCCAGCCCGGGCCGTGCGACCGCGAGCTCGCGTGCGCGCACGAGCGGCTCGCCGCCATCGAGGCGCCAGCGCCCCAGGTCGGCCGCGAACCCTTCCGCGATGCGATGCACATCAATGACGCCAGCACGCGTGCCGATCGCGACCGAGGCGCCCGGCGGCAGCTCGATGAACCTCTGATCGATGAGATACCGCACGAACACCCGGATGCCATTGCCGCACATCTCAGAAACGCTGCCGTCGGCGTTCGTATAGTCCATGAACCACTCGGCATCCGGATCCGAAGCGAGAAGAGCGCGCCCCTCGGGGATGCTCGCCGAGCGCACGGCGCGGATGACGCCGTCGGCGCCGACCCCGAAGCGACGGTCGGCGAGGGCCGCCCGCTGCGCCGGTGAGAGCTCGAGCGCACCCTCGGGGTCGGAGACCAGCACGAAGTCGTTGCCGGTGCCGTGGCCCTTGGTGAATCGCAGCGTCGTCACCCGCCCATGGTATCGACGAGCTCGGCGGCCACTCGGCGGTCGACCTGTGCAGCGAGATCGTCCGCAGCGGCATCCATCGCCTCGATCGAGGGGTCGCGGCGGAACCAGCTCACCTGGCGCCGCGCGTAGCGACGCGTGAGGGCCTGGGTCTGGGCGATCGCCTCGGACTCGTCGAGTTCGCCGCGCAGCTGCGCGATGGCCTGCGCGTAGCCGATAGCCCGGCTCGCCGTGACGCCGCGCTCGAGACCGAGGGGCAGCAGCGCGCGCACCTCGTCGAGCAGCCCGTCGCGCCACATGCCGCGCACCCTCTCGTCGAGGCGCGCCACGAGGCGCGGCCGGTCGAGCTCGAGGCTGAACTGGCGGTAGGGGCGCCAGGGCGTCTCGCGCGCGGCGAGCCCCGCGCTGAAGGGTTCGCCCGTGAGGTCGCCGACCTCGAGCGCTCGAACGATGCGGCGCCCGTTGTGCGGCCCGATCGCGGCCGCCGCAGCCGGGTCGCGGTCGGCGAGCACAGCGTGCAGGTCAGCGGGGCCGAGGCGCTGAAGCTCGGCCTCCCAGTGCGCCCGCAGTTCGGGGTCGGTGCCCGGAAATCGGAAGTCGGTGAGCACAGCGGCCAGATAGAGGCCCGACCCGCCGACGAGCATCGGGACGGCCCCGCGCTCGATGATGCCGTCGATCGCGGCTCGGGCGTCGGCCTGGAAGCGCGCGACGCTCGCCTCATCGACGACGTCGAGAACGTCGACGAGGTGGTGCGGCACCCCTTGCCGCTGCGCGATCGAGAGCTTGGCCGTGCCGATGGTCATGCCGCGGTACAGCTGCATGGCGTCGGCGTTGACGACCTCGCACCGAAGGCCCCGCTCGCCCCACCGCCGTGCAAGCGAGACGGAGAGGTCGCTCTTGCCGGTGCCGGTCGCTCCAACGATGGCGATGATCATCGGCTGAGCACGATCATGGTCGGGATGCGGCGCGTCACCCTGCCGCCGGCGCTCGTCCCGCCACCGGGATGCGCAGGGTCGGCAGCCCGAGCGAGACAGCGCGGGGCCCGTCGCCCGCGGGCGCGGCCGGCACGCCGCAGCTCTCAGCCTGCGCGCGATCCCAGGCATCCCCGGCGCGGGTGCGCCGGATGCGTATCGGCTCGTCGTGGTCGGCGATGAGGTGGAAGGCGGCGGCGTGAGTGATCGTCGTCGTCACGATGTCGCCCGGGCGCGGGCGCTCGCCGCCCTCGGGCACGGCCAGATGCACGAGCCGGCTGTCGGCCGCGCGGCCCGAGATGCGGTCGGTCTCTGCATCTTTCTTGCCTTCGCCGGCAGAGATGAGCACCTCGACCTCGCGGCCCACCTGCCGTTGGTTCTCGGATGCGCTGATGGCGTCTTGCAGCGCCGTCAGTCGCTCGTACCGCTCTTGCACCACAGCCTTGGGCACCTGGTCAGCCATGGTCGCTGCGGGGGTGCCGGGGCGGATCGAGTACTGGAAGGTGAAGGCGCTCGCGAAGCGCGCCTGCTCGACAACGCGGAGGGTGTCGGCGAAATCCTCTTCGGTCTCGCCGGGGAAGCCGACGATGATGTCGGTCGAGATCGCGGCGTGAGGGATACGGTCGCGCACGCGATCGAGGATGCCCAGGAACCGCTCGCTGCGGTAGGAGCGCCGCATCGCCTTGAGGATGCGGTCGGACCCTGATTGCAGAGGCATGTGCAACTGCGGCATGACGGCCGGAGTCTCGGCCATCGCGTCGATGACGTCGTCGGTGAAGGCTGCGGGATGCGGGCTCGTGAATCGCAGGCGCTCGAGCCCCTCGATGCGCCCCGCGGCACGCAGCAGCTTGCCGAAGGCGAGACGGTCGCCGAACTCGACGCCGTAGGAGTTGACGTTCTGCCCGAGCAGCGTGACCTCGATGGCACCGTCGTCGACGAGCGCCTGGATCTCGGCGAGGATGTCGCCCGGCCGGCGGTCTTTCTCTTTGCCGCGCAGGGCGGGCACGATGCAGAAGGTGCACGTGTTGTTGCAGCCGACCGAGATGCTCACCCAGCCGCTCGAGGTCGACTCGCGCCGCGTCGGCAGGGTGGAGGGGAACACCTCGAGCGACTCGAGGATCTCGAGCTGGGCTTCGCCGTTGTGGCGGGCCCGCTCGAGCAGCACGGGGAGGGATCCCATGTTGTGGGTGCCGAAGACGACGTCGACGTAGGGCGCCCGCTCGAGGATGGTCGTGGTGTCTTTCTGGGCGAGGCAGCCGCCGACCGCGATCTGCAGGTCGCCACCGCGCTCGCGCTTGATGCTCGCGAGATGACCGAGCGTGCCGTACAACTTGTTGTCGGCGTTCTCGCGCACCGCGCATGTGTTGATGACGACGACGTCGGCCTGCTCACCCTGGGCCCGCACGTACCCGGCGGCCTCGAGCGAGCCGCTGAGGCGCTCGGAGTCGTGCACGTTCATCTGGCACCCGAACGTGCGCACCTCGTAGGTACGCAGGCGGTCGGGTGCCTCAGTGACGAGAGACGGGCTGACGGCGGAACTCATAGTGTTACCAGTCTACGGCGCACGCGAGGAGTCGTTCTGGGGCCGAGATCGCCGTCGCGGCGATCAGCGCTGTCAGCGGAACTCGACGCGGTGCACGGTCGCCAGTCGAGCGGGTGGACCGCTCGCGTCGCCCGCGAGCTCGTCGTCGCGAGCGTCGAGTGCGCGCCGCGCAGCCTCGCGCACGGCGCTGCCCGAGTGGCCCTTGCGGGCGAGGAAGTCGACGAGGCGCCGCTCGGCGGTGGAGCGGTCGAGACCGCCCAGCCGGCGCGCGCGATCACGAGCGAGCTCGAGCACGAGATCGTCGTGCGCGTCGTCATCGGCGCCCTCCGCGAGAGCCTCATCGATGGCCGAGCGCTCGAGCTTGCGCCGCATGAGCTCGGACCGCAGGGCGGAATCGCCGAGCTTCTTGCGGGTGCGCAGGCGATCGACGAGATCGGCCGCGAGCGCCCGGTCGTCGATCAGGCCGACGGACTCGAGCCGGTCGAGCTCGGCCTCGGCCACGATCGGATCGATCTCGCGACGACGCAGCAGCTCGGCCACCTCGGCGCGAGACTGGCCGCGCCGCGTGAGCGCGTGCATCGTGACGTTCTCGGCGCGACGGGCGTCGGCCTCGTGATTGGCGACCGACTGCGCGGCTTCTTCCGCTTCGCGCTCGGCCTGGGCCTCGCGCGCCCCGGGCAGGAACGTGACCGGCGCGATGACACCGCCCTGCGGCTCGTCGGCGCCGTCAGAACCCTGCCCGGGGCCGCGCGAGGCGGGCATCAGGCGCCCGCCACCGCGCGCAGCTCGGGCTGCTCGTCGCTCGGTACGGCCGCAGCGGCCGCGGGAGCCACCGCGGCGGACTTGGCCGTGGCCTTGCCGGGTGCCTTCTCGACCGGAGCGACCGGCTCGACCGCGGCGAGCTTGGCACCGATGCCGAGCTTGGCGAGGATCTTCGCCTCGATCTCGGCGGCCATGGCCGGGTTCTCGAGCAGGAAATTGCGCGCGTTCTCTTTGCCCTGGCCGAGCTGGTCGCCCTCGTATGTGTACCAGGCGCCCGACTTGCGCACGATCTCGTGCTCGACGCCGAAGTCGATGAGGCTGCCTTCGCGCGAGATGCCGACGCCGTAGAGGATGTCGAACTCGGCCTGCTTGAAGGGCGGGGCCATCTTGTTCTTGACGACCTTCACGCGCGTGCGGTTACCGACCGCCTCGGTGCCGTCTTTCAGGGTCTCGATGCGGCGGATGTCGAGGCGCACCGAGGCGTAGAACTTGAGCGCCTTGCCCCCCGCGGTGGTCTCGGGGCTGCCGAAGAACACGCCGATCTTCTCGCGCAGCTGGTTGATGAAGATCATCGAGGTCTGCGTGCTGTTGAGCCCACCCGTGAGCTTGCGCAGAGCCTGCGACATGAGACGCGCCTGCAGACCGACGTGGCTGTCGCCCATCTCGCCCTCGATCTCGGCGCGCGGCACGAGCGCCGCCACCGAGTCGATGACGACGAGGTCGATCGAGCCCGAGCGCACGAGCATGTCGGCAATCTCGAGCGCCTGCTCGCCCGTGTCGGGCTGGGAGACGAGGAGCTGGTCGATGTCGACACCGAGCTTCTGCGCGTAGTCGGGGTCGAGGGCGTGCTCGGCGTCGATGAACGCCGCGATGCCGCCGGCCTTCTGCACGTTCGCGATCGCGTGCAGCGTGAGCGTGGTCTTGCCCGAGGACTCGGGACCGTAGATCTCGATGATGCGGCCACGGGGCAGGCCGCCGATGCCGAGCGCGACGTCGAGGGCGATCGAGCCGGTGGGGATCACCGCCACGGGAGCGCGGTCGTCGGAGCCCAGGCGCATGACGCTGCCCTTGCCGAACTGTCGGTCGATCTGGGCGAGGGCCGTCTCGAGGGCTTTCTCGCGGTCTGCTGCAGAGGGCATTGCGACTCCTTCAATCTCGTGTGCGGTGTGCCTGTCTTCTGTCGCTCCTCGTCCGGCCGATGGAGCAGGGCCGGACGGATCACGACAAGGCGTGACGGCTGTCGCCGACGAGACCGACGGTACGCGCCTGGCCCGACATCGCCGGGTTCGACGCGCAGCACGTGCAGTGACTCGTGTTCGAGTGCCGCTGGGGAGGAGTCTATGCGAGAAGCGAACAGATGTTCGAACGACCGAACGCGCGGCGTGTCGCTGAGGAGCGAATCGATCAGCAGGTCGAGCGACTAGATGTAGCGCCCAGGCAGGTTGTTCAATCTGCTGATCGGTGGAACCTTGCCGATGGCCGTGTGTAGCCGGTGGTGATTGTAGTGATGCAACCACGCAGGCAAGGCGGCTCGTCGAGCTGACTCGGAGTTGTAGTGCTTCGTGAACGCCCATCCGTCGGCCATCGTGCGGTGGAACCGTTCGATCTTGCCGTTGGTCTGCGGCCGGTAGGGGCGGGTCCGCTTCGGTGTGATGCCGAGCTCGACGCAGGCCTCTCGCCAGGCGTGGGATTTGTAGGCAGGGCCGTTGTCGGAAAGCACGCGTTCGACGGTGACGCCGCGGTCGGCGAACCAGGACGTTGCTCGCCTGAGCACCCCGACCGCGGTGGCAGAGGTTTCGTCGTCGTGGATCTCGGCGTAAGCAACGCGGGAATGATCATCGATGACCGTGTGGACGAAAGCGTGACGCATCAACTCGTGACGGCTCCTGCTGCGGGCCAAGCCGGGCGTTGCGCGGCGGTTCTGCCCACCCTGCTCGCGTCCCACGAACCGCCAACCTCCGCCGTTGGGAATGTTGCCCAGCTTCTTCACGTCGACGTGGATCATCGCTCCCGGCTTCTCGTGCTCGTAGCGACGAGCAGGTTCACCGGTCTTCACGTCGACGTGGGAAAGCCGGTTGAGTTTGCAGCGCACCAGAACGGCGTGCACGGTCGAGGCTGGCAGGCCCAGCCGGCCAGCGATCTGAACTGGCCCGAGGCGTTTCTTGATCCGCACGTGCACGATCTTCTTCACCACCGATTGCGGGGTGCGGTTGGGATGCGTGTGGGGTCGGCTGGAGCGATCGACCATGCCCTCAGCACCGAGCTCGAGATACCGGCGGGCCCACTTCGCCGCAGTCGGGTAAGACACGTGGAAGTAGTCAGCCGCGGCCGAGATCGACCAGCCGTCATCAACGACCTGCCGGGCCAAGCGCAGTCGTTGGCGCGGCGTCAGAGCGGCATTACCGTGGGACACGAGAACCTCCTTGGTTCAGAGCGGAAGCACTAAGCAGCTCCACTCTGCCTCGGAGGTTCTCGCCATGTCAGGACGTCCAGATCAAACAACGTCCCTGGGCACTACAACTAGACGCGCTTCGGCTCTGGGCGGCCTGCGCCGTACCAGCGCTCGCGCGGAACATCCATCGCCGCGCACAGGGCGAGCCAGACCTCGCGCGGCGCCGCGCCCGCCGCGAGCGCCTCATCGGCGGTGCGCTCGCCGAGCGGCGACAGCACGAGATCGCGCACGAGGCTGCGGCCGTAGGCCTCGCCGAACTCGTCGGCAATCGCGCGCAGGAACTCGCTGCGAGTCACCGAGACAGCCCGATCAGGCGACGCGCAGGCGTCAGCGCATCGCCAGGTCGGCGTCGAACTGCGCGACGAGCTCGTCGGGCAGCGTGTCGGGAACAGTGCTGAGGCCTTCGATCACGGCGAGGCGGTCACCCACCTCGCGCATGATGACCGAGATCGGGGTATCGAGGGCTTCAGCGACCGAGGCGAGGATCTCGCTCGACGCCTCTTTCTGCCCGCGCTCGACCTCGCTCAGATAGCCGAGCGCAACGCTCGCGCGGCTCGCCACCTGACGCAGCGTGCGGCCCTTCTGCAGACGCACGTCGCGGAGGACCTCACCGATTTCCTGTCGAACCAGAACCATGGGGACCTCCTTTTCACTCGCCTCACGGCCAGCATCACGCCGGGCCGGTAACACTACCGGAACCGGATTGCTTCACTGTAACCGCCGCCACCTGAGCAGGGGTTGTCAGTCTGCTGTCTGTAACACGACCGTCACCCCAGGCATTCCCGACAGCGCCTCAGCGCGCCCCGCCGAGCACGTCGTCGAGCAGCGCGAGCGCCGCATCCGCCGCCTGCTCGCGAATGGCGGCGCGATCGCCCTCGAACCGGTGCTCGCGCACCGTCGTGCCCGCGGCACCCGCCACCGCGACGTAGACGAGGCCCACGGGGGCTGATCCCTGCGGGTCAGGACCGGCGACGCCCGTCGTGGCGACGCCCAGATCGGCGGGATGCCCGTCGACCGCCGCGGCACGGCGCACTCCCTCGGCCATCGCCGCGGCGACCTCGGGGTGCACGGCACCGTGCGTCGCGAGCAGCGCGGGCCGCACGCCGAGCAGGCTCGCCTTGAGGGCCGTGTCATACGCGACGATGCCGCCCCGCACCACTGCCGAGGCTCCGGGAACGCCGACGAGCCGCGCCACGACGGCACCGCCCGTGAGCGACTCGGCGACCGCCACCGATCGACCGGCGGTCGTCAACCGCGCGACGAGGCCGGCCGGCCGGTCGGGCGCGGTCACGACGCGGCGGCCCGGTTCTGGCGCCACGCCTGCACGAGGTAGTCGATGCCCGTGACCACCGTGAGCACGAGGGCCGCCGACATGAGAACGGTATTGACGACGTGCACCCACTCGCCGAACAGGTTCCAGAGCGGCAGCAGAGCCGACGAGATCGCCACCGACTGCACGACCGTCTTGAGCTTGCCCCCGCGCGAGGCGGGGATGACCCGATCGCGCAGCATGAGGAAGCGGAACAGTGTGATGCCCCACTCGCGCACCAGGATCACGACGACGACCCACACGGGCAGCTCGGCGAGCACGGCGAGCATGACGAGCGCCGCGCCCGTCAGCAGCTTGTCGGCGATGGGGTCGAGCAAGATGCCGAGGTCGGTCACGAGGTTGCGGCGGCGGGCGAGCATGCCGTCGACCCCGTCGGTCGCGATCGCCACGATGAAGAGCAGCGCTGCGGCGATCCGCAGCGGGCCGTCGGCGCCGCCGTCGAGCACGAGCAGCACGACGAAGACGGGGGCGAGCAGGATGCGCACCACGGTGATGATGTTGGCGAGGTTGCCGCTGCTCGCCGGCGACTCCCCCGCACGCACGACCCGCCCACGGAGGGAGTACGACCGGGCGCTCGCCTCGGACTCGGTCACGCGGGCCTCCCGGCTGTGGGTCGCGGTGCGGGCCTGAGCGGCGTCACTCGCGGTCGGTCAACTGCCAGGCGTCCTCGTCAGAGCCGCCCTCGACCTCAGGATACCCCTCGGTCATGCGCGCGACGGGGTCGTCGGCGACGCGCGGCGCGGGCGCCGCATCCTCTCCCCGCAGTCGCGCGAGCACGTCGGGAAGCTGGTCGGGGCTCACGAGCACGTCGCGCGCCTTCGAGCCCTCGGAGGGACCGACGATCTCGCGCGACTCGAGCAGGTCCATGAGCCGGCCGGCCTTGGCGAAGCCGACTCGCAGCTTGCGCTGCAGCATCGAGGTCGAGCCGAACTGGGTGCTGATCACGAGCTCGGCGGCCGCGAGCAGCACCTCGAGGTCGTCGCCGATGTCGGCGTCGATCTCGCGCTTCGTCGCCTCGGCGGCGACGTCGTCGCGGTACTCGGGCAGCGCCTGCTTCTTGACGTGCTCGACGACGGCCGCGATCTCGTGCTCGGTGACCCAGGCGCCCTGCACGCGCACGGCCTTCGAGGCGCCCATCGGCAGGAACAGCGCATCGCCCTGCCCGATGAGCTTGTCGGCGCCCGGCTGGTCGAGGATGACGCGGCTGTCGGTCATGCTCGACACCGCGAAGGCGAGACGGCTCGGCACGTTCGCCTTGATGAGGCCCGTCACGACGTCGACGCTCGGCCGCTGGGTGGCCAGCACGAGGTGGATGCCGGATGCCCGCGCAAGCTGCGTGATGCGCACGATCGAATCCTCGACATCGCGCGGGGCGACCATCATGAGGTCGGCGAGCTCGTCGACGACGACGAGCAGATAGGGGTACGGCTGCAGCTGGCGCTTGCTGCCCTCGGGCAGCTCGATCTCGTTCGCGAGCACCGCGCGGTTGAAGTCGTCGATGTGACGGAAGCCGAACGACGCGAGGTCGTCGTACCGCATGTCCATCTCTTTGACGACCCACTGCAGCGCCTCGGCCGCCTTCTTGGGGTTCGTGATGATGGGCGTGATGAGGTGCGGCACGCCCTGGTAGGCCGCGAGCTCGACGCGCTTGGGGTCGACGAGCACCATGCGCACCTCGGCGGGCTTGGCCCGCATGAGCACGCTCGTGATCATCGAGTTCACGAAGCTCGACTTGCCCGAGCCGGTCGAGCCGGCCACGAGCAGGTGCGGCATCTTGGCGAGGTTGGCCACGACGTAGCCGCCCTCGACGTCTTTTCCGACGCCGATCGTCATCGGGTGCAGGGCCTTCGAGGCCGCACTCGACCGCAGCACGTCGCCGAGGCTCACGATCTCGCGGTCGACGTTGGGGATCTCGACGCCGATCGCGCTCTTGCCCGGGATGGGCGAGAGGATGTTCACCTCATTGCTCGCGACGGCGTACGAGATGTTCTTCGTGAGCGCTGTGAACCGCTCGACCTTGACGCCCGGGCCCAGCTCGACCTCGTAGCGCGTAACGCTCGGACCGCGGCTGAAGCCCGTGACGCGCGCGTCGACCTGGAACTGCGCAAGAACCTCGGTGATCGCCGCCACTACCGAGTCGTTCGCCGCCGACTTCGACTTGGGCGGATCACCCGGCGCGAGCAGCGAGGCCGCCGGCAGTCGGTACGGGGTGCCGGTGCGCGAGCGCGACGGCGGGGTGAACTCGCCCGCCGCACCCATCTCACTCGCCGTCGTGGCGAAGCCCGGCAGGACGGCGGGCGCGACCTGCTCGCGCGAGGCGGGCGCGGCATCCACCTCGCCGGTGAACCGGCGCACCGCGCGCTCGGCCGCCGTCAGAACGTCGTCGAGGTTCTCGGTGACGGCCGCGCGCTGCGCGGCGTCGATGACCTCGGTGGCCTGCTCGCGCTCGACGGGGCTGTCGAAGGCTGCAGACTCGCGCGTCGACTTGCCCTTGCGCCACCAAGGCATCGAACTCGTGTCGTCCATGTCGAGGCCGAGGTCGGTGAGCGAGCCGAACTCGACGCTCTCGGTCTCAGCCTTCGCCTTCGGCTCGCGCGGGACGAGCTCGGCGCCGAACAGGTAGCTGTAGAGCTCGCGCAGGCGATCGCCGATGCGGTTCGGCGGCGTCTTCGTCATGATGAGCACCGAGAGCCCGGCGAGCACCACGAGCGCCGGCACGGCAACGTAGGCGGTCGCGAGCAGCAGCACCCCGCCGAGGATCCAGCCCACGATGCCACCGGCCTGGGCGAGCGCGAGCGGAGGCAGCGCGGGCTGCGGGGCCCCGAGCGCGATGTGGCACAGGGCGCTCACGCTCGCGATGAGCAGGCCGAGCCCGATGCCGATGCGCGTGTTGTCGTGCACGCTCGCCGGGTGCCGGAAGAGCCAGCCGGCGAACACGAGCATGATGACGGGAAGCGCGAACGACACCCGGCCGACGAGCCCGCCGAAGGTCCAGGCGTTGAGCGCGACGGCGACGGGGTCGGTGGCGAAGAACCATTCGACGACGGCACCCGCGATCGCGAGCACGACGATGAAGAAGGGCACGCCGTCGCGTCGCTCGTCTCTCGCGAGGGTCTCGCGCCCGAGCACGCGGAAGGTCGCGCCGGTCATGTGGGCGAGGCCCATCCACAGACGGGTCAGGATGCCCGCCTCGGGCTCGACCGCGGCGGGCAGCTTCTTCGTCGGCTGGGTGCGCGAGCGGCTCGAGCCGCCGCCCGAGCGCGACGATGCGGCGCGCGGGCGCGACGACGATCGAGTGCTCGATGGCATGCGCCCACGGTACCCGCGCGATGCGACGCCCGCCGGGGGCGACACGCGCCGAGGATGCGGACGCGGGTGGTCAGACGCTGCAGTAGCCCACGCCGCCGTCGGTGGCCCACACGGCGAACGGCGCGACCGAGGTGGGGTGCGTCGTCATGACCACGACGCGATCGAGCTCGGCGGGCTGCCAGTACGGCTCGAAGCCCGGGTCGTTCCACGAGACCTCGAAGACGAGGCGCCCTGCGGCGTCATCGACCACGTAGAGCCGGCTGACGACCGCGTCGAACGGGCCGCTGACGGTCGGGTAGGCGGCGAGTAGCTCGGTGACCGTCGAACCGATCGCGATGCCCTCGGTCGTCGGCACGGTCGAGGGGCCGATCACCTGGATCGCGCCGACCTCACCCGACTCGCCCACCGCGACGCCGAACAGGGCGGCACCATCGGAGTCCACGTAGTCGGGCACCGCGCGCCACAGGCCCGCACCCGGATCGCCGGGCGCGATGCCGAAGTCGGCGTCGACGCAGGCCTCGGGGTCGAACGCGATCATCGCCGTCGGGTCGTCGGGAGCCGGAGCCGGCTGCCCGACCACGAGCAGGTTGAGCGAGCCGGGGGCGAGCGCGAGCTCGTCGGCCGAGGGACGTGTCGGATCAGGGCTCGGCTCCGCCGGAGCGCTCGCACTCGAGCTTTCGCTCGGGGTGGGCTCGGCAGCGGGGAACTCGGGAGCGCACGCCGCGAGAGCGAGCAGCAGCCCGGCCGAAGGGACGGCGAGGAAGGCCTTCATGGGCACAGCCTAGGGAGGCGAGGGCCTCGAGGCTACGCCTCGGCCCGCGCCGCCGAGCGGCGCGGCAATCCAGCACCGTTCGGTGATCGAGGCCGTTAGGCCTCGGCCCGCGCCGCTGAGCGGCGCGGCAATCCAGCACTGCTAGGTGATCGAGGCTATGCCTCGATCACTACGGGCACGATCATCGGGCGTCGACGGTGCTGCGTGTTGACCCAGCGGCCGACCGTGCGGCGCACGACCTGGCTGAACGCGTGGGTGTCGCGGGTGCCGTTGGAGGCGGCATCCACCAGCGCCTTGATGATCTGCGGCTTGACGTCGTCGAAGATCGCCTCGTCGGGCGCGAACCCGCGCGCGTGGATCTCGGGGCCGACGACGACCTTGCCGGTCTGAGCATCCATCGCCACGAAGATGGAGATGAACCCTTCTTCGGCCAGGATGCGGCGGTCTTTCAGATCGGCGTCGGTGATCTCGCCGACCGTCGAGCCGTCGACGTAGACGAAGCCGATGTCGAGCTGGCCGACGACACGCGCGACGCCGTCACGCAGGTCGACGACCGTGCCGTTGTCGCCCACGAGCACCCGCTGCTCGGGCACACCGGTCGCGATCGCGAGCTCGGCGTTGGCCACGAGGTGACGCTGCTCGCCGTGCACGGGCATGACATTCTTGGGCTTGAGCACGTTGTAGAAGTAGAGCAGCTCGCCCGCCGAGGCGTGGCCCGAGACGTGCACGCGTGCCGTGCCCTTGTGCACGACCTTCGCGCCGAGCTTCATGAGGCCGTTGATGACGCGGTAGACCGCGTTCTCGTTACCGGGGATGAGGCTCGAGGCGAGGATGACGGTGTCGCCCGAGCCGATCTCGATCTGGTGCTCGAGGTTGGCCATGCGCGCGAGCACGGCCATGGGCTCGCCCTGGCTGCCCGTGGACATGTAGACGATCCGGTCGTCAGGCAGGGTGGCGGCCTTCTTGTGGTCGATGAGGATGTCGTCGGGCACCTTGAGAAAGCCGAGGTCGGCCGCGATCGTCATGTTGCGCACCATGCTGCGGCCCATGAGCGCGACCTTGCGACCGTTCGCGTGGGCGGCGTCGAGCACCTGCTGCACGCGGTGCACGTGGCTCGAGAAGCTCGCGACGATGACGCGCCTCGGCGCGCGCGCGATGACGCTCTCGAGCACCGGCCCGATGTCGCGCTCGAGCGCGGTGAAGCCCGGAACATCGGCGTTCGTCGAATCGCTCAGCACGAGGTCGACGCCCTTCTCGCCCCACCGGGCCACCGCGCGCAGGTCGGTGATGCGGTCGTCGAGGGGAAGCTGGTCCATCTTGAAGTCGCCCGTGTGCAGCACGGTGCCGGCGGCCGTCTGCACGACAATGGCGAGGGCATCCGGAATCGAGTGGTTGACGGCGATGAACTCGAGCGTGAACGGGCCGAGCTGCTCGACCTGGCCTTCTTTCACGGTGTGCGTGTAGGGCTGGATGCGATGCTCTTTGAGCTTCGCCTCGACGAACGCGAGCGTGAGGGTCGACCCGAGGATGGGGATGTCGTGCCGCTGGCGCAGCAGGTACGGCACGGCACCGATGTGGTCTTCATGCCCGTGCGTGAGCACGACAGCGAGCACGTCGTCGAGGCGATCGCGGATGGGCCCGAAGTCGGGCAGGATCAGGTCGACGCCCGGCTGGGTCTCTTCGGGGAAGAGCACGCCCGCATCGATGATGAGCAGCTTGCCGGCGATCTCGTACACGGTCATGTTGCGGCCGATCTCGCCCACGCCGCCGAGCGGGATGAGCCGCAGGGTCGACGGGTCGAGAGCGGGCGGGTCGAAGAGTTCGGTGGGCATTGGTCGCCTGACTGCTCGTGGTGCTCGGTGGGGCCCCGTGGCCCCCTGATTCGGTCTATCGGGTGGTGCCGGCCACCTTGGGCAGGGCACCGCCGGCCGCGGCGTTGCGGTCGGGGCGGAAGTTGCTGAAATCGACGCCGGCCACGTTCTTGACGAGATCGAGCTCGTCTTCGATGACGGCCGCCTCGTGCTCTTCGGGCCCGACGAGCGGCAGGCGCACGCGCGGGGTTCCGATGCGGCCGAGGCCGTGCAGCACGTACTTCGTGGCGACGGTGCCGGGAACGTGCGTCATGATGGCGCGCACGAGCGGTTCGAGGTGCTGGTGCTCGGCCGTCGCCGTCGCCAGGTCGTTGGCGTTCACGGCGTCGACGATCGTGCGGTACGAGCCAGGGGCGATATTGGCCGTGACGCCGATGAGCCCCGTGCCGCCGATCGCGAGCGTCGGCAGCACGTTGGCGTCGTCGCCCGCGAAGTACATGAGGTCGGTCTGGTTGAGCACGCGGCTGACCTCGCTGAGGTCGCCCTTGGCATCTTTGACCGCGAGGATGTTCGGGTGCTTCGCGGCGCGCAGGATCGTCTCGTACATGATCGGGATACCCGCGCGGCCCGGGATGTCGTAGAGGATCACGGGCAGGTCGGTCGCATCGGCGACCATGCGGAAGTGCGTCAGCACCCCGGCCTGCGTCGGCTTGTTGTAGTACGGCGTGACGATCATGACGCCGTCGGCGCCCGCTTTCGCGCTCGCCTTGTAGAGCTCGATGGCGTGCGCGGTCTCGTTCGAGCCGCCGCCCGTGATGATGGATGCGCGGCCCGCGCTCACCGACTTGCCGACCTCGACCAGCCGGATCTTCTCGGCATCGGTGAGCGTGCTCGTCTCGCCCGTCGTGCCCGTGACGACGATGCCGTCGGCGCCCGCGCCGATGACGTCGTCGATGTGCTTCTCGACCCCGGCCCAGTCGACTTCGCCGTCAGCCAGCATGGGCGTGACGAGCGCAACGAGCACTTGGCCGAAGGGGTTGTTCACAGACACGTGCTTCAGGGTATCGCGCCCGTGGTCGCAGACGCGCGGCCACTGCTCGTGTGCGTGAGTCACCCGCGCGTGGGCGGCGTTTGTCTGCGACACCGACTCTTTGCCCAGACAGGCCCAGAAGCAAGCGTGTTCACGGTGTGTCGCCCGACCTTGTCGGTCTCGCAGACAAATGGTCGCCACGCGCGACGATCGCTGCGATCGTCGCCACAACTCCGGCGGGTTCATCGAACACCTGCCGATAGTCGAGGCGCACCACGATGTAGCCGAGCGCCACGAGCGACTCGTCGCGTCGCAGATCTGCCCGCCGGCTCGCCGGCTCGGCGTGGTGCGCTTCGCTGTCGCACTCGACGATAAGGCGGTCGCCGATGAGCAGATCGGCGCGTTTGTTGCCTCCGAGCGGAAGAGGAGCCTGCGGCGTCGCGTGGATGCCCGCCTCGTGCAACAGCACCCGAAGCACGCTTTCCGTACCCGACTCGGAGCGCTCGTCCGCGAGCGCAGCCGCGGCACGTGCTCGGTACCGCCAGACCGCCGCGTCGAGCAGCAGCCCGACCGGTGTGAGCGGAGTTGACCGCAGAGCTGAGTCGAGCATCGCCACCGCGAACGGTCGAGGAAGGTCAGCAGCGGCTCGCCCCAACACATTCGACAGCGGTGCCACGCCGAACTGCGGGTTGGTCTGCTCTCTCGTCCAGTGGATGCGAACTCGTGCGCCCCTTGCACACTCGCGGCGCACGGTGACAGCGACCCTCGCCTCCACGTGCAGCTCGGCGTCACTAGGCGAGGGAGGAACCCATAGCGCGTGATGCTCGAGCGCAGACACCCCGGTCAGTCGGCCGCCAACCTGCGCCGCGCGGAGAACGTCGGCGTGAGCATCCGGAAGCGCATAGACGCCTGTTCGCACTCGGAGAAGGTCGCCCCTCGTCGCAGCTCGGGCGAGCGCGCGCTGTTGGCTCGGCGTCGCACCCAGTTCACGAACGGAGGCGATACCTCCGCGGGCGCGAAGCCACTTGTCGAGAGTGTCCACGGCAGGAAGATGCCTGGTGCGAGTTCACGGGACTCAGCGCAGGTCGAGAGCGTTGACAACTCGCAACGAGATTGCGGTCTGAAGGAGAAGCGTCGGTCAGACCGACACTCATGAGACGCGACTCGGCGAGTCGTGCAACTCGCCGAGGATGCCCCCGCATCTGTCGGGCTGGTAGTCACTGTTAGCGGCGCATCACCAGCGCAGGTCATGTGGCATGACGTGGTTGTTCTCGGCGCACCACTTCAGCGCGATGCGTCGAGCGCGCAACCACCAGCGGATGCGAATCAGCCCACGCACGAGAAACGCCATCGGAACAACCACCATGATCGACGCCAGGACGAGCAGGATCAGCTCTTGGCGACCTGTGAACTCCGCGAGGGCGAACGGAATCGAAAGCACCAGCGCCAATGAACTGCCGATAATTTCGACGGGCGGGCTCAGCGCGAAGATCTCATCTTTCATGTCGTTGCCCTGCCGGTAGATCAAACCCGGCAACGGTTGGGGCCCTAACTGCTCATCCAGGATCGCCCGCAGCTCGGCGTGGACGGCCCGTCGCCGCTCTTGCTGCAATCGCTGACGCTCACGCCAATGCAGGCCGTCAGACGAACCCGTTGGAGCTGACCGCCGACCCATGGGCTAGGGCGCGACGCGGCCGTTGGCGTTGAAGGCCTCGAACGTGAGGGGCATCAGCTCGGCGAAGTGGTGCTCCATGAGTTCGGCCACCATCTCGATCTCGCGCTGCGGGAACGACGGGAAGTGCGTGCCCTCGCGCTTGGTGCGCAGCGAGAGGAAGTTCATAAGCGAGCGAGCGTTCATCGTGACGTACATCGAGCTGTAGATCGTCACGGGGAGGACCGCGCGGGCCACTTCGCGCGCGATGCCCGCGGCGAGCATCCGCTGGTAGGAGGCGTAGGCCGCCTCGCACACGCCACGCACCTCGGTGTCGACCAGAGCCGTCTGCGCGGGGGTGCCGGGCAAGAACTCGTAGGCGCCGGGCTTGCCGACCTGCACGAGGTTGCGCTCGGGGCCGGGCACGTAGAACACCGCGTTGAGCTCGCGGTAGCGGCCCGATTCTTCGTTATATGAGGCGATGCGGTGCCGCATGAACTCGCGGAAGACGAAGATCGGCGCCTGCACGTAGAACGTCATCGAGTTGTGCTCGAAGGGCGAGCCGTGGCGGTCGCGCATGAGGTAGTTGATGAGTCCGCGGTCGCGCGCCGTCGCCTCGTCGCCCGCCGCAGCGGCCTCGAGCGTCTGCTCGCCCTGCGTCGACACGCGGGCGGCGAACAGCACGTCGCTGTCGTGGGCACTGGCCCGCACGAGCTCGACGGTCACGTCGGAGCGGAACTGGATCTCGGTCGCCTCGGTCACGCTCGTCACCCTACCGGGGGCCCGCCGCCGTCTCGCGGCGTCACACACGGGAATGCATGAAGCAGGTTTCGTATTGTGGTCATCATGGATGCTCTCCCCGCCCTCCTCGTGATCGTGGCGCTCGTCGCCCTCGCGACGGTGCTCGGGCTCGTGCTGCGAGCCCGCAGCGTGCGCGTGGCCGAGGGCTGCGGCGGAGACGAGCACGAGCTCGTCGTACCGGGCGCCGAGGTGACCCTCGTGCAGCTGTCGAGCCCGGTGTGCTCGGCCTGCGAGGCCATGCGCCGGGTCGCGACCGAGCTCGTCGACAGCGACGCGACCGTCGCGCACCGCGAGGTCGATGTGCTCGACGACCCCGAGATCGCCCGTCGGCACTCGGTGTTCTCGACGCCGACGACGCTCGTGCTCGATCGCGACGGGCACGTGCGCACGCGCCTCATCGGCGCCGTGCGCCCTGCCGACGTGCGCGCGGCGGTCGACGCGGCGCGCAGCGAGCTGGTGACCGCGTGACCGCGAGCGCGCCCGGCCCCGAGCGCCCCTTCGGCATCGACCCGCGCGGCCCCCGCTTCGGCGCCGCCATCACCTCGGTGCTGCTGCTCGTCGTCGTGCTGCTCGGGCTCACCGCCCCGATCGGGGCCGACCTCGTCTCGCGCGCGCTGCAGCCGGCCGCGCTGCTGCTGACCGTGCTCGTGGGGCTGTTCGCGTGGGGAGCTTTCGCGGGCATCCAGAAGCACCCCTACGGCCTGCTGTTCCGCAGCCTGATCGCGCCGCGTCTCGCTGCGCCGACCGAGCGCGAGCACCCCGCGCCGCCGACCTTCGCTCAGCTCGTCGGGCTGCTCGTGACGGCGACGGGGCTCGTGCTGCACCTGCTCGGCGTTCCGGGCGCGCTCGTGGTCGCGGCGAGCGCGGCGTTCCTCGCGGCGTTCCTCAACGCGGTCTTCGCCTACTGCCTCGGCTGCCAGCTGTACGTGCTGCTCGTGCGCGCCGGAATCATCCGCCGCTCGGCATCGCCCGCGTAGGCTGAAGGCCCGCAGTCCGCACGAGTCGTCAGGAGCACTGCCATGGCCGTCACCAGCGAAGCAACCACCCTGTGGTTCGGATCCTTGCTCGAAGGCTCGGGCACGACCTCGCTCGACTCGTCTGATGCGGGCGAGTTCCCCGTCACGTGGGCCGCGCGCTCCGAGGGCGTCGCGGGACGCACCAACCCCGAAGAACTGCTGGGCGCCGCGCACTCGGCCTGCTACTCGATGGCGCTCTCGAATGCCCTCAGCAAGGCCGGGCACGCGCCCGAGAGCCTGCAGGTCACGGCCGCCGTCACGTTCGTGCCGGGTGAGGGCATCACGGGCAGCCACCTGCTCGTGAGCGCGAAGATCCCCGGCCTCGGCGCCGACGAGTTCCAGGCCTTCGCCGAGCAGGCGAAGACCGGATGCCCGGTCTCGGCCGCGCTCACCGGCATCGCGATCACGCTCGAAGCCTCGCTCGCCTAGTGGGCGCCCCCGAACCGATGCGCGTGCTGATCGCCGGTGCCTCCGGCATGATCGGCACCGAGCTGCAGCGGCAGTTGCGGGCCGACGGCCACACCGTGCTGACGCTCGTGCGTCGCGCCCCGCGCAGCGAGACCGAGTTCGCGTGGGCGCCCGATGCCCGCGTGCTCGACTTTCGCGTCTTCGAGCAGGCCGACGCCGTCGTCAACCTCTCGGGCGCCTCGATCTCGCGCATCCCCTGGACCCGCGGGTACCAGAAGCAGATCCTCGAGTCGCGCGTGCGAGCGACGCGCGCGCTCGCCGAGGGCATGGCGATGGCGAGCGCTCCCCCGCGCGTCTTTCTCAGCGGGTCGGCCGTCGGGTACTACGGCGACCGCCCCGCCGTTCGCCTCACCGAGGATGCGGGCAAGGGCGAGGGCTTTCTGAGCGACGTCGTCGCCGCCTGGGAGGAGGCCGCCGGGCTCGCGCCCGAGGCGACGCGCACGGTGCTGCTGCGCACGGGCCTCGTCATCGGCCGCGGCGGAGCCATGACCCCGCTTCGGCTGCTCACCGCGCTGGGTGCCGCCGCCCGCATCGGCTCGGGCGGCCAGCACTGGCCGTGGATCAGCCTCTACGACGAGGCCGCCGCGATGCGCCACCTGCTGACCTCGAGCCTGCGCGGCCCCGTCAACCTCGCCGGCCCGACCCCCGCGACGAGCGACCGCATCACGCGCGCGCTCGCCGCCGCGATGCGCCGCTGGCACCTGCTGACCCTGCCCGAGGGCCTCATCGGCCTCATGATGGGCGAGGCGGGCCGCGAGCTGCTGCTCGCGAGCCAGAAGCAGGTGCCCGCCAAGCTGCTCGCCGACGGATTCCGCTTTCGGCACGAGACGGTCGAGCAGGCGATCGACGAGCTCGTACGCCCGACCCCGCGCGACTAGGCGGAGGGCGCCGCGGCGCGCTCGAGCCGCATCGCCTCGCGCATTGCCCACCGCGCCCGACGCCGATCCCGGCTGCCGTCGTAGGCGAGCGCCAGGCGGAACCAGTGCTGCCACGATTCGGGATGCTGCTGCACCTCGAGCGCGTACCGCGCGAAGATCGCGTCGGCGGCTTCGCGCTCGACCCGGCCGCTCACGCGCGCCGGAAGCTCGTCGTCGGGCAGGCCGCCCTCGGCCTCGAGTCGCCGCGCGAGCGACTCGGCGCGGAACCCGAAGCGCAGCTCGACGATGAGCGCCCAGAAGCCGAGCAGCGGAAAGACGACGAGCGCCCAGCCCATGCCCTGCACGATCGGCAGCGGATCGCCGATGAGCCGCAGCGCGTAGCCGAGCACGACCACGAGGTAGAGCCCGAGCAGGGCGGCCATGCCGAAGACGGCCCAGCGGGCGCGGCTCATGCCGGGTCGGCCTCGGCGTCGGCGGACGCCGGGGTCGTGGTCAGACCGATGAGCGCATCGAGCCCGACCACGAGGCCCGTCGTCTCGAGCGCGGCGCGCAGGCCGAGCAGGATTCCGGCTTCGTACGAGCTCGGCGAGAGGGTCTCGTGGGTGAGCGTGAGCACCTCGCCCGTGCCGCCGAAGTGCACGTCTTGCCGGGCGACCGCACCCTGCAGGCGCAGCGAGTGGATGGGCACGCTCGCGACCTGCTGCCCGCGCGCCCGCTGGTCGGTGTGCGGCGCGACGACCGGGCCCAGCTCGGCGCGCGCGTGGCCGATGAGCTCGGCGGTGCGCACGGCCGTGCCCGAGGGCGAGTCGACCTTCGCGGCGTGATGGGTCTCGACGATCTCGATCGACTCGAAGTAGCGTGCGGCGATGGTGGCGAAGTGCGTCGCGAGCACGCTGCCGAGCGAGAAGTTCGGGATGACGACGACCCCCGCATCCGGATGCGCGTGCAGCAGGGTGCGCAGGGTACGAAGGCGGTCTTCGCTCCAGCCGCTCGTGCCGACGAGCACCTTCAGCCCCGACCGCACGGCGTGGTCGACCACCGTGGGCGAGACTCCGGGCGCGGTGACGTCGAGCACGACGTCGGCCCCGAGCATCTCGCCGAGATCCGAGCGCGAGTCGAGCCGCGCGACGAGCGCGAGATCGGTCTGCTGCTCGATGAGCGTGCACGCGAGCGACCCGAGTCGTCCGCTCGCACCGACGACGGCGACTCGAGTGACCATGTGCCCAGTCTACGGCGGGCAGCCCCTCGCCTAGGCTGAGCGCATGGTCACCTGGCGCACCGCCCTGCCGAGCGATGAGCCCGCTCGCCTCTTGCTCGACCAGTACTTCACCGCGCGGGCGCACGGCTTCCCTGCGGGCCCCGACGCCTACCGCCGCACGGTGCCCGACGACGCCGAGTTCACGCCGCCCGCGGGCGTCTTCGTGCTCGTCGAGGGCGAGAACCTCTCGGGCGAACCGGCCGACGTCGGCTGCGGCGGGGTGCGGCGCATCGCCGACGGGCCCGCCGGGCCGCGCTTCGAGGTCAAGCACCTCTGGGTGCAGCCGCACACGCGGCGGCTGGGATACGGGCGCGCGCTCATGGACGAGCTCACCCATCGGGCCCGCGACCTCGGCGCCGCCGAGCTCGTGCTCGACACCAACGAGAGTCTCGAGGCCGCATCAGCGCTCTACCGCTCGCTCGGCTTCGCGCCGATCGCGCCCTACAACGACAACCCGAACGCGACGACCTGGCTGGGCCGCACGCTCTGAGAGCGCGGCGGTTCAGGCGAGGCTGAGGAAGAGCTTCTCGAGATCGGCGACCTCGACGGGGTCGCCGCCGTTCTCGCCGTCGCGCAGGCACTCTTTGAGCGCCGAGGCGATGATGGCGAACCCGGCGCGATCGATGGCACTGGATGCGGCGCTCAACTGCGTCACGATGTCACGGCAATCGCGCCCGTCGTCGATCATCGCGAGCACCGCGCCGAGCTGCCCCTGCGCGCGGCGCAGCCGGTTGGTGATCTTCTTGGCCTCGTCGGCGGGGATCGTGGTCATCGGTCGTCTCCTGTCGCGTAGTCGAGCCCTCGCTGCACCCAGGCCATCGTGCCGCCCGCCACCGAGACGGCATCGAGACCCTGAGCGATGAGGAAGTCGGCGGCGCGCAGGCTGCGCGCCCCGGAGTGGCAGATGACGTAGACGGTCTCATCGCGCGGCAGCGCATCCAGTGCATCGGGCACCGTGCCGAGCGGCACGAGCTGCACGCCGGGCACGTGCGCGTCGATGTACTCGTCGACCTCGCGCACGTCGATGACGGTCGCGCCGCGCTCGCGGGCGAGCACGAGCTCGTCGACCGAGATCTCGTCGGCCATGGGGGCTCCTTCGGGTCGGGGGTGCGGGGGCGGGGTCAGGCGGCGACGAGCGCCGGGGCGAGGGCCGCCGTGCCGGCGCGCCACGTGGTGTAGCCGCCGTCGAGGTTGGCCACGATCACACCGTACTGCCGCAGCAGCGCGGCGGCGGTGTGGCCGCGCTGGCCGACCTTGCAGCTGACGATGACGCGCTCGCCGCGCAGCCGCTCGGCGTGCGCGCGCAGCTCGTCGAGCGGGATGAGCTCGCTGCCCGGGATCGCACCGAGCGCATTCTCGCCCGCGGTGCGCACGTCGATGAGCCGCCAGCCCTCGGCCTGCCGCTCGGCGAGCTCGTGCCACTGCACGCTGAGCTCGCCGTCGATGAGGTTGTCGTCGACGTAGCCGAGCATGTTGACCGGATCTTTCGCGGAGGCGAACTGCGGCGCGTAGGCGAGCTCGAGGTCGGCGAGGCCGCGCGCGGGGATGCCGCCCGCCATGGCGGTGGCGATCACGTCGATGCGCTTATCGGCGCCCCCTCCGACCGCCTGCGCGCCGAGGATGGCGTCGGTCTCGGCGTCGACGACGAGCTTGAGGGCGAGCAGTTCGGCACCCGGGTAGTAGCCGGCGTGGTTCGTGGGGTGCGTGTGGATGACGCGGATCGCGCGCCCTTCCTCGCGCAGCTCGCGCTCGGTGCGGCCGACGGCCGCGGCCGTGAGGCCGAAGATTCCGATGACCGCGGTGCCGAGGGCCGGCACGGCGGCGTGCGGGCGGCCCGCGATGGCATCGGCCGCGAGGCGACCGTGGCGGTTCGCGAGGCCGGCGAGCCAGACCGGCGCGGGGTCGCCATCGAAGCGCTGCTTGATGACCGCGTCGCCCACCGCGTAGATGGCCGGGTCGGAGGTGCGCTGCACCGCGTCGACCACGATGTGCCCGCCCGTATCGAGGGCGAGGCCGGCGTCGCGCGCGATCGCGCTGTCGGCACGCACCCCGACCGAGAACACGACCAGGTCGGCGGGCAGGGTGCGTCCATCGGCGAGCGTGACGTGGTCGTCGGCGATCGCCGTGACCGTCGTGCCGAGGTGCAGCTCGACGCCGTTCGCACGCAGTCGCTGCGCGACGATGTGCGCCATCTCGATGTCGAAGGGGCGCAGCACGTGCGGCATCGACTGCACGACGGCGACGTCGAGGCCGCGGTGGCGCAGGTTCTCGGCGAGCTCGAGGCCGATGAAGCCCGCGCCGACGATGACCGCGCGACGGGAATGCTGCGCCGCCGCGATGATGCGGTCCATGTCGGCGATGTCGCGCAGCGTCAGGCCGCGCTCGGCGCCGTCGATCGACGGGCGCACGGGCGCCGCGCCGGGGCTGAGGACGAGCGCGTCGTAACCGATCGACTGCTCGGCGCCGGTCGCGAGGTCGCGCACGAGCACCGTGCGGGCATGCCGATCGATCGCGATCGCCTCGGTGCGCACACGCACCTCGAGGGCGAAGCGCGCGCCGAGTGAGGCCGGCGTCTGCAGGATGAGCGCCTCGCGATCGGCGATGACGCCGCCGACGTGGTAGGGCAGGCCGCAGTTGGCGAACGAGACGTGCTCGCCCCGCTCGATGACGATGATGCGGGCGTGCTCATCGAGGCGGCGCAGCCGGGTCGCGGCCGACATGCCGCCAGCGACGCCGCCGATGATGACGAAGGTACGAGGGGAGGTCATGCCTCGATACTATACCCCCCGGGGTATTTTGGCCATCGCTCTCAGCGACCTCCCGAATCGCGCTCAGGGCAGTGTGCGACGCTCTGAAGCATGCAGCGGCCGGCCATCCTCACCCGCGCACGCGGGCGGATCCTCGTGATGTTCTCGGGAGACCCGGAGGGCACGCCCGAGTGGGTGCGCGCGCTCGAGACCGGCGACGACGAGGGCTATTTCGGCCCCGGCTCGGCGGTGTGGGCGGTGCACAGCGGAATTCCGACCGTCGTGGCGGGAATCCGGGCCCTGCTCATGCAGACGCTGCATCCGGGCGCCATGGCGGGTGTGCACGACCACTCGCGCTACCGGGAAGACCCCCTCGGCCGACTCTCGGGCACCGTGCGCTGGGTGCTCACGACGACCTTCGCCGATCGCGCGCAAGCGGCGGCGGGATGCGCCTGGGTGGCGCGCCTGCACGAGCGCGTGCGGGGCGAGTACGCGGGCGCCGACGGCACCGTGCTGCCCTACTCGGCCGGTGACGCCGACCTGGTCGGCTGGGTGCACTGCGTCTTCGCCGACGCCTTCATCGGCAGCCACGAGACGTGGGGCGGATCGGTGCCGGGCGGTTCTGACCAGTACGTGCGCGAGTGGGCGACCGCGGGCGAGCTCATGGGCATGGCCGACCCTCCGCGCACCCGCGCCGAGCTCGATGCGGCGATCGCTGCATACCTGCCCGTGCTGCGGCGCGACGAGCGGGTCGACGAGGCCGTGCGCTGGCTGCGGCGCCCGCCCCTGGGACGCGGGGTCGGCCCGGCGTACCGCATCCTGTTCGCCGGCGCCGTGGCGTCGCTGCCCGATCAGTACCGCGAGCTTCTGGGCCTGCGGCGCCCGCGCTGGCCCGCGATCGCGCTCACGGGGCTCGCCCTGCGCTCGATGCGGCTACTGCTGGGTCGGGAGTCATCGAGCCTGCGTTTCACGCGCCGACGCCTCGAGCGGCTCGCCGCCGCGTCGACCGCAGCCTAGAAGGGCTGATCGACCGGCAACCCGGTGCGCAGCTCGGCTGGCAGGTGGCCGAGGTCGTTGTGCGTCACGAGCACCGGCGGCTTCGCCGTACGCACACGGATGATCGTGAGTCCGCAGTTGGCCTGGTTCACGCCCATCCACCGCCAGGCAGGAGCACCGAAGACCTCGCGCACGAACCAGGCGATGACGAAGTTGTGCGTGATGAGCAGGTCGTGCCGGTCATCCCGAGACGGCGACAGCCACTCGGCCGTCGCATCGGCCATCTGCGCCTCGCCCGCGGCGATCTCTTCGGGCGTGATGCCGCCGAAGAAGGGCTCGAACGCGTGCGGCATCTCGGGCGACGGGCCCGCAGGGATGCAGTCCATGAGCAGGGCCGAGAGCTCGGGCTCGACCGCCGGCATGCGCTCGGTCATGAGCCGGGCGGTCTCGACCGCGCGCTGCAGCGGAGAGGTGTGCACGCTCGCGAAGGGCACCCCGCTCAAGCGCTCGGCGATCGCACGGGCCTGCCGCTGACCGCGGCCGCTGAGGGGGCCGTCGGGAAGACCGTGCTCCGCATCCTGCTGCTCGCCATGACGGACGAGATAGACGTACCGCGACACGACACCACTCCCCTTGCTCGACCCGCACGAGCCTAGGCCATGCCGATGACACGCCCCGGATGGGGGACACGACGAAGGACAGACAGTCCTGTCTGTCCCCTGCTACAGTGACAGCACCGGTTGCCCAGCCCGTCGCCCGACGGCCATCGGGCACCGCGAAGAGCAGGAGCAGCAGTGCCGGTCGTGCCCCCCGTCGAATCACCTCGTCGCATGCCGCCCGCGAAGCTGCGCATCATCGAGGCAGCGACCGAGCTCTTCTCCAACGACGGCATACGCGCGGTCGGCGTCGATCGGCTCATCCAGCACTCCTCGGTGACGAAGGCCACCTT
This sequence comes from Microcella sp., assembly GCF_046296455.1. Classification (GTDB taxonomy): domain Bacteria; phylum Actinomycetota; class Actinomycetes; order Actinomycetales; family Microbacteriaceae; genus Microcella. The sequence continues at coordinate 34,435 of NZ_JBKBLF010000011.1, forward strand.
CTACAAGCACTTCGGCTCGAAAGAGCGGCTCATCCGCGACTACCTCACGATCGCCTCCGAGCGCGAGCTGGCCCAGCTCGACCAGCTGATCCACGCGCAGGATTCGCCGCAAGCCTCATTGCGCGCGATCGTCGAGGCCGTGCACTCCGCACTGCACGACGAGAAGTTCCACGGCTCGCTCTTCATCAAGGCCGCCGCCGAGTTCCCCGACCAGCGCGACGCCGCGCGCGCCATCATCGCCGAGCACCACGAGGCGATCGCGAGCCGCATCACCGACCTGCTGAACCGCGTGGGGCACCCGTTGGCCGGAGAAGCGGCCGACCAGCTCATGGTCGCCTACGTCGGGGCCCTCTCGTGGGGGCACGTGGGCGACCCGATCGGCGCCTCGGTGGCGTTTCGGCGCACCGTAGAGCGCGTGCTCGCCGAACTGCCCCTCGCCGCCTGAACCCCGACGTCGCAGCGCGCGCTGCGCCTCAGCGGCCCGTCACTCGCTGACGCGGTCGAGCTCGGTCAACTGGTGGCGAGTGAGCGAGGTGCGCGGCGCTGCCATGACCGCATCGAGCTGCTCGGGCGCGCTCACCGAGACGACGGGGGCGACCACTCGCGGCCGGCTCAGCAGCCAGGCCAGCGCGGCCGTGGCGACGCTCGTACCGGTCTCGTCGGCGACGCGATCGAGCGCGCCCACGATGCGCAGACCGCGGCGGTTGAGGTACCGCGAGGCCTCGGCCCCGCGGCGCTCGCGCTCGAGATCGGCGCGTGAGCGGTACTTTCCGGTGAGAAACCCGGCGGCGAGGGCGAACCGCGGCATGACCCCGAGGTCGAGCTGCCCCGCGACGCGCGCCAGATCGCCCTCGTACTCGTCGCGATGCACGAGGTTGTAGTGCTTCTGCAGCGCCACCATATGGGCGACCCCGAGCTGGCCCGAGGCGATGCGTGCCTCGAGCAGCCGATCGCCGGTGTGATCGCTGCCACCGAAGTAGCGCACATGGCCCGCGCGGATCAGCTCGTCGACCGCGAGCAGGGTCTCGTCGAACGAGACCGACGCGTCGTCGATGTGCAAGAAGAGCAGGTCGATGTGATCGACCCGCAAGCGACGCATCGAGGCCTCGACCGCGGCGCGCACGGCAGGAGCGGAGAGCCCCGGATGATCGGGGCTCTTGCCGACCTTGGTGGCGATCGTGAGGCGGTCGCGGTTGCGCTTCTCGCGCATCCAGTTGCCGATCATGATCTCACTGCGCCCGCCCGCATAGGAGTCGGCCGTGTCGATGAACGTGCCGTCGAGCTCGACGAAGCGATCGAGGATCGCCGTCGTCGTCGGCCCATCGGCCGTCCAGCCGAAGACCGTGCCGCTGAGGGCGACCGGGAACACCCGAAGGTCGCTCGGCCCGATGCGGCGCGGCACGGCGACCGGCGCGGTCGCGAGCGCGCTCCCGGCGGCCGGCGATGCGCCGCCGTCGGCTCGGGGTGCGGGGTCGTTCACGGGCGCGGGAGTCGCTTTCGGTTGATGACCGCGGGGCGGTCGTGGTGGTTGGGGCGAGAGTACTGCGTGAGCGGGGCTCAGCGCGGCTGCGCCGCGCGATCGTTATCGGGCCGTGTCGCGGCACGGCACCGGCCAACGACGACGGCGCGGCCGCACCCTCGAGGGTGCGACCGCGCCGGATCGATGCGGTGAGCGCTAGCTCTGCTTGGCGGCCCGCACCGCGATGAGGCCGAAGCCCACCTTGTTGAGCACGTCGGCGATGACGTAGATGATCGCCGCGACACCGATGGCCAGGGCCGCGTCGCTGCCGCTGAGCTCGAGGAACTCCTGCGTCGCGGTGCCGATCGGGTAGATCGCCCAGCCGGCGATGACGAACCACTTCATCGTCGAGACGGCGCGCTGCACGTGCGCGGGAGCGTCAGCGCCGAGCTTGAGCGTGTACACGACGTAGACGATGTAGAGCCACGCGGCCGACGAGATCACGAAGAAGACGATGTTGCCGATCGAGCCCGGAACGCCGATCTCGCCGAGGTAGCCGGTGACGATCATGACGATGTCGGCGATGATGAGCTTGGTCAGGAGGCCCTTCTTGAGCGCGCCGGCGATCGCCACGATGAGCGCGAACTCGACGAGCAGCAGCGGCGTGGTGAGCAGCCAGTCGATGTACCGCAGCGGCAGGGTCGCGTCGACGTCGGCCGCCGTGATCTCGCCGCCGGGGAACTTGACGACGTCTTTCATGACGTAGTACATGATCGCGGCGATGAACGTGATGACCGCGGCGTAGGTCGCCACCGAGCGCAGCTCGGGCTTCAGGTCATTGCGCTCGAGGTAGAACCACAGGGTGCCGGCCGCCATGGCGACGAAACCGAGCATGAAAAACGCTTGGACGATCTGGAAGTCCACAATTCTCCTTCGAATCGCGAGAGGTCGGATGCCGGTGGGCTCTCGACGTGGGGGTGAGTGAAGTTGTTGCTTCTGATCTTCGATCGCGAAGGGGATCGGGACCCGCCGTTCACGAATTAAGCCCGACTGTACGCCGCTCGCCCGGTACCAGCCGTCGATAGGGCCAAAATTCGCTGAGTGCTGGCTGACGAAACGCCGGGAACGCGAGGGTCGCTCGGCAGCGCGACCGCGCCGTCCGTTGACGAAGCGCTGAACAAGCGTTTAGTGTTGTGCTCGTGACCACCATCGCGGGCGAAGGAACGACGCGGCAGCGCATTCGGGATGCCGCGCTCGCGCTCTTCGGAGCCGCCGGCTACGACGGCACCTCGGTGCGCGACATCGCCGCGCGCGCCGGTGTCAGCCCCGCGCTCGTCATCCACCACTTCGGATCGAAAGAGGCGCTGCGCGCCGAGTGCGACGCCCTCATCGTCGACGAGGTGCTCGGGCGCAAAGAGAGCCTGCACGGTGCCGAGGCCGGCGACCTCGCCTCGACCATGCAGCGGTGGCTCGCCGACGTCGAGGCGCACCGGGCGAGCCTCGACTACCTCGCCCGCATGATCACCGACGACTCCCCCGCCGGAGACCGACTCTTCGACGACCTCGTGCAGCGCACGGAGGCCATGCTCGAACAAGGTGTCGCCAGCGGGATGATGCGCGAGAGCCTCGACCCGCGGATGACCGCCCTCATCGTCGCCGCTCACGGCCTCGTGCCGCTGCTGCTCGAGCGCCACCTCGGCCGCGCCGTCGGCGAGCCGGGGCTCAGCGCCGCGCTCGTGCGACGCATGACCCTGCCGACGCTCGAGCTCTACACCCACGGCCTCTACCGTTCGACGGTGATCCTCGAGGCGGCCGAGGCCGCCCTGTCCGGCACGCTCGACACGAGCCGGGGCCCGCGCTCGGACAAGGGGGCGGGAGACCCGAATCAGGATCCGGATCCGCCGGCGACCCCGGCATCCACCCTCTGATTCGGCGCCGCACGGCGCCCCCTCGAACGAAAGGACCCGGGGATGACCCCCGTTATTCAGACACACGCGCTCACGAAGCGCTACGGACGCCGCACGGCGCTGCACGGCATCGACCTCACGATCGAGTCCGGCCGCGTCTTCGGCGTCATCGGCCCCAACGGGGCCGGCAAGACCACGACCATGCGGGTGCTGCTCGACATCATCCGCGCGACGAGCGGCGAGGTGCGCGTGCTCGGCGCCGACCCGCGCACGGGCGGCCCCGAGCTGCGTCGGCGCATCGGCTACCTGCCGGGCGAGCTCGCGCTCGAGGGCCGCGCGACCGCCCACGGGCTGCTGCGGCACTACGCCGAGCTCAGCGGCCCCGTCGCCGTCGGGCGCATCGAGCAGCTCTCCGAGCGACTCGGCCTCGACCTGACCCGCCCCGTGCGATCGCTCAGCAAGGGCAACAAGCAGAAGGTCGGCCTGGTGCAGGCGTTCATGCACGACCCCGAGCTGCTCGTGCTCGACGAGCCGACGAGCGGTCTCGACCCGCTCGTGCAGCAGGAGTTCTTGACGATGGTGCGCGAGGCCCGCGACGCCGGTCGCTCGGTCGTCTTGAGCTCGCACGTCATCAGCGAGATCCAGCAGGCGGCCGATGATGTGGCCGTGCTGCGCGCCGGCCGTATCGTCGACGTCAGCACGGTCGACCGCCTGCGGGCCGCCGCCCGCCGCTCGGTGCGCGTCACCGTGCGCCCGGATGCCCGTGACGCGCTGCTCGCCCGCCTCGGCGCCCTGCCCCACCTCGAGGGGCTGCGGCACGAGCAGCTCGACGGCGTCGTCACGATCCACGGCGAGCTCGGCGACGGCGTCGCGGCCTTCGTGGCGGCCGTCGCGGAGAGCGAGCCGCTCGACCTCGTGGTGCAGGAACCCGACCTCGAGAGCGCCGTGCTCGGCTTCTACGGCGCCCTGGCCGAGGAGGGCGACCGATGACCGCGATGACCGCCCGCCGACCGCTCCCCCTCCTGCGCCGCGTGCTCGCCGACAGCTGGCGGGGCCTCATCGGCTGGAGCCTCGGCCTCGCCGGGGTCGTGGGCATGTACCTGCCCCTGTACTCGACGATCGGCGGCAACCCCGAATTTCTCGCCATCATCGAGAGCCTGCCGCCCGAGCTCGTCGCGGCGCTCAGCTACGACCAGATCACGACGGGTGCCGGCTACACGCAGGGCACCGTGCACGGCCTCATCGGCTTCGTGCTCGTCACGATCGCGGCGGTGGGCTGGGGCTCGTCGATCATCGCGGGCGATGAAGAGCGCGGCACGCTCGAGCTCACGCTCGCGCACGGTGTCGACCGCACGCAGCTCGTGCTCGAGCGCTTCGGGGCGATCGCCCTCAAACTGCTCGTGCTCGCGACGCTGCTCGCGCTCATGGTGCTCGCGCTCAACGAGCCCGCCGCGCTCGAGCTCTCGCTCGAGGGCATCATCGCGGGCTCGGTGGCGCTGCTCGGCCTCGGGCTGCTGACCGCCGCCGCCGGCACGATGACGGGGGCGATCGTGGGTCGTCGCAGCCTCGCGGTCGGCACGGCCGCCGGCGTCGCTGTGCTCGGCTACGCGCTCAACGCGCTCGGCAACCAGAACGCCGACCTCGAGTGGCTGCACGCCCTCTCGCCCTACTTCTGGGCATACGGTGCCGAGCCGCTCGCGAACGGGTTCGATGCGCTCATGGGGCTGCTCTACGCGGTCTCCGCTGTCGCCGTGGTGGTCGCCGTGCTGGCCTTCCGTCGGCGCGACGTGGGCGTCTGACCACCGGCACGAACGACGGATGCCCGCCCTCCAGCGGGAGGGCGGGCATCCGTATCTCAGAGCCGAGTCGGGCGCTTAGCCGTCCTCGCCCTCCGCGGTGACCTCGGAGGGAGCGTCGCCGCCCTCGCCCTCGGCGAGCACCGGGGCAAGCGAGAGCTTGCCGCGGTCGTCGGTCTTGGTGATCTCGACGAGGATCTTCTGACCCACCGAGAGCACGTCTTCGACGTTGTCGACGCGCTTGCCGCCGGCGAGCTTGCGCACCTCGCTGATGTGCAGCAGCCCGTCTTTGCCCGGCATGAGCGAGACGAAGGCGCCGAACGCGGCCAGCTTCACGACCGTGCCCAGGTACTGCTCGCCGACCTCGGGGTTGATCGGGTTGGCGATGGCGTTGACCTGCAGGCGGGCGGCTTCGGCCGAGGCACCGTCGACGGCGCCGATGTAGACCGTGCCGTCCTCCTCGATCGAGATCTGCGCGCCGGTCTCGTCCTGGATCGCGTTGATCGTCTTGCCCTTCGGGCCGATCAGCTCGCCGATCTTGTCGACGGGGATCTGCACGCTGATGACGCGCGGCGCGGTGGGCGCCATCTCGTCGGGAGCGTCGATCGCCTGGTTCATGACCGCGAGGATCGCCATGCGGGCGTCCTTCGCCTGGCCGAGCGCCTGCTGCAGCACCGACGACGGGATGCCGTCGAGCTTGGTGTCGAGCTGGATGGCCGTGACGAACTCGCTCGTGCCGGCGACCTTGAAGTCCATGTCGCCGAGAGCGTCCTCGGCGCCGAGGATGTCGGTGAGGGCCGCGTAGCGGGTCTCACCATCCACCTGGTCGCTGATGAGGCCCATCGCGATGCCCGCGACGGGGGCCTTGAGGGGCACACCGGCGTTGAGCAGCGAGAGGGTCGAGGCGCAGACCGAGCCCATCGAGGTCGAGCCGTTCGAGCTCATGGCCTCGCTGACCTGGCGGATCGCGTAGGGGAACTCCTCGCGGCTCGGCAGCACCGGCACGAGGGCGCGCTCGGCGAGGAAGCCGTGCCCGATCTCGCGACGCTTGGGGCTGCCGACACGGCCGGTCTCACCGGTCGAGTAGGGCGGGAAGTTGTAGTGGTGCAGGTAGCGCTTGCTCGTGACGGGGTTCAGCGAGTCGATCTGCTGCTCCATCTTGAGCATGTTGAGGGTCGTGACGCCGAGGATCTGCGTCTCGCCGCGCTGGAAGATGGCCGAGCCGTGCACGCGCGGGATGACCTGTACCTCGGCGTCGAGCGCGCGGATGTCGGCGAGCCCGCGGCCGTCGATGCGGATTCCCTCGGTGAGCACGCGCGTGCGCATGATCTTCTTCGAGACCGACTTGTAGGCGGCGCCGAAGTCTTTCAGCGCCTCCTCGGGCAGCGAGCCGTCGGCGACCTTCGCCTCGATGGCGGCCTTCGTGCGGGCCTTGAGGGCGTCGTCGGCCGTCTGGCGCTCGACCTTGTCGGCGATCTGGTAGACCCCCGCGAGTTCGGCGTGCGCGATCTCGTCGACCGCGCTGTAGAGCTCGGGGCTGTACGAGAGGAAGACCGGGTAGTCCTGGATCTCTTTCGCCGACTGCGCGGCGAGCTCGAGCTGCGCCTTGGCGAGCTGCATGATGAACGGCTTCGAGGCCTCGAGGCCCTGGGCCACGATCTCTTCGCTGGGCTTGACGGCGCCGCCCTGGATGAGGTTCCAGCTGCCCTCGGTGGCCTCGGCCTCGACCATGGTGATGGCCACGTCTTCAGCGCCATCCGCATTCGTCACGACGCGGCCGGCGACGATGATGTCGAAGACCGCCTCGGCGAGCTGGCTGTGCTTCGGGAAGGCGACCCACTGGCCACCGCCGTTGTTGTCGGGCATGAGCGCGAGGCGCACCGACGCGATCGGGCCGCTGAAGGGCAGGCCCGAGATCTGGGTCGAGGCGCTCGCGGCGTTGATGGCGAGGGCGTCGTAGAACTCGTCGGGCGCGATGCTGAGCACCGTGATGACGATCTGCACCTCGTTGCGCAGGCCCTCGATGAAGGTCGGGCGCAGCGGGCGGTCGATGAGGCGGCACACGAGGATCGCCTCGGTCGAGGGGCGGCCCTCGCGACGGAAGAACGAGCCGGGGATCTTGCCCGCGGCGTACGCGCGCTCTTCGACGTCAACCGTGAGCGGGAAGAAGTCGAAGCCCTCACGGGGGTGCTTGCCGGCGCTCGTGGCGCTCAGCAGCATCGTCTCGTCGTCGAGGTAGGCAGCGACGGCGCCCTGCGCCTGCTGCGCGAGACGGCCGGTCTCGAATCGGATGGTGCGCTTTCCGTACTTGCCGTTGTCGAGAACCGTCTCGGCGAACTTGATTTCAGGACCTTCCACGAGGTCTGTCTCCTTTGCGTCTGTGCGCGGGCTCCCCGTATGGGAGCGCGCGCGTGCACGCGGAGCGGGAGCGGGCAGGAAGGGACGTCGGCGATGTGCCGCCGGGTCTGCTCTGGCCAACAGTAGACATCCACCGCATCCGCGCCCTCGGGCATCGATTCGGGAGATCACCACCGGTGACCAGCTTCGAGCCGGCCTGCTCCGTGCGGTATTAACGTGAGTGGCGCGAGGAAACGCGCCGACTCGAGAGTATCAGCCTGGCGTGTCGCGGCCTAGCGGCGGGCGCGCGGCGCGTCGTCGAGGTCAACCACCGGCAGCCCGACCCGGTGCGCGAAGGCCTCGAGGTCGACCGGGTTGAGGTCGGGGCTCACCGGCACGGCGGGCCGGTCGCCGTCGAGCAGCCAGTGCACAGGGCGATCACGGCTGTCGAGCCATCGCCCGAGCCCGAGGCCCTCGCGCCGCGGAACCACGCGCGCGCCGAGCGGGTCGCGCACGACGATCGCCTCGCCGTCCGACCGCAGCGAGGTGCGCCATCGCATCGTGATCGCCGACACGCTCGTCGCGACGACGCCGAATGCCGCGAGCACGAGCAGGCTGACGACGATGCGCGGGATGCCCTCGGCCACGATGTCGGCGAGCAGGCTCCACGACCCCGCGACGACGGCCGCGCTCGCGAGCACGAGGCGCCGCATCCACCGACCCGCCCGCGCCCGCACGACCGCGACGGGCCAGGTGCCCGCGCCCTGCTCGGCACTCACGGCGCAGCCCCGTCGATCGCACGCGCGATGCGCTCGTCGATGAGCGTCGAACTGGGCGGGCACAGGGCGGCTGCCTGCACGAGGCCCGCGGGGTCGAGGCCGAGCATCGCGTATGGGCTCCACTCACGGCCCGTGCCGAGGTGCTCGATGTAGGCCACGCGGCTCGGCGGGCTCGGCACGGTGGCGCCCAGCGACCGCAGGCACGGCAGCACCCGCTGCGTCGCATCCTGATACCGCCACGCCGCTTCGACGACGCCCGCCGCGCTCTGCGCGCGCAGATCGGCGATGCCGTACCGGGCGTTGCAGCTCTCGATGGTCCACCGGATTCGCTCGTACGATTCGCCGACCACGCCGAAGTAGTTGACCGAGAAGCCGCCCTCGAGCCGCGTGACGTCGACCTGCGGGTCGAGCCGCTCGATGCAGCCCGTCACGGCCGAGTCCCAGTCGTCGAGGGCGACGAGCCCCTCGAACTCGGGCAGCGGCAGCCCGAGCTCGTCGAGACGGGCGCTCGATCCCGCGACGAACGCATCGAACCGCTCGCGCTCGGCGGCCTCGATGGCGGCGAGCCGCTCGGCCACGACATCGTCGACGGTGAGCGGCGCGGCGGGGGCGGTCGCGCATCCGGCGAGCGCGCCGAGCGCCAGCAGCAGGCTCGGGATGCCCGCGCCGCGCCTCACGGACGCCCCGCCGTCTCGTCGGCGCCGGTCAGGCCGCCGCCCGAGGGGCCGAACTCGATCGGGCGGATCTCGGCGGGGCCGAGGCCGACGAGCGTGCGCCCGGGATCGGGGCAAGCGAGTCGAATCTGCCGCGCGGTCGCCGGATCGACGTGGCGCAGCTCGGCTGCGAGCCAGACGCTCTGGGTCGGGGTGAGCGAACGCCCTGTCGAGGTGGGGAAGATCGAGGCGTCGACGGCGGCGTCGAGGTCGGCGATGACCACCTCGGCGCCCCACCGGCGCGCGCACTGCGGCAGCGCGACGGTGAGCTGGTGCCGCACCCACTCCTGCTCGACCGGCCCGCCGAAGGGGTACAAGCCCGTCCACGGGACGAGCTGCACCGAGCAGCGCAGCTGCGCCACGGGCAGGGCCCACGTGGGCTCTTTCGTCGGCCGCGGGAAGAGCGTGTAGATGCCGCTCTCGGAGATCGCGCCCGCGGTGCGGCCGAGGATGCCGTCGATGCACGTCGCCACCTCGGCGAGCGCGCGGTCTTGCTCGACCCAGCGCTCGAACTGCAGCGGCGGGTACGCGGCCTCGGGCCAGTCGCGCTCGATGTACTGCTCGGTCGCCGCCGCGGCGCGCAGCCAGGCCGAGGTCACGGTCATCGAGCGCTCGTCGCGCACCGCGTCGAGGCTCGGCACCGCGGGCGGCTCGGCGCAGCCGCCGAGCGCGAGCACGGTGAGCGCGGCGACGGCCGCGAGCGCACGCCTCACGAGCCCCCCTGCGGCCGAGGCTCGCCGACGGGTGAGATCGACGAAAGCAGAACCGAGGGGTGCGGGCACAGCGCCTGCAGGCGGCGCAGGGCGGGAGCGTCGCCGCGCACGGCCCGGTACGGATCCCACCCCGGGGTCGCGCCGCCCGAGAGGATGGCGAAGGGATCGTCGGGCAGGGGCTCGGCCGCGACGCCTTCGCGACGCAGGCAGGTCGGCAGCGCATCCCGCGCGTAGGCCGTCACCCACGCGATCTCGATCGGTCCGGGGTCGCTCACGCCGAGACCCGGCGGAGGCAGGCGGCCCTGGCAGAGGTAGATGGCCGTCTCGACATCACGCAGCTCGCCCGCGGTGCGCGGCGGCGGGCTCGTCGTGATGCCCGCGTCGACGTCGACGACCACCTCGCGCCCCGCGGCCTCGCTCGCGCAGTTCTGGAAGGCGGTCGTCCACACGCCGGGGCCGAGCCAGGCCTCGATCGAAGTCTCGGGCAGCAGGATTCCGGGCCAGCGATCAGCGAGGTACTCGGCGTACGAGGCCAGCAGTGCATCGACGCGGGCCTCGGCGCGCGCCGCGCGCTCGTCGGCGACCGCATCGAGACCGAGCGTGCCGGCGGGGGCGCAGCCGGTGAGGGCGAGGGCGACCGCAATCATCGCGGCGGTCAAGATGCCCGGCCTCACGGCGCACCGTCGAGCACGGTCTCGGCCGCCGGGCAGAGTGCCTCGGCGCGCGTGCGGGCACCCGGGCCTTCGCCGACGAGGGCGAAGGGGTCGTAGGCCGCCTCGGTGCGCCACCCGGCACGGAACCCTTCGCCGGTCGGCACGGGCGGCACCTCGTGTCCGCTCGCGAGCAGGCACGGCACGACGACCGACCGCGTGTAGTCGAGCGCCCACGGCGCCTCGATGTCGCGCACTGAATCATCGAACCACGCCCGCACGGGGTAGAGCGACTGGCAGCGGTAGACGGCGACGTCGATCTCGAACAGCTCGCGGGGCCCCGAGACCCGAACGCCGCTGAAGTCGATGCGCTCGCCGCCGTCGGCGGGCTGCACGCCCGGGAAGCCTTCGTCGCTCAAGCAGCGCACCATCGTCGGGCCCCACGAGCTCGCGACCACCCAGCGCTCGATGGCCTCGTCGGGCAGGGCGACGGGCCCCCACTTCTCGCGCAGGAACACCGCCGAGCGCTCGAGCGTCTGCGCGTGCGCCGCGGCCGCGGCGGCATCGCGCTCGGCGAGCGTCTGCGCGAGCGCCGGGGTCGTCGGGGACGGCGCGGTGGAGCAGGCGCCGAGCAGCGCAGCGAACGAGATCGCGAGGGCGAGCGCGACCACGACCCGGCCCGGGTGCGCGGCGTCGCGTTCTCGCATGCCGACAGGGTGCCACGTCTGCCGCCGTGTCGGCTGACAGCCGGCTCATAGGCATTCTGCAGTCACTGCATGAATAAGTACAGTTACTGTACTTGCGTTCGCATCCCCCACGACGAAGGAGCACCATGACCCGCGACACCCCCCACGACGGGCCTCCCCCGCCCGCCCTCGAGGCCATCGGCCTCTCGAAGCACTACGGCTCGGGCGCGGGGCGCTTCGACGCCCTCAGCGACGTGAGCCTCAGCATCCAGGCCGGCGAATGCGTCGCGATCGTCGGCAAGAGCGGCTCGGGCAAGAGCACACTCATGCACCTGCTCGCCGTGCTCGACGAGCCCTCGCAGGGTCAGGTGCGCATCCATGGCACGGATGCGCGCTCGCTGTCGGCCCGCGCCCTCAACCGTGTGCGCAACCGCGAGTTCGGGTTCGTCTTTCAGCAGTTCTTCCTCAACGCCCAGCAGTCGGTGCTCGAGAACGTGACCCTGCCGCTCACGATCGCGGGCGTGCGCCGCGCAGCCCGCCGGGCGCGCGCGCTCGAGGTGCTCGGCTCGCTCGACCTCGCCGAGAAGGCCACGGCGAAAGCGGTGACGCTCTCGGGCGGCCAGAAGCAGCGCTCCGTGATCGCCCGCGCACTCGCGGGCGACCCCTCGGTGATCTTCGCCGACGAGCCGACAGGCAACCTCGACTCGCAGACCGGCGCGATCGTCGAGGAGATGCTGTTCGCGCTCAATCGCGAGAAGGGCATCACGCTCGTCATCGTCACGCACGACGACGAGCTCGCCGCCCGCTGCGACCGCCAGGTCGTGCTGCGCGACGGCCGCATTATCAGCGACAGCGCCGCTGCCGTGCTCGAGGAGGCGACCCGATGAAGGCCGTCGACCTCGCCGCCACCGCGGTGGCCAACACGTTCCGCTCGAAGCTGCGCACCACGCTCACCGTGCTTGCGCTGTTCGTCGGCGCGTTCACGCTCACGATCACGACCGCGCTCGGGGCGGGCGTGTCGACCTATATCGAGACCCAGGTGAACGCGTTTGCCGCCGACGACGTGCTGCTCGTGCAGGCGCAGACCGATCCGACCGCGGCCGCGGCCGACGAGGGCCCGGCCGAGTGGGATCCCGACAGCTCGACCTCGTCGAACTCGCAACCCGGGGGGCCGCCCCTCGCCGGAGCACAGTCCGAGCCCCTCAGCGACGACGACCTCGACACGGTCGCCGCGATCGAGGGGATCACGGGCATCGACCCGGTTCGCGCCGTCTCGACCGACTGGGTCAGTACAGCGACGAGCGACCGCTTCGAGTTCAGCGTCAACCCCCAGTCGGCCGTCACTGTGGCCGACCTCGAGGCGGGCGAGCAGCTCGACCAGTCGGGGCGCGACTTCGAGGTCGTGCTGCCGAACGACTACCTCGACGCGCTCGGGCTCGCGAGTGCCGACGATGCCGTGGGCACCGAGATCACGATCGGGATGACCGACATCACGGGCGACACCCACGAGATCGTCGCCGAGGTCGTGGGCGTCAGCCGCTCGAGCCTGTTCGCGAGCGGGGCGGGCGCCAACAACGCGCTCGTCACCGAGCTGTCGACCCTGCGCACCGCGGGCATCGACGGCGCCGACGAGAACTCGACGATCGCGATCGCCTATCTCGAATCGGGGCTGACGGCCGAGCAGATCGAGGCCGTCACGGCCGATCTCGACGACGCGGGCTTCAGCGCGCAGACGATCGAGGACCAGCTCGGCATCGTGACGACGATCATCGCGGGCATCACGGGCGTGCTCAACGCCTTCGCGATCGTCGCCCTCATCGCCGCCGCCTTCGGCATCGTCAACACGCTGCTCATGAGCGTGCAGGAGCGCACGCGCGAGATCGGCCTCATGAAGGCCATGGGCATGGGCAGCGGTCGCATCTTCACGCTGTTCAGCCTCGAAGCCGTGACGATCGGCGTCATCGGCAGCGTCATCGGGGTCGGCGCGGCGATGCTCGTCGGCTCCGGCCTGGGCGGCGTGCTCGCCACCGGGCCGCTCGCCGACCTCGAAGGCTTGTCGCTGTTTCTGTTCGAACCCGCGAGCCTGCTCGGCGTCGTCGTGCTGATCAGCGCGATCGCGTTCCTCTCAGGAGCGCTGCCGGCCAGCCGCGCGGCGCGCCAGCGCCCGATCGAGTCACTGCGCTACGAGTGATGCACGCCGTGCCGCGAGAGGATAGGACCATGAGCGACTCGACCGCCCCGCACGCTCGGTCGATCGCGCCCTCCTCTCGCGGCACGGCGACCGCACGCCGCATCGAGCGCAGCGCGGTCGCCCTCGTGCTGCGGCACGGCTACGAGGCGACGACCGTCGACATGATCTGCGCCGACGCTGGGGTCTCGCAACGCACGTTCTTCAACCACTTCCCCACGAAAGACGTCGCCGTCATCGGGCTCGACATGCCGCGCCTTGACGAGTCGCGGGTGCGCGCCTTCATCGCGAGCAACGAGCCGAGCATCCTGGCCGACGCGGCCGCGCTCATCTCGCTCCCCTCCATCCCGGGCGCACCTGATACCGACTTCATGCGGCAGCGAATGCGCGCCATCACCTCGAGCTCATCGCTCATGCAGCGACAGCTCGAGCGGTTCGCCGAGATCGAGGCCGAGCTCGCCGACGTGCTCGAGTACCGCATCGCCCGCGTCTCGGGGCCCGACGAGTCGCCCGCCGAAATCACCGAGCAGGCGCGCCTGACCGCGCATCTGCTCGCCGGGGTGCTGCGGTACACCGCGAGCGCGCTCATGCACGAGGGCGCGGCTTCTCCGGCCGAGTTGCTCGAGCAGACCCGGCGGCGACTCATCACGCTGCTGCCGAAGCTCAGCGGCGGCTAACCGCATCGGCGCGCAGGGGCTGCTGCTGCTGCAGCAGGTAGGCGCGCACGGCAGGATCAGTCGTGAGACCGATCGCCCGCTGCCGGGCGGCCGCCTCCCGTTCAGCTACGACCCGCGATCCGTCGTCCGCGCGCTCGGAGCGCAGCACGGCCGCTCGGCACACCCAGTAGGGCTGGTAGTCGCGCACGACATCGGCGGGCAGGGCGTCGAGCAGGGACCGCGCTGCGCCCGTGTCGCCGTCGTGCAGGGCTGCTCCCGCCGCCGCGACCACCGCACCCGCGCTCGGCGCGGTCGCGATGAGCACGGTGTAGAGCTCGCGGATCGCGCCCCAGTCGGTTGCGCCCGTGTCTGCGCGCGCGGAGTGCACCGCGCTGATCGCGGCCTCGAGCTGGTAGCGGCCGGGCCGGTCGACGCCCGTCGCGATGAGCGCGCTCGCCCGATCGAGCGCCTCGTCGCCGCGTGCCCGCCACGCGGCGCTCCACCGCGTCGTGTCGTGCTGGTCGAGGGGAACGAAGCGGTCGACGTCACGGCCCCCGCGACGACCCTCGCTGTAGCAGAGCAGGGCGAGCAGGCCGTGGGCCTCGGCGTTCGCGGGAAAGCTCGCCGCGACCTCGTGGGCGAGGCGGATCGCCTCGGTGCGCAGGTCATGGGCGCGATCGCGCACCTCTCCCTCCGCACCATCGCCGACCCCGTACGCGGCGTAGATCGCGGCGAGCGCGGCGCCGACGCGGCCGGCGCGCTGATCGGCCGAGGGATGCGCGAATCGGATGCCCGCATCGCGGATCTTCGCCTTGCCGCGGGCGAGCCGCTGCCCGAGCGTGGCCGGCGAGGTGAGAAACATCGGCGCGATGCGGGCGGCATCGATGCCGAGCACGACCTGCATCATGAGCGGCGCGTGCAGGCGCGCGTCGATCGCGGGGTGCGCGCACACGAGCAGCAGGCCAACGCGCGGGTCGAGCTCGTCGTCGCTGATCGCGTCCGTGCGCTCGTCATCGCGCTCTGACGCCCGGTCGAGCACGGCGTCGTCGCCTGTCGGCGACTCGTGGGCCGAGCGGCGCAGGGCGCTCACCAGGTGGTTGCGCGCGGTCACGCGCAGCCAGGCCTCGGGTTCATCGGGAAGCCCCGCCGTCCAGGCCGTCGCGGCCGACTCGAAGGCCGCCGCGACCGCGTCCTCCGCCCCGTGCAGGTCGCCGAACCGGCGGAAGATCGCGCCGACGAGCCGCCCCCACGAGCGGCGATGCGCGCGCTCGAGAGCGTCGCGCACCGCCGTCGTGCTGGTCACGGTCAGCAGGTCAGCTCATCGGGGGCAGCACCGGGCGCACCTCGACGCTGCCGCGCTCGGCGGCGGGGCACCGGCTCGCCCACACCAGCGCCGCGTCGAGGTCGTCGACCTCGATCACGAAGACCCCGCCGAGGTGCTCTTTGACGTCGGCGAACGGGCCGTCTTGCACCTCGACCGATCCGCCTCGCAGGCGCAGGGTCGTCGCGATATCGGGGGGCTGCAGCCCTGCGGCGGCCGACATCACGCCGCTCTCGCGCAGGGCGGCGACGTAGCCGGCCCACGAGGCCCAGTAGCCCTCGGCCTGCTGCGGGTCGGTGCGCGCCGCGTAGTCGTCGGGCGACTCCATGGCCAGGATGGCGAACTGCATCGTGATCGATCCCTTCCGCGCCGCGCCTCAGTGCCCGGCGCGAGCCGCGAGCGGCGACCCGGTCTCGAGCAGGGACTTGAGCCCCGAGAGGATCATCACCCATCCGTGCCCCAGATTGCGAGCGCTGGGGCTCTCGGGCAGACCGCGGTGGGTCAGCGTCAGCACGGTGACCCCGGGCAGCGGCATGCTCGGCGGCGCGAGCTCGATCGTCACCGTGCTCTCGGGCAGCGCGGCAACGTCGGGCTGCCAGTGCCCTGCGAACGACATGTGGATGCTGCGCCCGGGCTCGATCCCGAGCACGGTGCCCGTGATCATGTCGGCCCCGCCCGCGGTGTACCGGTACTGCTCGCCCGCGGTCGCCGGGAACTCGGCGCTGAAGCCGTAGTAGTAGGCAGGCGTGATGGCGCCATCGGTGAGGGCGTGCCACACGGCGTCGGCCTCGGCGCGGATCGCGAGGCTGATGACGGGCGCGAACGCGGTGCTGGTGGTCATAGTGCGCTCCTTCTTCTCGAGACGACCGCGACGTGCGGTGTCAAGAAGAAGACGCACGGCATCCGGACATTTCGACATTCGCGCCCAGAAATCTCGCACGAACCACGAAGGCCGCCTCCCGATCTCTCGGGGGCGGCCTTCGCAGAAGAAGTTCGCGGTGTCTCTCGACGACGCGCTGACTCGGGATCGAGTTAGCGGCGCAGACCCAGGCGCTCGATCAGCGAGCGGTAGCGCTCGATGTCGATGTCTTGCAGGTAACCCAGCAGACGGCGGCGCTGGCCGACGAGCAGCAGCAGACCACGACGCGAGTGGTGGTCGTGCTTGTGCTCCTTCAGGTGCTCCGTGAGGTCTTTGATGCGACGCGTGAGCATCGCCACCTGGACCTCGGGAGACCCAGTGTCACCGGGATGGGTTGCGTACTCGTCGATGATCGCCTTCTTGACGTCTGATTCCAGTGCCATAGAGGGGACCCCCTTCTCTGCTCGTTGCGCGGCGCCCGTAGCAGGATGCTCGAGCTCTCTTGATCCGCGGCCGTTGGACGGCAACCTTCAGAGACTACCAGGGGTGCGAGCGCGCGCCAGTCTGCCGGTTCGCGCGCGTATAGAGAGGAAGTATCATTTGGTCAACAACCTTCACGAAAGTTGGTTCCAGATCTGATGCTGCAGGAGCTCGATCCGTTCCTCACCTTTATCGGTGGAGCCTTTGGGGCATCGCTGGTCGGTCTCGGAGGCGCGTGGCTTGCGTCTCGAAGAGAGCACAAACGATGGATCCGAGAACAACGGCTATCTGCCTACCTGGGGTTGCTTTCAGCGGTCGACAAGTACACAACCGCCGCCATGATGGACACGGCGAGTGAAACACAAGGCCGGTACTTCGATCACCAGGCCTTCGCACAAGAACTCCCCAGCGTTGCAGCCGTGGTTACCCTGCTGGGCCCTAAGCAAGTAAAGACAGCCTCTCAGCAACTCAGGGAAGTCATGAAAAGAGTGCTGGAAGATTCCCAGGTTTCTGACGAAGACAAGAAGGACATCGAAATTGCTCGCGCGTCCTTCGTTCAGGCTGCACAAAAAGCCGTTTCGCTATCCGAATGAAGCCACCGTTCGTGATTCTCGCCTGGACTAATCGAAGAGGTCATTAGATGTACATCACCAGAATTCGTCTGAAGAACTGGCGAAACTTCCAAACGCTCGATGTCAACCTTCGGGACTACGCCTACATCATCGGCCCGAACGCAGCAGGCAAATCGAACCTGCTCGACGCCCTGAGATTCCTCCGGGATATCGCTCGAAGTGAAGGGGGAGGGCTGCAGACTGCGCTTTCGAGCCGTGGAGGCGTCTCGAAAGTTCGGTGCCTCCATGCTAGGGGCGACTCCGAGATGAAGATCGAAGTATGGATCTCAACGGAACTTGATCAGCCGCAAGTTACGTGGACCTACGAGATTGGCATCAAACGCGAAGGCAAAGGCGCGCAGCGAACGCTTGTCACGTCCGAAGTGGTCACGCACAACGGCACGACAATCCTAAGAAGACCGGAGAAGGCCGACCTAGCAGACACCGAGCGATTGACTCAAACAAGCTTGGAGCAGATCCAGGCCAACGTGAAGTTCCGAGATCTGACCAAATTCCTTGCCGACATCTCCTTCATTCATCTCGTGCCACAGCTACTGAAGTATTCCGACATCATCGGTGGGAACCGCGTAGAGAGCGATCCGTTCGGACAAGGGTTCCTGGAACGAGTGGCCCGGTCCACAGAAAGAAGCCGGAGTGCCAGGCTGAAGCGTATCGAGGGTGCTCTTAAGGTCGCAGTCCCTCAATTCACTGACTTGCGATTCGTGAAGGATGAGGCAACTGGCCGGCCACATTTGGAGGCCCGGTACGCACACTACAGGCCGAACGCAGGTTGGCAACGCGAGGAAAGCTTCTCGGACGGGACCCTGAGACTAATCGCGCTTCTGTGGTCACTTCAAGACGGGGAGTCAATCCTGCTCATGGAGGAACCTGAACTCTCTTTGAATGACGCCATCGTTCGTCAAATACCCGCGCTCCTCAAGGGTGTCAGAAAGACCACCAAAAAGCTCCGCCAGGTGATCGTCACAACGCACAGTGAGGCGTTGCTCAACAGCGACCTGATTGACGCACGTGACGTCGTCCTTCTGGAAGTGGGCGAGTCCGGAACAACCGGCAGAAGCGTGGATGAAGCGGAGCTGAAGGCGATAGCCGAAGGCCAAAAGATTGGCGAAGTCATGATGCCCAAGACGATGCCGGCCGGCCTAAAGGGCTTCACTAACTGGCGTTGAAGCGCTCAGCTCACGCCTGGAAGCACTCAGGTCCAAGAAGGATGCGACGGTGAGTACTCACGCGACCTCGGCGGTCTTGCGCACACGCTTCAACACCACTATCAGGTCAGCGACCTGGGCCTCGGTGAACAGGGCTTGCGGGCCCGTCGGCGCGAGGCCGGTGAACGGGTCTTCGAAGAGCAGGCCGGGCTCGACGATGCCCCGCATGGTGAGCTGCGAGACCAGCAGGTCGAGGAACGCCAGCTGGTTGGCAGTGAAGGTCTGGCCGGCGATGAAGTCGGCCAGGGCATCCTGAGCGGCGGAACGGTCGAGGCCGAGCAGAGATCGCACGAAGAGGCCGAGCCCGTCGCTGTCGTTCGCGGCGAATTCGAGCTCGCTCGGCGTGAACTCCCCGCTCTCGCGCATGATCGCCTCGAGCGATTCGAGGTCGAGAGCGGTGAGCTGCTTACCGTGCCGCACCTTGAACAGCACGGCGTCATCAGCACGGGCGCGCAGGAAGGCGAGAGCCTTCGCGCGGAACCGCTCACGGTCGACTCCCGGCGAACCAGGGACCAGATCGATGTCGGTCACCGGCCCCAGGGTGTCTTCGAAGTCGGTGTACACGAGCGGCCGCTCGCGCGGGTCGAGCAGGCGCACGAGGTCGCGCAACCGCACGCGCATCTGCTCGAGCATCGGCACGGTCACGTCGACCCACCAGTCGACCGAGGCCACGCGATCGATGAACTCCAGTTGCGAGGCGATAGCCGGAATCGCCTTCTGGTGCGCGAGCGCATCGGCGATTCCGCGCACGGCATTGCCGACAGCGGTGAGCGCGAGCGCGTCTGTCGCCAGCACCGCCAACTGGCCGCGCAGGGCCAGAAGGTCGAAGCGCTTCGCGGCCTCGTCGGTGTCGCTGGCGTCGGCTGCTGAGGGAAGAGAACCCAGCGCCGTAGCCACCTCGTAATCTGCTTCGCCGAGCGACAGCCAGGTCTCCCCCGCCGCGAACCTCTCGACCTGTCGCCGCTGCGGCCGCACGAGCACGTTGTCGAGGCTCATGCCGGCCACGCGCCCCTGGAGGCGAGCGACGAGCAGTTCGCGCAGCCCCGCCAGCTCGGGGTCAGCATGTGCCCCGGCGCCCGAGCTCTGATCGATCGTGCGAACGAGCTCGACGCGTGCCGTGACGAGCCGCTCGGTCAGCGAAGCCGTGCGCGTCGAACGGTCGGGGGGCAACTGCTGATTGAAGTACTCGATGTTCTGGCAGACGTCGAGAATCACGAAGTCTTTCTTGTCGTCACCCGGCCCATAGAGGTCAGGGCGCAAGCGGGTTCCCCGGCCGACCATCTGCCAGTACTTCGTCTTCGAGTGCACCTCTTTGAAGAACACGAGGTTGACCACGTCGGGCACGTCGATGCCGGTGTCGAGCATGTCGACTGAGACGGCGATCTGCGGAAACTTCGCCGGCGTCGAGAAGTCGTCGATGAGGCTCTGCGCGTAGTTCACCTGATGCGTGATGATGCGCGCGAAGTGACCGGCGTAATGCGGGTAGTTAGCGTCGAAGCGCTCGACGATGAACTGCGCGTGCCGCTGGCTCTTGGCGAACACAATCGTCTTTCCGAGAAGGTCGCCGCCGTTGACCCGCCGCCCCTCGGTCATGAGCGCCTGAAGCACCTTGTCGACCGTGTCGGCGTTGAACAGCCACTGGTTGACCGCGGCGGCGTCGACCTCGTCGGGCACCTCGCCGTCGGCCCACTCGAGAAGATCCCACTGCTCCTTCTCGTCTTCCGAGAGGTCGTCATAGCGGATGCCCTGCCGCACGAACGACGTGGCCACAGCCTTGCCCACCGGGGGCACGAGGTAGCCATCGGCGATGGCGTCGGTGAGGTCGTACGAGTCGGTCGGCACGCCGTCTTCGAGCCCGAAGAGGCTGTAGGTGTTGTGATCGACCTCGTCTTTCGGCGTCGCCGTGAGGCCCACGATGTGGGCGTCGAAGTACTGAAAGATTGCTCCGTACTTCTGATACACCGAGCGGTGCGCCTCATCGATCACGATCAGATCGAAGTGGTTGGGGCCGAAGCGGCGAACGCCGCCATCCACCTCGTTGATCAGCCCCATCATCGTCGGGTAGGTCGAGATCATCACGCGGCCGTCGACGCCCTTTTCGGTCACCAGGTTTACCGGGCTGGAGGCGGGCAGGTGCTCTTTGAACGCCGCAGTGGCCTGGTTGACGAGAGCCACCCGGTCAGCCAAGAAGAGCACGCGCTTGACCCACCCCGCGCGCATGAGCTGGTCGGCGAGGGCGATGACGGTGCGCGTCTTGCCTGACCCCGTAGCCATGACGAGCAGGGCACGGCGCTGCTGCTGCTCGAACACCTCACCCACACGCCGAATCGCGCGGTGCTGGTAGGGCCGCTCAACAACGACCTCGTTGATCGGGATGCTCGCGAGCGGCACACGCGACGTGCGCCTCTGCACCGCAAGGGCTAGCTCGTCGCGCGTGGCAAACCCCTGCACGGCGCGCGGCGGGTAGAAGGTGTCGTCCCACAACCAGTGTTCGTAACCGTTGGTGTAGTAGATCAGCGGGCGCTGGCCGAACTGTCGCTCGAGCGCGTCGGCGTAGAGCTCTGCCTGTTGCTGACCCGCGTGTGGGTCTTTGCGGGTGCGCTTGGCTTCGACCACTGCGAGCGGCAAGCCGTCGGCACCCCACAACACGTAGTCGACGAAACCGACACCGCCAGGCGAGTTATTGGGCATGCCCGAGACCTCGAATTCGCGGTCTCGTGCCTGGTCGAGCGGCCAGCCTGCTTCAGCTAGCAGTAGGTCGATGAACGTGTCGCGCGTTGCGGCTTCGTCGTAGTCGTGCGTGTCGACGAGGGCGGCCGCAGTCTGTTTCGCGGCGGCAATCTCAGCACGCGCAGCCTCGAGCTCGGCGGCGAGGGTGGCGTTATCGGCACGGGCAGCGGTGAGCGCAGCATCCGCAGCCGCAACCTGTTCGGTGAGGGCTTGTAGTTCGGCCCGCGACTTCGCGGCCGCACCCGGCTGGGGGCGCGGGATGCGGGTCAGATCGAAAACTCGGCCCGCCTCGGGGCGAGCGTCGGCTGACGGTGCGTAGTGGGTGGCAAGCCAGAACAGCACGTGAAACAGCTCACGAACAACGGGCACACTCTGCGTCTCGCCAAATGCACCAGCGCGATGCACGGCGTCATTGCCGCGGCGCCGAATGATCTGCATTTTTGCGATCACGACAGGGGGAACCAGTCGAGCGAACGTGGGCTCGTGCAGGCGAGCGTTGAGGTCGCGTTGGTAGGGCTGGCGAAGTGCGGTGTCGTACTCGTACATCCACTCAACGGCGAGCTCAAGCGCACGGCGCGCGTAGAACGACGACGTGCGCGGGTCTCCGACGGCGTACCCCTCGGCACGGCGCGCTTCGCTCGCGAGCGGCACGAAGCGCCCCTGCAAGAAGTCGAAGTTGCTCACCCGGCCGTGCCCTTCATTCGTCTGCCGCAACTCTAGAGGCGAGACGTGACATCGGGTCGACTATTCGGCGCAGGACCTGCGTTTAGGCGCCTGCGAGGCTCCACATCGCAGCACCAGCGAAAGCAGACGCCAAGGCGATCGTCGCTACGCACACACCCAATGTTTCGAGCGCGCGCTTGTCGAACTTGTGTTGTCGAACTGCCGACGCCGCAGTGGACGCGAAAGCCACTGCCAGAACCAAAATCACCGCCCTCGTTGCCAAGTCTCCGGTGAGTGAGAAGACAGCCGCTGCCCCCAAACTCAACCAGATTGCAGGCCACATCAGCCAAGTTGCCACGACTGAATGAGTAGCGTCGCCTGAGGCCACGATCACGAAACTCCACGAATCTTGGACGAACCATCGACCGAGTATCGAGACGCCAACGCCCGTCGCTCCGAGCGCCGCGGCTGCAAGCGGGTAGGCGATAGTCAATGCGACAAGCCCGGCGGCAAAGATGATCGACCCGACTACTTGAAGTGCGACGCCAAGAACGAATCTCGGCTTGCCCGAACCCGAATTCAGTGGGTGCGTCGTCATTTGCTGCTCCTTATGGGCTGGTTGAGCAGGCGCGAAATCGCCTGTCGCGAAACGCCGAGCTCCCGGGCTATCTCGGCAACAGGTCGCGCAGCCGATGCGGCCTCAAGTGACTCTCTGCGCAAGTGGGTGACGCGCGTTGCCTGCACCAGCAGGTAGCGCGCAACTTCCTCAGCGAGAAGCGCGTTCGCGAGTTGGTCTTGTTCCGGATCAAGCGAGAACTCTGCGCCTTGCTTGAGCGCAGCTTCCATGACTTCCGGAGCGACTGACAAGCGGACCATTCGTTGTGCGTAGAAGTCGACCTCATGCGGCGCCCGATAGGCACTCAACAGTTCGCGAAACTGGGGCATCGACACAACGCTATCAAAGCGCAAGGGAGGGGTTGACGCAACCCCTCCCTTGCGCTTTATTACAAAACTACTAGCACCTCACAACCCGCAAGCCGCCCGAAAGCAACTGGGCTACCGGCGGATAGGTGAATGCGAACGACAAGCATCTCCGCTGACTCTGCGCGTCGGTTATGGCCTTGAGGTTCGCCCACGTCAAGGTCGCGACGGCAGCGATGCAGGCGGCCCGAATCGCGAGATGCGGTGCCCTCGTGCAAAGGTGAGCTCCCACTGCGCCGGCGCCAGCGCCCCCTGCGACGATGCTCGCCATGAACGCCACTTCCGATCGGTTGTACTTGACGCACATTGCGGGATACCACCCGCCGAGAGCGCAGTAGCTGTAACTGGGGTCTGCGACGATCGGGTACTCGAATCCCGCGCCGTGGTGCTCCACAATCTGAACGAAGCCTTCGGCAGTCACTTCGTATCTAGTGGGAACACTCGCTCCGTTGCTGTCTTTCGCCCACGGAGGAGCAACCGCGCCAGCGAGATCCTCTCCCGAAATCACAAGGAGAGACCCATCATTTAACAGTTCCGCGGTCGTGCCCTCAGGGAGGTCGTACACGTACTCTTCGGGCGACTCTGCTGAATGCAGGATCGTGCTCACCCTTAAGCCGTCATCAAGCACCTGAACCGCGATGTCTGCCAGGCCATCGGAATCGACGTAGACGGCGGTTCCATCATCAGCAAGTGTGAGCTCACCATGCGCCTCGTTGTTGGGCAGGCCGAGTTCCAGAGCCTCCATCGGTCCGGGGGTGTCGACGACGAGGCCCTGGTCGGGCGCCGTTGGCACGGTGATGTCGATCTCGCCCGCCGTGTAGACAAGATCGCCAGTGTGCGTGTTCGCGTCGGGCTGCTGAACGTTTGCGACCGGGGCGGCGTCTGCCACCGCGTCGCTGATCTCGTTCGCGTTGACGACGTCCGTTTCGCTTGCGTGCACCACTCCTGCCGGCACGAGGATCGCCGTGGCAGCAAGTAGAGCGGTTGTCCAGACGGAAATACTTCGTCTGTAGGTGTTCACATTCATCCCGGTTCCCGCTTTCTCGTGTGTGTTGGGGATATCGGCAGGAGCACATTGTCTGCGTACGCCCAACCTGTCGACCCCCAGTACGCTCGGAATGCGTCTGGATCGGGCCCGCCCTCCCCTATCAATCCCCCGCTTGCGAGAGCAACATATCCTCAAGTATTCAGCTCGAATAGTCGGCCCTTTGGAGGACACCTCGCTCGACTGGCTCAGTCGAAGTAGTCCTCGTCGACCTCGACCACGTCGTACGTCTTCTTCACCTGCACGCCCACGCGGTACTGAATCATGAGTTCAGCCAGGCGTGGGCCGTCGATCAGAACGATGCGCTGGGGGATGCTGTCGGCATACTCGCGCGCGCCCTGGCTGAAGCGGCTGGTGGTGACGAAGACGCCCTGGCTGGCTCCACGCCCGGCGAGGGCGCCGATGAAGCCCTGCAGTTCGGGGCGCTGCACCGCGTTGTCGGCTGCGTAGCGCTTGGCTTGCACGTAGATCTGGCTGAGGCCCAGGGCATCCTGATCGATGACGCCGTCGACTCCCCCGTCGCCCGAGCGGCCAATGCGCTGGCCGCGCTGCTCCGCACCGCCGTAGCCCATCGCGTTGAGAAGGTCGACGACCACCTGCTCGAAGAAGTCAGGATGCTGCTCTTGCAGCCGCCGAATCAGCTCGGCCGCCGCGTCGGCCTCGAAGCTCTGGATGCCCGCCTCGATCAACTCGGTGGGGTCGTCACTGTCGTCGAACTCGCGTGCCACGAGCGTCGCGGTGCGGGTCGACGGGCGGCGGGTCGGTTCGTACTCGTTCCACACGGGTAGAGACTTCACGTCGGCGTCGGTGATGATTCCGGGATGCTCGGCCAAGAACTCGCGGCCGAAATCAGTGATCACGTTCACCCCGCGCGCGGGCTTGTCGACCGCCTTTGCCCGATAGAGGGCCGAGAGGGCCCAGCCGACCCGGTTGAGCGCGCGCGAGTCACCGTCGCCGAGCGTCTCGGCCCGCTGCTCAGGAGTCAGACCGATGTGATCGCACACGGCCTCCTTGAGTGCGCGCGAAGGCCACTGCTTCCCGTCGGACATCACTTCGAGCACCGGCTTCAGGAATGCGTGCCAGGTCGGGATGGTGCTCACAGCGTTGTCGTTCTCGTTCACAGTTCTCCTCGGAAGGCTCGATCTTGAACAGCCTGCAATAGCTCCGCTGCCAATTTTGTCTGGATGTCGACAGAGCGGCGTTGTACGCGAATCGCGCGGACGGCCTCGGAGAATTCTCGTTGCCGATCGATCGAGGGAACGTCGATCGGTAGAGCCCTGATGTCCCTAACGTTCAAGTGCCGCGACGTGGAGCCAACCAGAAGCTGCGTAAGGCGGGAAGGTTGAAGCACCACGAGAAGGTACGCGAGAAGGAATTCAGGAAGCACGAGCTCGGTGTCGGGTCGAATCTGAACCAGGCGTTGGCCCATTGATGCCTCCATGTCTGGCTCAACAATGGCACCCACGCCGAGCGTGCCCTCGCGGCTCAGGATCAGATCACCCGCCTTGAGTACTGCCCGTCGAGTTCTGACTTCGTGGGTCTCCTCGGAAACGAAACGGGTCTCCGAGAAGTCCCACTCCCCCAAACCGAGGTTCGAAGTTCGCAGGCAGAGCACGCCTGTGTCTGTCCAGGTAGGTGTGGTGTGAGGGCAGTCAATGATCGCTTCGGTCACAGTACTCAGTGGCACCGCTAACGCATGACGACTGGTCAGCAGCGGGTCGCCGAACATCGACATGAAGATCGCCGATGACGCCTCACGGAAGAGGTCCTTCTGCGCGTCGCACTTGGCTGTGATGCTCGAAGCTAGGTCGAGGATGGAGGCGATTCGGCGTTGCTCGGGGAGGGGCGGGGGTTCGAACGGCAACTCTGCGATGTCCGCGCGGTTCACCTGGAGGAACGTCGCACCTCGTGCTTTCGACTCCAGGAGAGTTCGGTTCGCTTCGAACCAGTGCCAGACATACGACCCGTCTACAGTTTCTCGCGGTCGAAGTGCTGCCACACCCCGACCGAGGCAGTACTCGCCGTCTGACCAGACTTTCGAACCGATTGACGCACGAATTCCAATCACGATGTCACCCGGTCGGCTCAGTTTCGACGCCGTGATCGTGTACTTCTTGGGTCGCGGAACTGAACCAGCGAAGTCGCCGGCGCCTGCGATCAGGGGCCAACCCTCGCCGCGGTCGTTGTACTGATCTCCAGATGGCGCCTGGCCCATGATCACGTCCACGTGATCCGACAGGACGCTCAAGCTCCTGTCCTCAATGAGTTGGCAAGGGCGGCAGTCGCCGCCGCGATCTCGGCCTCGAGGGCCTGGAGCTCGGCGATGATCTCGAGCGGGTCGCGGTGTTCGACCTCCTCGTGCTCGACCTCTTTGTAGCGGTTGAGGCTGAGGTCGTATCCCGCGTCGACGATCTCTTGGCGGGGCACCAAAAAGCTCTGCGCGGTGCGGGGGCGTTCCGCCTCGGGTGAGCCAGCATCCGTCAGCGTCTGCCAGCGGGCGAGCACGTCGGGCAGATCGCTCGACGCGAGCGGGGTGCGCTTGTCGTCGAGGCTGAAGCCGTCGCTCTGCACGTCGTAGAACCACACGTGGTCGGTGCCGCCCGAGCTGGTCTTGGTGAAGAACAAGATGGCGGTCGAGACTCCGGCATAAGGCTTGAAGACGCCGCTGGGCAACTTCACCACGGCGTCGAGCTTGTGGTCGTCGACGAGCATGCGGCGCAGGGCCTTGTGTGCGGTCGACGAACCGAAGAGCACGCCGTCGGGCACGATCACCGCGGCACGCCCGCCGTTCTTCATGATGCGCAGCATGAGAGCCAAGAACAGCAGCTCTGACTTGGTTGTCTTCACCATGCGGGTGAGGTCGTTGGCGATCGACTCCGCGTCGACCGAGCCCGCGAACGGCGGGTTGGCGAGCACGAACGAGAACTCGCCGTCGTCGGCTCCGACGCCTTCGGCGAGCGAGTCGCGGCGCTCGACCTTGGCCGCCTCGACGCCGTGCAGCAGCAGGTTCATGCTGCCGATGCGGCTCATGGTGGCGTCGGAATCGAAGCCGCTGAAGGCGTGACGATTGAAGTGATCGCGACTGGCAGCATCCGCCCAGATCTCGGGGTGGTGTTCGCGCAGGTACTCGCTCGCGACCGTCAAGAAGCCGGCCGTGCCCGCAGCGGGGTCGACGATTCGGTCGCCCGGCTTCGGCGCCGTCATGTCGACCATGAGGCGGATGATGTGGCGCGGGGTGCGGAACTGCCCGTTTGTGCCCGAGGTGGCGAGCTTGCTGAGCATGTACTCGTAGATGTCGCCCTTGGCGTCGGTGTCATCCATGGGGATGGCCTCGAGCAGGTCAACAACTTTCGCCAGCAGCGCCGGGGTCGGAATCGTGAACCTGGCGTCTTTCATGTTGGCGGCGAAGCTCGAGCCCTGCTCGCCCATGGAGCGCAACATCGGGAAGACGTGGCCGTCGACGACCTCGAACATGGCGGCCGGGTCGAGGTTCTTGAAGCGCGACCAGCGCAGGTCGTGCATCGGGCGCGGCGTGCGGCCCGGGGGCTCGCTCTGGCCTTCGCCGAAGACGGGCTTGGTGATGGGTTCGCGCGTGACCTGCGCGCGGTTCTCGGCCAACAGCTGCAGCTCATCGAGGCGACGGATGAACAGTAGGTAGGTGATCTGCTCGATCACCTCGATGGGGTTGGCGATGCCGCCCGACCAGAAGGCGTTCCAGACCGCGTCGACTTGGCTCTTCAGTGCTCCGGTCACCATCTTGCAGAGCTCTCCTTGTCGCACGTGTCAGCCGCGAGAGCGGCTCGTCTTCGAGTCTGTCAGAGACGGGTGACGACCTCAGAA
The DNA here is from genome assembly GCF_046296455.1 of Microcella sp. Taxonomy (GTDB): domain Bacteria; phylum Actinomycetota; class Actinomycetes; order Actinomycetales; family Microbacteriaceae; genus Microcella. The sequence continues at coordinate 62,075 of NZ_JBKBLF010000011.1, forward strand.
CGCCGAGCTGACGATTGCCAAGAGAGTCTGGGCGATGAACACAAGAGACACACTCGCGCCCACCACGAGAGCGCCGAGAAGCCACACGCGATTGCGCACGATCGCCCGAGCCACATCACGATCAATCTGCGCGAAGCGCGCAACGACCTCGAAATCAGGCAAGCCTTCGGGCAGGGCGCTACCCCATGTCGACAGCCGAGCCGACGCTTCGCTCAGTCTCGCGACCTGATCAGCGCTGAGGGCTCGAGGTTGACGAGTCATCCAACGCGGCAGATCGCCTTGAGTGAGCACCGCGACCGTAGGCCTCTTCGTGCCGTACTTCACCTCATTCGCGCCAACGACCACGATCATCGGCGTTACTCTCACCGGTCCACCCATGACCGACGAGAGCTTCTTGCCCACCCGCTCAGCCTCGTACTGGGCGTTGCGCACGTACTGCGTTGGCTGGCCGTTGACCTTGACTGACCCGCCACCTGCGAACACGCGCGCACCGATGTGCCGCTTGGCGTTGATCGTGAAGACGCCCGACGGCCCGATGACCAGGTGGTCGATGTCAGACCCACGAACTCCGATCGGGACTCCGTGGATCACCACCCACTCTGTACCGAGCGACGCCAGTCGGCGCGCCACTGCGATCTCTCCGAGTGCTCCGCGATACCAAGAGCGGGTGTCGGGCGGTAACGGGTGAACCCCCAAGATGCGGGCGAGCGCTCCTTGCGGTTGGTCACGTTCGTGACGCGCGACACACTCTCGCATGACCCCGATCGCGGGCGGTCGAGAGCGAAGGTCGACGTGATCGTTCACGTCGTCGAGCCTAGCCGAGGGCAACTCAGTTGTCGGCGGAGTTCGAGGGCACCAGCTGCCCCGCGGTGGTGAAACCGGCCCGGCGCCGAGCGACCGTGACGATACCCGCGATGATGAGCCCCTGGCCGAGGCAGTACGCGAGCATGATCGCCAGGTCGAGGTCGAGCACCGAGAATCCGGGCAGGAAGCGGTCGAGGGCGAGCAGCGTGTCGCTGACCAGAAAGACCACGGCGCCGACGGCCACGAGCGGGCGCGTGGCGAGCGCGCAGACGGCAGCGGCTCCGAGAACGAGGCCGTAGAGCGCGACCGGCACGAGCAGCCCGCCCAGCCAGAAGGCGAGCACGGCCACCATCGTGCTCCACCAGACGACCCCCAGGGAGACCGCCCAGCCCGGCACCCGGCGCGTGCGCATCGGCCCGAGGTAGAGGGCGATGTACGCGAGGTGCGCGAGCCCGAAGGCCCCCATGCCGAGGAGGAACCCGATGTCGCCCGGATTCTGCAGCAGCACGTCGCCGAGCCATGAGAAGACGAGCGCGAGCCCGCCCCACAGCAGCAGCGGCGAGCGCCGCTCGGGCAGCGCCAGCACGAGGGCGACGAGCAGCGCCGGCATGAGCAGCGGCTTCGTCGCACCGACCAGCCCGGGCGACCCCGCGGCGATTGCCACGAGATGCACGACCGTCACGACGATGAACGGGGTGAACGCGGGAAGCGGGCGGAAGGTCGGGCGCACGAGGCTCAGGCTACGCCCGCCGCCGCAGGACCTTCGTCCTGACTCGGGGCGCGCCCCTCGCGCGTGGCGACGGCGCCCACCAGACTGGCGCCATGCTGCTGCCCGCGATCGTTCTCATCACCCTCGCCCTCGTCTTCTACACGATCGGCGTCTGGGCCGAACGGGCGCAGAAGGTGCTCAAGCCCTGGCACACCGCGTTCTTCGGGCTCGGGCTCGCCGCCGACGCGAGCGGCACGTACCTCATGAGCCTCATCGCCGAGCAGAATCGGGCCGAGGGGGTCGAGTCGAGCATCCTGACCCAGATCATGGCCGTGAGCGGCGTGATCGCCCTCGTGCTCATGGCCGTGCACCTGCTGTGGGCCGTCGTCGTGCTCGTGCGCGGGCGCGAGGCCGAGCTGCACCGGTTCCACCGCTTCTCGGTCGTCGTGTGGGCGATCTGGCTCGTGCCCTACGTGACGGGCGCGCTCGGATCGAGCCTGTCGTGACCGCGGCACCGCTGACCTACACGGTCTCGGCGAGCGCCGATGCCGACGGCGGCATGCTGCTCGCGGCGGGCGACGATCTCGCCCTCGAGACCCGCTGGCAGCCGGATGCCCCCTCGACGCACCCCGGCCCTGCCGAGCTGCTCGCCGGAGCCTTCGCGGCCTGCCTGCTCAAGAACGTCGCCCGGTCGGGCGCCATGCTGCCTTTCGCCTACGAGAGCGTGCGGGTCGAGGTGACGATGCACCGGCAGGATGCTCCCCCGCGGTTCACCGCCATCGAGTACACCCTGCACCTCGTCACGACCGAACCCGCGCACCGCATCGAGCTGCTGCACCGCAACCTGCAGAAGTTCGGAACGGTCTACAACACCCTCGCCGCCGTGTGCGAGGTCTCGGGAACGGTCACGACCACCCCGCCCGCTGGCTGATCAGTCGGCGACGACCACGACCTTGCCGCGCAGGTGGCCGGTCTCGAGCCGCTCGAAGGCCGCGCGCACCTCGCTGAGCGGGTAGCGCGCGGCGACGGGCAGCTCGATCGTGCCGTCGGCGACGAGCGCCGCGAGGGCGTCGAGCGTCGGCGGGTGCACGGCCCCGCGCCCGACGTTGCGCACGCCGTAGAGGGTCGCGTCGGCGGCGATCGTGTTGACGCGCTCGGGCGGCACTCCCAGGGCGAGCGCGGTCTCGATGGTCTCCGTGCCCGACTGGTCGAAGACGGCCGTGATGCCGTCGGGGGCTGCGGCGGCGAGCCGCTCGCGCAGACCCTCGCCGTAGAGCACGGGCTCGACGCCGCGCGACCGCAGCCAGGCGTGGTTGCCAGCGCCCGCCGTGCCGATGACGTGCACGCCGCGGGCGACCGCCAGTTGACTCAGCACGCCGCCCACGCCACCGGCGGCGGCACTCACGACGATGACGTCGCCACGGTGCAGGCCCTGCGACTCGAGGGCGTCCCACGCCGTCTGGCCGGCCAGGGCGATCCCGGCTGCCACGTCGAGCGGAACGCCCTCGGGCACGCGGGCGACGACGGATGCGGGGGCGACGACCAGATCGGCGAACGCGCCCTGCGGGATGGAGCCGAACACGGCATCCCCCACCGCCAGATCGTCGACGCCCGACCCGACCGCCTCGATACGGCCGGAGAACTCCCGGCCGACCGCGACCGGCAGGGGCAGCTGGATGCGCGAACGCCCCGAGCGGATCTTCCAGTCGACCGGATTCAGCCCGCCCGCCGCGAATCGCACACGCACCTCGCCCGGGCCGGGCGGCGCGATGTCGAGCTCGTCGATGCGCAGCACCTCCGGCCCCCGAACTCGTGGTAGCGAACGACACGGGATGAAAGCGACGACGCGGTCATGCCCCCAGCCTAGGCATCAGGACCTTCGGCCCTACTGCCGGCACCGCGCGTCGCGCTGGAATGGGTCGGTCGAGAGGAGCGCTGCCATGGTCATGGGATTCGGGGGAATCACCGAGCTGACAACAGACCAGTGCTGGCAGCTGCTCCGCTCACGCGACCTGGGGCGCATCGCCGCGAGCGCGGCGGGCATGGTCGACATCTTTCCGATCAACTACGCGGTCGACAGCACCGAGGCGATCTACTTTCGCACCGCCCCGGGAACGAAGCTGCTCGAGCTGGCGATCAACGACCGCGTCGCGTTCGAGATCGACGACCACGACGAGATCGAGGCGTGGAGCGTCGTCGTCAAGGGGCGCGCCGAGCGCGTCGAGCGGCAGAGCGAGATGGATGCCGCCGAGCAGCTGGGCCTGAGCCCGTGGATTCCGACCCTCAAGTACCGGTGGGTGCGGATTCGCCCGAGCGAGATCGCCGGGCGGCTTTTTTCTCTCGGTCCCGAGCCCGCGCGGCTCTAGGCTGACACCGACACGGCGGTATCCGCTGCCGTGACCGCCATCCCGAAAGCAGGAACCTCCATGGCCGCGACCACTGCAGCCCCCTCCCCCGTCGTGCTCGAGCGCGGCTTCGTCATCGCCTCGGCGATCTCGGCGATCGCGCTCGGCATCGCCGCCCTCGTGTGGCCCGGCGCCACGCTCATCACCGTCGCGCTGCTGTTCGGTGCCTACCTCGTCGTGAGCGGCATCTTCCGCCTCGTGATCGCATTCACGAGCGACAGCCTCAGCACGGGCGTGCGCTGGCTCGTCGGCGTGCTCGGCGTCTTCATCATCATCGCGGGCATCATCGCCCTCAACAACCTCGGTGGCACGTTGCTCGTGATGGCCTATGTCATCGCGTTCGGCTGGATCTTCGACGGCGTCGCCGCGATCGCAGGCGGAGTTACTGGACGTACCGCGCTTCCGCGATGGCTCGCCGTACTTTCTGGCGTGGTTTCAGTGATCGGCGGCATCGTCCTGCTGTTCCTTCCCGGGCTCGGCATCGTTGTCTTCCTGATCACGGGCGGATGGATCTTGATCGCGGTCGGCATCGCGACGCTCTTCTCGCTGCCGCCCAAGAAGGGCGCCGAGGCCGCCGCCCCGGTCGAGACGGCCGCCGCCTAGCTAGCTGTCGAGGGCCCCGCGCACGATGGAGTCTCCGGAGTGCGTGGGGTCGCCGTCGAGCGGCTCGGCGCTGATATCGACGACCGAGAACTCGGCGAGGTCTACCGAGGCCGGCACGATGAACTCGCCCGAAGCGCCCGTAAGGTAGCCGAGGCTGATGAGCCCGTCGATTCCCTCGGTCAGCAGCCAGACCTCGCGGGCGACTCCCTCGTCGACGGCGGCGTCGAGCGACACGCGCACCACCCGCTCACCGTCGGCGAGCTCGGCGACGGTCGCCTGACCCGAGGCCCCCGACCAGGCGGGCAGGGCATCCAGCTGCGCCGTCGCGATCTGCAGGCCAGCATCGCGCGGCGCGGCCGCGCCCCACGCGAGAACGCCGCCCGCGACGAGCGCGGCAGCGGCGGCCGAGGCCGCCACGGGCACGAGCAGGCGCCGGATGCTCGCACGCCGCTCGCGCACCGCGTCGAGCCGCACCACCTCGGGCGCGGTGCTCGGCGCGGCGGGCTCGGCCGCGAGGATCGCGGCGCCCGGCACGAGGGTCGGCATCACGGGCTCGAGGTCGGAGGGCAGACCCAGTTGCCCGCGCACTCCCTGCCACACGCGGGCCGGAGGCGCCTGCAGCGCCGACTCGCCCACGGTCGAACGCGCGACTGAGATGGTCGATCGCAGCGCGTCGACCTCGTGGCGGCACGACGCGCAGTCGGCGAGGTGCTCGAGCACCGCGGCGTCGGTGAGGGGCTCGCCGAGCGCGACAAGCGCCAGCGCTTCAGGATCAGCGTGCTCCATGACTCACCTCCAGGCGTCCGCGCAACTTCGTGAGGCTGCGTCTGATGTGCGATTTGACGGTTCCCACCGGGATACCGAGGCGTTCGGCGATCTGCAAGTGGGTCAGGTCGTCGAAGAATGCGAGGCGCACGACGGCGCGGGGCAGCGGCTCGAGCCGCGCCATCTCGTCGGCGATGAGCAGCCGGTCGGCCAGGTCGGCCTCGGGCGCTGGCGCGGTGTCGTCGCCCGTGATGGCGGCCACCTGCTCGGTGATCGAGCGCTCGCGGGTGCGGGCCTGGTGGGTATCGGCCACGGTGTGACGGGTGATGCCCACGAGCCAGGCCGAGAGCGACGCGCGCTCGGGGTCGAACCGCTCGCGGCCCTGCCAGGCGGCCACGAACACCTTCTGCGTCACGTCTTCGGCGTCGGCGGCATCGCCCAGCGAGCGCAGCGCGAGCGAGTACACGAGCGACGACCACTGGCCGTAGATCTCGGCGAGCGCCCGTTCGTCGCCGCGGGCGAACCGCAGGGCGACGTCGTGGGCGCCATCGAGGGCTGTCGACATGACGGCAGACCCCCTTCGACGCGTGGATGGCGGGATGCTCGGGGCATCCATCGGCGTCATGGTAACCGGTGCACCTGTCATGACACCTTCTCGGCGGTCACGATGTAGTTGTCTTTGTATGAACCGGCTTGCCGATCGAACTCGCCGCCGCACGTGATCAGGACGATGCGCTGCTCGCCGATGTTCGAGAAGTAGCGATCGATCTGCACCTCCGCCTTCTCGATGCGCTCCACGGAGACGACGCGGTACTCGTGCCGCGTGCCGTCGGCATCTCTCACGACCACGGCCATGCCGTCGCGCGCCTCGCGCAGGCGTGAGAACGGCCCGACGCCTTCGACGATGTTGTCGACGTGCGCGGCGAGCACCGTCGCGCCGGTCGGACTGTTGGGCGCGGCACCGAACTTGTACCAGCCGGCCCGGAACGGGCTGACGGGCAGCCCCATGTCGCCGTTCGGCTCGATCCCTTCCGGATCGACGCCCATGTCGAGATCGAGATCGGGCATCACCACGCGAACCGGCGGCGACTTGACGGTCGTCAGCACGTCAGAGCTCGATACGAAGGTGTCGGTGCGCGCCGAGCGGTAGGGGTCATAGGCGACAGAGCCCCGCTCCCGACCGGCCTCGAGGCCGGCGGGAGCGGAGCATCCGGAGACGAGCAGCAGGCCGACGAGAGCGAACCCGAACGCCGACGCCGACCTGCTGCTCATCATGATTCCCCCGGTTCTTTCTGGTGTTAGCGCTCGACCGACGCGGTGCGGCGACGCGCCACGACGACACCCGCGGCAGCGAGCAGCGCCAGCAGCGCGGCGGCACCGGCGATCAGGGCCGTGGTGTCGGTGCCGTTCTCGGCCACGAGACCCGCCGAGCCCGCCGGCACGTTGGCCGGGGTGTCGGAGATCGTGAAGACGATCGGCGAGTAGGGACCGCCAGCGGGGCCGAAGGCGTGGATGAAGTAGTGCGTGCCCGCGGCGAGCGTGGTGCCCGAGAGGTCGATCGCGGTGGCGCCGCCCTCGGCGACCTGCACCGCGATGTCGTAGGTTCCGGCCGGCACTGCGCCCGACTGCTCGTTCGCGTCGGGGGCGTTGCGGAGGCCCGAGAACAGGGCGCCCACACCCTCAGCGACGACGTTGACCTCGGGAGCGTTGGCGGTGTGGCGCACCGTCACGCTCGCCTCGCCGTCGCCGACAGCGTCAAGGTCGTTGACGAAGGGCTGGATGGTGACGGGGTTGCCGTCGGCGCTCTCGCTGGGCTGCGCGACGAGCGTGTACGACACACCGGCCTCGACCGTCGCGGTGTACGTGATGTCGCTCGTTCCGGCCGCGGGGGCAGCTGCATCAGCGGCGACGATGTCGACGATGTACTGGCCCGGCTCGGCGTCGACGATGGCTTCGAAGGTTCCGGGCTCGAAATCTTCGAGGGTGAGGGCGCCGTTGAGGTAGACGTCGACGGTCAGACCGGGAACAGCGTGCACGACCCAGACGTCGGCCGTGGTGTCAGAAACGGCGTTCGCCGGGGCGGCGACGCCGACGGTGGCGAGGGCGGCGACGCCCAGCCCCGCGAGAATACGGTTGCGCATGGTTCCTCCTTGGTAGGTCCCCCGAGGGGGTGATCCCCTCTCGGGGCGTCAGGCGGAAGTGCCTTCACCTACTACTTCTCGCGCAGGGGCCCGTTCGGATGCGCGCCAGCCTGGCAGTCGGCTGAGAGAACGCCCGGCGAACGTCGAGCGGCGCCGCTCAGACGAGCACGGTGTTGAGGCTGCTGACGCTCACGATGAGACCGGCGACCCACAGCACGAGGTTGACGCCGCCGAGGGCGAGACCCGCGACGGCGAGCCCCCGACCGCGCGTGATGCCGTTGCTCGTCTCGCGCAGCGCGCGACCGCCCATGATCGTGCAGATCGTCAGCAGGCCGGCGTTGGCGACGAAGATGAGGGCGAGCGTCACGAGCACGGGCGCCCAAGCCCCCTGCACGTCGCCGCTCGAGATCTGCTCGGCCGCGGCCCGGCTCAGTTGTGCCGCCACGAGGTTGCCCAGCACCGAGACCAGCAGCGGGGCGGCTCCTGTGACGAGCGCCCAGGTCGCCGCGCGGCTGCGCGCCGCCGGGGGCGTCACGCGACCCTGGGGCGGGATGCGCGCGGGGATCTCGTCAGGTTCGGCCGGTGCGGCCGCCGTCGGCGCCTCGGGGGCCGCAATAGGCACCGGCGCCTCGGGGGCCTCACGAGGCGCCGGCGCAGATGCGGCGGGCGGCACGGGCAGAAGCGGAGTCGGCGCGGCGTGCACCGGGGCTCCGCACTGCGTGCAGAAGCGGGCACCGGCGCGCAGCGGCGCACTGCACACGGCACAGTTCTGCATCGAGCGTCACTCCTCGTACCCTCGTCCGCGGCGCGCGGCTCGGTGCTCGCCAGGCTAGCAAGGCCGACTCGGCACGGCCTCCCCCCATTGACGGGCGGCGGGCGTCGGAGCACACTGGAGGCAGATCAACTCGCCGCCCAGGTGCGCCGGAGGCTTCGCCCCGCCACTGGGCGGCGAGTCTGCGTCGGGGCCCGCTATCGCCCGGCCCGTGCGCGTGCCACCATGACGCTGTGGACCGCACGATCGACTACTCGCCGCTCTTCTCGCCGCCGAACCCCGACGAGGTCGCCGCGTATCGTCGCGCGACGCTCGCCGCGCGACCAGAGGCCCAGGCTCAGCAGATCGTGCGCATCGTGAGCTGGGTGATCGGGGGCGGCATGGCGGTGCTCATCGGCATCACACTGCTGTTCCCCCTCGTCGTCAGCGCGGCCTCGATCGTGTCGGGCGACGCCGACCTCATCGACCTCGTCGGACTCCTCCCCCCGCTCGTGCTGGTCGGCGTCGCGATTCTGCTGATCGTGCGCGCCCTGCACGGCCGCCGGCACGACTGGCAGAACCGCCTGCGCATGGCGCGCTTCGCCGAGGCGAACGGGCTGCTCTACTCGCCGCAGAGCGAGGGGCCGTCGTACCCGGGCGCGATCTTCGGCATCGGAACCTCGCGGCAGGTGACCGACCACTTTCGCACGACCGACGACCGCTTCATCGACTTCGGCAACTACCGGTACGTGACCGGCAGCGGCAAGAACCGCTCGACCCACCACTGGGGTTTCCTCGCGCTGCACCTCGATCGCGCTCTGCCGCACATGCTGCTCGACTCGCGCGCCAACAACGGCCTGCTCGGCTCGACGAACCTGCCCGCCGTGTTCTCGCGCGAACAGGTGCTCTCGCTCGAGGGCGACTTCGACCGCCACTTCACCCTCTACTGCCCCGCCGAGTACGAGCGCGACGCGCTCTACGTCTTCACCCCCGACCTCATGGCGCTGCTGATCGACGAAGCGGCGCCGTTCGACGTCGAGATCATCGACCGGTGGATGCTCGTCTACAGCGCCCGTCCGTTCCCGCTCGGCGACCCCGCCACCTACCAGCGCCTGCTGCGCATCGTGACGACGGTCGGCGCCAAGACGCTCACGCAGACCGATCGCTATGTCGACGAGCGCATCGGGCAGTTCGAGGCCAACATCGTCGCACCCGCGGGCCAGCGGCTGCGCCGCGGCTTCTCGTGGGCGAGCGCCGCCGTGATCGCGATCTTCGTCGCCGTCTGGCTCGGGGGCATCCTCAGCAGCGTGCTGCGCTGAGCCGCGCGATCGTCGGCGATCGCGGTCAGGCCGTCGGCGCCGACCCGCGCAGGGCGTGCCGCGAGGCGGCCACGCGCTGCAGCAGCTCGGCCTCGTCGGCCTGCGCACCGATCGTGTCGCGGTCGGCGAGCACACGCTGACGCGCGTAGGCGAGCCGCGTCGCGTCGCGGATGAAGGCCTTCATGAGCGGGGCGAGCCCGTGCGACCGCGCCCAGCCCATGGCCGCTCGGCGACCCCCCGGGCTCGCGAGCATCGCGACCTCGTCGGGGTGCAGCCAGCCGACAGCGGAGTACTCGCTCAAGCGCTCGAACGTGATGCGGCGCTCTTGGCGGCGCAGCAGCGTGACGAGCCAGACGGCCACGAGGAACATGGGCACCTGCACGAGCAGGTAGTAGCCGTAGAAGTCGCTGATGAAGAACAGCACGCCGTTCCAGAACGCGTGCAGCAGCACGGCGGGGATGAGGCCGATGATGAAGGCGACGACGCCGCGGAACCAGCCGGGGCGCTGCGCGGCGAATCCGATCGCCGCGCCGATGAAGGCCGTGAACATGACGTGCGCGAACGGCGACATGATGCCGCGGATGAAGAACACCTCGACGGGGGCGCCTCCGGCCGCGAGCTCGCTGCCGAAGTAGAGGATGTTCTCGGTGAAGGCGAAACCGCCCGCAACCCACGCGCTGTAGACGATTCCGTCGACGGGCCCGTCGAAGTGGCGCCGCACGGCGAAGAACAACAGCAGCACGCCGAGCCCCTTGCCGACCTCTTCGACGATGGGCGCCTGAATCGCGGCCCCGAAGAACTCGGCGCCGAACTCGCCGAGCCCGGCCGCGGCGATGACGTTCTGAATCTCGGCGTCGACGATGAGGGCGATGAGCACGCTCACCCCGGCACCCCACAAGAACGCGAAGACGAGCGCACCGCGCGGTTCCGGCTCCCACCGATCGATCCACCGGATGCCCCAGAACACGATCGTCAGCGGCACGAGCGCCATGATGCCGCCGATGATGACGCCCGCGGGGCCGAGTCCCACGAACAGGTAGGCGAGCACGAACAGCATGACGAGGGCGAGCACGATGAAGCCGACGACGGCCGCCACCACGAGGCCGGCGCGCGAGCGGCGGGGCGGCAGCGCGAGCCCGGGCTGCGCGACCTGCGTGGTCTCGAGCCGCACATCGTCAGGCGCCGCGGCGGGGGCCGCGGCCGGGGCGAGGCCGGTCGCCGTGGCGCTGTAGTCGGGGGTGCTGCGCTCGGGCCGGGAATCGCTCGGGTCGGTCATGAGGGCAACTGTAGTGGCGCGGGGCGGGGCGGCGGCAGTGGCCGGCGATGTCCGATTCCCGCTGGTGCCCGCATCCCGCACCTGCAACGCTGGGGTCATGACCGCCCTCGATCACGACCGCTGCTATCGGGCCCTCGCCTCGCGCGACGCCCGCTTCGACGGCCAGTTCATCGCGGGCGTGCACAGCACGGGCATCTACTGCCGGCCGAGCTGCCCCGCCGCGACCCCGCGACCGCGGAACGTGCGCTTCTACGCCACCGCGGCCGCCGCGCACGAGGCCGGGCTGCGCGCCTGCAAGCGATGCCAGCCCGACGCGGTGCCCGGCAACCCCGAGTGGAACCTGCGCGACGACCTCGCGGGGCGCGCGATGCGGCTGATCCTCGACGGCGTCGTCGAGCGCGAGGGCGTGCCGGGCCTCGCCGACCGGCTCGGCTACAGTGCGCGGCACCTCGCCCGCGTGCTCGTCGCCGAGCTCGGAGCCCCGCCGCTCGCCCTCGCGCGGGCGCACCGTTCCGAGACGGCCCGCGCACTGCTCGCCGGCACCGAGCTGCCCGTCTCGCACGTGGCGTTCGCGGCGGGCTTCGCGAGCATCCGCCAGTTCAACGACACCGTGCGCGCGGTGTACGGCCTGACGCCTCTCGAGTTGCGCGCGCTCGCGCGGCGGGGTCGGCACGGTCACGGTGCCCCGGGCGCATCGCCCGCCCCGGCCGCCGCAGCGTCGCTCGCGAGCCCGCCCGTTGCCGACGGCGCCGCGACGACCCCCGTGTCGCTGCGGCTCGCCGCGCGCGAGCCCTTCGACGGTGCGGGCGTGCTGCGGTACATCGCCGATCACGCCGTCGCGGGCGTCGAGCGCATACTGGCCGATGAGGCAGGGGCCCTGGTCGGTGTCGAGCGGTGGATCGACCTTCCGCGCGGTCCCGCGCTCGTGCGGGTCGAGCTCGACGACGAGCGCGCGGGCGTTCGCGTCTCGGCGGCGCTCGCCGCGCTCGGCGATGTGGCCCCGCTGACCGCGCGCATCCGGCGCTGGTTCGACCTCGACGCCGACGCGGCCGCGATCGACGCAGCCCTCGGTGCCGACCCGCTGCTCGGCCCGCTCGTCGCCGCGAACCCCGGGGTGCGCATTCCCGGGTCGGTCGACGCGGCCGAGACCCTGCTGCGCACGATCGTCGGGCAGCAGATCTCGCTGCCCGCGGCGCGCACGGTGCTCGGGCGCCTCGCGGCCGACCTCGACGACGAGAGTGTGCCGGGTCCGCTGCGACGGTTCCCCTCGGCAGCGCTCATCGCTCAGCACGGTGCGAACGTGCTGCGCGGGCCCACGCGGCGGGTGCGCACGATAATCGACACCGCCGAGGCGCTCGCGAGCGGCGAGCTCGTTCTCGACGTCGGGCTGACGACGAGCGAGCTGCGCGAGCGACTGCTGCGGATGCCCGGCATCGGCCCGTGGACCGCCGACTACGTGGCGCTGCGCATGCTGGGGTCACCCGACCTGCTGCTCGACACCGATCTCGTGCTGCTGCGCACCCTGCGCGCGCACGGTGCGGCGTCGACCCCGCGTGAGGCCGCGCTGCTCGGCGTGCGCTGGGCCCCGTGGCGCTCGTACGCGACCCTGCATCTATGGCGCGCGGCGCCGCCGGCGCAGCGCCGCGCGCCCTGAGCGCTCAGTTCTCGGGCGCCACCATCGGCAGCGGGATCGCGCCGGTCGCGGGCACGACGCCGCTCAGCCGCTCGGGCGAGAGCACCTTTGCGATCTCGGCCTCCGTCATGAGCCCGCGCTCGATGACGAGCTGGCGGATGGGCACCTTCGAGGCGAGCGCCTCGTAGGCGAGCGCCGCCGACTCTTGATAGCCGATGTACGGCGTGAGCGCCGTGACGACGCCGACGCTCGCCTCGACCATCTCGTGCAGGCGCTCTTCGTTGGCGGTGATGCCGTCGATGCAGTTGAGGCGCAGCGTGCGGCACGCGTTCGACATCCAGGCGAGCGACTGCATGATGCTCGTGGCGATGACCGGCTCGAAGGCGTTGAGCTGCAGCTGGCCGCCCTCGACCGCGGCGGTGACCGTGGCATCGGCCCCGATGATCGAGAACGCCACCTGGTTGACGACCTCGGGAATAACGGGGTTGACCTTGCCGGGCATGATCGAGCTGCCCGCCTGGCGCGGCGGCAGGTTGATCTCGCCGAAGCCCGCCTGCGGGCCGCTCGAGAGCAGGCGCAGGTCGTTGCAGATCTTCGAGAGCTTGACCGCGGCACGCTTCAACGTGCCCGAGACGGTCATGAAGATGCCCGTGTCGCTCGTGGCCTCGATGAGGTCGGGGGAGGTGACCATCGTGTAGCCCGAAATCTCGCTCAAGTGGCGGCGCACGGCCTCGGCATAGCGCGGGTCGGCGGTGATGCCCGTACCGATCGCCGTGGCGCCCATGTTGATCTCGTTGAGCCACGGGATGATCTCGCTCAGCCGCTCCTGGTCCTCCCCCAGCGTCGTGGCGAAGCCGCGGAACTCCTGCCCGAGGGTCATGGGCACGGCGTCTTGCATCTGCGTGCGGCCCACCTTGAGGATCTGCGCGAACTCGTGGCCCTTCGCCGCGAACGAGTCGATCAGCAAGCGGTGCTCGTCGAGCAGGCTCTTCAGGCTGAACACCATCGCGAGCTTGATGGCGGTCGGGTAGACGTCGTTCGTCGACTGGCTGCGGTTGACGTGGTCGATGGGGTGGAAGTTGGCGTAGTCGCCCTTCTCGTGGCCCATGAGCTCGAGGCAGCGGTTGGCGATGATCTCGTTCGCGCACATGTTCGTGCTCGTGCCCGCGCCGCCCTGCAGCACGCCGAGCACGAACTCGTCGTGCAGCTGCCCGTCGATGATCTCTTGGCAGACCTGGTCGATAAGGTCGGCGCGCACGGCACGCAGCACCCCGATCTCTTTGTTCGCGCGCGCCGCGGCCTGCTTGACCATCGCGAGCGCGATGACGAGGTTCGGGTGGTTCGAGAGCGCGCGGCGCGTGATCGGAAAATTCTCGAGCGCGCGCGCCGTGTGGATGCCCCAGTAGGCGTCGGCGGGGATCGGCATCTCGCCGAGCGAGTCGCGCTCGAGCCGCATCGCGCGCGGAGCATCCGGGTCTTCGTCGAGGCCCGGGCGGTAGATGGGGACTCCGTCGTCACTCGTGGTGAAACTGGGAGCAGGGCCGGTGGTGCGCACCATGATCAGATGCCTCTTCCTTGAGGGGTCGGACAGCGTTGCGGTGGCGCAGCAAGCCTAGCGGCCGGCGCCCAGGTGCAGGCGCGCCGTCACGAGCCGATCGGCAACGGGCGTGTGCGAGATGACGAGCACGGCGCGATCGGGGCTCGCCGCGGCGCCGAGCAGGTGCTCGAGCAGCTGCTCGGCCCGCTCGGGGTCGACGTTCGCCGTCGGCTCGTCGAGCACGAGCACGGGTGCCGCCGTGAGCAGGCCGCGGGCGAGGGCGATGCGCTGGGCCTCGCCGCCGCTGACGAGGCGTCCGCGCTCGCCGACGGGCGCATCCAGCCCCCCGCGCTGCCGGCCCCACTCCCCCAGCCCGACGCGATCGAGCACGGCGAGCAGCTCGGCGTCGGTCGCCGTATCGCGCGCGAAAAGCAGGTTCTGGCGGATGCTCGCATCGAAGAGATGCGGGCTCTGCTCGCACAGCACGACGTGGCGGCGCACCTCGTCGGCGGTCAGCGTGCGCACGTCGACCCCGCCGAGCGAGTACGAGCCCTCGTGGTCGAGAAAGCGCACGAGCACGTGCGCGAGCGTCGACTTGCCGGAGCCGCTCGAGCCCTCGAGCACGAGTCGGTCGCCCGGGGCGAGGTCGAGGTCGATGCCCGCGATCGCCGGCGGCGAGGCGCCGGGCCAGCGTGCGCTGAGGCCGCGGATCCGCAGCGGCAGCGCTGTGACAAGCGGCGGCGCCGGCGGGGTCGGCGGGGTCGGAATCGCGAGCGGCACGGCGTCGGGGATGACGGCGGCGAGGCGGTCGGCGCTCGCGCGCACGCGCCACCACGCCGAGAGGGCCGCGGGCAGGGCTGCCACGACCTCGAGCACGGCGAGCGGCACGAGCACGAGCATGACGAGCTGGGGGCCCGTGAGCTGCCCCGCGACGAGTGCCGGCTCGGTCGCCAGCAGGGTCGCGAGCACGGTGACGCCGCCCGCGAGCGTGAACAGGGCGGCGACGCTGCCCGCTGCGGCCGACTGCCGCGACTGCGCGCGCCGCAACTGCCCATCGAGCGCGAGCACACGGGATCGGAGCGCGGCATCGGCGCTGAAGGCCCGCAGCGTCTCCCACCGGGTGACGTACTCGAGCACGGCATCGGCGAGAGCCGCACGCAGGGGGGCGATGCGCTGGTCGGCATCGCGGCTGAGGCCGCTCATGATGAGCACTGCCGCCGCGGTCGCGGCGACGACGCCGGCGAGCAGCACGAGCGCCGCGGCCGGCGAGACCCACGCGACGCCGACGACAGCGAGCCCCGCCACGGTGAGCGCGGTGACGATCGGCTGCAGCACGCGCAGCGGCAGGTCTTGCAGGGCGTCGACGTCGCGCACGAGCGCCGTGAGCAGGTCGCCCCGGCGCACCCCGTGCAGGCCGTCGGGCGCGAGGGGCAGCAGGCGACGGAACACGCTCACCCGCAGCGTGCTGAGGGCGCGGAACGCGGCGTCGTGCGCGACGAGGCGCTCGAGGTAGCGGAAGGCGGCGCGCCCCAGCGCGAACGCACGCACCCCCACGATCGCAAAACCGAGGAACAGGATGGGGGGCTGCTCGGCAGAGCGCGCGATGAGCCACGCGCTCGTCGAGAGCAGCGCGACGGCCGAGCCGCTCGCGAGCACGCCGAGGGCGAGCGCGGGCGCGAAGGCCCGCAGCGGGGGCAGCGATGCGCGCAGCACCGCGCGCCGGGTGCCGCTCACGAGGCAGCCCCCGCGTGCGCCGGCGCGATGGCGAGCACGCTGTCGGCGGCGGCCATGACGGCCCGGCGATGCGTGACGACGATGACGAGTCGACCCGTCGCGGCGAGCGCGCGCAGCCCTGCGATGATGCGCTGCTCGCTCACCGCGTCGAGCGCCGACGTCGGCTCGTCGACGAGCACCACGCGGCAGTCGCGCTCGAGGGCACGGTAGTGCGCTCGCGCGAGGGCGACGCGCTGGGCCTGGCCGCCCGAGAGTCCCTCGCCCGCCGCGCCGAGCACCGTGCCGCGCGGCACGTCGTCGGCCGCCGCCCAGCGCAGCGACGCCGTGACCCGCTCGGGGTCGATCGCGAGCGCGCCGAGCGCGACGACCTCGTCGAGCGGGCCGCTCGTCAGCTCGGGCCGCTGCCCGGCCCACGCCAGTCGCGCGATGCGGGCGGCGGGCGGCACCGGCGATCCGTCGAGCTCGACCACGCCCTCGTGCTCGACGAGGCCCAGCAGCGCACCGAGCAACGAGCTCTTGCCCGCGCCGCTCGGGCCGGTGACGGCGAGCACGGTGCCGGGCATCCACTCGCCCGTCAGTCGGTCGACGACGACGCGATCGCCGCGCCGCACCGTCAGCTCGCGCACCGCGAGTGCGGGCGCCCGAGAGGGTGCGGGATCGCGCGGGGGGTGGCTCAGGATGGAGGGCGGCGCCGCGAGCGTGCGAGGTGCGGAGGCGGAGGGGGCACCCTCGATCAGCGCGAGCACGTCATCAGCCGCCGCGATGCCCTCGCTCGCCGCGTGGAATTGTGCGCCGACCTGCCGCAGCGGCAGGTATGCCTCGGGCACGAGCACGAGCACGAAGAGGCCCAGGGCGAGCGCGATCTCGCCGTCGATGAGGCGGATGCCGATCGACACCGCGACGAGTGCGACCGAGAGGCTCGCCGCGAGCTCGAGCGCGAACCCCGAGAGGAACGAGAGCCGCAGCACCCGCATCGTGCGCCGCCGGTACTCCTCCGTGACGGCGGCGATGCGGTCGACCTGCCGGTGCTGGCGGCCGAAGACCATGAGCGTCGAGAGGCCCTGCACGACCTCGAGGAACCCCTGCGCGAGCGCGCCGAGCTGCTGCCACTGGCGGCGCTGCACGGCCTGTGTCGAGAGCCCGATGAGCACCATGAACAGCGGGATGATCGGCAGCGTCAGGATCACCGTGATGCCCGTGGCGACGTCGGCGAGCAGCAGCACGCCGACGATGATCGGGGTGGCGACCGCGGTGAGCACGAGCTGCGGCAGGTACCGCCCGATGTAGCCGTCGAGAGCGTCGAGTCCCTGGCCCAGCAGGGTCGCGACGCGCGCCGACGAGGTGCCACCGAGCAGCGCAGAGCCGCCGGCGTCGAGAGCGTCGATGACCCGCGCGCGCAACTGGCTCTTCACGCGTGCGGCGCCCTGCACGGCGAGCGCGTCGAGCAGCGCCTGCGTGAGGGCGCGCGCCACGATGCTCACGGCCGTCGCGATGATCGGCTCGCCCAGCTGCGCGACCGGCACGCCGTCGATCACGCTCGCGATCGACTGCGCCGCGAACCAGCAGAACGCGACGATGCTCGCGGTGTGCACGACCGCGACGACCGAGCCGGCCGCCAGCAGGATGCGGGCGGCCGACGCGGTGCGCAGCAGGCGCGGATCGAGCGGTTTCAGTGCGCGGCCACGGGGATCGACGCGCGCGTGACCCGCTTGCGGAACACCCAGTACGTGAACCCCTGGTACGCGAGCACGAGCGGCATCATGACGACGGCGACCCACGTCATGACCTGCAGCGTGTAGTCCGAGCTCGACGCGTTCTCGATCGTCAGGCTGAACGCCGGGTGGGTCGTCGAGGGCATGACGTTCGGGTAGAGGGCGGCCAGGATGCTCGCGACGGCGAGCGCGATCGTCGCGGCCATGAGGCCGAAGGCGGCCTTCTCGGCCCCCGCCCGGTTGGCGACCCACGAGCCGATGAGCGCCACGGCGGCCGCAGCGGCGAGCCCGACGAGCACCGGCAGGTGAGCGATGTCGAGGTGCTGCAGCACCGTCCAGACCAGGAAGGCCGCGGCGGCGACGATGGTGATGATGCCCGAGCGCACGGCGAGCGCGCGCGCCCTCAGCCGCAGGTCGCCGTCGCTCTTGAGGGCGAGGAACTGCACGCCGTGCGTGAAGAACAGCATGAGCGTCGTGAGCCCGCCGAGCAGTCCGTAGGGGTTGAGCAGGTCGAAGAGCGTGCCCGTGTAGGTGCCCGACTCGTCGATCGCGACGCCCTGCACAATGTTCGCGAAGGCGACGCCCCACAGCAGGGCGGGCACGGCCGAGCCGACCACGATCATCCCGTCGAACCAGCGCTTCCAGCGGTCAGACCGTCCTAGGCGGCGGTACTCGAACGAGACGCCGCGCGCGATGAGGGCGACGAGGATGAGCAGCAGGGCGAGGTAGAAGCCGTCGAAGAGCGTGGCGTACCAGTAGGGGAAGGCCGCGAACAGCGAGGCGCCGGCCACGATGAGCCAGGTCTCATTGAGATCCCAGACCGGGCCGATCGTGTTGATCATGACGCGGCGGTCGGTGTCGTCCTTGCCGAGGAAGGGCAGGGCCATGCCAACGCCGAAGTCGAAGCCGTCGAGCACGAAGTAGCCGATGAACAGGAATCCGACGATTCCGAACCAGAGGTATGCGAGGTCCATGATGCGTGTCTCTCCGGATTCTTAGTAGACGGTCGCGAGCTTGGCAGGGTCGACGCTGGCGGTGCCGCCGTCGCCGTCGGCACCGTCGCTGTACTTCGCCCAGTCCTTCGGGCCGTCGATGGCGGCGCGCTTGATGAGGCCGAATTCGACGACGGCGAGCGCGCCGTAGACGACCGTGAAGGCGATGAGCGAGATGAGCACCTCGAGGCCGCTGACCCCGGGCGAGACGCCGTCTTCGGTGCGCATGAGGCCGAAGACGATCCACGGCTGCCGGCCCATCTCGGTGAAGATCCAGCCGACGAGGCTCGCGACGAGCGGAACGGGGGCCGACCAGATCGCTACCTTCCAGACCCAGGTCTTCTCGGGCAGGCGACCTCCGCGGGTCAGCCAGAGACCGACCACCGAGATGAGGGCGGCGAGCGCGCCGAGCCCGATCATCCAGCGGAAGCTCCAGTAGGTGATCCAGATGATCGGCGTGTAGTCGCCGGGGCCGAACTCGCTCTGGTACTGGGCCTGCAGGTCGTTGATGCCCTCGACGGTGCCGCCGAAGTCGTGCGTCGAGAGGAACGAGAGCACGTACGGAATGCGGATCGAGAACAGCTCGCTCGAGCCATCGGGCGTGCCCCACGTGAAGATCGAGAAGGAAGCGCCCGCCGTGGTCTCGTAGAGTGCCTCAGCCGCGGCCATCTTCATGGGCTGGGTGGCCACCATGACGAGGCCCAGCTGGTCGCCCGAGAGGGCGACGCCGACAAAGGCGACGATGTTGACGATGAGGCCGAACCGCAGCGCCGTGCGCATCTCGTCGAGGTACTGGTTCTTCGAGAGGTGGTAGGCCGCGACCGCGACCACGACGACGGCCGCGAACATGAGCGAGGCGAAGATCGTGTGCGGAAACTGGGCGAGCGCGACGGGGTTGGTGAGCACCGCGCCGATGTCGGTGAGCTCAGCCCGGCCCAGCTCGTCGTTGATCTCGAATCCAACGGGGTTCTGCATGAAGGCGTTCGCGGCGAGGATGAAGTAGGCCGAGAGCGTCGTCGAGAGCGCGAGCATCCAGATGACGGCCAGGTGCAGCTTCTGCGGCAGCTTGTCCCAGCCGAAGATCCAGAGGCCGATCATGCTCGCCTCGAGGAAGAACGCGAGCAGGCCCTCCATGGCCAGCGGCGCGCCGAAGACGTCGCCGACGAAGCGCGAGTAGTCGCTCCAGTTCATGCCGAACTGAAACTCCTGCACGATGCCCGTGACGACGCCCATGGCGAAGTTGATGAGAAAGATCTTGCCGAACAGGCGCGTGAGGTGCAGGTACTTGAGCTTCGCGGTGCGCACCCAGGCGGTCTGGAACATCGCGACGAGCACGACCATGCCGATCGTGAGCGGCACGAAGAGGAAGTGGTACAGGGTCGTGAGACCGAACTGCCACCGGGCCAGAAGAAGGGGATCGAGCCATTCGACCACGAGCGGGTCACCTGCCTTGCGAGAGGGGATGGAGGGGGGACGCGGCGACGCTGCCGGTTCGAGCCTAGGAATCCCGCACCCGCGGCACAGGGGCCGAAGGTCCTGAATCGGAGCGCCCCCAGCCCCGGTCGATACGCTCGACGCGTGAACGAGCTGCTCGACGCGATCCTCGACCTGGTGCAGGGCGTCGACCCGGTGCTGCGCACGGCGCTCGCGGGGCTGTTCATCATGCTCGAGACCACCATCCTGCTCGGTCTCATCGTGCCGGGCGACACGGTCGTGCTCGTCGCGAGCACCGCCGTCGACTCGCCCGCCGAGTACTGGGCGCTCACGATGACGGTCATCATCGGCGCGCTCGCGGGCGCCTCGCTCGGCTTCGCGATCGGGCGGTTCTTCGGGCCGCGTCTGCGGGCGTCCCGCCTCGGTCGGCGCATTGGCGAGAAGAACTGGCGCCGCGCCGAGAACTTTCTCGACCACCGCGGCGGCATCGCCGTATTCATCTCGCGCTTCGTGCCCGTGCTGCACTCGCTCACGCCGCTCGTCGTGGGAATGAGCACGCTGCGCTACCGCACGTTCATGCTGTGGCTCACGCCCGCGTGCATCCTGTGGGCCTTCGCCTACGTCACGGTCGGCTCGGCCGCGGCCGAGGGCTACCGCAGCATCGCCGAGCAGCTCGACTACGCGGCATTCATCTTCGTCGGCGTCATCGCGGGGTTCTGGCTGCTCGTCTTCGCCGTCAAGAAGCTGCTCGACCGATACGTGGGGCGCTTCGCCGACCATCCGGGCGACGGCGACGCCGCGACCCGCGACGATTGAGCGTCGCGCCTCGAGAACGCGGACGGGGCGGGCGCCGATCGGCGCCCCCCCCCCCAGGCCAAATGGTGCGGCGGGGTGGTAGCCGCGGGCCCCCGTCGCGGGCCGCCCCCGGGGCGCGATCTCGGCGAAGCCCAGCTGGTCGACAGTGCTCTGCACGTTGAGGGCGACGAGGCCCTCGGGCGTGAGGGCGGCGCTGACCTCGTTGATGATGTCGACCGCCTCCTGGGGCAGATCGGCCGAGGCGATCGGCACGACGTTCGAGGCCAGGAACAGGCCCTCGGGGTCGGCGAGCGTCACGAGGCCGTTCTGTCCGATGCGCGGGTCGGCGCTGTACACATTGGCGACGTTCACGAGGCCCTCGATGAGCGACTCGACCGTCGTGTCGCCCGTGGCCTCGAACGCGACCGTCACGCCGTAGACCGACTCGAGGCCGGAGGGGCCGTAGGGGCGCTCTTCGAGCTCGGGCGCACCGCCCAGCACGAGGCCCTCGACGCCCGCGAGGTCGGCGATCGATGCGAGGCCGTTCGCCTCGGCGAACTCGGCCGTCACGTTGTAGCTGTCTTGATCGGTCGCGGGCGACTGGTCGAGAGCCTGCAGGCCCTCGGGCACCACGGTGAGCAGCTCGGCGTAGACCTCGTCGGCCTGCGTCGCGGTGGTGTCGGGGTTCCAGAACTGCAGCAGGTTGCCCGTGTACTCGGGGAACAGGTCGACCTCGCCGGCCTCGAGGGCCGGAATGTAGGCGTCGCGCTGCCCGATCTGGTAGTTGCGCTCGACGGTGAAGCCGCCCTCTTCGAGGGCCTGCGCGTAGAGCTCGGCGATGATCTCGTTCGAGTAGTAGGCCTGCGAGCCGATGACGATCGTCTCGGCAGGGGCGTCCGTATCCGGCTCGGGCGCCAGCGGGTCGCCCGATGCACACCCTGCCAGGGCCAATGATGCCCCGACCACGGCCGCCGTCATGGCGAACCGGCCCTTGTTCCTTGCTGTGAACATCAGTTCTTCTCTTTTCTTCAGGTGGTGGCGGAAGCTTCCGCCGTCGCGCGACGCCCGGTTGGCGTCGTGCGAACATCTGTTGCGCGGCCCGCGCGCACGCCGCGCGGTACCGCGTAGCGCTCGAGCACCGCGAACAGCGCATCGAGCAGCAGGGCGAGCACGATGATGAGGATCGCGCTGCCGAGCATCTGGTCGAACCGCCGCAGCGCGATGCCCTGCACGATGTCGAAACCGAGCCCGCCGAGACCGATGTACGAGATCAGCACCGCGGTCGCCACGACCTGCAGCACGCCGCTGCGCAGGCCGCCGAAGAGCAGCGGCAGCCCGAGCGGCACTTCGACCTTCCACACGATCTGCCACTCGGTCATGCCCATCGCCCGGGCGGCGTCGATGACGCGGCGATCGATGACCTCGAAGCCCGCATAGGCGCCCGCGAGGATCGGCGGGATCGCGAGCAGCATGAGCACGACGACGGCGGCGGGCTCGCGCTGCGTGACGCCCGCGACCATGACGAACAAGAAGATGAGACCGAACGAGGGCAGGGCGCGCGCCGCACCCGTCAGCCCCACAACGAGCTCCTTGCCCCGACCGGTGTGCCCGATCCACCAGCCGAGCGGCACGGCGACGAGCACGGCGACGAGCACGGCGACCGCCGTGTAGGCGAGGTGCTCGGCGATGCGTTGCGGGATCGATCCCGCACCCTGCCAGTTGACGGGGTCGGCGATCCACGCGAAGGCGTCGAGAAAGAGGTTCACGGCACCCGCCCCTGCTGCACTCCGCGACCGACAGCGAGCACGGGCGTCTCGATCTGCTGGGCGTTCTCGGCGGCGCGACGCGCCGAGGGTCGGTCGCTGCGCATCCAGGGCATGAGCACGCGGCCGAGCAGCACGAGGAGGCGGTCGAAGAGCAGCGCGATGAGCACGGTCATGACGACGCCCGTGAGAACTGAGGCGAGAATGCCCCGCTGGTAGCCGTTCGTGAACAGGTAGCCGAGGCTCTGCACGCCGACGACGATGCCGACCGTCAGCAGGCTCACCGTGCTGACCGCGACGACGCGCAGCCCGGCGAGCAGCACGGGGCCCGCGAGCGGAAAGTCGACCGTCCAGAAGCGGCTCCACGACGAGTAGCCCACGGCCGTGGCCGCTTGACGAATGTCGGGGTCGACGCTCGCGAGCGCATCCGCCACCGACCGCGCCATGATCGCGACGGCGTAGATCGTGAGCGCGATCAGCACGTTCGCCTCGCTGAGAAACCCGATACCGAGTAGCGGCGGCAGGATGACGAAGAGCGCGAGCGAAGGGATCGTGTAGAGCAGGCCGACGAGCGTGAGGATGAGCCCGCGCGTCAGTCGATAGCGGTACGCCAGCCAGCCGAGCGGGATCGCGATGACGAACCCCAGCACGATCGGCAGGATGCTCAGCCTGATGTGCTCGAGCGTGAGCTCGAGGATCAGGTCGAGGTTGTTGAGAACCCAGGTCACGCCGGGCCCGCCTCCACGAGCCGGCCGGCCAGATTGCCGTCGCCGTCGACGAGCACCCGGGCGCCGTCGATGGTCTGGATGCTGAGCGCGCGCTTGCCGCGATCAGCGCCGATGAAGCTCGCGACGAAGTCGCTCGCGGGGTTGGCGAGAATCTCGGCGGGCGTGCCCTTCTGCGCGATGCGGCCGCCCTTCTCGAGAATGACGACCTGATCGCCGAGCAGGAAGGCCTCGTCGATGTCGTGCGTGACGAAGACGACGGTCTTGTCGAGCTCGCGCTGCAGGCGCAGCAGCTCTTGCTGCAGGTCGGCGCGCACGATGGGGTCGACGGCGCCGAAGGGCTCGTCCATGAGCAAGATGTTCGGGTCGACGGCGAGTCCGCGCGCCACCCCGACGCGCTGCTGCTGGCCGCCCGAGAGCTGCGCGGGGTACCGCTCGGCCATGTCGCGGTCGAGCCCGACGGTGTCCATGAGCTCGAGCGCGCGCGCGTGCGCCTGCTTCTTGGGAACGCCGTTGAGGCGCGGCACCGTGGCGATGTTGTCGATGACCCGGCGGTGCGGCAGCAACCCCGAGTTCTGCATGACGTAGCCGATGCGGCGTCGCAGCTGCACGGGCTCGATACCCGTGACGTTCTCGCCGTCGATCTCGAGCTCGCCACTCGTCGCGTCGACCATGCGGTTGATCATGCGCAGCAGGGTCGTCTTGCCCGAGCCGCTCGAACCCACGAGCACAGTCGTCTGCCGGCTCGGCATGACGAGGCTGAAGTCGTCGACGGCGAGTGTGCCGTCGTCGAAGCGCTTGGAGATGGAGCGGAATTCGATCACGATGCTCTCTTCTCGTCGCCGTCGTGCTGAGCGCGCGCCCAGCGCTCACTCAGTCAAACAGCATTCGCCGTCGAGAGTCGTGCGGTTTGCCCAGATTCTGGGCAGTTCTCCAGAAGGGGCCGGTCGGCCGCTCGTCAGAGCCGGTCGGCGAGCACGGCGCGCACCGCGCGCTCGGCCTCGGCGAGCAGCGACGTGTCGCCCGGCGTGCTGCGCGCGAAGGCCCGCGCCACGAGCGCGTCGGCGATCTCGACAGCGGTGCCCACGGCCCGGCGCACCTCGGCGCTATCGGTCACGCCGTAGCCCGCCACGAGCGCGTCGGTCACGACGTCGGCGACCGCGCTGTTGGCGGTCGACTCCGTCATCGGCGGCAGCAGATCGAGCACGTCGCCGACGCGCACCGAGCGGTAGCCCGGCTCGGTGCGGAACAGGTCGGCGGTGATCGAGAGCACCGCGAGCACGGCATCCGTCGCCGAGGCGTGGCGACCGGGGCTCAATTCGCTCGCGATGCGCCCGAGCAGGCGCTCGGAGTTGCGGGCGGCCAGGCTCTGCAGCACGGCGATGCGGTCGGGGAAGTAGCGGTAGACGGTGCCGATCGACGCGCCGGCGCGCTCGGCGACCATGGCGGTCGTGAGCCGCTCGTAGCCGATCTCGTCGATCACGGCGGCGGCCGAGTCGAGCAACGTGGCCAAACGGGCCGTGCTGCGCGCCTGAACCGGCTCGTTGCGGATGGGAGCGGCGCTGCTCAGCAATGAGGTGCTGGACTCGGTGATGTTCACAATCGACCCTTTCGACGCCGCCAGCGTACTCCTCGAGGTGAGCGAATCCCGCTTTGACGCGATGTTTATTATGGCTGGACATTCGGGATGCGAACCCCCGCAGGAGCGGACCGTTCTGTACACCTTGGCTCCACGATCAGGGCCTGCGGCGCCCGCTCGACCCCGGCGCGGCGCCCCACATCTGACAGACTGGGCCCGTGCCGGCCGAGAGTGACGCTCCCCCTCCGGCCTCGCGCTCCCCCTGGGTTCGGCGAGCGGTGGCGCTCGAAGACCGCTTTCACCGCATGCGCGAGCGCAACGGTCGACGGCGCGGACTGCAGCCCGTCGTCATCCCCTACAGCGGCTACGGGGGCCCGGGCTGGATCCGGGTGCTCTGCCGCGTCGTGCTCACGCGCACCGATGCGCGGCGGGCGACCCCCGCGAGCATCCGGGGCTGGCGCAGCTTCGTGAGCATTCCCGTCGCCGACAGCGTCGTGACCGTGACGATCGACGGCCGCGAGTTCACGATGCAGGCCGATCGCGGGGGCGTGGTCGACGCCGATGCCACGATCGACCTCGAGCCCGGGGTGCGCACGATCACCCTGCAGGTCGAGGGCTCTGAGCCCGTCACCGCGCGCATCTTCGTCGTCGATCCGGATGCCCGGCTCGGCATCGTCAGCGACATCGACGACACGGTCATGGTCACGGCGTTGCCCCGCCCCTTCCTCGCCGCGTGGAACACCTTCGTGCTCGACGAGCACGCACGGCGGCCCGTGCCCGGTATGGCCGTGCTGCTCGAGCGGCTGACGCGCGAGCACGAGGGAGCACCGGTCATCTACCTCTCGACGGGGGCGTGGAACGTAGCTCCCACGCTCGACCGCTTCATGAGCCGCCACCTCTATCCGGCCGGCACGATGCTGCTCACCGACTGGGGGCCGACCCATGACCGGCTGTTCCGCAGCGGGCGCGAGCACAAGCGCGCGAGCCTCGCGCGGCTCGCGCGCGAGTTCCCGGCGATCCGCTGGGTGCTCATCGGCGACGACGGCCAGCACGACGAGGCCATCTATCGCGAGTTCGCGGCCGAGCATCCCGACAACGTCGCGGGGGTCGCGATCCGCCAGCTCTCGACGCCCGAGGCCGTGCTCGCCGGAGGGCGCAGCCATCTCGACGACGACGACCGACCGCGCGACGGGATCCCCTGGGTCTGGGCTCCGGACGGCGCCGGGCTCGCCGAGCAGCTCATCGACGTCGGGCTGCTGAGCCCCGTCGATGACGGCGAGGCCGGGCCGCGGGGCTGACCCCCTCACCGCACCGGCCCACGCGAAGCAACGGCGTGCGACATTCGAACACCTGTTCGATAGACTGCGACCGTTCCATCGAGCGGATGCGCAGGAGGTCGAGCATGCCCCGCCGCCTCTCGCGCCGCGCCGGCCCCGAGCATCCCGTGCTCTTCGTCGACGCCGACGACATCCCGATGCCGCGCACCCCTCCCCGACCGCGCGCCGCCGAAGCGCTCGCGCCCTTCCGCGCGCTGCTCGCGGCGGCGGAGACCGCCCGCCTCAGCGACCTCGACGACCGCCGCATCGGCAGCACCGTGCTCGTCGGCGGCGAGCGGCGGGCGGCGGAGGCGCTGCTCGGTGGCGACGCGCTGCTTGACGACGGCACCGCGGTGCTGCCGATCGTGATCCCCGCGCGGGCGTCGCGCGGGCTGCGCTCGGCCCTCACGGCGCGGTTCGTGCTCATCTCGGGCGCCGTGCGGGCGGTCGAGGGGGCTCTCGTGATCGAACCGGTCGAGTGCGCCGATCTGCGCGAGCTCGCCCGCGACTGGCGCGGCAGGGCGTGAGAGTGTTCTCATCTGCACTTTCCGCCAGCATCCGCCGCCGATAATGGGGGAATGTCGCGAACGCCGCTCCCCCGGTTCTCGGTGCGATCGCGCATCCTCGCGGTCATCCTCATCGTGACGGCGCTCGGCATGTCGGTCTCGGGCTTCACGGCCTACCTCGTGCAGCGCGATCGCGTGCTCGAGGGGCTCGACACCGACCTGCTCGCCTCGGTCGAAGCCGCGCGCGGCATCGTCACAGGAACCTCGACTGCGGCGGCCGACGAGACCACTCCCGAGGCGGCGGCCGTGCCGACGACGGCGGTCGACGCGCTGAGCGATATCTTGCAGCGGCTCGTGCCCGGGCGCCACGAGAGCAGCGTGGGCATCATCGACGGCGAGGTGCGCTGGCTGCCCTTCGTCGAGACGGCCTTCGACCTCACCGACGATCCGGCGTTCATCGAGCGCGCGTGGCAAGAGGCCTCGGGCGGACAGGTGACGCTCGGAACGGCCATCACGAGCGTCGGCACGCTGCGCTACGTGAGCGCCCCCGTCATCATCGAGGGCGACGAGCAGATCGGCGTGTTCGTGACGGCGGTGGATGCCCAACGCGCGGTCGACGAGGTCGGTGGCGCCTTCCTCACCTACGCGGGGCTCGCCCTCGCCTCGCTCGCCGCGATCGGGGTCATCGGCTGGTTCGTGGCCGGTCGCCTGCTCGCCCCGATCCGCGTGCTCGCCGAGACCGCGTCGCGCATCACGGCGGCAGATGTCAGCGAACGCATTCCCGTCAACGGGCGCGACGACGTCTCGGCGCTCACCGAGACCGTGAACGCCATGCTCGACCGCATCGACGAGGCCCTGACGAGTCAACGGCAGCTGCTCGACGACGTGCGGCACGAGCTCAAGACCCCCATCACGATCGTGCGCGGGCATCTCGAACTGCTCGACGAGAGCAAGCCCGATGACGTGCGCACCGTGCGCGATATCGCGATCGACGAGCTCGATCGCATGGCCGAGCTCGTCAACGACATCGACGCGCTCGCGCGCGTCGAGCGCAGCGACGCGGTGGCCGAGCCCACCGACGTCGCCGACTTCACGGCCCTCGTCTTCAGCAAGATGCAGGCGATCCCGGGGCACGACTGGCAGCTCGTCGAGGCGGCCGATGTGGTGGCACCGCTCTCGCCCTCGCGCATCACCCAGGCCTGGGTGCAGCTGGCCGACAACGCCGCGAAGTACTCGCCCGAGGGCACCGCGATCCGCGTCGGCAGCACCTCGTACGCGGGCACAGTCGAGTTCTGGGTGGCCGACAGCGGCCCGGGCATTCCGGCCGGGGCCGAGAAGCGCATCTTCGAGCGCTTCGGCCGCGCCGATACGGGCCGCGGCATTGCGGGCTCGGGCCTCGGACTGCCCATTGTCGCCGCGATCGCACGCGCTCATGGCGGCTACGTGAGCCTCGACAGCTCGCCAGCAGGCTCGCGGTTCGGCATCGTCGTTCCCACGGTCGAGCGCGGTGCGGCTCCGCCCCCACCCGCGGCCGGCTTCATCGAGCCCGACACCGCCGATCCGACGAGGAGCCCCGCATGAGCAGCATCTTGATCGTCGAGGACGAGAAGCGCATCTCGTCGTTCGTCGAGAAGGGTCTCGCGGCCGCCGGGTACACCCCGACGGTCGTCGAGAACGGCCTGGATGCGCTCGACTACCTGGCGACGGGGTCGTTCGACCTCGTGCTGCTCGACGTGGGCCTGCCCGGCATCGACGGATTCGAGGTGCTCGCCCGAGTGCGGGCGCGCGGCCAGTCGGTTCCGATCATCATGCTCACCGCGCGCACGAGCCTCGACGACACGGTCGCGGGCCTCGACGGCGGTGCCAACGACTACCTGCCGAAGCCCTTCAAGTTCGACGAGCTCGTGGCCCGCATCCGGTTGCGATTGCGCGAATCGGGCCAGCAGACGGTGGTCGAGACGGTGCTGCGGCACGGTGAGGTCTCGCTCGACCTCAAGACCCGTCGGGTCTCGGTGGGCGATCGGTCGATGGACCTCTCGGCGCGCGAGTTCGCGCTCGCCGAGCAGTTCTTGCGGCACCCCGACCAGGTGCTCTCGCGCGAGCAGTTGCTGAGCCGTGTGTGGGGGTTCGACTTCGACCCGGGCTCGAATGTCGTCGACGTTTACGTCCGCTACCTGCGCGCCAAGATCGGCGCCGAGCGCATCGAGACCGTGCGCGGGATGGGCTACCGACTGGTCTAAGCGCCGACGTAGCGGTCAGTCGTCGTCATCATCGTCGTCGACATCGGGCGAATCCGGCGAGTCGACGGAGTCGCCCGAGGGAGCCGCCGGGCGCGGGGCGACGGGCTGCGGGGCCGGGGCGGGAGCCCGCTCGACCGTGGGCGACGACGCGGGGGCCGAAGCGGGTGCCGAGCTCGAGGCCGGCGCCGGCGAGCTCGTGGCGATCGGGAAGGTCACGTCGTCGCTGCCGATCGTGCCCTTGCCGTCGAGTGCCGCCGTCGTGATCGGCGGAACCTCGGCGCTCGTGGTCGTATCGACGAGCGGCATGGCGCTCGCGACGCCGATCGCGCTCGTCGCGAGCATGCCCACGCCGAGAACCGACGCGGCCGAGACGGTGACCCAGTGCGGGGCAGCAGCCATGGCGGTTCCTCCTTCGTCGGGTCGGGTGGCGCGCGAGGGCGATACATCGATTCTCGCGGGCGCGCATGAGAAAAGCGACGGCCCTCGATGAGAGAACTCTCATCGAGGGCCGCCGCGCGGGCTGTGGCCGAGGCCTCAGCCGATCAGTCGACCGAGTCGACGCTCGCGGGCGAGTCGACCGAGGCCGGGCTCGCGGGCGACGCCGGGCTGGCGGGCGACGCGGGGCTCGGCGGGGTGTCGACCGAGGCCGGGCTCGCGGGCGACGCCGGGCTCGCGGGCGAGACCGGGCTGTCGACCGAGACCGGCGAGACGGCGGTGTTCGCCGAGACGGGCGAGGTGGGCGACGAGGTCGACGCGGGCGACATGATGCTGTCGCTCTCGACGCGGAAGTCGAGGTCGTCCGAGGTCGTGCTGTCGTCGGTCGTGGTCGAGATGCCGGGCACCGAGAGGCCAGTGGCGTTCTCGATGAGGGGAATCGCGTTGGCGACGCTCGCGGCGCCTCCCGCGATGACGCCCAGGCTCAGGGCCGAGGCGGCGCCGACGGCGATCCAGTTCTTGCTGTCCATGATGATCCTCCCTTGCGGGCCGGTCGGCTCGCTGTTGATGTGACCACTCTCGTGAGCGGCCATGAGATCACCAGGAGGAGGTGGTGAGAGGCCTCTCATCCGCATTGACGACGCGGTGGGCCCGCTCGATGAGCTCAGTGGCGCCGGCCGAGCCGGCCGCCGAGCGCGACAGGGCGTGGCCGAGCAGCTGCGTCGCCGCGATCGCGTGGGCGCGGTCGACGAAGCCCGTCTCGGCCGAGTGGAACCAGCGGCGGCGCCAGCCATCGGCGAGCACCGACGAGCGCCGGGCCCGCACGGTGGCCCGGGTGCCGCCGTCGTGCACGACCGTGGCGATGAGGTGGGCGTAGAGCGCAGCGGCGTCGTCGGCGGGGTCGCCCCAGCCCGAGGTGTCGATATCAAGCAGTCCGGTGACGCGCGTGGGCGCGGACGGATCGACGAGCAGTTGCGCGAGGTGCAGGTCGCCGTGCACGGTGCGCGAGGGCGGCGGCGCGCCCCCCGCGCGAAAACGCTGCGAGATCGTGCGGGCCGTGCGCTCGATGAGGCCGTCGTGGGCCGGCAGCTGCTCGATGAGGCGCTCCTCGTACCAATCGACTCGGCGCACGAGCGAGGCGCGCGCGGTCGAGGTCGAGGGCACACGGGCGATCGTGTTGACGATGGCCTCGATCTCGTCGAGCAGGGCATCCGGCGCCGAAATGCGATCGAGAACGGCGATGAGTTCTGAGCCGTCGAGCGCCTCGAGAGCGACGAGGCCCTCTTCGCTCCAGCCGAGAACCGCCGGCACGGGGATGCCCGCCTCGCGCCACAGCGTGTGGCGGGCCTGCAGCGGCTCGGCGGCGGGAGGCCGCACGACTTTCAAGAAGTAGGCGGTGCTCGCCGTGTCGACGCGCACGACGGCGCGCTTGCCCGGGCGGTAGGCCGCCAGGCTCACGCGCAGGCTGTCGACGGGCAGCCCGAGGCGCGCGAGCACGACGCCCGCGGCCTCGGCGTAGACCGCCGTGCGCAGCGCGGGCAGCGCGGGGTCGGCCGGGTACACCCACACATCGACGCGCTCGCCCGTCGTCGGGTTGCTGAGCGCGAGCACCCCGGGGCGCGTCGCCTCGGGGGGCGAGGTCTCGACGAAGACCGTGTGGTCGCCGGTCGTACCGCTCGAGTCGCGCAGCGTCACGCGGTAGCCGTGCGTGAACCCGTTGCCGGTCGGCTCGACCTGCAGCGCGTGCGCCTCGACGAGCGCCGAGTCGAGCGAGGCGGCAACGGCATCGAGCACATCGCGGTGGAGAAGACGATCACTCGAATCAGGCACGGCTCTATTCTCGTGGCTCTCGTGGGATGCGGGCGCCGCCGGTCGGCGCGTCGCCGGGCCGACCCGCCCCCGGTTCAGGACTTTCGACCCCCGCCGTGACCCCCGATCGGGGGCCGAGACACGCTCAGGAACGGTTGCCAGAGGCGCGACGGCAGGCGTACCCTGAAAGGCGCCGCTCCCCCAGCGGCCACTACCCGAATACGGTCCGTCACCCGCGGATCCGCGTTCCTCGATACCCGACGGGAACGGTGAGAACCATGATCGCGCTTGTGATCACTGCAGCAACCCTGATGCTCGTGGGCGCCATTGTCATCAGCCTCGAGCGGCACCGCCGACTGACCCCGCTGACCGCCATCATCACCGGGCTCGGCACGCTCGCCATCGTGCTCGGAACCATCACCGCCACGGTAGCGACGATCGACCCCGCGACGGCCGAGGTCGTGCCGCGCGGCATCACGATCAACCAGCTGCCCGAGCGCGTCACCGACGTCGAGCTTCCGACGCTCTAGAACGTGGGTCGCACAGCCCCGGTCGGGGCCGTGCGGGGCGACTCGCCCCAGCACTTGGGGCCGCAGTCGACGTAGGGCCCGATCTCGCCGCTCGCTTCGCGCCGCACGCCCAGCACACGGCGCAGCGAGGCCGTGATGTTCTCTTCGACGAGCCGTCCGTCACCGACGGCGCGCTCGAGCGAATCGAGCAGATCACTGAGGTCGACTCCGACGCTTGCGGGGTCGGCCGGGAGCACGAAGAGCACGATGTCGTTGCCGGCGGCGAGCGCACGGATAGCGTTCCGTCGCGGATTCGCGTACTCGGCCACGCCCGACCGCTGCAGCATGAGCAGGTCGTCTGTGACGATGATGCCCTCGAAACCCAGCTCGTCACGCAGGATCGTGATCCACGTGGGCGACAACGAGGCGGGCATCGGGCTGATGCGGTCGAACTGCAGGTGGCCCATCATGACGAGGGGCGCGCCGGCCTCGATTCCCGCGCGGAACGGCACCGCGTGCGTTGCGCGCCAGGCCTCGATGCTGATCGACGATCGCGGGATGCTGATGTGCGAGTCGTCGGGGCTCGCGCCGTGACCGGGGAAGTGCTTGAGCGTCGAGAGCACGGTGCCGAGCTCGCCCCGTACGGCAGCAGCGACCCGATCGGCGGCCGCCGACGGCGACTCGCCGAGCGTGCGACTGCGAATGAACGACGAGCTGTCGGGTGTCACGTCGGCCACGATGCCGAAGTTGATGAGCACCCCAGCCTCGGCGACCAGTGCCGAACGGGTGCGGAACGCCTGCTCGGTCGCCGAGGCGGGCAGGCCGCGCAGCTCACGAGCCGCGGCCGCGTCGTCGTCGCGCAAGCGGCGCACGACACCGCCCTCTTGATCGATCGCCGTGAGCACGGGCAGGCCCGCCTCGGTGCTGAGCGCGCCCGTGAGGGCCGCGACCGAGCGCGCTGGTCCGCCGACGTTGTCGCCCATGATGATGACCCCGCCCAGGTCGTGACGATCAAGCACCGCCCGGATGCGCGCCGGATCGGTACCAGGAACGTGCACCATGACTAGAGCGGCGAGCTTCTCGCGCAGCGTCATCGCAGCGATGCGCTGCTGCAGGTAGACCTCGGTGACATCGAGCGGGTCGGGGAAGCCGACGAGGCGGCCGGGCGGCGGTTGGAGAGGGGCGGGCTCGGCCGCGCAGCCGGTCATGATGATCGTGGCGGCGAGAGCGAGAGCAGTGACGCGCCCGAATCGGGTCGGACCGCGTCGTCGCATACGCCGATGGTAGCCGCCCGCCCATCGCCCGCGCCTACGATGGGCGCATGGTGCGGGGGCTGCGGGCGATCGTGAGCGCGGCGCACGCCGGGCCCACCGTCGTCGTGACGCTCGTGACCGTGCTGCTCGCGGCGCTGAGCGGGCTCGACGCGGCGCGCGTCGCCCTGGTCGGGGCGATGATGCTCGCCAACCAGCTGTCGATCGGATGGTCGAACGACGCGATCGATGCGGCTCGCGACCGCGACGCGGCTCGCGCTGACAAACCCGTGGTGCGGGGCGAGGTCGCCGCGCGCACGCTCATGACGCTCGCTCTCATCGCCGCGACCATCGCCGTGCTCGTCTCGCTCGCGCTGGGACCGTGGCTCGCGTTCGCCCACCTTGTGGCGATCGGCGCGGGCTGGGCGTACAACGCGGGGCTCAAGCGCACCCTGCTCGCGAGCGCCTGCTACATCGTGGCCTTCGGCCTGCTGCCTCTGCTCGTCACGCTCGCGCGCGCCGAGCCCCGCCCCGCGGCGTGGTGGGCGATCGCGATGGGCGCGCTGCTGGGGCTCGCGGCGCACTTCGCGAACGTGCTGCCCGACCTCGACGCCGACCGACGGCACGGCATTCGGGCGCTGCCGCATCGCCTCGGGGCCCGCCGCGCCGGCGCCGTGGCGCTCGTGGCC
>NZ_JBKBLF010000012.1:0-95122 GCF_046296455.1 Microcella sp.
GCCCTCGGCGCGGGCCTCGCCCGACGCGGCGGACTCGCTCGCCGGTCGGCGCTCGCCCGAGGCCGCACGATCGCTCGAGCGGGTGCTCGAACCGCGACCGCCGGAGCCCTGGCCGCCAGAACTCTGCCCACCCGAGCGGCTGCGCTCGCGCGGCGGGTGCGAGGCCTCGCGTTCGACGCGCGGGATCGGCGTCGCCTTGAGGCGGCCCTTGGCGTCGGTGGGAATGTCGAGGTCGCTGTAGAGGTGCGGCGACGAGCTGTAGGTTTCGACCGGCTCGGGCTGGTTCATCTCGAGCGCGCGGTTGATGAGCGCCCACTTGTGCATGTCGGCCCAGTCGACGAACGTGACGGCGATGCCGGTCTTGCCGGCGCGGCCCGTGCGACCCGCACGGTGCAGGTACGTGTCGTGGTCATCCGGAACCGTGTGGTTGATGACGTGCGTGACGTCGTTGACGTCGATGCCGCGCGCCGCGACGTCGGTCGCGATGAGAATGTCTTTCTTGCCCGCCTTGAAGGCGGCCATGGCGCGCTCGCGCTGCTCTTGGTTGAGGTCGCCGTGCACGGCGGCGGCGTTGAAGCCGCGGTCGTTGAGCTCTTCGACGAGCTTGGCGGCGGCGCGCTTGGTGCGCGTGAAGATGACGGTCTTGCCGCGCCCCTCGGCCATGAGGATGCGGCCGACGACCTCGTCTTTGTCGAGCGCGTGCGCGCGGTAGACGACGTGCTTGATGTTGGCCTGCGTGAGGCCCTCATCGGGGTCGGTCGCGCGAATGTGGATGGGCTTCGACATGAAGCGGCGCGCGAGGGCCACGATCGGGCCGGGCATCGTCGCCGAGAAGAGCATGGTGTGGCGCGTGGGCTTGGTCTGCGCGAAGAGCTTCTCGATGTCGCTCAAGAAGCCGAGGTCGAGCATCTTGTCGGCCTCGTCGAGCACCATGACCTCGACGTTCGCGAGGCTCAGCAGGCGCTGGCTCGCGAGGTCGAGCAGGCGACCGGGCGTGCCGATGACGATCTGCGCGCCCGCCTTGAGCTGCTCGATCTGGCCCTCGTAGGCCTTGCCGCCGTAGATCGACACGATCTTGACGTCGCGGTTGATCGCGGCCGTCTCGAGGTCTTCGGTCACCTGCACGCACAGCTCGCGCGTGGGCACGACGACGAGCGCCTTGACGCCCGGCTCGGGGTGCAGGCCGAGGCGCTGGATGAGCGGCAGGCCGAAGCCGAAGGTCTTGCCGGTGCCCGTCTTGGCCTGGCCGATGATGTCTTGACCGCTGAGGGCCAGGGGGATGGTCTGCTCCTGGATCGGGAAGGGCTCGATGATGCCCTTGGCCGCCAGGGCGTCGACCATGTCGGGCTCGATGCCCAAGTCAGTGAAAGTCACGGTGGTGTGTCGCCTGTCGTTATATAGAAGAGAACGCCAGTTTAGCCGCCGGGCGCGTCTCGGCGGGGCCATCGCCTAGGCTGAGCGCGTGGCTTCGTGGTTCCGACGGCAACGCCCTCGTGTCGAGGCGCCCACGCTGACCCCGCGCGACACCGCGGCGGGCGCGCTGCGCGTCGACCTCGCCGAGCTCGCCCCCGCGCCCGACTCGTTCCTCGGCCAGTGCGCCGCGCTGCACCTCGTCTTCATCGAGCAGCTCACGACGGCCATGGCCAACGCCCCGCGCGTCGCCGACAAAGACGCGCTCGCCCGCGTGGCCGGCATCGTGTTCGAGCGCTACCGCGGCCTCACGGCCGAGCTCGAGCGGCTGCAGCTCGACAAGACCGACGTCATGACCCCGCACCTCGACGGCGTCGAAGAGTTCAAGCGTCGCACGCAGGGCGGCGAGTGGCACGAGCAGGTCGCGAGCGCCCACGTGACGATCGGCTTTCTCACCGACTTCTGGATGCGCCTCGCCGCCGGTCTGCCCGCCGAGCTGCGCGGCCGCGTGACGGCGGCACTCTCGACCGGCGACCTCGACCGGCCCATGCACCGCATTCTCGAGCGCGCGATCGCGGCCAACCCCACGCTCGCCTCGCGCCTCGCCCTGTGGTGCCGCCGGCTCGTGGGCGACACGATGCTGCAGGCCCGCTCGGCCCTCGTGCTGCACGGCGACCGCTCGAAAGACGAGGCGCAGATCGAGCCCGTCTTCACCGAGCTCATCGCCGAGCACACGCGCCGCATGGACCGCCTCGGGCTCACGGCGTAGGCGCATCCATGTCGACAACGCAGCCGGCCGGTGCCTTCCGCACGCTTCCCCGCACCCGCCTGGGCTGGTGGGGCCTCGGCCTGCTGGGCGCGAGCGCGGCCCTGCAGCTCGTGCAGAGCGGGCTCGTGTGGGCGAGCGGCGCGTGGGGCCTCGACGAAGCGGTGCGGGTTCCCGTGCTCGTGTTCGTCGCCGTGATGGTGGCCGGAGTGCTCGTGTCGGCGCTCGCCGTGGTGCTGCGCCGGGACTACTCGATCATGATGATCGCGCTCGCGGCAGTCGTGCTCATCAGCCTGGGCGGCGTCGCGGTTCGGGCGCTCGCGGGCTGAGCCCGCATCCATCGCCCGCCGGTGGTCAGGCCTTGGTGGCCGCGCTCGGCTTCATGAGGCGCTCGAGCAGCTCGGCGTCGGCCTGCTCGCGGCGCTTCGGCAGCGTCAGGGCGAGCGCGAGGGCGACGAGCGGGCCGCCGACGAGGGCGATGACCCAGATCCAGCCGCCGTCGAAGGTCAGCCCGATCCACACGCACATGGCCCAGATCGCCGCGGTCGCTGCGGCGCCGACGAGCGGCACGAGCAGCAGGCCGTGCGCTTGGCGGCCGGGCGCGAGGTAGCGCACGCCGAGCGAGAGCGCGGCGCCGATGACCGTGACGAAGAGCAGTTCCATGCCTGCGAGCGTACCCGCTGCGCGCGGTGCGGGCGCTAGCCGACGAAGCCGACGCGGCGGGCCGAGTCGCTGCCGATCTCGACGTAGCCGATCGCGGCCGTGGGCACGAGGTACTGCTTGCCCTTGCTGTCGGTCAGGCTCACGACGGGCGCGCCCTTCTCCATGGCGGCCGTGATCGCGGCCGTGATGTCGGCGGCCGACTCCGAGGTCTCGAAGGCGAGCTCGCGGGGGCTGTTGAGAATACCGATGCGAATGTCCACGACCGTCAGCGTACCCGGCGGTTCTCGGGGCATCCGCCGTGTTCACTGAGGGCGCACCGGGGTGCGCGCCGCCGCTCTGCCGCGATGTCGGCGCGCGCCGGTAGCGTGGCCCCGTGACCACCTTCGACGCCGCGCCGCCCCGGGTCGCGGTCGAGGCCGTGGTGCTCGACGAGGGCCAGCGGCGGGTGGTGGATGCCCGGCGCACGCCCGGCGCCGTCGTGCTCGGCGCACCGGGGTCGGGCAAGACCACGGCGGTGGTCGAGCTCGTGGCGGCGGCAGTGCTCGACGACGGCCTCGACCCCGCGAGCGTGCTCGTGCTGACCCCCTCGCGGCGCACGGCGACGGCGCTGCGCGACCGGCTCGCCCTGCGGCTCGCCGACTCTGCCGGCGCGGCGCCCGCCGCGCTTCCCGGCCCCCTGGCGCGATCGATCGCGGCGTACGCCTTCTCGGTGGTCACGGCGTCGCACCGGCTCGGCGGTCTCGCTGAGCCGCGCCTGCTGAGCGGCGCCGATCACGACTCCGACCTCGCCGAGCTGCTCGATCGCAGCGAGCTCGAGGCCATTCTCGGGCCCGAGGCCGCACCGGGGCCGGCATGGCCCGAGCACCTGGGCCCCGAGGTGCGCCGGTTGCCGGCCTTCCGCACCGAGCTTCGCGATGCGATCGCGCGCCTGAGCGAGCACGGCTGGAGCACCGATCGACTGCGCGCCGCCGCGCGCGAGCGCGCCCTGCCCGCGTGGGCCGCGATCGCCGACTTCGTCGACGAGTACCGGCGCATCCTGGGCGCGTCGCGGCCCGGGCAGCTCGACCCGGCCGAGCTCGTGCGGGCCGCTGTGGGGCTCGTGCGCGACCCCGTCGAGGGCATGCCGCCGCCGCCGCGCCTCGTCGTGCTCGACGACGCCCACGACGCCACCCCGAGCGGCATCGACCTGCTCGCCGCTCTCGCCGCGCGCGGCGCGACCGTCATCGCGCTCGGCGACCCCGACCTCGCCGCCAATACCTTCCGCGGCGCCGAGCCCGACGCGCTCGCCCACCTGCCGACCGCGCTCGGGCTGCCCGACGCCCGACCGATCGTGCTCCCGATCGTGCACCGCACCGGTGCAGCGCTGCGCGGTCTCGCGATCGATGTGACCCAGCGCATCGGCGCCGCCGCCGCGGGCACGCAGCGCAAGGCCGTCGCGGTCGACGAGCAGGCCGACGACGCGAGCGACCCGCGGGCGATCCCGGTCGAGTGGGGCGGCCCACTCGTCGCGCTCGAGGCGGCGAATCCGACGCGCGAGCGCGCGCTCGTGGCCGACCTGCTGCGCGAGCGCCACCTGCTCGATGGCGTGCCGTACGGCCGCATGGCTGTCATCGTGCGCAGCGGCACGATGGTTCCGGGCATCGTGCGGGCGCTCGGCCAGGCAGAGGTGCCGGTGCAGTCGACGGCAGCGGGCAGGCCGCTGCGCGAGCATCCCGCCGCCCGGGCGCTCATCCGCCACGTCGACATCGGGGTCGGGCGGTCGCCCCTCGACGCCGCGGCCGCCAGCGAGCTGCTGCTCGGCCCGCTCGGCGGCCTCGACCGCGTCGGACTGCGGCGCCTGCGGCGGGCGCTGCGCGCCGAAGAGCTTGCCGGTGAGGGCGATCGCCCGGCCGACGACCTGCTGGTGGATGCCCTCGCCGCGCCCGACCGCCTCGCCACGATCGACCACGGCATCGCCCGACGCGCGGCACGACTGGCCCGCACGCTGCAGTCGATCGGCGAGCGGCACGCGGCCGGAGGCACGGTCGACGAGCTGCTTTGGCTCGCGTGGAGCGAGGCGCACGTCGCCGAGACCTGGCAGCGCGATGCGGCCGGGTTCGGGGTCGCGGCGGCCGAGGCCAATCGCGCGCTCGACGCCGTCGTCTCGCTCTTCACGGCCGCGGCGACGATCGTCGACACGGTGCCCGACGCGACGGTCGAATCGTTTCTCGCGCGCGTGCTCGACAGCGACGTCGGCGACGACCTGCTCGCCCCGCTGCGCGGCGATGACGCCGTGCTCGTGGCCACGCCGTCGGCCGTGACGGGGCTCGAGGCCGACGTCGTCGTCATCGCCGGCCTCACCGAGGGGGTGTGGCCCAACACGCGCACCCGGGGGTCGCTGCTGGGGGCTCCGCTCATCAGCCGGCTCGCGCGCGGACTGCCGGTCGACGACCTCGACGAGCGGCGCATCGTGCTCGACGACGAGCTGCGCATGTTCGCCCTCGCCGCGACGCGCGCCCGGCGGCAGCTCGTGGTCACGGCGACGGCGGGCGACGACGAGCAGCCGAGCGCCCTCTTCGCGCTCGTGCGCGAGCACGCGCGCCGCGAGCGCGCCGGGGCACTCGGCCACGATGCGTCGGCGACGAGGCCGGAAGCCGTCGCCGCTCTCGACGCCGCGATCGCGGCATCCGGAGCCCGTCCTGTGCGGGCGCGCTCGCTGCGCCGCCTGGTCGGGCGCCTGCGGCGCGAGCTCGTTGACGACGACCGCGTCGCGCGCGACCGCGACCGCACCGAGGCAGCGCTCGCGCTGGCCCGGCTCGCCGCCGAGCGCGTGCCCGGGGCGAGCCCCGAGTCGTGGTGGGGGCTGCTCGCGCCCTCGACCGAGGCGCCGCTCTTCGGCGACGCCGAGACAGTTGCGCTGTCGCCCTCGAAGCTCGACGCCATCGAGCGCTCGCCGCTCGACTGGTTTCTCGACACGGTCGCGCCCGGAGAGACGGGCCCCGCGATGGGCATCGGCACGATCGTGCACTGGGCTATGGAGAC
Source organism: Microcella sp. (assembly GCF_046296455.1). Classification (GTDB taxonomy): domain Bacteria; phylum Actinomycetota; class Actinomycetes; order Actinomycetales; family Microbacteriaceae; genus Microcella. Next base: position 5,861 of record NZ_JBKBLF010000012.1, read on the forward strand.
CGCGCGCGAGCCCGAGGTCGACGCGATCTGGGCGGCCATCGAGAGCCGCTGGGGCGAGCTCGTCTTCGAGTCGCCGTGGCTCGCCGAGCAGCAGCGTCGACTCGCCCGCCGGTACGCCCTCGGGGTGGCGGCGTACCTGCGCGATGCTGAGGCCGAGGGCCGCGGGCTCGTGGCCGCCGAGCAGCGCTTCGAGACCATCGTCGACCGCGCGCGCGTCTCAGGCGTCGTCGACCGCATCGAGGTCGACGCCGATGGCGCCGTGCGCATCATCGACCTCAAGACGGGTCGTCCGCTCACGCGGCAGGCCGACATCGATAAGCACGCGCAGCTCGGCGCGTACCAACTGGCCTACGCCGATGGCGCGTTCGACGCGGTGCTCGACGCCGTGCTCGAGGGGCTGACCCACGAGCCGGGCGGGGCACGACTGCTCTACGTGCGCGAGGGCACGAAGGGCAGCGACTACCGCGAGGCGGTGCAGGCGCCGCTCGATGCCGAGCAGCTCGAGGGGTTTCGCGAGCGGCTGCGCCAGGCGGTCGCGGCCATCGCGGTCGCGCGGCTCACGGGCGTGCGCACGGTCGACCGGTTCGATTTCTCGGCGGCGAGCCACCGCATCCACCGGGTCGGGGCGGTGACGGGCGATGAGTGAGCGGATGCGCCCCCGGTTCAGCGCGCTCGACATCGCTCGCGCGCTCGGGCAGCACGAGCCGACCGCCGAGCAGCAGGCGGTCATCGAGGCTCCCCTCGGGCCGGCGCTCGTCGTGGCCGGCGCGGGCTCGGGCAAGACCGAGACGATGGCCGCGCGCGTGCTGTGGCTCGTCGCCAACGGGCTCGTCGAGCCCGACCAGGTGCTGGGCCTCACCTTCACGCGCAAGGCGGCGGGCGAGCTCGCCGCGCGCATTCGCCGGCGACTCGTGCAGCTCAGCGCGTCGGGGCTTCTGGATTCGTCGGGGCCCCTGGGTTCGTCGGGGCTTCTGGGCTCGTCGAGCGTCGTCGACGCCTTCACGCAGCCGACCGTCGCCACCTACAACTCGTTCGCCTCGAGCCTGTACCGCGACCACGCCGTGCTCATCGGGCGCGACCCCGACGGCGTCGTGCTGCGCGAGGCGAGCGCGTGGCAGCTCGCGCGCGAGATCGTCACGACCGCGCGCGATGAGCGCCTCGCCCAGCTCGACCTCAGCGTCGACAAGCTCACGGCGGCCACGCTGCAGCTCGCGCACGCGGTCGCCGAGCACGATGCCGACATCGCCGACGTGCGCCGGGTCATCACCGAGCTGCTCGGGGTGGCCGATCTGCCGTTCGGCGACCGCTTCGAGCGGCGCGCCGAGTTCGAGAAGCTCATGGCCCTCGCGGCGACGCTGCCGATCGTCGACCTCGTCGAGCGGTTGCAGCACGTGAAGCAGCGCGACGGCTACGTCGAGTTCGCCGACCAGGTCAGCCTGGCGCTCTCGATCGTGCGGCGGCACGCGGGCGTCGTCGAGCAGCTGCGCGAGCGGTACCGCGTCGTGCTGCTCGACGAGTACCAAGACACCAACGTCGCGCAGACCTGGCTGCTCGGCGAGCTCTTCGGCGGCACGCCCGTCATGGCCGTGGGCGACCCGCATCAGTCGATCTACGGCTGGCGTGGCGCGAGCGCTTCGAACCTCGACGATTTCGCCCGGCGGTTCACCAGCGATCGTGGTGAGCCGGTCGGGCGCTATTCGCTCAGCACCTCGTGGCGCAACGGCCGCGTGATCCTCGCGGCGGCGAATGCGCTCGTCGCTCCGCTGACCGCCCGCGCCGGCGTCGCCGTCGCGACGCTCGAACCCTCGCCCGCCGCGAGCGACGAGCCCATCGAGCTCGTGTTCGACGAGACCCTGCACGACGAGGCGCGTGCCGTCGCGGCGTGGCTCGCCGAGCGCGTCGCCGAACCGCCGCCGGGCAGCGCGCCCGACGCGGTCGATGCCGAGGGCCGGCCGCTGCGCGCGAGCGCCGCGCTGCTCATGCGCAACCGCACGACTCAGCCGGTGTTCCTGGCCGCCCTGCGCGACGCGAAGGTGCCCGTGCACGTGCTCGGCATCGGCGGACTGCTCGAGCAGCCCGAGATCGCCGACCTCGTCAGCGCGCTCGCGGTCATCGACGACCCCGCCGCCGGAACCGCGCTCGTGCGCCTGCTCGCGGGCCCCCGCTGGCGCATCGGCGTCGCCGACCTGCACGCGCTCAGCCGCATCGCCTCGTGGTTGCGCGACCGCGATCTGGCGCAGCGCGCCTTCAGCGACGAGGTCAAGGCCCGACTGCGCGCATCCGTCGCCCGCACCGACGGCGTCTCGCTCGTCGACGCGCTCGACTTCGTGAGCACGGCGCCCGACGGCCACTCGCAGCTGCAGAGTCTCACGGCGACCGGCCTCGAGCGGCTGCGGGATGCGGGGCGCCTGTTCGCGACCCTGCGCACCCGCACGGCCCTCGATCTGCCCGACCTCGTGGTGGCGGTCGAGCACGATCTCATGCTCGACATCGAGGTCGCGGCGAACCCCGCGCGCGCGCTCGGCGAGGCGCCGCGCGAGGCGTTCCACGAGGCGCTCGACGGCTACCTCGCGCTCGCCGATCACGCGACGCTCGCGGGGTTCCTCGGCTGGCTGCGCGAGGCCGAGTGGCGCGACAACCTCTCGCCCCGGTCAGAAGACCCCGAGCCCGGCACCGTGCAGGTGCTCACGATCCACGGTGCGAAGGGTCTCGAGTGGGATCACGTCGTCGTACCGCGCCTCGTCGACGGCGAGCTGCCGAGCACCCCGCGCGAGGGCACGGTCGGCTGGCTGCGGCTCGGCGTGCTGCCCTACGAGCTGCGCGGCGACGCCGCTGAACTGCCCGTCTTCGACTGGCTCGGGGCCGAGTCGCGCAAAGAGCTGCTGCAGCGCCGCGAGGCGTTCGGCGTCGCGGTGGGCGAGCACCTCGAGCGCGAAGAACGCCGACTCGCCTATGTCGCCGTGACGCGCGCGCGCCACCGCCTGCTGCTGACGGGCTCGTTCTGGGCTTCGCAGTCGAAGCCCCGCGGGCCCAGCCCGTTTCTGCGCGAGCTTGCCGAGCGCGGCATCGTCTCGGCGCTGCCCGAAGGGCCGCAGCATGACGAGAACCCGATCGTCGACGACAGCGGCGACGAGCCGTGGTGGCCGCTCGATCCCTTCGGTGCCCGGCGCGAGCGCGTGGTCGCGGCGGCCGCGCGGGTGCGCGCGGCCGACGCGGCAGAGCGGGGCGACGATCGTCGCGGGTGGCAGCGCGAGATCGACCTGCTGCTGGCCGAGCGCGCCGAGCGGCTCGCCGCGAGCGGCCGCGTGAGCGTGCCCTTGCGCGTGCCCGCTTCGTCGTTCAAAGACTTCATCACGACCCCCGCCGAGGTCGCCGAGCGACTGCGCCGCCCGATGCCGCAGCGTCCGTACCGCGCGACGCGGCTCGGCACGGTCTTTCACCGCTGGGTCGAGCAGCGCTATGCCGTCGGGGCCCTGCCCGACGCGGTCGATGGGCTCGACACCGAGCTCGACCTGGCGGCGAGCGGTCTCGCGGGCGCGGCGGCGGGCGCCGTCGCCGGGGGAGGGGCCGTCGATGGCATCGATCCGGATGCCCTGCTCTCGCTGCAGGCCACCTTCGAGCGCTCGGTCTGGGCCACGCGCACCCCGATCGACGTCGAGCGCGAGCTGCACCTGCCCTTCGAGGGGCGCATCCTGATCTGCAAGATCGACGCCGTATACTCGACCGACCCCGACTTCGACCCCGTGCGTGACGGGTCGGGCGGCCCGGGCGCGGCCCGCCGCCCGCGCAGCGTCGAGATCGTCGACTGGAAGACCGGCAAGGCTCCGCGCGACGATGCCGACCGCGCGGCGAAAGAGCTGCAGCTCGCGCTCTACCGGCTCGCCTACGCGCGCTGGGCGGGGCTGCCGCTCGAGGCCGTGACGGCCGCCTTCTACTTCGTCGTCGACGACGCCGAGCTGCGCCCCGAGTCGCTGCCCGACGAAGACGAGCTGCGCGCCCTCTGGCGGGCCGCCGTCGGCTGACCGCGCTCGCCCTCGCCCGTGTCACCCCGCGATATCTGACTCTCTGTTCAGGCATTGTGCCTCCCGCGGCATGTGCCGCGAACGGCACACAGCCCGAGCGGTTCCTCGCGCCTCTCATCGCACCGATTCGGACACCACGCACGGTGCGTTCCGTGCGACGTGTCGGAAACCGTGCGACGCGCGCGGCGGACGAGGGTCGGGCGGGCCGGCAGCGCCGGACGAATGCCGAACTACGCGGGCGGCGCGGCCTGGGCCGGCAGCGCGAAGCGCGTGCGGTACGCCTGCACGGCGCTGCGCATCCCGATGCCGCAGACGCCGACGAACTCGTCTCCGCGGTAGTACTCGACCACGCACTCGTCGTCGACGCGCCCCGCCACGAGCGCGCTGCGGTCGGCGAGGTACGTCATGCCGAAGGCGAGCAGGTGCGCGTCGTACTGGTCGCTCCAGAACGAGGGCAGCGGGGCGAAGCCCGCGGCCGCGAGGGGTTCGCAGTCGTCGCCCGCGAGCTGCGCGGCGATGAGGTGGCCGGCCCGCTTGCCGGTCTCGGTCGGCAGGTTCCAGTGCTCGACCCGACGCGGCACGTCGTCGAACAGCGGGTTGGCATAGCGGGCCACGTCGCCCACCGCGAAGATCTCGGGGTGTACCGTGCCGTCGACGCCGACCGCGCGCAGCCCACCGTCGACGAGCACCCCGTTCGACACCTCGAGCCCCGAGCCCTCGAGCCACTCGGTGTTGGGGTCGCTGCCGACCGCGACGATGAGCACGTCGCACTCGAGCATGACGCCGCTCGTGAGGATGACGCGCTCGACGGCAGGGTCGCCGACGAGCCCGAACAGCGACTCGCCCGTGAAGAACCGCACCCCGTGCTCTTCGTGCCGACGGCGCATCTCGGCGCCGAGCAGCGGGCCGAGCGCCCGCTCGAGCGGCACGCGGCTCTGCGTCACGATCGACACGGTCGCGCCGTTCTTCGCCGCCGTCGCCGCGATCTCGCAGCCCACGAACCCCGAGCCGAGAATGACGACGTTGGCCCCCGGCCGCAGCACGTCGCGCAGCGCGACGGCGTCGTCGAGCGTACGCAGCACGTGGATTCCGCCGAGCCCGTGATCATCGATCGGCAGACCCTTGGGCCGCAGTCCCGTCGCGATCACGAGCGCGCTGTACGGATGCTCCGCCCCGGCATCGTCGACGACCACCTGCCGCTCGGCATCGAGCGACACCGCCGCACGCCCGAGCACCCACGAGACGCCCTCCTCGAGCGCTGAGCGGATGGGGAACGCGACCTCCGCGTGCCCGTGCCCCTCGGTCTGCAGCAGCTCTTTCGAGAGGGGCGGGCGGTTGTAGGGCGCGTGCGCCTCGGCGCCGAGGAACTCGATGGGCCCCGCGTAGCCGGCGCGCCGCGCGCCCTCGGCGGTGCGGAGGCCCGCCATGGAGGCTCCGACGATCAGCAGCGGAGCATCCATCGGATCAGGCCCGGGTGATGAGAATGGCCTGCATGGGGCAGACGTCGGCCGCCGACTCGAGGTCGGCGAGCATCTCGTCGGGCGCCTCGGCCACGTACTCGAGCTTGTCGTCGGCGTTGAGCTGGAACACCTCGGGGGCCTCGAACACGCACTGCCCGTAGTGCTGGCACTTGTCCATGTCGACGTCGATGCGAATCATGCGATGGTCCTTACTTCTCGAGACGGGAGGGGTAGAGGTCGTTGGAGGGGGTGCGGATGCCGCGGAACTCCCAGTCGCCGCCGAGCGCGGTCGAGACGACCTCTTCGCTCGAGGTCGGCTGGGCACCCACGTCGGTGCGGATCGGCTCGGGGCCCTCGACGACGTGGTTCGTGAGGCGCCCGAGGCCGTCGACCTCGACCTCGACGACGTCGCCCGGCTGCACGGGCCGCGAGTTCGCGGGTGTTCCCGAGTAGATCATGTCGCCGGGCACGAGCGTGATCGTGCGGGCCAGGTCGGCCACCAGGTAGTGCATGTCCCACTCCATGGTGTCGGTCGAGTCCTCTTGCACGACGGCGCCGTTCACGAGGGTGCGGATCGTCTTGCCGCGAAAGTCCCAGTCGGTCACGAGACCAGGGCCCACGGGCGCGAGCGTATCGCTGCCCTTGACGCGCAGCATCGAGCCGGCGTCGGTGTCGCGGAAGTCGTGCAGCCCGAAGTCGTTGCCCACGGTGTACCCGGCGATGTAATCGCCCGCCTCGGCCGGCGACACGTTGCGGCACGTGCGGCCGATGACGATGACGATCTCGCCCTCGTAGTTGAGCCACTGGCAGCCGGCCGGGCGCACGACGGCGCCCTTGTGGCTGTTGAGCGCCGTGACCGGCTTGTGGAAGTACGTGGGCGCGGGCGGCAGCTTCGTCATGAACTCGTCGCTGCGGCTGGGGTAGTTCAAGTGCACGGCGATGATCTTCTGCGGCTCGCTGGGCGGCAGGTGCACCGCCTCGTCGACCCCGATCGTGCGGCCATCGGATGCGCGCAGCTCGTCACCGTGCCGCACCACCTGCACGGCCGCCCCGTCGAGCAGGATGCGCCGGTACTCGGTCACGCGGCACCCACCTCGGTCGAGTCGTCGCGCGAGAGCGTGACGTCTTTCGGCAGCGGGAACCCGCCCTCGGGCTCGGGGAAGTACACGTGCACCTGACCGGTGCCGATCGAGTTCTCGTACTCCGAGTACATGACGCCCTTGGCCGTGTTGGCTTCTTCGCCCGTCGCGCCGGCCATCTGCAGCCAGTGGCTGAAGTTGGCTTCGGGCTTGACCTTCTTGAACTCGGGCATGGTCTCGAGGATGCGCCGGTGGTCGCCGGCCTTCATCCACTCGATGCGCTCGAGGTCAGCCTCGCGAGCCTCGGCGCTGAAGATGTGCGAGGGGTCGCTCGCCTCGTGCTTGCGCAGGTCGCGCAGCTTGTAGAAGGTGTGCGAGAGCGCGCCCGAGGCCAGCAGCAGCACCTTGCGGTCGCTGTCGCGGATGGCCTCGCCGAGCGCGCGACCGGCGCGCAAGAAGTCGTCGGTCGTCGCCGTCTGGCAGACCGAGAGGCTCACCCAGCGCTTGTCGAGGCCGCGGCCCAGGTAGTGCCAGAGGTTCACGGTCGCGTAGAAGATCGGCAGGTGCGGGTCGCTGATGGGTGTGACCCACGTGCCGTTCTTCTCGTCGTAGTCCGCCACGGCGTTCGCGAGTTCGGGGTCACCGCGGAAGGCGTACGGGATCTGCGACATCCCTCGCGGAAGCTCTTCGCTCGTGAAGAGGCCCGAGCGCTCGGCCTGCGCGCTGATGACGAACTCAACGGTCGTGGCCCAGTGCGAGTCGAGCACGACGACCGTGTCGTAGTCGAGCACTTCCATAACGTCGGAGCGGAAGCGCTTCAGCCCGGGTACCAGGCTGATCTCCTTGCCGCCGTTGAGGTCGTACCGCACGTCTTGCGGCAGCATGATGGTGGGCACGTGCGCGAGGATCGCGGCGCCGACAACCTTTCCCATGACTTACTCCTTCCACCCTGCGGGTGCGTAGACGGTGTTCTTGACGTCGGCGTAGAAGTCGAACGACCACACGCCGCCCTCGCGGCCGATGCCGCTCTTCTTGCTGCCGCCGAAGGGCGCGGCGAGATCGCGCACGAAGAAGCAGTTGACCCAGATGGTGCCCGCGACGAGGTTTTTCGTCAGCCGCTCGGCGCGCTCGCGATCGCCGCAGACGACGACCGCCGCGAGCCCGTACTGGGTCGCATTGGCGACCTCGACGGCCTCGTCGTCGGTCGAGAAGGTCTGCATCGCGAGCACGGGGCCGAACACCTCGGCGGTGAGGATCTCGCTGCCGGGGGTCGCGCCCGTGATGAGCGTGGGCCGGTAGTACAGCCCGCCGAGCTCGTCGTTCGGGCCGCCGCCGAAAGCGATCTGCGCGCCCTCGGCCTGCGCGCGCTCGACGAAGCCCGCGACGCGGTCGAGGTGCACGCGGTGGATCTGCGGGCCGATCTGCGTGGCCTCGTCGCGCGGGTCACCCTGCACGATCGCGGCGGCCTTCTCGGCGAACCGGGCGGCGAACGCGTCGGCGATGCTCTCATGCACGAGCAGCCGCGTGCCCGAGAGGCACACCTGCCCGGCGTTGTCGTACTGCTCGACGGCGATCTCGACGGCCAGGTCGAGGTCGGCGTCGTCGGTGATGATGAGCGGGCTCTTGCCGCCGAGCTCGAAGCTCATCGGGGTCAGGTTCTCGGCCGCGGCGCGCGCGATCGCCTTCGCCGTCGGCACCGAGCCGGTGAACGCGATGCGGGCGATTCCGGGATGCGCGACGAGGGCCGCACCCACCTCGGCACCGTAGCCCTGCACGACGTTGAAGACCCCGGCGGGCATCCCCGCCTGCTCGCACAGGTCGGCGAAGACGCTCGCGGTCAGGGGCGTCCACTCCGCGGGCTTGAGCACGACGGTGTCGCCCGCCGCGAGGGCCGGGCCGATGCGCCAGGTGGCGAGCATGAGCGGGGCGTTCCAGGGCGTGATGATCGCGGCGACGCCCGACGGGTCCCAGCTGACGACGTTGTCGTGCCCGCGGGTCTGCCAGACCGGGTGCGACAGTTCGTTGATCGCCCAGTCGGCGAAGAAGCGGATGTTCATGGCGACGCGGGGCATGACCCCGCGGCGGTGGCTACGCAGCAGCGAGCCGTTGTCGAGGGTCTCGAGCTGCGAGAGCTGCTCGACGTTCGCCTCGATCAGGTCGGCGAGGCGGTGCAGAATGGCGCCGCGGCCGGTGGGCCCGAGGTCGCGCCACCCCGGGAACGCCGCGCGCGCGGCCTGCACGGCGGCGTCGGCCTCGGCGGCTCCGCCGCGGGCGATGTGCGCGAGCACGGTGCCGTCGATGGGCGAGATGCTCTCGAAGGTCTCGGGCGAGGCGACGCGCTGCCCGCCGATGGAGTGGCGCGTGTCGACGGTCAGTCCGGCCAGCTCAACCTGATGCACGCGGGTTGCTCCTTTGCGATCGCGGGTCGTTCGGATACGAACGGTTCTGGCGATACTAACCGACCCGGGGTGCCGAGCGGTAGGGCTCGCGGCAAAGGCGCGCGAGCATCCTGAATCGGATGCCCTACCGCTGCCCCTCCGTCACCTGCGTGATCGCGCGCAGCATGTCGGCGAGCTCGCGCCGCCGCTCGGGGTCGAGGCTCGAGGTGATCGTGCGCTCGTGGTCGTTGAAGGTTGGGAACAGCGTGGCCATGAGCTCGCGGCCCGCGGGCGTCATTGACACGTTGACGAGCCGGCCGTCTTTGTCGCTGCGTTCGCGCAGCAGGTAGCCCTTCGTCTCGAGGGTGCCGAGCACTCCCGTGAGGGTGGCCTTCGAGAAGCCGCCCTCCTCGGCGATCTGGCGGGTCTCGATGGGCTCCCAGATCCAGGTGACCCAGAGCACGACGAAGGCCGTCCACGACAGGCCCGTCGCGGCGAGCACGCTGCGCTCGAGGTAGTTGCGCGTGGCGTTCGCGGCGCGGAAGAGGTTCGAGACCACGGCCATCGCTTCGAAGTCGAGGGGCAGGGCGCCGAGCTTGCCGGCGACGCGCTCTTCGGTCTCGGCCAGCGTGTGCGGACTCGGCATGGTTCCCCTCCCCTCGCGCGTGGACCGCGCGGACTCCATCCTCACTCATTCGCATCGAAACCACTTTCATGCTCGACTCGCGCGCCGAAGTTCGTTAGCATCCGAACAAATGGCTTCCCATGAAAGCAGGAGCACCATGTCGACGATGACAGACCTCACCCTGGCCGACCTCGATCTCTTCGCGGGCGGCGCCCCGTGGGGGGTCTTCGACGAGCTGCGGGCCACGCCCGGCCTGCACTACTCGACCGAAGAGGCGCCCAACAGCGGCTTCTGGTCGGCGACGCGGTACCACGACATCGTGCGCATCCTGCGCGACACCGAGACCTTCACCTCGACCAAGTTCACGAACCTCGAAGAGGTCGACCCCGCGATGCAAGACCAGCGCCGGTCGCTGCTCGAGATGGACGGCATTCGCCACCGAGCGCTGCGCCGCATGCTGCAGGGCGAGTTCACGCCGCAGGCCGTCGCCAAGTACGAGACCTTCTTGCGCGGCATCACCGCGAAGACGCTCGACGCCGCGCTCGCGAAGAAGGAGTTCGACTTCGTGGAGGAGGTCAGCGCCGACTTCCCGATTCGCGTGCTCGCCCGCCTGCTCGGCGTGCCCGACAGCGACACGGGCCAGCTCATCGAGTGGGGCAACCGCATGGTCGGCAACACCGACCCCGAGCACGCCGACGTGCTCATCGGCTCGGCCGACAGCGAGGAGTTCAAGCACGTGCCGTTCCGCTCGCCCGCCGCGATCGAGGTCTACGAGTACGGCAAGCACCTCGCCTCCGAGCGCCGCGGCAAGGGCGGCACCGACCTCATCACCCTGCTCGCCGACGGCGTGCCGAGCGACGGCCAGCAGCTGAGCGAGCACGAGTTCAACACCAACTTCTTGCTGCTCGTCGTCGCGGGCAACGAGACCACGCGCCACACGATCACGCACTCGATGAAGAACCTGCTCGATAACCCCGAGCAGCTCGAGATCTTGCGCAACGACCCCTCGCTCATCCCGTGGGCCGTCGAGGAGTTCCTGCGCTTCGCCTCGCCCGTGTACCACTTCCGCCGCACGGCCACGAAGGATGTCGAGTTCGCCGAGACACAGATCAGCGAGGGTGAGAAGGTCGTCGTGTGGTTCGCCTCGGGCAACCGCGACTCGGCGATCTTCGATGAGCCGTACCGCTTCGACGTGACGCGCAACCCGAACGAGCACATGTCGTTCGGCCGCGGCGGCCCGCACATGTGCCTCGGCAACGCGCTCGCGCGCATCGAGCTGCGCATCATGTTCGAAGACCTGCTGACGCGCGACGTCACGCTCGAGCGCGCCGGCGACCTCGACTACCTGCGCAGCAACTTCGTGCACGGCATCAAGCGCATGCCCGTGCGCGTCGCCTAGCCCGCGCGCCCCACGCGCCCCTTTGCCCCAGATCTGGGCCGAAAGGGCGCGTGACCCCTTGCATTCCGCCGTTTTGGCACCAATCTGGCGGTGCAGGATGCTCCGACAACGCGCGAGCATCCCGAGCGCCACGTCCCAGATCTGGGGGACAAAGGCGCTATGGCTTCAGGGTTGCGCCGATTTGGCCCAGATCTGGCGCGGTGCGCGCGGCGCGCGCGGTGGGTGCGGTGCGTGCGACTAGCGGGGGAGCAGCCCCGCGACGTCGGTGAGGAACGCGTCGACGAGGGCGTTCGTGCGCTCGCGCGCGGCGGCCTCGAACGCGCGCGTCTGCGCGAGCATGACGACCGGGTCGTCGCCGTTCTCCTGAACCTTGGATGCTCCGCCCCAGTCGAGCCACCCCTGCAGCCCTGCAGCGTCGAGCTCGGGGTGGAACTGCACGGCGAGCGACCGCCCGACGACGAAGGCCTGCGAGGCCGCGGGCGTGCGCGCGATCTCGACGGCGCCGGGCGGCACGACCCAGCGGTCGTAGTGGAACTGGAACCACGGCCCCTCGCCGACGAGGGTCGGAGCGTCGCTCCACACCGCAGTCCAGCCGATCTCACCCCGCGGCGCCGGCGCCACCGAGCCGCCCAGGGCGCGGGCGAGCAGCTGGCCGCCGAAGCAGATGCCGAGCACGGGCATCCCGTGGTCGACGGCGTCGCGCAGCCACGCGATCTCGGGGAGAAGCCAGCGGCCGATGCACGCGTCGTCCCACGCGCCCCAGGGGGCGCCGAGCGGCACGAGCACGTCGTAGTCGCTGAACGCAGGGAAGGAGGTCTCGATGTTCGGCGCCGAGAAGTCAGACTCGGGCACGACGAGATGCGTGTCGATCGCGAAGCCGTGATGGGCGAAGCGCTCGCCGACCGGGCCCAGCGGGCTCACGTGATCGTGCTGGATGAACAGAACGCGCATCAGACCTCCCCATCGAGTCGGTCGGTAGTCTACTATCTCGTTTGAGTCCGAACGATTTTCGTCCGAGCCCCACGAGTGCCACGAAGGAGTCGCACATGAGCCACAGCCTTTCCGCCCTGCAGAGCGAGCTGCTCTCGGCCAAGATCGACGTGCTGCGCGTCATCTACGCCGACATCATCGGCACCGTGCGGTCGAAAGACCTGCTCGTGAGCGAGCTCGACAAGATCAGCCACGGGGGGCCGGCGTTCTGCCAGGGCGTGTGGGTGACGACGACGCAGGGCGGCGTGCTCGACGGTGCCGACGTGCTCAGCAACGGGCTCGAAGACTTCATCAGCCAGATCGTGCCGGGCAGCTGGCGCGCCCTGCCGTGGGAACCCGGCGTGGCCTTCGTCGTCGCGGGCGCCAACAACCCCGACGGCACGCCGAGCCCGCTCTCGCCGCGCGTGCTGCTCGAGCGCATCGTGGGCGAGTACGCGAAGCTCGGCCTCACGCCGCTCGTCGGCCCCGAGCTCGAGTTCTACATCGCCGACCGCACGGAGGAGGGCGGCTTCAAGCGGGCCCTCACCCAGCCCGGTCGCGTGTACACGAGCGGCGCGACCGTCGACCCCAAGGGCACCTTCCTGCACCTGCTGCGCATGCTCGACCAGCTGCGCATCGGCGTCTTCGCCGGCAACCACGAGTTCAGCCCCAGCCAGTACGAGATCAACATCTGGCACGGCGAAGCGCTCGACGCCTGCGACCGCGCCTTCATGCTCAAGGCGGGCGTGAAAGACGTCATCGCGCGCGTCGGCCAGGCGGCCACCTTCGCGGGCAAGCCGTGGAGCGACGAGGGCGGCAGCGGCTTCCACCTGCACATGTCGCTCGTCGACGCCGCGGGCGAGAACCTCATGCACGAGGGCGACGGCCTCAGCCCCCTCGCGCAGCACATGATCGCGGGCATCGTCGAGCACGCCGCGGCACTCACGGCGTTCTGCAACCCCACGATCAACGCCTTCAAGCGACTCGGCCCCGACACGCTCGCGCCGTACCGCGCCAACTGGGGCTACGACAACCGCAGCGCGATGCTGCGCGTGCCGCCGGAGCGCGGCGGCGGAACCCGCCTCGAGATGCGCCTCGGCGACGGCGCCGCCAACGCCTACCTCATGACCGCAGCCCTGCTCGCGGCCGGCCTCGACGGCATCCGCCGCGCGCTCGCCGCGCCGCCGGCCGCCGTCGGCTACAGCTACGAGGACGAGTCGCAGGCGGTGCTCCCCATGTCGCTGGGCGATGCTCTGGATGCTCTCCGAGCCGATGCGCCCCTCATCGAGCTGCTCGGCGGCGACCTCGTCAACGTCTTCGAGGTCATGAAGCGCGACGAGATCGAGCGCTACACCGCCGACGTGCCCGACCCGACGACGCGCGACGTCACAGCGTGGGAGGTTCGGGAGTATTTCTTGGATCTCTGATCCAAGAACAGCCAGCACAGCTCGACCTGTTCGAAAAGGGCAGACGGGAAGGGCCCGGGAGCAACGCTCCCGGGCCCTTCCCGTTCCCTCGCTCTCGACCTAGACGGCGGGGTTCGACTGATCCTTCACGAGCGACCCCCCGTTGAACGTCACGCCGACCTCGCGGTAGTACGCCGCGATCTTCTCCTGCACGGGCAGGATCGACGCGAGCTCGTCCCACGGGGAGTCGTGCAACTCGAGCTCGAAGTCGCCCACCCAGGTCTCGCCGATCTCGGCGTCGGTCGTGCTCATGGTGATGAGCTGGTCGAGGCTGTTGCCGGCGCCGGGGGTGATGGAGGGCATCCACCGCGAATGCAGCATGGGGTGGCCGTTGACGAAGCCGTTCGATTCCGAGGGCGACCGCAGCGTCACGACGAGCGAGGCGAGGCGGTGGTCGTAGGCCGCAAGCGAGGCGCCGAGGCGAGCCCCCGGTGCGAGGCGCGGCGAGGCCTTGCCGACATTGAAGACCCGCGTAACGGCCATCGAGCCGAGTTTCTTCGGGTAGCCCTGAAACCAGCCGCGGCCGATCGCGAAGTCTTTCGTCACCCAGATGGCGACGCAGCGCGTATAGGTGACGCCCTCGTGCTTGACGCGCACGACGGCGAAGGTCTCGAGGTACTGCGAGCGCATGGGGTCGAGCAGCTCGGCGCCGCCGGTCGAGCACGACTGCCAGTCGGCCCAGATGAGCGCCACCGCACCCGGGTCGTCGTCGGCGAGCTCGAGGCCCTCGGGCAGCAGCGCCTTCACGTTGGCCGGGTCGGTGCGGTACTCGGCGGTGAGCAGCGTGCCCGAGTAGAACCAGGGCATGTCGGGCACGAGCGCGCTCGCGCCGCTCGGGGTCTTCGGGGCGAGGAATCCATTGAGCGAGGCCATGAGGGTCAGGCTACCGAATCATTCGTAAACAAACGATAGGCAATTCCGGATGCCCTCCGAGGGCGATTCCGCTTGACGCGAGGGGGCGCGTGCACCACTATGGCGCCAGGTCGTTTCGACACGAACGATCCACCCCAACTCAATGAGGAGTTCCGGATCCATGACTGACACCCCCCAATCGACCCTCAAGTCGGGTCGGCTCGGCATTCTCGGCATCGTCTTCTTCGTCGTCGCCGCCTCGGCCCCGCTCATCGGCATCACGGGCGCTGTTCCCGTCGCCATGCTGCTCGGCAACGGAGCGGCCGTGCCCGGCGCGTACCTCGCCGTCGGCATCACGCTGCTCATCTTCTCGGTCGGCTACGCCACCATGAGCCGCAGCATGACCAACTCGGGCGCCTTCTTCGCCTACGTCGGCAAGGGTCTCGGCGTCAACGCCGGCGTCGCCGCGGCGTTCGCGGCCCTCGTGGCCTACGTCACGATCCAGCTCGCCATCTACGGCTTCTTCGGCGTCGTCATGTCGGGCTTCGGCGCCGGGCTCGGCCTCGAGCTGCCGTGGTACGTCTGGTCGCTGGGGGTGTGGGTCATCGTCTCGGGCCTCTCGCTGCTGAGCGTCGACGTCGGAGCCAAGGTGCTCGGCGTCATGCTCGTGCTCGAGGTCACGGTGCTCGTCGTCGCGGCCGTCGCGATCCTCGCCAACGGCGGGCCCGAGGGCTGGAACCTCGCGGCCTCGTTCAGCCCCACCGAGATCTTCGCGGGCGGCTTCGCGGGCACGGCCGGCATCGCGCTCGCCTTCGCCTTCGCGAGCTTCATCGGCTTCGAGGCCACGGCCATCTACGGCGAAGAGGCGAAAGACCCCAAGCGCACGGTGCCGATCGCCACGTACGTCTCGATCGGCGTGATCAGCATCCTCTTCGCCCTCGTCTCGTTCGCCATGGTGACCGGCATGGGTGCCTCGCAGGTGGCCGACAAGGTCATCGAGCTCTCGGGCGGCCTGGCCGACCCCGCCGGCGTGCTCTTCGGCCTCACCGAGCAGTACGTCGGCTCGTGGCTGACGGTCGCGATGGGAATCCTCGTGCTGACGAGCCTGTTCGCCGGCCTCCTGGCCTTCCAGAACGCCGCCTCGCGCTACTTCTTCGCCCTCGGGCGCGGCGGCGTGCTGCCGGCCGCGGTCGCCAAGGTCAACACCGCGGGCGCGCCCGTCAACGGCGTCTTCATCACCTCGGCCATCGCCGCGGTTGTCATGATCATCTTCGCGATCGCCGGTCTCGACCCGTTCCTCAACCTGTTCTCGTGGATGAGCTCGGTCACCGTCATCGCGATCGTGCTCGTCGAGATCCTGGTGAGCATCGCGGTCATCCGGTACTTCATGAAGAACGAGGGCGGCAACGTCTGGTCGACGAAGATCGCCCCGGCGCTCTCGATCGTGCTGCTCGGTGTGGGCCTCTACCTGCTCATGTCGCGCTTCAACCTGCTGGCCGGCACGGTGCCCGACGGCGTCGACCCCTCGCTGCCCGAGAGCGCCTGGCTGCTGAACCCGCTCGGCTGGTTCCTCGTGCTGCTGCCGTTCCTGTCGCTGCTCATCGGCTACGTCGTGGCGGTCATCAACAAGAAAGAGAACGAGCAGCTCGTGAAGGACTTCGCCAGCTGATCCGCTGACGCTCGGGGGCGGTCGCCGATCCGGCCGCTCCCGAGCATCACCCCGCACCCCCGAAACGGAGACCTCATGCGCGACGACGACTTCGACCTCGACGTGGTCGATCCTGAGGATGCCCGTCTCGAGCAGGTCGTCGCCAGCCTCACCCCGGCCGAGCTCGAGGCCGCGATCGCCCGCCTGCCGCACGACCTGCAGGCCGCCGCGACCGGCGTGCTCGTGCAGCGCCGCACCTACAGCGATGTGAGCCAAGAGCTCGGAATCCGCCAGCCCGAGCTCGTGCGCGCCCTGCGCCGCGCGCGTGGCATCATGGCCCGCCGCATGGCCGGCCCGCCGGAGGGCGACGCGGCGTGACCGCGCTGATCGGCCTGACCACCTACCTGGAGCCCGCGGTCATGGGCCTGTGGGATCGCCCGGCCGCCGTGCTGCCGCGCGTCTACACCGACTGCGTCATCGCCGCCGGGGGAGCCGTCGTCGGCCTGCCCCCGCAGCCCCCGCACGCCGAGGCGATCGAGCGCGTGCTCGAGGGCATCGACGGGCTCATCCTCACGGGCGGCAAAGACGTCGACGCGGCGCTCTACGGCGAGCGCCCGCATCCCGAGAACGACGCCCCCCGCCCCGACCGCGATGCCTGGGAGCTCGCCCTCGTGCACGCGGCCATGGCCCGCGACCTGCCCGTGCTCGGCATCTGCCGCGGACTGCAGGTGATCAACGTGGCCCTCGGCGGCACGCTCGTGCAGCACCTGCCCGACGTGATCGGCTCGAACCGCTACAGCTACGGCAACGCGACGTTCGCCGACAACCCCGTGCTCACCGAGCCGGGCACGCGCATCGGCGGGATGCTCGGCCCGAGCCTCACCGTCAAGAGCTACCACCACCAGGCCATCAACCACCTCGCCCCGGGGTTGACCGTGAGCGCGCGCGGTGACGACGGCATCATCCAGGCGGTCGACATCGACGCGCTGACTTTCGGGGTCGCCGTGCAGTGGCACCCCGAAGAGACGCCCGACGACCTGCGGCTGTTCGCCGCGCTCGTCGAGGCCTCCCGGCCTCAGTAGGCCGAACCGGGCGAGCGCGGCGTGCCGCGCTCGAGCAGCTCGTCGACCTCATCGAGCCCGAGGCTCGCCGCCGGCTCGGTCGCGAGCGGGTTGGTGAGGTCGCCGCTCACGCGGTCGAGCAGAGCGTGCAGCATGCCCACGGCGTCGTCGACGATCTCGGTCGAACGCCGCTCGGTGCCGTGCAGCAGCCAGCGGGCGAGCTCCAGCTCGGCCGCGAAGACCGCGCGCCGCCCGATCTCGCGGTCGTGTACGCCGCGCGCCTGGTGGTAGGCGTCGAAGCCGGTCTCGGGCACGTCAGGGTCGCTCGAGCCGAGCATCCAGAACAGGTCGCGCGCGGGGTCGCCCACCTGCAGCCGCGCCCAGCCGAGCAGACCGGTGACCGAGTCGCCCACGACGAGGAACGAGGCGGCGCTGAGCGAACCGTTGATCACGGTGGGGGTGAACTGCCAGAGCGCCGAGTCCTCGGCCGCGACCTCCCAGCGGCGCAGCAGCGCGGCGGGCACGAGGCCCGTCGCCGCGGCGCGGTCGAGCGTCGTGACGGCCTCGCGCATGACGTCGATCGCGCGCAGCTGTGGCAGGCCGACATCGGCGACGACGCTCGTGGGCAGGGCGTGGATGGCGGCAATCGCACGGCCCATCGAGGCAGCGATGCCGGGGGTGATGGCGTCGAGGCGCACGGGCGAGCCGTCGACGAACTCCGACACGATCGCGCGCGTGCCGTCGATGGGCGCCTGGCCGAGCATGCGCGGCACCCCGAACGGCAGGCGGGCACGCACGCCGTCGCTGAGCGCGCGAATGGCGACGAGGTCGGCCGACTGCTCGCTCTCCGCCGCGGCGGTGCGCGGCACCCGGATGACGAGCGTGCGCCCGTCGCGCGCGCTCAGCAGCGCCGAGTCGACCTCGCCGCCCGCGCTGCCGAGGGCCGCGGCGTGGGTCACATCGAGACCGTCGACGGCCGAGGTGGCGAGCGCGGCTAGAGTGAGAGGCGATCGGCGGGACATACCGACAGGGTAGGTCGCCCGGGCCCGCCGGGGCCCTGCGCCACGCGCCGGGGCGCCGATGTGACCACCACCGTGCGTGACGCTGAGAGGTTTCGATGCCCCCTTCGTTGACGCAGCGCCTGCCGCTCTCGCGCTACCGCATCGACCGCGATCACGCCGCCCGCGACCGTCCGCAGCTGTTCGACGAGCTCGCCGTCGACCCCGAGGCGCGTATCGTCGCGCTCTGGCGTGGCGAGGTGCTGCTGGCTGCGGCGCGGGATGCGGCCGCTGCTCCCGCGCTCGCCCTGCTGCCGTGGTCCAGCGCCCCCGTCGAGGCGCTGCGCATCTATCTCGGCCGCACGCTCGAGGCCGAGGGCGGGGTCGCCGCGGGTGCCGCCATCACCGCGATCGTGCTCGACGACGAGTCGGGCCCCGCGCTCGAGCCCGACGTCACCCGGTGGGCGTCGCCCCGCACGCTCGGCCACCGCCTGGGCGACCGCGACGCGGGCCTCGCGATCGAGGCCCTCGGCCTGGCCAACTGGCACGCCACGCACCGCTTCTCGCCGCGCACCGGCAACCCCACGGTCGCAGCCAAGGCCGGCTGGGTGCGCGTCGATGTCGAGACAGGCGCCGAGCTCTTTCCCCGCACCGACGCCGCCATCATCGTGGGCATCACCGACGCCGACGACCGCATCGTGCTCGGCAGCAACGCGCTGTGGGAGTCGAACCGCTTCTCGCTGCTCGCGGGCTTCGTCGAGCCGGGCGAGTCGCTCGAGGCCGCCGTGGTGCGCGAGGTGTTCGAGGAGTCGGGACTGCGCGTCGTCGACCCCGAGTACGTGGGCTCGCAGCCCTGGCCGTTTCCCGCCTCGCTCATGCTCGGCTTCCGCGCCCGGCTCGACCCCGCGCACGCCAACGACCTGCGCCCCGACGGCACCGAGATCCTCGACCTGCGCTGGTTCAGCCGCGACGAGCTCGCCGCGAGCCTCGGCGAGATCCTGCTGCCGGGCCGCACCTCGATCGCCCGCGCGATCATCGAAGACTGGTTCGGCGCCCCGCTCGATGCGCCATGACCGCTGACTCAGCCCCCGCCTCGGCGCCCGCGGTCAGTCCCGAGCGCCTGCTCGCCGCCCTCGACGACCACCAGCGACAGGTGGCGGAGGCGCTGCTCGGGCCCGTCTGCGTGCTCGCCGGCGCCGGAACCGGCAAGACCCGCGCCATCACGCACCGCATCGCTTACGGCGTGGCGACGGGAGCCTACGACCCGCAGCGCGTCATGGCGCTGACCTTCACGACGCGCGCGGCCGGCGAACTGCTCGGCCGGCTGCGGGCGCTCGGCGCCGAGGGGGTCGCGGCGCGCACCTTCCACTCGGCGGCGCTGCGGCAGCTGCACTACTTCTGGCCCATCGTCGTCGGCGGCACGCCCCCGCGCGTGCTCGAGGGCAAGGGCCCGCTGCTCGGGCAGGCCGCGGGCGCCCTCAAGCTCAGCCTCGACACGGCGGGGCTGCGGGATGCCGCTGCCGAGATCGAGTGGCGCAAGGTCAGCCGCCTCTCGATCGACGACTACGCCCGCGCCGCCTCCAGCCGCACGCTTCCCGCCCGCCTGAGCGTGGACGCGATGGTGGCCCTGCAGCAGACCTACGAGCGCATCAAAGACGAGCGCCGCCAGATCGACTTCGAAGACGTGCTGCTCGCCACGGCGGGCATGATCGAGAACGAGCCGCGCGTCGCCGACCAGGTGCGCGCGCAGTACCGCTTCTTTGTCGTCGACGAGTACCAAGACGTCTCGCCCCTGCAGCACGACCTGCTGACGCTGTGGCTCGGCGGGCGGCGCGAGCTCTGCGTCGTCGGCGACGCCTCGCAGACGATCTACTCGTTCGCGGGCGCGACGAGCGACTACCTCGTGCGCTTCGGCAGCGAGTACCCCGAGGCGCGCGTCGTGCGGCTAGAAGACAACTACCGCTCGACGACCGCCATCGTTACGCTCGCCAACCGGCTCATGCGCGGGCGGCTAGGCGCGCTCACGCTGCACGCCGCGAGCGAGGGCAGTGCTCGAGGGGCGACCCCCTCGGTCAGCAAGCACGTCGACGATGCCGCCGAAGCGGCATCCATCGCCCAGTCGATCGCGCGGCGCATCGCCGACGGCACGCCGCCCGAGTCGATCGCCGTGCTCTACCGCATCAACACGCAGTCGATCGCGCTCGAGTCGGCGCTCAGCCGCTTCGGGGTGCCCGTGCAGTCGCGCGCCGACAGCCGCTTCTTCGACCAGGTCGAGGTGAAGCAGGCGATCATGCTGCTGCGCGGGGCGTCGATCTCGATCACCGACGAGCCGCTCTTCAAGAGCGTGAGCGACGTGCTGCGCGGGCTCGGCTGGCGGCAGGACCCGCCCGAGGGCGGCGGCGCCGAGCGCGCGAAGTGGGAGAGCATGAACGCCCTGCTCGGCTTGGCGGAGGAGTCGCCGAAGGGCACGACGCTCGCCGACTTCGTGCGCGAGCTGCAGCGCCGCCAGCAGCAGCAGCACGCGCCGACGCGGTCGGCGGTGACGCTCTCGACGCTGCACGCGGCGAAAGGCCTCGAGTGGGACTGCGTCTACATCGCGGGCCTCAGCGAGGGGCTCGTGCCCATCACGTTCGCCCAGGGGCTCGAGGCGATCGACGAAGAGCGCCGGCTGTTCTACGTCGGCATCACGCGGGCACGAACGGTGCTCGAGCTGTCGTGGGCCCAACGGGCGACCTCGGCGCGTGCCGAGCGCGCGCCGAGCCGTTTTCTCGACGAGGTGCGGGCTCCGGCAACGGGCTGAGCACGCGGCACCCGCAGTCGTCGAGCGCGGCCCACGACGCGGTCGTGCGCGCACCCGAGTCGGCGTCGAGGCGAACGCTCACCGACGGGGCCGCCTCGTCGAGGGGCTTCAGGATGCCCGTTCGCAGCAGGCGCAGCGCTTCGACCGCCGCCTCCGTCGCGAGCGCGGGCGACTCGGCCGCGGCCGGCGCGCCCCACAGCTGCGCGGCGATCGCGGGGCGGGCCGGGTCGTCGAGCGTTCGTCGACGCTCGACGCAGCCGAGACACGCGGTCGCGCCCGGGCGCACGAGGGGCCCGATCGTCACGGCCGCCTCGCCGAAGATCACGGGCAGGTGCGGCACATCGCGCCGCAGCCAGCGCTGGTGCGCGCGCGGGTCGATGACGTGGGCGCTCACGAGCACGACGGCGTCGGGACGGCGACCGCGAGCGGCGCTCGCCGTCGCGTCGCCCTCGGGGTGCTCGGGCGCCCGCAGCGTCACGGCGTGGCCAGCCTCGCCCAGCACGGCCGCCACCCGTTGCGCGCCGACCCCCGCGCCCACCACGGTCAGGGCCGCGGATCGGGTCGCGGGTGCCGCGGTCGCGAGAGCGGGCGCGAGCGTGGCGAGCAGCTGCTCGACCCGGTCGCACGGCACGGCCGACTGGTCGGCGAGCATCTCGAGGCCCGCGCGCGTCACGCCGACGGCGAGCGCATCGACGAGCCGTGCGTCGCCCTCGCTGACCGCGTCGATCGTGGCGAGCACCGGGTCCACCCCGATCTGCAGGCTGTGCGGCGTGCGCCAGACGATCGGGCGGCGGGGGTCGAGTCGCAGGGTCATGGCGCACATGATGCGCATGGCGCAGCGAGCGCGGGCCGCGCATCCACAGCCCGCTCGTCGACGGGCGGGGCCGGTGCCTAGGCGGTCGGTTCGTCGGGGCGGTGCGGCTCGTCGGGTGCCTCGCCCGGGGCCCCCTCGATCGGCCGGTCGCCGCTCTCGTCGGCGAGCAGCTCGCTGAGCGCCTGGTCGAGGGCGTCAGGCTCGATGCTGCCGGCGCCCTGCAGGCTCGCGATCACGCGCGCGGGGTCGTCGATGTCATCGGCGCCGGGCAGCAGGTCGGGGTGCGCCCACAGCCCGTCGCGGGCATCGGCCCCCACGGCATCGGTGATGCGCTGCCAGAAGGCCGCCGCCTCGCGCAGGCGGCGCGGCCGCAGCTCGAGGCCGACGAGCGTCGCGAAGGCGCTCTCGGCCGGACCGCCCGCGGCGCGGCGACGGCGCACGGTCTCGGCCACGGCATCCGCCTTCGGCAGTCGACCGGTCGCGTGCGCCGTGACGACGTCGACCCAGCCCTCGATGAGGGCCAGGGTCGTCTCGAGGCGGCCCAGCGCGGCCACCTGCGCCTCGGTCTTCGGCGGGATGAGAGCACCGCTCGTGAGCGCCTCGCGCAGGCTCTCGGGGTTCGACGGGTCGAACTCGGCCGCGAGCGACTCGATGCGCGAGGTGTCGATGCGAATGCCGCGCGCGTAGTCGGTGATGGCGCTGATGAGGTGCTGCCGCAACCAGCGGGCGTGCCGGAACAGGCGCGCGTGGGCGAGCTCGCGCACCGCCAGGTAGAGCTGCACCTGGTCGGCGGCGATGTCGAGGCCCTCGCCGAACGACGACATGTTCTGGGGGATCAGCGCGGCCTGCACGTCGGTGTCGTCGCGGCCGGGCAGCAGCGGGATGCCGATGTCGCCGCCCGAGACCACCTCGGCCGCGAGCTGGCCCACGACGTGGCCGAGCTGCAGCGAAAAGAGCGTGCCGCCGAGCGAGCGCATCATCTGCCCCGCGTTCGCGACCATGCCCTTGAGCTCGTCGGGCACCTGCTGGTCGAGCACCTCGGTGAGCGAGTCGGAGATCGAGGTGGCGACGGGCTCGGCGAGCTGGGTCCACACCGGCAGGGTGAGGCGCGCCCAGTCGGCGCGCGTCAGCAGCGTGGGCTCTGAGGTCAGCTGCGTGATCGAGGTGGCCTCGTCGAGCCAGAGCGCCGCGACATTGAGCGCCTGCCGCAGCTGCTCGAGCTCGGCCGAGCTCGAGCGGATCGAGCCCTGCGCCGCGATGCGCCCGGCCTCGTCTTTCGCGAGCTGCCAGTCGACCCCGTCGGCGTTCGCGCTCATGGCCTTCTGCAACTGACCCATGAGGCGCGCGACCATGAGGGGGTCGGTCGGCAGGCCGGCCGCCCCGGCGAGCTTGGCCGGATCGAGGTCGCCCTCACCGGCCAGAAACCGCTGGAGCATCTCGCGCAACTCGTCGTCAGCCCCGCCTAGGGGATCCTCAGCCATGGTTCCTACGCTAGTGCGAGTGCCTCGGCGGCCGATGGGTTTTCGCCTAGGCTTTGCCCGCGGCTCTGCGCCGTGGGCGAACACCTGCCCGTGCCCGCCGGCCGAGCAGAGCACCCTCGAGAGGAGCCCGGTGAGCCTGTTCACCGCAGACGCGCGCGGCGATGGCCTCGACGATGCGCACGATCCCGTCGTGGCCGACGCGCGCCTGCGCGGTCGCCGCGTCGGCTGGCTGCTGCTCGCCCTGACCCTGTTCGGGGTCTTCGGCCTCGCGGTGCTGCCGTCGCCGTACGTCATCGAGCGCCCCGGCCCGGTCTTCGACACCCTCGGAACCGTCTCGGTCGACGGCGACGAGGTGCCGCTCATCGAGATCCCCTCCGAGCCCACCTACGACACGGCCGGATCGCTGAGCCTGCTCACGGTCAACGTCTACGGCAATCGCGACCAGCCGCCCTCGTGGTTCGAGGTCATCCGTGCCTGGCTCGACCCGAGCCAGTCGGTCGTGCCCGTCGACTCGGTGTTCCCGCCCGGCCTCAGCACCGAAGACCGCCGCGAGCAGAGCCGCATCGACATGGAGAACTCGCAGCAAGAGGCCGTGGCGGCCGCGCTGCGCGCGCTCGGCGAGCCCTACGAGAGCCAGCTGCGAGTCGTTGAGACCCTCGCCGAGAGCCCGGCCGAGGGCATCCTGCGCGGTGACGACATCATCACGGCCGTCGACGGCGAGCCGATTCGGGATGTCACGGCGCTGCGCGCCGCGATCGCGGCCAACGGCATCACGCAGCCGGTGTCGATCGACGTCGTGCGCGCGGGGACGCAGCGCACCCTCGAGGTCACCCCGGTGCTGAGCGAGGGCGACGAGCCCGTGCCGGTGATCGGCGTGCTCATCGCGGGCGAGTACGTGTTCCCCTTCGACGTCAACATCGAGCTCGAGAACGTGGGCGGCCCGAGCGCCGGCATGATGTTCGCCCTCGGCATCATCGACAAGCTCACGCCCGATTCGCTCGCGGGCGGGGCCGAGGTCGCCGGCACGGGCACGATCGGCGCTGACGGCACGGTCGGGCCGATCGGCGGCATCGTGCAGAAGATGCACGGCGCGGTCGGCGCGGGCGCCGACTGGTTCCTCGCCCCGGTGGGCAATTGCGATGAGGTCGTGGGCAACGTGCCTGGCGACCTCGAGGTGTTCTCGGTCGCCTCGCTCGACGAGGCGATCGGCGTGCTGCAGGCGATCGCCGACGATGCTGGTCTCGACGAGCTGGCGCGCTGCGAACGCTAGCGGCGAACATCCCGTCGACCGGGCCACTTCCAAGACTCGCCCCAGTAGTCTGACCGGGTACGCCCGCCGACTCTGGGAGCACCCTCGTGACGTCCACCGCAACGCCGCCCGCCAATCGTTCCCGCGCGACTCTCGCGATCAGCGCCGCCATCGTCGGCGCGCTCGTCGTGCTGTTCTTCGTGTTCGCGAACGTCTACACCGACATCCTGTGGTTCGACCAGCTCGGGTTCCTCAACGTGCTCACGACCCAGTGGTTCGCGACGGGCGGCATGTTCCTCGTCGGGTTCCTCGGCATGTTCCTGCCCGTGTGGGCGAGCCTGCAGATCGCGTACCGCGCGCGCCCGGTCTACGCGAAGCTCAACTCGCAGCTCGACCGCTATCAAGAGGTCGTCGAGCCCCTGCGCCGCGTCGCGATGCTCGGCATCCCCGCCGTGCTCGGCCTCTTCGCCGGCGTCACCGCCGCGGGCCAGTGGCAGATGGTGCTGCAGTGGTGGAACCGCACGCCGTTCGGCCAGGTCGACCCGCAGTTCGGGCTCGATATCTCGTTCTTCGTCTACGAGCTGCCGTTCTGGCGCGGCGTCATCGCGTTCGCTTCCGCCGTCGTGCTGCTCGCCGGTATCGCCGCCGTGGCCACGAGCTACCTGTACGGCGCCATCGCCGTCAACGGACGCGAGATCCGCATCTCGCGCACCGCGCGCATCCAGCTCGCTCTCACGGCCGCGATCTACATCGCCCTGCAGGGCGTCAGCATCTGGTTCGACCAGTACGCCACCGTGATCCAGCCGAGCGACGGCTTCCTCGCCATCGGCGCGGGCTTCACCGAGGTGAACTCGACCATTCCGAGCCGCGGCATTCTCGCCGGCATCGCGCTGCTCGTCGCCGCGCTCTTCGTCATCACGGCCGTCATTGGGCGCTGGCGCCTGCCGATCGTCGGCACGGCCCTGCTGCTCGTGAGCGGACTGCTGATCGGCAGCGTCTACCCGTGGATCGTGCAGCGGTTCCAGGTCGAGCCCAACGCGCGCGAGTTCGAGGCGCCCTTCATCGAGCGCAATATCGAGGCGACGCGCGACGCCTACAACGTGTCGGGCATCGAAGAGATCTCGTACGACGCCGTCACCGACGCCGAGCAGGGCGCGCTGCGCGAAGACGCTGAGACGACGGCGAACATCCGCATCATCGACCCGGCGCTCGTGACCGAGGCCTTCGCCCAGCTCGAGCAGTTCCGGCAGTACTACCAGTTCCCCGAGTTCCTCGACGTCGACCGCTACGAGATCGACGGTCGCACGCAAGACACCGTCATCTCGCTGCGCGAGCTCAACCCCGACGGCCAGACGTCGCAGAACTGGTACAACAACACGATCGTCTTCACCCACGGCTACGGCGTGGTGGCCGCCTACGGCAACCAGCGCACCGACGACGGCCGCCCGCAGTTCCTCGAGGGCGGGATTCCCGCGAGCGGGTCGCTCACGAGCGAGCTGGGCGAGTACGAGCCGCGCGTGTACTTCGGCGAGTTCTCGCCGACCTACTCGATCGTCGGCGGCGGTGACAACCTCGAGCTCGACTTCCCCTCGGAGGGCAACGAGGATCAGGCCGGCAATGCCACCTACACCTTCACGGGCGACGGCGGACCGACGCTCGACAACGTGTTCAAGCGGCTGCTGTACTCGATCAAGTTCCAGTCAGAGCAGATCTTCCTCTCCGAGGCCGTGACCGACGACTCGCAGATCCTCTACGAGCGCAACCCGGTCGAGCGCGTGCAGAAGGCGGCGCCGTACCTGACGCTCGACTCCGACCCGTACCCGGCGATCGTCGACGGCCGCATCGTCTGGATCGTCGATGGCTACACGACCTCGGCGAGCTACCCCTACTCGACGACCGTGGCGCTGAGCGAGGCGATCGCCGACACCTACACGCCGGCTCCCGCCTTCCCGCTCGACCAGATCAACTACATCCGCAACTCGGTCAAGGCGACGGTCGACGCGTACGACGGCTCGGTCACGCTCTACGCGTGGGACACCGAAGACCCGATCCTGCAGACCTGGCAGAAGGTGTTCCCCAACACGCTCGAGTCGGCTGAGGGCATGAGCGAGCAGCTGCTGTCGCACGTGCGCTACCCGGCCGACCTCTTCAAGGTTCAGCGCAACATCCTCGGCGCGTACCACGTGACCGATCCGGGTTCGTTCTTCTCGACCGATGACGAGTGGCGCACGCCGAACGACCCGACGTCGCTCGCCGCGGCCCCGACCCTGCAGCCGCCCTACTACCTGACGATGCAGGTGCCGGGGGCCGATGCGCCGGGCTTCACGCTGTACTCCACCTTCATTCCGCGCACCGCGAGCGAGAACGAGCGCAACGTGCTCACGGGCTATCTCGCGGCGAACGCCGACCCCGGTGAGGACTACGGCAAGCTCACGCTGCTCACGCTGCCCTCGCAGACGATCCCCGGCCCGGGCCAGGTACAGAACCAGTTCAACTCCGACCCGATCGTGGCGAACGACCTGGCCCTGCTGCAGCGCGGTGAGACCGAGGTGCTGCGCGGCAATCTGCTGACGCTGCCGATCGGCGGCGGCTTCCTCTACGTGCAGCCCGTCTACGTGCAGTCGACGGGTGAGACGAGCTTCCCGCTGCTGCGCAAGGTGCTGGTGGCCTTCGGTGACTCGATCGCCTTCGAAGACACGCTCGACGAAGCGCTCGACTCGCTGTTCGGCGGCGACTCGGGTGCTGCGGCGGGCGACGGCGACGTCGATCCGGTCGATCCCACGGATCCGACCGACCCGACCGACCCGACGGAGCCCACCGACCCGACCGAGCCCGGTACGGGCGTCGAGATCTCGGCCGAGCTCGCGCAGGCGCTGCAAGATGCCCGCCAGGCGCTGCTCGATCGCGAGCAGGCCTACGCCGACAACGACCTGGTCGCGGCGGCCGAGGCCGACGAGCGCCTGCAGGAGGCGATCGAGCGCGCTCTGGCCCTGAGCGACTAGCAGGCGGTGCCGTAGCGATGGGGGCATCCGAGACGCCCGAGTGGGCCCGGCTCAACCGGGAGCACTGGGACGAGAAGGTGCCCGTGCACGTGGCGAGCGAGTTCTACGACCTCGCTCCGTTGCGCGCGGGTGAGGGCCGCTTGTACCCGGTCGAAGAGGCCGAGCTGCCGCACATCGCGCCCGAGGGCTGGCAGGGGAAGCGCGTGCTGCATCTGCAGTGCCACTTCGGCGCCGACACGCTCGTGCTCGCCCAGCGCGGTGCCGAGGTCGTCGGGCTCGACTTCTCGATGCCCGCGGTGAAGCAGGCGCGCGCGCTCGCCGACGAGCTCGGACTCGCCGACCGCAGCCGCTTCGTGTGCGCCGACCTGTACGACGCGCGCCACGCGCTGCCGCAGCCCGAGAGCTTCGATGTCGTCTACACGACGTGGGGCACGATCGGCTGGCTGCCCGATATCGCCGAGTGGGCCCGCATCATCGCGTGGTTTCTCAAGCCCGGCGGGCGGATGTACTTCGCCGACGGGCATCCCGCCGCATTCGTCTTCGACGACCCGCGGCCGGGCGCGCCGACGGCTGACCTCGACGGCGGCCCCGCGCGCTTCCCGACCGCCCGCTTCTCGTACTTCGAAGCGCAGCCCCTCGATCTCGACGAGGGGGCTGATTACGCCGATCCGGATGCGGAGCTCGCGAACTCCCGCACCGTCGAGTGGATGCATCCCCTCGGCCAGACGCTCACCGCGCTCATCGATGCGGGCCTCTCGATCGATTTCGTGCACGAGCACGACGCGGTTCCGTGGCAGATGTTCTCGGTGCTCGAGC
Organism: Microcella sp.; assembly: GCF_046296455.1. Taxonomy (GTDB): domain Bacteria; phylum Actinomycetota; class Actinomycetes; order Actinomycetales; family Microbacteriaceae; genus Microcella. The sequence goes on from NZ_JBKBLF010000012.1 coordinate 33,980, forward strand.
CGCGCGGCGACGGACTCTGGGGGTGGCCCGCGACCCCCTGGTTGCCGCTCGGGGTGAGCCTCGGTGCGACCCGCCGCGAGCACTGAGCCGAGCGTTCGCGAGTAGACAGCTCGTTCTGTCCCTCATAGGGGAGTGCCCCGCTCTGGGGATGACTTTCGACGGGGCCGCATCCCTAGCCTGGAGCGCGAAGGGGGGCTTGGAAGGAAGCCTCGTGTCGGCACTGACTGCCGCTGCACTGCACCTCGCTCGTCCTTTCATGACGGCCTGGGCCGCGTGGCGCGACGACGAGCTCTCGTCGATGCCTCGACCCCACGGACTGCCGCGCGCGGTGGCAGACGGCCCGTCGGCGGACCGCATCCTTCTCATCGGATCCGGGCCCGCCGTCGGATGGGGGGTCGCGTCGCACGACCTCGCCCTGCCCGGTGCCCTCGCCCGCGCCCTGCGCGCCTCGACGGGTCGCGGGGCCATCGTCGACGTCATCGCCGACCCGCAGATGACCGCGTCGAACCTCGCGGGCGTGCTCGCGGGCACGCGCCTCGATCGCTACGACGCCGTCGTCACGACGGTCGGCACGAACGACGCGCTGCACTTCACGACCCCGTTCGAGTGGCGCCGCCGCATCGCCCGGGCGCTCGACCTGTGGAGCTCGCGCGCGCGCGGCGGCACCCTGCTGCTCATGGTGGGCGTGATTCCGCTGCGGCTGCTGCCGACCTTCACGGGCATCGCCGCCCGTTCGGTCGATCGGCTCTCGCTCGTGCTCAACCGTGAGACCGACGAGATCGTCGAGCAGCACCCGACGGTACGCACAACCCTGCTGCCCGCGCCGGCCGGCGGGGCGTGCGACGCCCTCGGCCGTTTCACGCCCGAGGGCTACGAGTTCTGGGCGGCGCAGCTCGCCGCGGAGCTCGTCGAGCACCTGGACGAGCTCGCCGGCGATCTCGACCGCACGGCCGAGATCGCCGAACGGATGACGACGGGAGTCGATGACGGCGACCGCATCGCCGAACTGCTGAGCGACGGTGCCACGAGCCTCGAGCGCATCGTCACGATCGCCGCTGCGGCCTTTCAGGCGCCCACCGCGATCGTCTCGGTGCTCGGCCCAGATACGCAATGGCATGTCTCGCGCTTCGGCATCGACCTCGAGTCGCTGCCCATCGAGCAGTCGTTCTGCGCCGTCGCGGTGCGCACCGATGACGGCATGGTCGTGCCCGACGCCACGCACGACCCACGGTTCGCGCGCAACCCGCTCGTGGCGGGCGGGGCGCACGTGCGGTACTACGCCGGTGTGCCGATCGAAGACCCTCTGGGGCGTCGCATCGGCGCGCTGTGCGTCGTCGACACGCGACCGCGCAACGTGACGACCGACGCCGAGCTCAGCATGCTGCGCAGCCTCGCCGAGAAGGTGCAGCGCATCGTGTGGGCGACCGTCGCCCGCGCGGCGGCGGGCGAGCCGGTCGCGCCGCAGACCCCCGCGGTGGCCGCTGCGCCCGCCTCGGCGCGGGTCGAGCAGCCCTTGCGCCTGCTGCCGGCGAGGCCCGCGTACCAGCGCCCCGAGCGGCCGGTCGCCCTTGTGGCCGCGGTCGGCTGAGGGCGCTGATTCGACCCCGTCTGCCGAGACTGCTACCCTGGAAGCACGCCGCGGGGTGGAGCAGCTCGGTAGCTCGCTGGGCTCATAACCCAGAGGTCGTAGGTTCAAATCCTGCCCCCGCAACCAAAGTCATTGCCCCTGCCGCTCTCGCGGCGGGGGCAATTTCCTTTTGCGGGGACGCTGCCTCGATCGGTTCGAACCCGAGCATGTAGTTGGGGGACACACCGAACACCTCGCACAGCGAGAGTAGGTCCTCGAGCGACCAGCGGTTTCTTCCCGTCATTTTGACGGCCACTGTAGGCGCGGCGATCCCGATAAGCGATCCAAGTCGACGCTGAGTCATGCGCCCGTTTATGAACATCAGGTGATTGACGCGTTGGGCCACTCTCTCGGCGGAATCGAGTCTTTCCATGCGTTCTGCTCCCATGAAGATCACTCTACCCCCGGTATCCGCTAGAAACAACGTCAGATATGACCTGATCGTTGAACAACACGCTATAACGCATCGGCGTTTGCAAAACGTATTCATACCTGTACGATCTGTCCCATGACGCCTCAGACCAGATTCCTCAAGGTCACTGAGTACGCAGAGCTCATGCGCATCACGCCCACCACCGTGAGAACACTCATCAAGGAGCGACAGCTCGACGCCCTGAAGGTCGGTGGGCAGTACCGGATCCCGAATCCGATGTACGAGGAGCCCAAAAGTGCGTGACGAGCTCTTCTGCCGACGGGGATCTGCATAGTGATCACGCGTATTGATCTCTTGACGCCCTCGGAAACCCAGCGAATCGATCTCAGGGCTCGGCACATTTATCGAGGCTTGCCTCCATTGATCGCATGGGATGACGCCGGGGAAGCCACACGGAGCGAGTTCCGCCGGCGCGCGATGAGGCTGATGCTGTTCGACGGCTCGCTTCTCAGTGGCGCTGACCCCGCGGGTGAGGACTATGGGCTGGCTGAACTGCAAGCACTCGAAGCTGAGGCGTGGGCGGTGATCCGGCGCGAGGTGGGGCCGGGCGACATCTGGTCAGCCTCGTCCGGTGGGTTGAGTGGCAACGGGGTTGTCGTGGCCGACGGTGACGAAGGGGTGGTGACCGACGATGGCAACTGACGCACTGGACATCCCCGGAGTCCGGGAGATGTCCTGGACCAAGGCCGGCGCGCGTATGGCCGGCGGCGACAAGGAGTTCGACCGGCTCGTGCCGTCTGCGATCTTCGTGGAAGGCGGCATGGTGCCACGATCCCACGCCGTGCTCGAGAGCGTGGTCGAGTCGATGGAAGCTGTCGGCCAGCTGGTGCCGATCATCGTGGCGGCTGACGGGAATGTGCTTTTGGATGGCGTGACGCGGCTAGAAGCAGCGAAACGACTGGGGCTCCCCTTTGTCACCGCGGTCAAGGTCCGGGACATCGACACGCTCGGGCAGCTGGTGCTGCGAATCGTGTCGAACGCAGACCACTATCGGGCATCGTTCACAGTGCTCGAGGCGACGGCACTCTCGAACCGGTACAAGGCACTGCTTTCAGAGAAGGGTGAACGCAATCGGCTTTCCGCTGCGAAGCGAACGATCGCAGAAGTGAATGGCACCGAAGTCCCCAAATTGGGGAGTTCAGCGGACGCGGAGCTCATTGGCGACGCAGCGAAAGCGGCGGCGGCCTTCGTCCCATACGGTCACGAGACGATTCGCAAGGTCAACACCATCCAAGCCCTCGTGACCGATGAGTCCAGGCCAGAGTCAGTGCGACAGGCCGCGCGGGAGGCCTTGGCCCGCATCGAAAAGACCAACACGGTCGACGGCCACTACCGGCGCGTGCAGGAAGTCATCGCGAACGAGGAAGATGCGGCGATGTTCAACGCGGCCATCGCTGCAGAGCCTGACCTGAGCAAGCCGTGGCGAGACCTTGACGTGGCGACGAACAAGGCCGAAACGCTGCTGAAGATCATCCCGGAGCAGGTGGTGTCGTGGGGGCGCACAGCCAACGACATGCACCTGCCTTACGTGGGCCGATTGCTGTCGATTCGTGCCTGGATCGACGACTACGTGCGTGTGTGCGAAGCGGAGGCCGAGCGGTGATTCCGGAGAAGTGGACCAACAGGCAGCTGGTGCAGGTGCTCGCGAGCATTCCCGACGACCGTGTTGCGGCGTGTGCATGGTGGTCGTCGCTCGCGGGCCTCGCGCTCCTAGCGCAGATTGAGCACCACATGACGGCACCGGTGGTGGCCGCCACCAGACGCGAGCTCTCGGTAGAGGTCGACGCGGGCGAAGTGACGTCCACGGCGTGGCTTCTGCTGTCGCCGGAGCGCTCGCTCCTGCTGAAGCACCTGCTGTCGCCTGACACGGAGAACCCGTGGGGCTACCTGCACGCCTCGGTGAAGAATCAGGTGCTCGACGATGTGGGCCGATACTTCCGCCGCGAGATCACCGACGCCCTGGAGGATCGCGCGATCGAGGAACCGCTCGAGGAGGAGCGCACACTGGAGTTCGTCGTCGCCCGTACCGCTTGCGTACTCGCTCCAGTCACCCCGAGCTACCTGCGCGCAGGGCTCGTGGATGCGGTCGACTGGATGGCAGACGTCGCCACACGCGGCCGCCTCAGCCACCTCCACGCGCTCGCCGGTCGCAGCCCTGAACTGCGTCGGTTCGGCTTCGGCGGCGACCGCGGGCGAGCGCTGGCCAACGTGACCGTTGGTAAGCGTCCCGACCACTCTGTCTCTAGCCTCTTCGCAGGGTTCCTTCTACAGCCGCAGTGGGAGCCGGCGCACTCTCCCCGCCATGCGGCGTCGATCCGCGAGTACGCGATGCGGATGTCGAGCCTCACGGTGAGGAGCGCGGCATGATGGCGGAAGCGATGGCCTGGGTTCTCGAGTCGTCTGTGCCGAACCCGGCGAAGGCGGTCCTCGTGGCACTGGCCAACTGGAGCGATGAAGACAACTCGTGCTCTCCGAGCATCGAGCGAATCGCGCAGGTGGCGTCGATCGCGCCCGAACAAGTCGTGCTGGAGCTCGACCATCTCCAGAAGTCCGGGATGATCGCGGTCCGCCAGCATCGTAGCTACCGTGACGGGACGCTGGGTGTGCGGTACTACCTGCAACTAGGTGTTGCGTATATCCCGCCCGCTGCGTCGGAGGAGTCCCACGCGCCCGTCGATGACGGGTACACAGAGTTTCATCGTGACGTGGTGCGCGCGCTCGTCAAGCATCCCTTCGCGTTTTCGGTGTACGCCCTGCTGGTGCTAGACGCTGATCGAAGCGGCGTCGCTCAGATCTCGATCCGGGGCATGGCCGAGCATGGCGGCGTGACCGAGCGTGAGGTGCGTTCGGCGTTGGAGGCGATCCTTGCGACACCTTACGCAGAGCGGCTAGGACGGTCGTCGCATGATGGCGACCGCGTCACCGTCCAGCTGCGGCCCGAGAGCGACTACCTGCGCCCCGATCTCGACTCGTTCGGCGGGGGGGCCTCATGAGCCAGGAGCAGGGCTACTTCATTCGCCCCCGTCTGGCGATAGACCGAGACTTTGGAATCCACCGCAACGCCTGGGTGCGCGATCAACGGATCGTGGGCAACCCGTTGAGCATTTACCTGTACTTGCTGTCCCACGACCCTGGCTTCCAGATCACCCTGGAGAGCGCCCGCAAGGGGCTCGGCCTAGGGAAAGATGCCTTCATCACCGCGCGGCGCACCCTGGAGGTGGCCGGCTATCTGCGGATGGTGAAGGTCACACATCCGGCCGGCACGGTGGACGCGAATGGTCGCAGCATCGGGGGCCGCGTACTGCGGTACGACATCGAAGTGCTGGACCCTGAACCGCCTCCGTTCGGTCCCGCATCTGCTGTAGCTCGCCCCAGCGCGCCTGTGGATAACTCTTTCGGCGATCAGGGTAGTGAAATCGAGAATCGGGCTGAAAACGCACAAAAACCCTGGTCAAATCCGGTTACGGGTTTTCCGGTAGCGGATGATCCGCTACCGGATGATCCGCTACCGGATAACCCGCCTCTTAAAGAAAACCAAGAAGATCAAGAAAACCAATCTTCTTCTTCTACCGAGGTGACCACAGAAGCGACAGCGGCGGATTCGGAAGCGGCGGCGTTGCCGCCGGACGACGACGGTGAGCTCGGCGGTGGTGGGGGTGATTCGGCGGCTCTTGTCGACGACAGACTCGGGGGGTGGACTCCGTCGGCGTCTCCCGGAACTGCGCCGGCCGTCGCGGTGGCGCCAGTGCTCGCCGAGTCAGAGCCTCCGGTACGTGGCTCGTCAGACGCTGGCCGGAAGTCCGGCCGCGGTCCGAACGCTCGGCGCGCGCTGTCGGGTGACCTCGGCGTGGTCGAGGGTGAGCCGCCCGCTGGCGATCAACACGAGCCGGTGGATCTGCAGCGCCTACTTCGTGCGGGAATCGAGGTTTCCCTGCGCGAGCTCGACGCCAGGCTGAACCTGTCGGAGATCCTCCGGCGCCTGTCGGATGCGGGTGTGAACGGCGAGCGGGTTGACGTGCCGGCCGCGGCGGCGTTCGTGCTGTCGGCGGCAGCCAGGCCGGTCGGTGACCCGTCGGCATACGTCGCCGCGGCGATCATCCGAGAGCCTGCTCGGTGGCCGTGGCACGCGCTCCCGTCGACGGGAGTACCCGCTGGCAGGCCGGCCCGGTCGACGTGTGAACTTCAGGGCCACCGATACCTGGATGAGTTCCGGATGCAGTGCGTGAGATGTCACCAAGAGCGGCCCGGCTGGCGCGAGGAACGTTACGCCGCCGACAGTGACGGAGCGGATAAAGCTAGGGCGGTGGCGTCCTGAGCGGCGTCGGACCGCTCTCGCCGGTCCAGACAGCTCCCGTGGCGCCGGCAGAAAACCTGCAAGCCACCTTCGAGGCGCGCGAGCTGCTGCTCGCGATGCTCGGCGCGGGCGACCCATCAATGCACGAGCGGGTGTTGAGCGTCGTGCGGCACGCTGCGCTCGCCCCGGTGGTGAACGAAGCGCCGGCCAGCCCGGATGACGAAGTGTTGACGGTCTCCTTCGAGCGGGTATTCACCCGTTCGCAGGTGGTCGAGGTGTTGAACGAGCTGAGGAGAGCAGGAGCATGAGCGAGACGATGATCGATCGCGCCAAGAGCGTGGAGGCGCGGCGAGACGCCGAGACCGTCAGCCGACTGAAGGGCTTCTCGGCGTTCGTGCTGCTGGTGCTCGCCGCGACAAGCTTTGCCGCCGGCGTGCCGGGCCTGCTGGACGCAGGCCGGTGGGCGCGGCTGGGTGACATGGCGTGGCTGACACCGATCGCGATCGACGGAGGCCTGGTGTTCTTCTCGGCCAGCGCGATGGCCTGGCGGGCAGAGACAGCGCGAGCGTCGAAGCTGGGCTGGCTGATGGTGTGGACGCTGTCGGCAGTCAGTGTTGCGGCGCAGATCGCACACGTGCTGGGCGACAATCAGGCCCCTGGAGTGCAGGACTACGTCGGCGCGGGAGTGGCGAGCATGTTCCCGCTGCTGGTGCTTGCCTCAACCCGCCAGTTCGAGATGCTGCGCTTCTCTCGCCTGATCGACCGTGAAGCGAACCGGGTTGCCGCTCGTGACGCTTTGGAGGCACCGAAGGCGGCGAAGGCCAAGAAGCCCCAGAAGGCCTCCCCGAAGAGGACGGCGAAGCCCGCACTGACTCCGCCGCGCGGTCCAGGCTCGCGTCCGAGCGTGACCGTGGAGCGCCCAGCGACACCGCCTCTCGGTGGACCGAGCAGCACCTCCCTCGCCCAGCCTGCAGCGTCGACGGCGAAGCCGAGCATGGCGCTGGTCGGGCAAGCTCGCGCCAGCGACGCCGGGGATATCGATCAGCCCGCCAGCCAGGCGGAGGTGCTCGAGTGGGTGCGCGGGCGTGTACTGGCGGGGGAGCGTCCGTCGGCGGCGACCGTGGGCGAGATGCTCGGGAAGTCCAAGGCATCCGGGCTTCGGCTGGTCAATCGCGTCACCGAGGACCTTGAGGCACGACGCGGCGGCGCCGTGGCCTCGGCTCAGTCCGAGGCCTGGCCGCTGGCGGGAGCCAGTCGCGCCGGGTAGAACGCATCCGATTTGCGCAATGCGTACGTCTTCAGGCGTGAGGCCCCCGCCTCCCTCCTTCTGCTGAGACGTGGAAGGGCATGCGCAATCGGAAGGAACTTTAGGGACATGCGTTCCACAAAATTGATGGCCACGCAGAGGCCCACTCGGAAGCACTGGGCAGGCGGAATTCGCCGCACGTTTATCAATGCGCTCGTGGCGTTGATCGCCGTGACCATGATCGCAACCTCGACTGGGCTCGACGCTCAACCAGCTCACGCTGCCTCTTATGGGCCCGGGTATGACGGGCCCAACGGTCGCATCGGGGCATATCTGGTCGGTTCCACGGTGGTGTACTGCCTGCGCCCTGCGGAGCCGCGACCGTTGGGCTCGACCACCTTCGCCGGCTATCAGACGTGGCCGGGCGGCGCGTCCGGCCCCAGCATGAGTGCGACGTCGAACGCGCGCGTCAGTTGGGCGATCGCTACCTACGGGCAGACCGCGAACGACAACTGGGCTGTGGCGGTGACGATGTATGTGTGGTCGTTGGCAGACCCGACGGAGTACAACAGCCACGGCATGTCTGGCGACTCGTGGTACATCGGCCGCGTGCCCTCGGCACAGCGAAACACGGTGCGCGCGAATCTGGCGACCATCCGTGCGAACGACGACGCCATCGTGGCTGGCTCCACCGGATCAGGAACCGGTCGGCTCGTATTTGCCGTCGACGAGGGCAACAACTACCTAGGCACAATGACGGTGGACTCTCTCAGCCCCTCAACTGCGACGGGCACGCTCACGCTGACAAACGGCATCTTCCTCGCCAACGGCACCAACGTCCTCGCGGGCGCAACCGCGGGCATGACGTTGGACATTCAGGGTGTCCCGCCGACTGACGACGGAGAGCCGTACAAGATCAGTGGTGTCGGTGACTTCACCGCCGGCGGTGGCTGGCGCGGCGAGGTTGCCGTCTACACCACCCCGGGCGCGCAACCTCTAGGCGGTCCCGGCCGACGGGCAGTGAACAACTTCCAGATCTCCGGGATTGACCCGGCTGATCGCGCCACGGTGTTCCAGCCTGCCTTGACGACGCAGGTGGCGTCGAAATTCATCGAGCCAGCGCAACCGTTCGATGACGTGGTGACCTTCACCACCGTGCCCGCCGCCGACGGACTCAACAACCCGTGGTACCAGCGACTCTCTGGCAACTACGAACAGATCGTGGCCTTCGGGACCGTCTACGGACCGTTCCTGCAACAGCCGGTCGAGGCGGCCGACGTACCCGCTGGCGCGCCAATCGCGGGCACTGCGACGGTGACGACTAGCCTGTCGGACGGCCCAACCGTGCCCTACACGGTCACCACGGCTGAGCTCGCGATCGAACCAGGCTTCTACACCTGGGTTTGGGAGATCGCCTACGACAACCAGCCCGCCCGTACCCAGCTGTACATCCCGGACGCGTACTCGTTCGTGGACCGATTCGGGCAAGTGGCGGAGACTCAGATCAGCCCGACTCAGCTGCGGTTCACCACGATGCTGACGACCGACCAGGCCGCCGTCAGTGATCAAGTTGATGACGTCATCGATGTCTACACAGTCGGCGGTTGGCTTCGCGACCGTGGCACGCGAGTTCCGGTGGTGCTCACCGGCACCGCCTACTATTCGGCCACACGACCCGTTGTCTCCGACACGGTGCCAGCCTTCGCAGAGGCAGTGGGCATCTACACGGTGACCACCGACACCCCGGGTGAGGTGACCGCGCAGAACATCGACGTCGGTCTTCGAGAGGGCTTCGTGACGTTGGTGTGGTGTGTAGATCCTGCGGCACAACCGGAGCCGCTGCGCGGCCTCATGGCAGCGTGGTGTGATCAGTACGGGCTGGCATCCGAGACGGTGGAAGTCTCGGCGCCGATCGTCGTCACCGCGGCACAGCCTTTGGCGACGCCGTCGGAAACTGTGACCGACACGGCGATCGTGTCCGGTGCGGTTCCGACGTCGGGAATCGAGATCTCCTTCGAGGGATTCCTGCAGCCGGTCGACGCAACCGTGCCGGTGTGTGAGGCGGGCAACCGCATCTACGCCTCGAGCGCGCCCATCACGGTCACTGCTCCAGGCGAGTACGTCTCAGAAGAGTTCGAAGTGACTATGGACCACCTCGGTACTGTCTACTGGGTCGAGACCGCTCGACTGCCGGATGGCACGCTCATTCACGAAGGCGAGTGCGGTCTGCCCAACGAGACCACCCTGGTGCAACTTGTGGAGGTCACCACCCAGGCCACCGAGGCAGTGGAGCTCGGTACGGAGGCGCGTGACACGGCTCTGCTGGTGGGCATGGTTCCCGCTGGTGCGGTGATTACCTTCAATGCCTACTGGCAGCCAGAGGGCACCCCGACTGCTGGTGGCGGACAGCTTGACGACGACGGCATCGTCATCGCTCCGGTGTGCGAGCCGGAGAACCTGGTGTTCGACGGCACCCAGGCGCCAGTTGCCGCGCCGGCAGGGAACCACCCTGACGGCACAACCGTCCAGGGGCCGGCGACGGAGTTCACCGAGCCAGGCACCTACTTCTGGGTGGAGACTCTGACCGATCGAAACGGCACCATGCTCCATCAGGGCGAGTGCGGCGCACCGGACGAGACGACCTTCGTCTCAGCACCGCGGCCGCCGCTGCCAGTCACAGGTGCAGCGGACGTGCTGGCACCACTCGGTCTGCTGGCAGGAGGGGTCATGGTCGCGGGACTTGCGGCTCTCGCTATCGCCACCCTCCGTCGCCGCCGTGAGATCGTCGAACAGGTCGCGGCGGAGTAAGTCCGCAGGACAGAGAAGTCAGGAGCCCTCGCGCCGTTAGGCGGGAGGGCTCCTGACTTTCTCGAGCGATTGCGGCTCGCTATCCGCACACGAAGAACTTGACTGTTCCGAGACCGCTAGAGGCGTAGTCAATTCGGTATGACCAAGGGAATGTGTAGGAGGGGGTCGAAGTCCCCCCAAAGCCAGGGGTGTGAGACCCATAGGCGCCCGGGTCCACGCAGGATGACAGCGGCACGTGTGCCGAGTTCGTCCTGACGTACGTCGGCTCGTTGTTCAGGCAGGCCAAGTTGTTGTTGAAGCCAAGGCTCGTGCAAAGAGCCGCGCGCGGGTGAGGCGGAGGCGGAGGGGGAGGGGGAGGGGCAGTCGTCCCACCACCCCCGGAGGTGTTGCCGCCGCCTGACGTGTCCCCTCCCGCAGTGTTGCCACCTGAGGTGTTCTCGCCTGACGTGGTGCCGCCCGCCGTCGTGCCGCCACCGACAGGGGGCGCTCCGGCGACGACTGCCGCCTTGTCGTGGGCGTCGCGCGCGACAGTAGCGGCAGCGAGCAAAGCCTCGATCAGTTGATCTCGATCGGCGTAACTTGAGGACACCCCGTAGGGTGCGGCGCTGAGATTCTGCACTGCCTGCTGAAGGCTCTCCTTCTCAGCCTCACCAGCCAGAGCCACCCCGGCCAGAGCGGCGCGACCGTCAGCGATGATGACGCGCAGCACTCGGTCGAGCTCGCGCACCGCGGCGAAGGTCGCCTCGCGAGCATCTGTCCGTGTGTAGTGCTCGTCGACCAGCGCAGACCGCACCTTCTCCAGACGCTCCAAGTCCAGCTCGAGAACAGGCTCGCCGTCTTCGTCGACGAGCGCGTTGAGCACATCGCTGATTGTTGATGCGAGCTCGTCGGCCTCCGTCACCGCATCGGAGAGGTCGGCGGCTTCGGCGGCCGCCAGGGCGCTATCCGCCGCGGCCTGGGCCTGCTCGAGCTGCTGAGCCTGAACAGTGTTGACGGCCATGATGGCCCCGGCCACGAGCGCCAAGGCGAGGGTGATCCCAACACCGATCAGGACCCGACGCCGGCGGTGCGACGGCGACGACGCGGGTGGAGCTGGAGCGTCAGTTTCGGTTACGGCGTCCGCCGGCTCAGGGGTGTCGTTCGTCGTACTCACGAGGTGGTTCCTTTCGAAGCGTCGTTTCCCAGTGTGTCGGGTTTGGTGGGCGCATCCCGCACACCGGAAGACATGCACGCTGCGCAGGGCCACCCGTGGCGGGTGTTGGTGAACTCGTCGAAGCGGTCCTCGTCGACGTATTGGCGAAACAGCGCCGCGAGCTCGCGCGCGGCTTCCTGGGCGTCGGCTCTCTGAGGCATGGCGTCCAAGGCGACGGTGACTTCCTCGCTTCCGTAGAACTGCAGCGTGCACACCGGATGCCAGCCGGCGGCGCTGCGGCACGAGTGTGCGTGGACCGCCGCGATGTCGTTGACGATGATGCTTCGGTCGCGGCGCCGACCGATTTCCGGTTCGCCGGAGAACTTGAGTGGGGTCTCCAGCACCTCGAGGGACTCTTTCTGCGTCATGCCGTCACTATGGGCCGCACCGGTGACGATTCGGCGTCCTAGCAGTGCTCTGTGGAGAACTGGAGCCGGGAATGGCTGAAAGCCCACCTGTGAGGGAGTGCGTCACCCGCGTCACCGCATCGCGTCATGGAGCGCGTCACGCACTGCGTCACCTGCGTCACCACACCGCGCAATGGAGCGCGTCAGCAGGTGCGTCATGAATCGCTTCACCGCGTCATGCAGCGAATGATGCATCACGTCATGGAGCGCTCTTCGACGCAAAAGGCGGCATCACTCCTGGAAGTGATGCCGCCCGGTCCTAGTGCTGAGCGTCAGTGGGAGAGCGCCACCTCTGCGATCTGAAGCGCCCGTTCGCGCGTCATGCCCACAGGCATGAAGCCATCCTTCGGTGCGAAGCGCACGGGCGGGCAGCCGGTGAGGTGACGCACCTGCATCCGCAGTTGCTCCCATGCTTTGAGGTCTGCCGCTGTGGTGGGGATCTCCGTCGGGTGTATCAGAAGCCACAGGTCGAAGCTCACGTACTGCTCGAGCAGGATGCGCTTCTTCTTCCACTCATGCTGGGTGCTCCTAAAGAACCGCTTGGACTCGCTGCGAGCCTGCGCCTTCTCATCCTCGCTGCGCGTGGTGCGACGAGCCGGTCCAAGGCTGGCCAGTGCAATGCGGTGAACCTTCTGGCGGGGCGCGTCAGGATTCCGAACGGTCATCCGCGCGGCCTCAACGGCGGCCGCGGTCTCGCGCGCGCGACGCAGGCTGTAGTCGGCCCTGCTGCGAGTGTTCACGTAGGCGCGCTGTGTGGCGAGGACGATTCCGAGCGTGCCTGAGGTGGTGGCTTCGGCGTTCAACTCTTGCTTCTGGCGGGGGGAGAGCTTCCCGAGGTGGCGCAGAAACTCTTCCCACGTCGGTTGGTAGGTGTGCGGGTAGGTGCTGGTGGTGACGCTCATGAGGGGTGTTTCCCATCTGCTCTTGACTGTGGGGAGGCGATTTCGCCGGGGCGGGCCGTGGCCTGCCCTTGCCGCCGTAGGGCGGCTCTGCGGAGGCTCCGCGTCAAGTGGGGAGAGAGCGGTTTATGCCGGACTGAGCGCGTCAGCGGGAGGGAGGATTAAAGAGCGATCGGAGGCTTGATGGGGAGGGCAGAGCCGCTAGGCGAGACTTCCCGGCGATGACACCGGTACGGGGGCAGCGGGATACTCAGGCGCGCTTTGCGCGGCGTATAGATCTGGGGGTGAGACAGGCCAGCGAGGGCTTGCAAGATCAGGGAGCCACACCAATGAGCGAAGACTTTCCGCAGCTGCCGGCAGGCGATCTAGACGCGATGAAGCAGGCCGGAGGACTGGTCGAACATGGCGGCTGGGAGGTCGAGCAGGACGACGAGCGCGACCTGGAGGAGCCGATGCCCTCCGGCGGCATGATGGGGCCGATCAACTGGTGGGCGCTGTCGCCCAGCGCGCAAGCGACCGTGTTGGCTGGCTTGAGCGTGTGGGTGACGCGTCTGGTGCGAACGTTCCAGATCGAGTGGACCGAGATTCCCCCCTGGTGGTACCGGCATGAGGGATTCATCCACGAATTGTTGGCGCTGAAGCAGGCGCGTGAGCAGGTCGCCTACGATCCGGCTGAGGCCGAAAGTGCGCCGCTGACATGGCTTCATAACTTGTCGCTTGCGCGAGGCAGATTGCGCGCACTGCGGGACTCTCTGGGTGGGGACTACCGAACCTGCCCTGAGCCTCGGGTTCCGGGGTGGGCGGCGCTGTCGGGGGACGAAAGTCGCACGTGGCAAGTAGAGGTTGAGCGATACGCGATGGATAAGACATTGAGGGGGAGCGAACGATGAGCGCTGTGAACAACATCACTTGGGGCCGGCTACGAATAGCGGGCCTTGTAGGCGGCGTACTGGTGCTGCTGCTTCTAGCAGTGGTGGTGCTGGTGAACGTGTTTGCCGACACCGACGACACTGACGCGGCGTTGGCCGAGGTGGGAGTCGTCGATGGCCAACGGGCCGCGAACCTGGACGAGTGGGGGATGTTGACTGCTCCGATGACGGAGGACCCGGCCATATTCGGCCCGTTGGTCGCCGCGGCCCTATACACGTACGACACCCGCGAGGCGAACTACGGCCAGGCGACCGCCGGGATGAAGGCGTGGCTCATGGACTTCGACTTTGAGCCGGTCATTCCTCGCTTCGGTCACGCCGATCAGGACGAGCTGATTTGGTGGTCGGCGTTCCCGAAAGAGGACACGTACCGAGAGCAGTCCGAACGGCAGATTCGTGTCAGTGCCGTAGTCGTGGGTGAGCCGCGAATCAACGACGACCACCGAGACTGGGGCGGCGGCGATGACACCTTTCTCGAGAACGATGGGCTGAACATCGTGACGACGGACCTTGTGGTGACGTACGAGTTCACTAATGACGATCTCAGCCGTCGCACCCTTGTGGAAAACGTCACCGTTACGGCAGAGATTCACTGCGGGCAGAACATCATCGACTCACGACCAACAAGCAACTGCGTCGTAGTCAATTACCGCCCAGAGTTCATGATCTGATGCCCGCTCCGGTAGTTGCTGCTGCTCCGGTTGTCGCCGCAGGCGCGGGGGCGGGGATGAGCGCCGGTACGGCGGCGAACACTGCCTGGCAAATCTCGCCTCAGCTGCGGAAGTTCGTCAAGCAATTCGTAGCGCCGTTCATCGGCATCATGCTGATGATGCCGATCATCGTCGCCCCGTTCATTGCGGTGGCAAGTCAGGCGGCACTCGCCTCACTGCTGCGACCCCTGGCGACGAGTTGTTTGGAGGCTGCAGAGGGCGCGCAAGTGGACAACGGCAATGTGGTGTTCCCGCTACCTGCTGGGACCTGGGTGATGACATCCCCCTACGGGATGCGAGTCCACCCGGTTCACAACGTCTCGCGAATGCACAACGGCACGGACTTCGGGGCGGCAGACGGCACGCCGATTTTGTCGATCATGGACGGCATAGTGGCCGATGTTGTCTATCCGCTTTCGGGAGACAACTACATCGCAGTCAACTCCATCGACTTGGACGGGGTGAAGATCCGCACGATTTACATGCACTCGTGGACGACGGGAATTTTCGTCGTCCCCGGTCAGGAAGTCGCTGCTGGGGATGTGATCGGCACCGTCGGCAATGCAGGCACCTCCACCGGCCCCCATTTGCACTTCGAGACGTGGGTTGAAGGCAAGCGGGTGGACCCGGTGCCCTTCCTGGCCACTTACGGCGCGCTCGGGGTCGCGGATTGCGAATTACTGAGGGCCTAATGCTAAGCACACCTGTTTCTACTCAAACGGTGTTGGATCGCGAGGCTCTAGTTAGCGCATGAGTTGCGACGTTAGTTGTTACTCACGCCCTCGAGCTCGAGCGTGAATCCGCCGCGTAGTTTTCCCCGTCCGTGTTTGGCAGGCATTCTCGACGGCGCGGCAAGTTGGATCGGGGGCGATCAGCCCGCCCAGACACGGCCGGTCAAGTCTCCAGCATCGGGTTTCTGGCCATTGCGAGTGCCTTGGGTGGGGCGATTCAACCGAAAGCGAGAGGAGCTTCGCAACACGTGCCCCATCGATAAGGATGGGCCGACGGGCTATTTCGTGATTGTTGCTGACTGTAGTCGTTGGGGTGGACCGGCAAACCGATGCGGCAGGTGACGGGCAAGTCACTTTCCGGGTGTCGAGCTTCGTCACGATTGCCGCTGCTGTCTGGGCCGCAATGAAAGCAATCGCCGGCCCGGTTCGGCCGGTGCATAGAAGTGAAGAGGCAGGAAGACAAAACTTACGCCAGCGTGCGCTTCGATGTTCTTGATGAGCATCGACTTGATCCCAGCACCAGCTGGACCACAGGTCTTTTGGACTGGTGCCGGCTGCATCTTTGTCATCGCGAGCGGGACCGCTCGCGAACGACTGGGTCAGAGCATGGAGCCGAGGTCGGAGCCGACGGAAGGATAGGTGGCCGTCACGGATTTCAGCTGTCGGGTGGTGAGGCCGAGCTTGATGGCGAGGCCAAAGGTGTTGATCACTTCTGAATAGCCGGGGCCGAGTAGGTGCGCCCCGAGAATCAAATCGGTCTTTGAGTCGACGATCACCTTCGTCGCGGCCGTGTTCTCGCCGACTCGGTAGTTGCTGTACCAGCCGCTGGTGTCGTGGTAGCGCACGGATATCTCGCGACCATCGCGTGCAGCCTCGTGTTCGAGCATCCCGACTCGGTTCAGTTCCGGAATCGTGAACACGGTCGACGGCACTCCTGCATAATCGGGCACGGTTTCGGTGCCTTTGATCATGTTGGATGCTGCCACCTTGCCCTCGAAGACGGCAACCGGCGTCAGGCGTTCGCCGGGAGTATTCGCCGCGTCACCTGCCGCGTAGACGGACGGATTGCTGCGGCTCTGCAAGTGCTCGAACACATCTATGCCCTGCGGCCCGTGCGCGATGTCGGCTGCCGCAAGGTCGAGGCCGTCGAAGTTGGGTACGCGCCCCGCGCCGTGCACGACAAGGTTCGTGTCGATGATGGACGCGACGCCGTTCTGCTCGACTGCGACGTGAAACCCCGTGGCCGTGCGAGTGACTCCGCTCACGGAGCTGCTGTGGTGCACTTGTATTCCAACCTGGTTGCTACGGTGCACGAGCAGGTCGACGAGATCCGGGTCGAACGCGCGCAGCGGCCGTTTGCCGTGGTCGATGATCACGCAGTCCACGCCAGCGCGCGCTGCGATGTGGGCGAACTCGAACGAGACGAAGCCGCCTCCGACAAAGACGATCTTCGCGGGCAGTGCTTCAAGGTTCAGGAATTCGGTGCTGTCGATCAGCAGTTCATGGCCGGAGAATTCCAGCGGTCGGGGGCGCGCCCCGGTGGCAATGAGGAATCGCGCCGCAGTATGCGTGTCACCGTTGATTTCGAGGTCGTGAGGCCCAACGAATCGGGCATCGCCGTGAAACGTGGAGCCATTATTTCGCTTCAGCCTGGACTCCATGGCGTCGGGAACATCGTCGGTGAAGCCGTGCTTGTGCTGCATGAGGGCGGGCCAGTCGAGTGTGAGCCCGTTCTGGTCGACGCCTTTGCCTTGCATCAAGCGTGCATCGTCGATGACTTCCGCGCCTCGGCGGAGAATCTTCTTCGGGTCGCAGCCGCGCAGAGCGCAGGTGCCGCCGTAGGGGAGGGTGTCAACGATGCCCACGTTCCAGCCGTGGGATGCGCAGCGGTTGGCCGCGGTGATTCCGGCCATCCCGGCGCCGATGACGAACAGGTCGTATTCCGCGTTCACGTTGTGACTCCCTTTGTTGGTGGTGCTGGCAATCGATGAGTGAGTTCTGCGTTAGTCACGAGTCTTGTTGTTCGGGGATCGCCGTGCGCAGTTGTTCCAGAGTGGGGGCGCCGGCGAGACCAGCGGGTGTCATATACACGCGGCAGGCGAGCCCGACGGGTGCCGACGGATCGGCGAACGGATCCACTCCGTCGACGAGAATGCTGGGCGAGCCACGGAAGCCGATTTTCTCTGCGTCTTCGAGGGTTTCGACCGGCCTGTGGTGAAGCGTGGTGCCCGGGCGTTCGGACGCGATCGTCGCCAATCGTTCGGCGGCGATTGACCAATTCGCGCACCCATCGAAGTACTGCAGCGTGATCTCCATGACCGAACCATAAACGTTGTAGCGCAATATAAGGTCAAGTGGTGAGATAGGACTCATGAAGATCGGCGATTTGTCCAGAGTCAGCGGTGTGCCCTCGCAGACCATTCGGTTCTACGAGCGACGGGGACTCTTGTCGCCGTCTGGGCGTGAGGGAAATGGGTATCGCCGCTATGACCATGCGGCCGCGTCACGCCTGGACTTCATTCGTTCCGCGCAGACGGCGGGTCTCACTCTCGCTGAGATCTCTAGTGTCATCACCATCCGAGACGCGGGCGAAGCGCCCTGCGCACACGTTTCCATGCTTCTTGCCGCAAAGTTGGATGCCGTGAGGCGCCGACAGGAAGAACTCGCGCTCCTCGAAGCGGAGTTGCGGCAGCTCATTGCCGAAGGCCAAACCATGAACCCAACCGAGTGCGATGCGGGCGGCGTCTGCGACGTCATTAACGGCCCTAGGCCATAGGTAGCCTTCGAATCCCAACCCTCAAAGCGAAACGTGAGCCCTCGGTGAGGGTCTCACACTCAATAGCAAGGCTCGGTCAGGAAGTGCTCGTTTGCCCCGCTACACGGCCGCGTCGCGGGCTTCGTTCAGCTCAGCGGTTGCGGCCTTCCAGACGGCTCGCGCGGCGTCGGCATTGAGTGCGGCGATGCCCAGGCCGACCACGATGTCGATCCATCCCGTGATGATCCAGATCGAGGCTATGGCTGCGGCGATGATTGCCACGTTTGCTATCGCATCGTTGCGGGCAGACAGCCACGCAGCGCGAGCCAGGCTTCCCTCTGTTCGGCGGTGCCGTGCGAGCAGGAACGCGCAGAAGACATTGATGATCAGGGCCCCGAGGGCGGCGAGCGCAAGAGGCGCGGGGGAGGGGCGAGCCGGGTCCATGATCTTCGTGATCCCCACCCAGGCCGTTGCCAGGGCTGGAACGAGAATGAGCAGGCTCAGCAGTCGGCCGATCTTGGCCCGTTTGGTCAGGGGCCACGCTGCGGCTACGACGATCAGGAAGTTGACGGCGGCGTCTTCGAGAAAGTCGATGCTGTCGGCCAGGAGCGAGACCGAGCCAATCGAGAGCGCGACAGCGAACTCGATGCCGAAGTACAGCAGGTTGAGGACGGCCACAATGAGAACGGCACGTCGGAACGCGTTGAGAGCGACCACGGCTCAAACCTAGTGCGCAATTGCGCAGAGCTTGCTCGCATCGGGGCATCGTTCGTCTTCCCGTCACGGAGTCGAAAACCTGGTGCAATCCGCGCAGGTACAGTCGAAAACATGAACCGTGAGCAGCTAGAGCGCAACCAAGTGCTGGTGTATCTGGTTGCCGTCGTGGCGGGAATCGCCCTGGGGTCACTTGCCCCTGCGGTTGGCGAATGGGCCGAGGCGGCCATCCTGCCGGTGCTCGCTGTGCTGCTGCTCGCCACCTTCCTGCAGGTTCCCCTCGCGCACTTACCGGCCGCCTTTCGCGACGTGCGGTTTCTCGGCGCGGTGCTGATCGCCAACTTCGTGCTGATTCCGCTTGTCGTTGCGGGCCTGCTTCTGCTCGCCCCCAACGATCCGGCGATCCGGCTCGGCATCGTGATGGTGCTGGTCGTACCGTGCACGGACTGGTTTCTCACGTTTACCCATGTGGCCAAGGGCGACACTGCGCGCGCGGTCGCGGCGACGCCCGTGTTGCTGCTCGTGCAACTCGCGCTGTTGCCCGTCTATGTGTTCGTGTTGCAGGGCGGCGATCAGCGCGTCGAGATCGAACTCGGCCCGATCGTGGTGACCTTCGTTGTGCTCATCGTGATCCCGTTGGTAATCGCTGCAGTGCTCGAGCTGTTGGGGTCACGACGGCCCGGGCCGGCCGCGACTGCGGTCGAGGCTTCGGCCTGGCTTCCGGTGCCGCTCCTGGCGATTGTGCTGTTTCTGATCGCCACGTCGCAGGTGGGGGCGATCCTTGGCGCACTCCCACTGCTGCCGTGGCTCACGACGATCTTTGTGGGTTACCTCGTCGCGGCAGTCATCATCGCGCTGGTCACCAGCCGCCTTTTGCGACTTGAACCGCAGGTGACGCGCACGGTCGTGTTCAGCACGTCGACCCGCAACTCGTTCGTCGTGCTGCCGATCGCACTCGCGCTGCCTGAAGCGGCAGCCATAGCGGTCGTCGTGATCGTGGTGCAGACATTCGTCGAGTTGTTCGGCATGGTGATCGCCGTCAAAGTCGTGCCAAAGATCGTGCCCGTGCCTCCACCGGGGCTGACCTCCTCGCGATAGGCAGCATTTGGGATTGACTCCTTCAACGGCCAGTCGAGGTAGGTAGCCGCGGGTGGTCCCCAGTGGTGGTTCGCCGCTGAGCTGCAGATACAACATCCCACCTAACACGGCACGGCTGGGTCTCCGGCGTGGCGGTGAGCTCGTGGTTTTTCTCGGCGTGCGCATTCGGAAGTTTCAGCGGAGGCTGTTTCGCCGCGGCGGGCGCCAGCCGGTCACCGCCGACCGGCAAGCTGTCCCAACGCCGCTCGGAGTGCTGGCTGTCTTGAGAAGAGGTGTGTGCTTTGCGCGCGGCCGTCATCTAGTGGTGACCGCATTCCGCGGCCATTTAGATGATGCGTTCGGAAGTGAGGGTCTTCGATGGACTCGGTGTTCGTGCTCGAGGCGGCAGTGCAGGTCGCTACGGTTTCTATCCCTGACGTACAGCCGGACTTCTCGGCGCCGTTCTTCGTTGGCTTGCAACAGCTCGTGTCGTGGTTCCTGGCCGCTGCTGCTCTGTTGTCGATCGTGGCTTTGGCGTACTGCTTGATCGGTGTGATCTTCCAAGGCTTCGGCAACCAGTCGTATCAGCAGTCGGCAGCGGCGAACCTGCTGCGCGTGGTGGTCGGCGTCATATTGCTGGCCAGTGCGTCGGCGGTAGTGGGCTTTTTCTGGGGCTTCGATCTGGGGCTTGCGTAGGCGTGAAGGGGGTACTCGCAACTTTGCTGCTGACGACGACGCTCGCGCTGGGGGGCGCGAGCGCCGCAGTGGCGCTCCCACCGGACACGGCTCCGTCCTACTCCCTTGATGCAGTCGAGGTGTGGGAGGGGACGGGCAAGTCCACCGATGGTGTGGAGTGTTGGCGCAATGGGCCGGCTCGGACCATCTATTGCGTCACACAAGAGGAATCGGGACCGGTCGTGGCGGAGTGCTTCGGACAGGTGTCGGTACTCGCCTGCACCGGGGCAGATTATGCGGCAGCAGAGAATTTGGAGTGCGTAGCTTGGCCGTCAGGGATGACCGCGACCTTCAGCGGCTTCCGGTTGTGTGTGACCGGCACGGCAATGAAGGACTATCTCGACTCAGACGCGGCCGGCGCTCCTCGGGTGGGGATCGACTTTCAATGTGGGCCGGATGTGGCGTGCAAGCTGCAACAAGACATCGCCACTAGCACCACGCAGATGGCGTTAGAGAACATCCGGGGGGCGATGAACAACACCACCTTCACCACCGATGGCGCATTCTGGGTGGGCGCGACGACGGAGTTCTCCTGGTGGCGGTGGGCTGTAGTGCTGGTGACCGTGGTGGCGATGGCGTGGGGCATCACGTTGGGGCTACTGAAGCAGGACGGACCAATGGTGCGCTCCGCGGTCATCGGTGGCATCCTCGCATGGCCGGCGGCGGAACTGTCGGTGTGGACGCTCGGCCACCTCCTGAACGTCAGCGAGCTACTCACTCAGGCGGTGATGGGCGCGAACTCATCGGGAAGTTTCGACGCGCAGCTGGCGGAACTTGCCAACTCAGGCACTTACGACGAGCAGACGGCGGTGGTGTGGTCGTCGCTGATTCTTGCCCTGGGAAGCTTTGTGCTGACCTTCGTGTTCGCGTTCCGCAATTTGGCCCTAATGGTGCTGGTTGCGTTCGCCCCGCTTGCATTCATGCTCGCGCCGGTCCGGCCGGGGGTGCGGATCATCACCGTGTGGGCGTCAGCCGTGCTGGCACTGATCATCACGAAACCGTTGACGATGGGCTTGCTGGCACTGATTCTGACCACTGGCGGGGAGATGGAGTCACTATGGGTGCCGGAAGCGCTGCCACTGTTGTTTGGCATCATCCTGACGGCGTTCATGCCACTCGCTGCGTTTACCCTGTTCGACTTCGTGGGTACGCAGGCAGCATCCTCGGCTGAGGGCGCCGGGCGTGCCGTTTCGGGGAGCCTCACTCGGGGTGGGCAATCAGCTGCACGCAATGCGGGCTACCACATCCGGTCTCGACCGCGTAAACGCGAGGACGGATCTGGGTCGTCGTCGGGTGGCGGTGCTACTCCACGTCCTCAGCCGATTACCCGCTCGCCTGCTGCATCCGGGGCAGGCACAGGAGTTCCGTCGATGCCGAAACCGACGGAACCGCACGTGGCTCCGCCGATGCCGAAACCTGGCGGGTGAGGTTCCGCGGATGAGCATGTCTTCGTTGCGCAGTGTGCGCTTTGGCCCACTAGCGACCCAGGGGATTCTGTTCGGGCTGGGCATGTCGAACCTGGTGACGCTCGCGATAGCGACGTTGGTTTTGCTGGCGTCGCTGATGCGATTCGGCGTACCAGGGGCGGCGGTGTCGGCGCTGCTGTGGTTCCCGTTGATGGTCGTGGGGTTGCTACACGTTCACCGTGTGCCCCTGCCGGTGTATTTGATGTGGTGGGGAGTGTTCATGTTCAGGCATTTCAGCGGAGGAACGAAGTACCGCTTCCGTCCCGAAGCGCCGCGGGCGCACGGTGCGCTTCACCTTCCCGGTAGGCGGGCGGGGTTGGCGGTGTGGGAGGGGCCCACATCAGGGGCTGCTGTAGTGATGGATCCGTTCGAGCGAACCGTGTCGATCACCGCCGAGATCGACGTCCACGGCTTCCTGCTGCTCGACGACGACGAGCAAGCTCAAGTGGTGGCGTCGTGGTCGAGAGCGTTGGCCTCCTTCACCCAACGCGACGGGATTGCGCGCGTAGTGATGCAGGAGCGCACCGCGCCGGCGTCGCTCGACCCAGCCGAGCGGAGCTTCGCCGCGGCGAAGACGCGGCGCTCTCTGCCCGAGGGCGCAACGATTGTGATGACGGCCTATGAGGGAGTCTTGGAGCAGTTGCGCGATCAAGCGGTGGCGCATCAGAACTATCTGACGATCGCTATCTCGCTGAGGGCTCGCGCTGCAGAAGTGAAAAGCCTCGGCGGCGGCCAGGCAGCAGCAGTGGCGATTGCGGAGTTGGAACTGTCGGCGATCACTGACGCGGTGGAAAAGTCGGGCTTCCGCGTCCGGCGTTGGCTTACCCCACGACAGTGGGTGGGCTTGGGGCGCGTGGCGTTCGATCCGGAGTATGCCGCTGAGGTGGAGCAGCGCACAGGCGGCGGCGCGGGCGTGGATGTGGCCGCGATCGGTCCGATGGCGCTGGAGGAGCCAGTGGACAAGCCAGGCCTGGTCCGCACAGATTCCGCCGTGCACACCACCATGTGGATTCACGAGTGGCCGCGCACAGACACTGCACCCGGCTTCATGCAGCCGGTTGTGTTCGCACAACGGGCCGACATGGCACAGGCTGTCAGCCACATTTTCTCTCTCGTCTGCGAGCCGGTGAAAACGCGGGCCGCACTTCGGGAGATTGAGCGGCAGAAGAAGACGTGGATGACCAACGCTTCGCTTCGCCAGAAGCGTGGCCAGCAGATCTCGGAGCTGGACAACTTTGAGTTCGAGGCGATCAGGGAACGCGAGCAGGAGGTTGTGTCAGGCCATGGCGAGTTCCGCTTCGCCGGCTACTTGACTGTCTCAGCCTCGGACGAGCAAGCACTCAACGGTGCGGTGGCGGGAATCCGCAACGGGCTCGCACAAGCATCCCTGGAGCCGCAGGTTCTGTATTTCCAGCAGGCGGAGGCGCTCATGCTGAACGCCCTCCCAACAGGTGGGGGTCTGAAGTGAGCATGCTGTCGTCAAAGCCTGCAGGGGAGACTCGCGCAGAGCGCACCGCACGACGGCGTGCTGAGGCGCAACTGCGTCGAGCGGACACGTCTCATCGTCAGCGGGAGGAAGCGCCTAGCGCGGGGCTAGTCGCCCCGGTCGATTTCGCCGGAGCGACCGCGGCCGGCACGTACTGGAATCCTCTACAGATCGCGCAACCGGCGCATCGGGCTACGAGCCCGAACTTGGCCGGCGCGGTGCCATTCGTCGCCGACGCAGACCTTGGCCACGCCGGTCCCATTCTGGGGTTGAACGCCACCACTGGCGGCATCTGGCATTTCGACCCGTGGGAGCTCTACGCGTCCAAGCAGATCAACTCCACCAATGTGCTCGTCATTGGCGAGTTCGGTACCGGCAAGTCCGGCACAATCAAGCAATTGTGCTTCCGCTCACTGGTCTTTGGCCGCCAAGTGGTCGTCCCCTCGGATTCAAAGGGCGAGTGGGTGAAGGTTGCGGAAGCTGCCGGTGGGCAGGTGATTCGTCTGGGCGGTAAACACACCGCGGCACGCCTGAACCCTCTGGACCGGGGCCCTCGAGCGGCGGAGGCAAGCGACGACGAGCACGAGGTCATGGTTGCCTCCCGTAGGCGAGCAGTGCTGGTGTCGCTGGTGCAAGCAACCCTCCCAGCCGATTCGCTTTTGACGCCAGCAGAGCACACGGCGGTGGAGTTCGCTCTGGCGTGTGCGATCGAAGCGACGCGGGATGAGCCCACATTGCGAGCCGTGTATGCGCAACTAAAGAGCCCCGACCGACACCACTCCAGCTACGTCGCCGGCATCGAGGAAGATGGAGCCCGCGCCCGCCACGTGTTGCGCCGCTTCTGCGAGGGAGACCTGGCGGGCCTGTTCGAAGACGCCTCAACGGTGACACTCGACGACGACGCACCAATGGTGGTCGTTGACACCTCAGCGCTGTTCGCCAGAGGCGAGCTCGCGGCGACCTGTGCGCAGATCTGCACCACCAACTGGATTCAGGCCGTCATCTCGAACAAGTACGCCCGACGCACTCGTTACCTAGTGCGGGAGGAGGGCTGGCGCGACATGACGAGCGTCGCAGCCCTGCAGGCGTTCCGTGCGTGGCTGAAACTGTCCCGCGACTACGGCATTTCGGTGGTGACTCTCATGCACAAGGTGAGCGACTTCGACGCAATGGGAGCTGAAGGCTCCGAGGCGCGGAGCTTGGCGTATTCGATCTTTGCTGACATTTCCAACAAGTTCATCTTTCAGCAGGCCGCGGCAGAGCAAGGCCGCCTGGTCAAAGACTTAGGCCTACCCCCGTCGCACGCGCGCATGGTGATGGATCTGCCGCAAGGCGTCTTCCTTGCACGACTGGGTTCCCGACGCGCATTCGTCGTCGACGCATTCGCCACCTCCGTGGCCGTCGAGCGAGACCTGTTCTCTACCGACGATGCCCTCTCGGCACAACCGGCAGGCGTCGCCCGCGTCGAGACGCTCCTAAAGGAACCGTCGCTCACCGAGGCGCACGAAGTCGGCTCCGAAACGCCGGCGGGCGAACGGGCAACTGATGATCGAGCGGCCGCGGCCGAGCCAGCGGTTCGTTCCGCGCCGCTGTCGTTCACGCAGCGGCGGGCCCTGCGGCTGATGGCGGAGGCGGATGAGCAAGGGCCGCAGCTGGTGCTTAGCGTGCCGTGCGGAAGTTGCGGATTCATCCCTGCTCGTGCGCATCGGTTCTGCATTCGGTGCGGCGTGGCTCTGAAGTCGGCGGTGTCGTAGGTGATCCCGCAAATAGTGGCCACCATCCACTGCCTCGACGCGGCCGCGGCCGCCGCACGCACCACTGCCCGGACTGAACGCTCCGAAGCGTGGCAAACAGCCGCGGTGAGATTTAGTGGCTTGTGCGCCCAACTGGTGACAATTGCGGCAGGCGCTGGCCACACCGGCCTGCTGAGGCCAGCAGACAGGCCGGCGGGGGCGGTCACGCTTGAGTTGGCGAAGGCGGCACGGCTTTTGTCGGAAACGCCTGCACCTGAAGGGGTGCGGCCGCGGGTGTGGACGCAACTGGTGCTGGATGTGCAAACGGCGGCCCGGGAGGCGACCATGAGCTTTGCGGTGGGGCGAAGTACACGGTGAATCTTGAGCACCCGGGGCAGTCGTTGGCGATCGCTAAACGCGAGCTTCTGCAAGCGCCTCCTGCCGCCCCTGCGCAACTGGCCTACATCGCCCAGCGTCTGGGGGACACGATTGCATCCTTCAGCCGCGTCGCCGACGTCGTGGGGGATGCGGAGGCTGCGGCGATGGCGCGCTTGGTATCAGCGCGGATGACGGTCCTCGCTTCAGGGCTTTCGGCGGGCGTAGGCAGTGTTGCTCCTGCGTCTCGAGGCGAATACATCTCGAGCCTGTGCGATTCGGCGCTAACCGTGATGGAGGCGCGAGAGGACGAGATGGATTTGGCCGAGGCGGCCGCGATCGCGGTGGCGGCGGTAGACACCATTGCAGCGCTTCGGAAGCAAGTTCGCGCAGGACTCGCCTCCGGACAGTGGCAGCAGGTCGCCCCAGCGACGTCGGAGCAGCTCGGCGAAGTGGTGGACATGGCTAACCTGCTCGCCGCGCAAGCAACACACACGGTTGTCACCGGCGGCGGCCTTGGTCGGCGCCGGCCACATCGAGACCTCGACGCATCCCCGTACCTGGCAATCGCACACGAGGGGCCAAGCCCGGATGACAGTAAGGGAGTAAGCCGATGAGCTCCACACCGACCGCGCACGGTGCCGTCCCTATCGACGGCAACGTGAAGCTGGCCATGCTGATCCTCGGCGTGGCCATCTCAGTGCTCGTCGCAGAGCTCGCCGGC
Source organism: Microcella sp. (assembly GCF_046296455.1). Taxonomy (GTDB): domain Bacteria; phylum Actinomycetota; class Actinomycetes; order Actinomycetales; family Microbacteriaceae; genus Microcella. Next base: position 60,321 of record NZ_JBKBLF010000012.1, read on the forward strand.
ATCATGTTGGCCGCGTTCACGGCAGGTGTTGACGTGCCCAGCCTGTCGGGGGCGCAGCTGATCGCAATTCTGTTGCTTCAGGATGTGGAGGCTGTCACCGGTATCGCTGGCGCGATGCTTCCCTACTGGGTGGGGTTCACTGCCACCTGGCTGCTGTTGGGCAGTGTGGGCGTGTGGGCATGGCGTTCGATTGCGGCAAACGCGAACCCGTTGCTGAATCCCGAACGGATGCCCGGCTTTCCCGCCGCTCGAGCAGTCGCAGCGATCGCGGGTGAGAAGGCGTTGCTGAAGCAGAAGCACCTCCGCCCTGACCTTGCAAAGCCGACCGTTGAGCAGTTGGGCTTCAAACTCGGCTCCTACCGGGGGGTGGAGGTGTGGATGTCGATCGAGGACACTCTGCTGATCATCGGCCCGCCCCGCTCGGGCAAGGGCACCAACTTCGTGATCCCGCTGCTGCACGCAGCCCCTGGTGCGTTGGTGACAACATCGGTTCGCCCAGACAACGTGAAGTTGGCCATGCGGCAACGTGAGCGCATGGGCTCCAAACCTCACGTGTTTGACCCTGCGGCACTGGTGTTCGGTATCGGCTCGGCGGTGAGGTGGGACCCACTGGTGGGGTGTGAATCCGATGAGGTGGTGCGCAGGAGGGTGTCGGCGATGATGCCGGCAGATACGTTCTCCAACACCAAGTCCGGCGACTACTGGGCGAGTGCATCCCAGATGATCATCGGAACGCTCATGCATGCGGCCGCCCTCCCGGAGGAGGGGCGACGTAAGTCGATGCGGGATGTGTGGCGGTGGCTGTCTGATCAAAACGCGGCCCGGGCGGCTGTGCAGATTCTGGAGTCCCACCCCGACGCAGCCCCCGGCTGGGGCTCGTCACTGTCGGCACTGCTGAGTGCGCCAGCTGAGTCGCGGGCGAACAAGTGGGACGCGGCCGTGACCAGTGTGAACTTTCTCTCCTACGCCCGCGTGCAGGAGATGCTGTGCCCGGAAGTGGGCGAAGGCTTCAACCCGTGGACGTTCCTCGAGCAGAAGGAGTCCCTGTTCCTGCTGGGCACCGTCTCGGGGGATGCGACCATGAACCGGCTGGCGGTGATGCTGTTCGATGAGATCAGCAACACAGCGCTCGAGATGGCGGCGATCGCGCCGGGGGAGCGACTGAGCCCGCCGGCATGGTTCGTGCTGGATGAGGCGGCAAACTTTGCCATTCCGAACTTGCCGAAGATCCTCAGCTACTTCTCCGGCTCAGGCCTGGTGTTGGTGCCGATCTTCCAAGACATCAGCCAGGCAAGGGCTGCGTACGGCGCCGATGAGGCGGATGCGATCATGGCCAACTGCTTGGTGAAAGTGTTCTTGCCCGGGCGGACGAAGGCGCGCGATCTGGAAGAGATCGAAAAGCTCATCGGCCAACACAAGGTCACCCAAGCCTCCCGCTCGCTCACCTCGGGGGAGAGCCGAACGTCGTTGCAGTATTCGATGCACGACGAGTCGATCATCACCGCGGCGCAGATCGGTGGGATGCGTCGAGGGTGGGCGACGGTGTTGTTCCGCGAGACCGCGTTTGCAATGCGTCTGCACCCTTACACGGAGCAGAAGTGGGCGAAGGAGCTCTACGCCGATCGGGCCGCTGTCAACGCTGACGTGCTGAACGTGAAGACGTCGCAGATCGCCGATCGACGCGCCGCATACGAGCGTTAGTGTCGCGCGGTGAGGAAGCTCAACAAGCATGCAAAGAGGTCTGCCAAGCGGGAGGAGTACCGAGCCCGTTACGCCGCGTACATCAGCTCGGCCGCGTGGCGCGCTGTCCGCCAGGGGTGGGTAGATGAGTACCGGCTGCGCAACGACGTCGAGCCGGCGTGTGAGGTGTGCGACCACGAGTGGGAGTTGGCGCGCGATGACCTGCACCACCACACCTACGAGCGACTGACCGCGGAAGCGTTCGAGGATCTCGCACCGCTATGTCGCAGCTGTCACGACCTGGTGCACGAGACAGTTCGAGAAAGCAGGCACTGGTCGCAGATGCGTGACATTGCCGCGTCCCGCAAAGTCATCGACCGACTGCGACATCTGCGCGCAGTCCACCGTCAGCAGGTGAGCAGGCACAGTGCCGGCCAGGAGGGAGCAGCATGAGTGAGCTTGAGGACGCGGTTCGCCGGTGGGCGATGGGCGTTTACCCGGTCGAGGCGGGTGCAGAGCTCCTGATCCGCCAGGGCAAGGCGATCTATGAAGGCGCGCCGTGGCTACGAGAGCTCGGACCTGAAGGTGGCCAAATCATGGTGGCCATCGAGCCGGAGACACTATGGGTGAATAGCCGATCCTGGTCCGGCTCCGAGCAGCGCCTGGTGAACGTTGCCGTGTCACTGCTCGACAGCGAGCCGATGGTCAACCTGCACGACGCAGTAACGGGGCTCGACCGTGAACCGCTCGAACTCGTCCTGGCTGCAGTGGCGCACGCGGCCGGTTCGCACGAAGCACGCATGCCGATCATCGAAGGCGGCAAGCTCACCGGCTACACCGAGCCGGCCAATGCACACCCGTGGCCGGACCAGCTCAACACGATTGGCACGCCGGCGCGCTCAAGTCGTGCTTTGGCGCATGATGCTAGCGACGGCGTCGGGGGGCTGGGGCGGTCTCTGTAGGGATCGAGGCCGAGCAGCGAGGAACGAAGAAGAGGCCACCCCACGGGGTGGCCTCTTCTTGTGTGCTGGGTCCGGCCGCTCAGGCAGTGCGCTCGGCAACCCGCTCGGCGCTGGGTGCCGGCTCGTGTTGCTCGAGCCGGCCTTCAGCTTTTGGGTAGTTGCCGATCGTCACATCCTGCAGATAGCTGTTCGGGCCGATCGCTTTCAGTCGGTTGTAGACGTTGTAGTGGATCGACTCGTCAGGGTTCACCGCCTCGGGCGTGCGGGTCTGGTTGATGACCGCGATCACCGACTGGCCCTTGTCGTACTGGGCGACCAGGCGCTCAGGGGTGACTGCGCCGTAGGCGTGGACGTTGTACCACTCAGTGTCGAGCTGCTCGCCGCTGTCTTGGTCGAACTGGTCGACGGCGATCTCCAGAAGCGCGTAATGCTTTTCGTTCTTGTCGGTCTTGATGATCGGCTTCTGCTTCAGCCTGCCCATCACGGTGATCTGCCGACGCTGGCTCTCAATCTCAGCCACGAGGTACTCCTTCATCTCAGGAGGACGCTTTCTGCGCCCTTTCTGAAGGCTGATGACCGCGCTCGCGCATACGGGTACTCCCGGACCTTGGCTGTGGCTGGAACCTGCGCCGAGAATGTTTCTTATGTCAGAACGTAATGGGTGCATTGGCGGATTTTGCAGGTATACCCTCCCCCGATCGCGTTTCTGACCGGACATCTTTCACCCATTCCCGGATGCCGCGTACGAACCAGCGAAGGTACCTCGGGTACTAGACAGGTAGCCCAGATGCGTTCGTCGGTATCGGGATCAGGCCACGATTACTCCTCGAGCGCCGCATCGAGCGCGGTGCTGTCGTAGCCCTCGAGATCCCCGATGATCCCCTGTGGGGCTGCGACTCCCGACGAAAGCTTTCGGCGAATGCGTTCGCCCACTGCTCGACGTCGTTTTTCGAAGAATTCTGAGAATGCCGCGGCGTCGTGAGGGAGTTCCGTTAGTTCATTGAGCGCCATGTAGCTGCTCATCGCATCCGGCGTTGGGTAGGTCCGAGCGGCCCAGTCGTCGGGTGCGGCCGCGGACTTGTCGATGTTCTCGGGGCCGGGCAGAAGCTGCAGGTTCGCGAATAGGTCGCGGCGGGCTCCGAGCGTTTCAATATCTTCGCGCGAGAAGCCCTGCTCGCGGAGTCGTTTCGGGTCGAGTTGGGACTTGGGGAACACGTGGTCGACGTGAAACTGATTACGAGTGTCAACGTGGTCGTAGAGCATTGCGAGCACCGCGAACGTGCGGGCGCCGCCGTAGGACAGGTCCAGAATGTCGTCGATGAGTTCCTCGGTCACGGCCAGCGACTTGCCCCGCAACGCCATCGCTCGTTCGAGCTCGGCCATCGGGAACCGTGCCGTGCCGTAGTCGTCGATCACAGTTCGAAGATCGCGTAGCAGAGTGTCCAAGCCCGAGCCCCAGACGCCCCGGACGATTAAGGATCGAAGCACCCATGAACGCAGTAGCGCGCGATCGGGAGCATGGGCGACCGCCGTGCGGTAACTATCGTTGAGCCCTCGCGAATGCAAGTAGTACGCGACCGGGATCATGACGCTCTTGGCGGAAAGAGTCGCGTCTGACAATCCGAAATCGCTGAGGAGGCCCACTGCAAGCTTCAGGGAGTCCCCTATCGCATCCCATTCGCGATCGAGTACAGCCATGTTCTCGGTGTTGAAGTTCTTCACCTTGAACGCGATGTCGCTGATTCCAGCGAGCATTAGGCCCGCTTTCAGGACGACGTCCTGCGAGAAGCTGAAGCCAGCGCCGGTCGAGTTGAGCGAATCGACAAGTCCATGGATCGCGTCGCGTGCATCGCGCTCCTTCCACTGCGCGGTCGCGATCGACAACAACAGATCACTGTAGGAGAGGGTTGTGCCGCCGGAGTTCACTCGAATGAAGATGTCAAGGACGCGTTCGACGTCCTGGTCGGTCTCCTCGTACATCTGAAGGCTCTCCTTCGCGTGCACTGCGTCGTATAGCTCTCCCAGCACACGGATCGCGAACTCGTTGTTCCCGAGCCCAAGTTGCGCGAGCTCCATCATGGGCTGCATCGCGTTGGTCGCGTCGAAGATCTTCGTCACAGGGAACCAGTGGTGCGCTTCATCTTCTGCGGATTCACGAATCTGCTCGTCCGTGAGCAGACGGAAGTCATATCGCAGACCGGCGTCGTTTGGTGCTGCTTCCGAAAGGACGTTCAGGTACATGCGACGCGTCGGGTAACCGTGCGCCGTGTTGTGACGCGCGTACTTCTCACGAACCGCGTACGACCCCCGCAGGCCGATGTTGAGCGACGTCAGCCGCTGCTGACCATCAAGGACTGCGGTGACCTGTCTCTCCGGCAGATCGAGGTCCGGATTGTGTCGCTTGTCGAACTGCGAGTAGTCCTTCAGAAATCCGTAGAACTTGAACTTCGCGATGGTCTCAGGGTCGATCTTCCACGCGAGAAAGCTGCCGATCGGGTAGCCACGGAGGATCGAGTCGAAGAGCCGGACGACCTGCGAGGGTTTCCATACGTATTCCCGCTGAATGGCGGGGAGTACGAACTCGCTCTTCTGAATGTCGCGGAGCGTAGACGCGATCGTCTTGGCTGGCAGATGTCCCATGCCATGAACGTATCGCCAGTCCCGACACTCGCCATCTAGACGGACCACGCGAACACCGAATTGACAAGCCCGTTGGCACACGTCGCGGCCTCCAGAGTGGCAACGGAGACGACAACTCCAGATGACAGGTATCCGCGATTCACTCGCGGATCAGGCGGTTTGGGCCAAAAGGGCGGAAGTAGGTTCGCTACAGTCCAGCCTGATTGAGGGTCACGTCCCGCCGAGTGGTGAATCTGGCATGTTGAGGGCCCCCGAGTCGCCTTGGAGCTTGCGACAGCTTGTCGGCACGGATTACGAGCCCGCAACTGTCGCGGACTTCCCGGGGTGCTTGACTAGGTGCAGCACTCGCGGAGTTGCTTGGTGGTGCTGCGCCTGAGGGGTAGCGGGGTCGCGGAGCATGGCGGCTGGGATGGCCCTCCCCCCGAAGGGTCAGCTAGCCGGGCGGTGAGGAGTCGATGCTCTCGGGTCGACCCGCTCAACGGCACTAGCCCAGACCCACAGCCGATGTCGGCGCCCTGCCGCGTCGACGAGCTCAACGTGTACGGCGACATCGTTCCACTCCACCGCGACACCTTCCAGTTGCGCCGGCGCTGGCGAGAACTGCACCCAGGCTCGAATTGGCACCGGAGCACTTTGAGACCGCGCAGGCTGACGCGCAAGGTCAACCTCTACCGGAGAAAGCCCAACCGGCCGAGCGACGCTGGCGACCTGCTGAGCCCGGGACGCCATCTGCTGGTCGACTCGATCTGCATACCGACGATTGGTGCCCACTAGGACACAATAGAACATATGTTCGACAGCGTGCGGGGGCGCCGCCGTCCGTCAGGGGTTTGAGGAATCATTGCCTCATGACCGAGGAGGATGCACGCGCCGCGACATCGGACGCGCTTCATAGTCGGTCATTTCTTGACCGTGAGTCCCAACGATTCATCGCGGCGGCCTGGCGGGATGACCCTGATCGACCCTTCTACGTGCTGCGCGACGGCGACGCCGATAGGGACCGTGAGCTAGCGCAGACACTGCTGCGCTGCGTGGTGAGCGATTGCCCTTCACCAGCGATCACCACTGTTGCACGCAAGCATTCCCGCCAAGGATTTCGTCACAATCGCGCAGGGAACCACTCCCCCGAGGGCTTTCACCACCTGCAAGGCAAAGCGGTCATCGCTGACTGGCTTCGACGCATGCCGGGTGGGCTGAAAGTAGAGCTCGAGCAAAGCGTCGACACCCAACGACGTCGACGAGCTCGCGTTGCGGACGTGATGGCCACCGATCCCCGCACGGGGCATAGAACTGCATTCGAAGTGCAATATGCCTCCATCTCGGTTGATGAGTGGCGTGAGCGAACGAATGAGTATGTCGCAGAAGGAATCGGAATCGTTTGGGTTTTCGGGCATGTGGGCGTGCACATGCGGGCGCGGCGCGGCGACGACTGGCGTGGAACGACCCTGCAGGTCGGAGCCGTGCACGCTGCTGCGTCGGCGCGCCAAGGCCTTCCGGCGTTGTGGCTCAACCCTGCTGCTGGACTACTTGCAGTGGCCACTACCCACCTCGATGAACTACTTGTTCATCGAGAAGCTGGCCGCGCACAACTGACAGCTTTCCCGCTGGATGAAGTAACCCTTGCGGAAGGGCGTCTCGTATCGAACAGATTCGCCGCAATGGCCAATCGCGAGCGCGAGGCGGCTGAGCAGGCCGAGGCGGCACGTCGACGCGAAGAGGCGCTCGCACTGCAGCGAAGGGAGTGGAAAGCGAAACGGATCGAAGAATGGCAGAAGGCCCGCGAGCGAGTCGAAACGCAGATGAGACAGGCAAACCTGAGGCCTAAACGTGACGGACTGCTGTCAATGTCGCGCACGGACAGCCCTCGTGCACTCCCCAGCAACCGGCCGCCCCAGCCGCGGCCAGTACTCGACCGTGAGCAACGTGGATTACCTCCCGAGGGCTCTGCGTACGCAGAGCTGCTGGGCCGTATTGCGCATCGCTATCACGAGGGAACGATGTACACGAAGCGTGATGTGCTCTGGCAGTTGTGGCGCGCGGTGGCAGAAAACCGACGCAACCCTCTTGCGCCGCGTTGCATGGACTGCGGCCGAGTACTCGGTTCGGACGACGTAAGGGTCGGGGCCCCTCGACACCGGACCCTTTGTGGGAAACGATCGCCTCTGTCACTACGTACTCGTCACGCAGGGGCAGATACCGTGGCACCGCCGGAGTCGCTTGCGGAGCTGCTAGGCAGCATGGGACATGTGGTTCATCGCAGTGAGCCAGGCGTGACGAGCAATGGCCACCGACAGTTCCCCGCGTGATGACTGCATCGTCAGTGTGGATCGACACGCTTGTCGCGTGGTCGACACCCTGAAGGGGTGTGACGGCTGATACTCCGGTCTGGGCGTTGAGAGCATGTGACGCGCTCGGGGACGCCTCGGTGAAGCCAGCTTTCGACAAAGCAATCAGAGATGCGCGAAAATGCTTACCAAGAGCGCATATATAGATAGGTTCTGCTATCGTTATCACGTGACGATCTCAAAGCGCCTAGATATCAGCCCAGAACTCCGCGCCACCATCGTTCAGGGAGGTGAGACAGGACACCGTATCGCCGTCGCAAACTACGGCGAACCCGGTTCGAACTCATATCTGTTCGGAGCCGAGAGGTACCACCGCTCTTGCGAAATCATCAAGGCGGGACTTCACGAGTTCGGCCTTACTGACTGGATGACCGGCGCGGGACATCGCGCTGGAACCAGCGCCTACGAGTTGTGGTTCGCAACAGCCAAGTCCTCAGACATTCACAACCGGTCCGCATTTGACTTCGCTTCTGATGCACGCCTGGAGGCAGGCGCGGCTAACATGGCCGCTTATTTGCCCGGAATGGACCCCGATACTTTGCCGGGCAAAGAGATCATTCACGTGATTCTCTGCGGGAACAGCGATAACGGGCTGACCGCCGTGTTCCTCGGCAAATTGGTATCGGTCGATTCGCGACGAGTGCAATGGGGTGAGGTCGAGCAAATCGACAGCGTTGCAGACCGCCGCACCTATGCGTCGGCACCTGAGTCCTCGTCGCAGGTGACCTACGCTGACCAGCCAGAGCCGGTCCTCGGGCTTGCTGCGCTGGAGACGTCCTTGGACGCCACTAATGGCAAGTGACGCGGACACGGCCAAAGCGAACTTTTCGAGGGAGCGGATGCGCGTAGCGCGGCTACGGGCAGGCCTGAACCTGCGGGAGCTTGCTGACCGGGTTGGTGTGTCCCATGCTGCCATTTCGCAGTACGAATCGGGGCGAGCGCGACCCAGTTCTGCCGTCATGACTCAGCTAGCGTTGGCGTGTGGCTTTCCAAGAAATTTCCTAACCCACTCGACTAGACCAGTGACCCTCGCCGGCCTTGACGGCACTCACTTCCGTAGCCTTCGATCGACGACAAAGCAGAGCCGCGGGCAGGCGTGGACCTGGTCCGAGATCGTGTTGGATGTCGCCGACGTTCTCGAGCGTTTTGTCCAGCTGCCAGCGCCCCGGGTGCCCGTCTTTACTCTCGACGACCAGGCGAGCCGAGACGATGTCCGCGCCGCTGCAGATCACCTTCGAGCCGAATGGTCGTTGCCGGAGGGCCCAGTAGGCCACTTGGTCCGACACATGGAAGCGAACGGAATACTCGTTTGCAGGCTACCTATCGCAGACCATGACATTGACGCCTTCAGCCAGAGCAGTGGTGACCGGCCGATCGTCATCCTTACAACTAACAAGGACGACGCCGCACGAAGCAGGTTCGACGCCGCCCACGAGCTGGGTCACCTGATCTGCCACCCGGAAGCTGACCCGAGCGGTGGCCATGAGCGGCAGGCCCACGGGTTCGCTGCTGAGCTGCTAATGCCTGAAGCAGATATGCGCCGCGTGCTCCCCAGGCGCTTCAACCTCAACACATATGCGCGACTCAAGCAGGAATGGGGTGTCTCGATCGCGGCACTCTTATTTCGTGCGCGCACGCTCGAGATCGTGACTGAGGCCGCATACCGTCGCGCGGTGGTGGAGATGAATGCCACCTACGGGCGGAGGAACGAGCCCTTCCCGCTGACGCGCCCTGACGACCCGACTTTGCTAGCAAACGCTTTCGCGATTGCTGCCGAGCAAGGCCTCTCCGTCGACCGACTGGCGGAACTCGCGAACCTCTCGACCAGTGATGTTGAGACTGTTATCTCCGGAGCCAAGGCCTGGCCGCTGGTCAGGCCCGTCGGACCTTAAGCGGAGAAGACCAAATCGATCAACTTGTAGGGTGAGACATACTGACAAGAGGGCTAAACCCGTGGCGATGAAGAAGAACAACGCGAGCCTCGCAGCTGCGAAGACCGCGAAGAAGGATGAGTTTTATACGCAGTGGGCGGATATCGAACGTGAGATGAACGCCTACCTCGAGTTTGACCCGGACGTGTTTAGAGGCAAGTCCATCTTGTTGCCGTGCGACGACCCTGAGTGGAGCAACTTCGCGAAGTTCTTCGCGCTGCACTTCATGAGTTTGGGTCTGAAGAAGCTCACTTCTACGTCGTTCGCACCTGACAGCAACCCAGCGATCTCATCGAGCTATCAGCCAACGCTCTTCGAGATGGACGACCCGCAGTTTGATGCCTCAAAAACTCGTGTCAACGGCAAGAAATTCGTTCTCGAACCTAAAGACCTCAACGGCGACGGGGTTGTGAACATCGATGACCTCCGGTGGCAATACCTCGAAGGTGACGGCGATTTCCGCAGCGCGGAAGTGACTGCGTTACGTGACGAGGCAGACGTCGTGATCACCAACCCACCGTTCAGTCTGTTCAAGGAGTTCGTGCCATGGCTGATCGAGGGAGGGAAACAGTTCTCGATAATCGGGCATCAGAATGCGATCACCTACAAAGAGATATTCCCATTGATCAAGGGCAATCAAGCCTGGCTCGGCAGAGGCTTCAAGGGAAACGCCGCCCACTTTGGGAGTCCATACGAGGATGTGGCTGTGGCATCCGATCGGCAAGAGGGCATGATTCGAGTGTCTGGCGTGATCTGGCTCACAAATATCGAGCACGGGCGGAGGCACGAGCCTCTGCAGCTGATGACGATGGCGGAGAACCTGAAGTTCAGCAAGAACGCAGTGGTGCGGAGCATCGGCTACCCGCAGTACGTCAACTTCGAGGCGATCGATGTGCCAGCAGCACTCGCGACGCCAAGCGACTACGACGGAATCATGGGTGTGCCGATCACCTTCCTCGAGAAATACAACCCGGATCAGTTTGAGATCATCGGAAACAGTGACGATATGGACATGACCTTAGCTATGGGCGTGCGGCCACTAGGTCACGAATTCATCCAGGCCTACCGTGGCCGCGGAGGAACAGGTCACTACAGTCCGGGAATGCGGATGTTGGGTCTCATGGAGCCGGAGCCACGCACGGTGTACAAGCGCATCCTAATTAGGCGGAAGGCCGCTGCATGAAAACCGAGCTGAGACAATACGCGGTCGAGGAGGTTACAGCCGGCTTCGTGTACAACGAGTTCGAGGGCAAAGGGCTCTATGGCTTGAGTGGCACACTCGTGATCCAGCCCGAGTACCAGCGCAACTACATTTATGGAGATGGCAAGAAGGATGTGTCCGTCATCGAGTCTCTGCTCAAGGGATACCCGCTCGGACTCATTTATTTCATCACGGCTGATGGCCAATTCGAAGTTCTAGACGGGCAGCAGCGCATCACGAGTGTCGGACGTTTCGTGACGGGCAAATTCGCGATCAAGCAAGATGGCAAGGAGCAGACGTTCTCATCATTGCCGGTTGAGGATCAGTTGAAGATCCTCAAGAGCACCCTCCTGGTTTACGTGTGTGACGGGACCGAGCGCGAGATCAAGGAGTGGTTCAGAACCATCAACATCGCGGGTGAGCCCTTGAACGCGCAGGAACTGCTCAATGCGGTCTACTCGGGACCGTTCGTCTCAGCGGCGAAAGCGGAGTTCTCAAACTCTGGGAACGCCCTGCAACAGAAGTGGTCTGCGTACGTGAAGGGCGACCCCAAGCGTCAAGAGGTACTTGAGGTGGCACTGGACTGGATCAGTGCATCCCAAGGCAAGTCCATCGACGGGTACATGGCAGACCATCGGCAAGACCCATCTATCGCCGAGTTGAAGGGCTACTTCACATCGGTACTCGACTGGGTCGGCGGAGTCTTCACGCGCTCACCCGATAAGGAGATGCGCGGACTCGAGTGGGGGCGTCTCTACGAGACCTACCACACCACGGCTTATGACCCTGCCCGCGTTGACCATAGGGTCAACGAGCTTCGCGGGGATTATGCAGTGCACGCCAAGAGGGGGATCTACGAGTTCGTCCTCGGCGGCGAAGTGAACAAGCAACTGATCGATGTGCGCCTGTTTGACGACCGAACGAAGCTTCTCGCATACACAAGACAGACCGAGGCCGCAGAGGCGGCAAAGTCGTCGAATTGCCCACTGTGCGCGCTGGGGGGGAACGCGAACGGCACTAAAATTTGGGCGTTGAAAGACATGGACGCAGATCACGTGACGGCTTGGTCCAAGGGCGGGGCCTCGGACCTCGCGAACTGCGAAATGCTCTGCGTCACTCACAACCGAGCCAAAGGCAACCGCTAGCGAAGGGGTGCGTCGCGCTGACTCGCGTAGAGCTATCCAGCGGAGCGTGGACGGCGCCTAGATCAGCCGCATTGCCCGGTACAGGGTCGCTCTACTGATCTGCACCATTTCTGCGATCTCGGCTCGCGTGTAGTCGCCGCTGGCGGCCAGCTTGCGAATGCGGTCGAGCATCTTTCCGTCGACCTTCGGAGGGCGACCGCCGACGCGGCCCTGGGCTCGAGCTGACTCGAGGCCAGCGCGAGTGCGTTCGATGAGGGTGTCGCGCTCGAGTTGGGAGAACGCGGTCATGATCGTCAGCATCGCTTCCCCCATAGGTCCACCGGTGCTGATGCCTTCGGTGAGCGAGCGGAACGTTGCGCCCTTGCTCTTGATGGTCTCGATCAGATCGAGCACGTTGCGAGTGTTGCGCCCGAGCCGGTCGAGCTTCCAGACGACCACCTCGTCGCCATCGTCGAGTCGATCAAGCAGCGCGTCGAGCCGGGGCCGGTTGGCGAGCGATCCGGAGACGCCTTCGTCGGCGTAGACGTACTTCTCGACGATGCCCGCGGCCGCGATCGCGCCGCGCTGCAGTGCGGAGTTCTGCTCGGTCGTGCTGGTGCGGATGTAGGCGAAGGTCGTCACATCGCTGAGGCTAACAAGTCGTCTCTCACTGCTCTGAGATTTGAGAGAGCCTTCTGAGACTCGACGCCCGGGCGTGTCGTCGGCTCAGCGGGCGGTCTCAGAAAACGATCGTTTGTGGCACCGGCGCGTGACATTTCGGGTGGCTCCACGCCTGAGCCTGACGCCCCTAACTAGTTCCTACTTCCTCCTCGAGGACTACCGCGGTTCCGACCACGAGGATCCCCTCGCTACTTCCCATCAAGGCCGCGCTCGCACCCTGGCTTGAGTTCACGCCAACGGAGAGTCCCAGAATTGCGTTCGCTTTGCGACCTTCTGCCTCGAGCTGGATGCCGATAAGGGCTGCATTCATTGCGTTCTCGAGGCGATTCGCTTGGGTGTTAATGCCCGACCACGCGATTCGCGAGGATGTTGCGTAAACCAGGCCGAGGGACTTCACGACCTTCATCCCTGGAACGGAGTCGAGAGTGGACATGAACATCGAGGGTGCCTTTAGAGCGCCCGAATAGGACCTGCTTGCTGGGCCGTCTGCCTCCGATGCCTGTTCGCGGGCGAGTCTTTGAGCATCTGCCTCTGACCGTTGCGAGGTCGTCAAGCGTCTCCTTGCAGCCTCCTGCACAGAAAGCTCGTAGGCGTTCGCCAAATCAATGAGGACGTCAGGTGGTGTTGCGGGGTTCTTGGCTAGGGCGAGCCGAGTCGATGGGTCCGCATCGCCCGCGAGACCCCGCAGTACGTCAGGATCACTAGACGACTTTGCCAGCTTGGAGTTTTCTGCCACTGCCCCGCCCTTCCGTCATCGTCTGTGCGATACGCACCGGTGGTCCCGGTGGAATGGGAACCACCCTCAACTTAGCGGGAATGACAGCGTGTCTTCGAGGGGCGTTGCCCGCGATGGATGCTGTTCCCTCAGCCGCGAGGAGTTACTCCCTTTCCTCCAGCCAAGGCCGAGTCCACACTCGCAGTCACCTGTCCCACCACTCGTCGGAGAGGGTGAATTGCTTCACTGCATTGTTCCGTTTTACGTGATGATGAGGGCATGGCTGCATTCACGCGAAAGACCGACGGCGTCGAGTTTGGGTTAGAGGACGGTCTTGCGATTTTGGCCCCACATGCGATGACTGTTCTGGCCAGGGTGGGGAGCGAGTTCGGTGGCGTGATCACCTACACCGATCTCTCCGAGGAGACAAAGCAGATGGGCGGGCTTACAACCTCGATGGGCCTGCGGAACTGGATCGGGAAGCTGCTCGGCAAAGTGGTGCACGATGCAAATCTCGCAGGATTGCCGCCGGTTACGTCGCTCGTTGTACACATCCACGATGGAATGGTGGGGGAGGGTTACTCCGAGGTGCTGGCGGTCGCCGGTGAGGAGCCCGTGGAGGATCCCCTCGAACGCGAGAAGCACGCCGCGGCAGCACGCCTTGCCTGCTACCGCTACTTCGGTGCCGAAGTACCGGAGGGCGCACAGCCCATGTTGACGGCAAAGCTGACCGCCTCGATCGCTCGACAGCGTACCCGCGCGCCTCTGCGGGCGGCGGTGACGTGCGATAGCTGCTTCATGGAACTGCCGGCGACGGGCATCTGCTCCTGTTCGTAGCCTCCAGGGACGTGACCTGCTGATGTCGGAGGAGGGTGGGAGGCTGCTCATGGAGAGAGAAGGGACAGGATAGGAACTTGGGCATCGATAAGCCGGCGGGTACAGGAGACGATGACGCCTGGGCCTCGGATAAAGACCTTTACGATCTCGATGTTTGGATGGCGCGTCACTCGAAGCCCATCGCCGGCGGCGCGGTCACCTGGAGCCTCCCCCCTGACAATGTTGTGCGCGATGGAGGGCACCTAGCCGAACTGATCTCAATGCTTGAAGCGGGCGGTCTTGGCGTCGCGCAAAGGGGGAGCCGCTGGGCTAAGGCTGTACATATCGCGGGCGATGGCGAGCCAGCGGCCTACATTGTCGAGGTCCACGTTGGCGAGGCAACTGACTTCTCGCAACGAGTCTTCCGGGGGCTGCGGTCCAGCGACTACCCACAGCGACCTGTTGGGGCGGGGCGATTCCACGACGTCGAGGTCTTCGATGCGACAACTTCGGCGAGCATCGTTTGGTCGTTCCTCCATGTGGGTCTTCCTGTCGGATACATTTCGCGGCGCCTAGACGAAGTCTGATTGGGCCAGCCTGGCATCGAACACCGTCGAACTCACGGAGCGACGAAGATGCAAGCGCCTCGAGCGGCTCACAGAGTCCACCTGTCAGGGCGAGGGCAGAGGGTTAATATCGCGTGCGCCTCTATGGGGATGTGCTTGTCCCTGATCAAAGAGATCGGACGACCGACAGAACGCGCAGCGCGAATAGTCAGGCCGGCTGGGTCTGAATAGGCAATCGAATCTGCGACGGAGCCAGATCTGACCACGGCTGGGGGGTCCGAGGGCTGGCTGCAATCTATGCACGAAGCTACTGCGCGCGCTGAATGAAGGACCTTAGGTTCTCGGTCGAAAGAGCAAGGTCACTGATCGAGCTGATGTCGCGACTCTGCTTGATCCGATCTGCTTGGCCTCCCGGTGGGAACGACGAGATCAGCAGACCCCGTGCCGCAACTCCGCCGTAGCGCTTTAGGTTGTTCTCGAGTTTTTGCACATCGGCTTGTGTGATGTTCCCGGCCTTGCACTCGACGAGCCAGAGCCGCTTGCCATCGGTGAAAACACAATCGAACTCTTGACCGGTACTCGCTGCTGAAGGGGCAGCGATTCCAGCCTGGGTTGTTGTCGGCATGCCGATCTCTAGCGATATGCGGACATCCCGGATTAGTCCCTCCTCCTCGAGAGGGCGAAGGAGGAGGTAGACATATTCCTCCAGCCACCCTCCGGAGAGCCAGCTGAGGAAGTCAGGAGTACCCGGGACTGCAACTGGTTCGCCTTCAAGCTCCATGCTGGCGAAACCAGCCTTATCGACCGTGACACGGTTACCGCCCCACTCGAACTCGTATCCGGTGGGCATTGCGGCGTCACGGCGGGCTATCAGCGCGCGGAACTCCTTCTTCCCATAGAGCCTCCCCAATGACCGATGGGACCCCCAGAGCGAACGTGTAGCGCTGGATCGCTCCTCTCGGGCTTCGTGATCTTCCCAATGTCCTGGAGTGATGACCGGAACGCCACCCGCTTCGAAGAAGTCCTCCACGCTGCTGAGGCCCACGAACGGAACCTGGCTGCCGTCGCGGAGCCTGATCATCGTGTGGTGCTTCACTTCAAAGTAAAAGGGGTCGAGTCCAAGCTCCCAGCACGCCGAAAGGGCTCCGGCGAACATCAGCTTCGTTCCCCCGGTCATGTTCACCGCTACGTTCGACCCCGAGGGAAGGTCCGCGACCGCGGCGGCAATTGCCTTGCGCGTATCGGAGGGCTTGAACGGATCGTCGATCAGTACTGGCTTGCCTTCACTGCCCCCGGCCTTGGCAAGGCGCTTCGCGGCGGCCTGGAAGTCCTTTGTAGTGATCATCACATGGTCCGTTTCGCCGAACTGGCGAAGGCCGAAATAGATGGGCATCACCTCATTGCCGAGCAAGTGAATAACTCTCTGGTAGGACTGGCCCGCACCTGGTGCGGCAAGCGGCGATCCGATGCCGGCGTCAAGAAGTGAGCGCGGCAGATCGATGATTTCCGGGGGCCGGCTCGCGTCGGAGCTCGAAATCACACGGATGTCGAGCTGGGGATTGGAGCGAGCGATCAAAGCCCAGGTGTAGGCCATGACGGGTGTGCCCGGGCTTACGTAAGTCGTGAGCCGTGCGCAGTCCGGGTCCCCCAGCGCGAGGCGGACGGCTTCGGTGCTGGCTTGATGGATGCCGTTGGCATCGTTGAGATGAGTTAGCGATTGCGGAAGGAGGTGAATGGCGACCTCCACCCCTTCAGTCGCGAGTCTGTGCTGGAGCCAGTCGACGTACACCTGGTGCCCCGCGTCCGTGTTCTTCAGGCCGTCAAGGCCCGACTCCGGCGAGGTCTCCTTCGCCTCTTCTGTGTAGGCGAGGAGTGCGAGATCGGTGTACTCGCGGGTCTTGAGCGCGCTCAATAGCGGCCCGTCGTTTTGTTCGAGGGCGAGCGCAGCGCGGAGATCGGTGATGCCGTACCAAGACAGGAGGTAGTGCTTCATGGTTACTGGTCGTCTCCATCCAGGACTCCGGTGACCCGGATTGCATTGGCACCGTCGTCGCCGGTGAGGTATAGGCGTAACGCGTAAAGGAGGTCCGGCGTGTGGTCTCCCGGCGGCTTATCCGGCATGCCCCCGACCTGCACTCGAGATCGAAGCGGCAGGCCAGATCGATCGACAGCCGCCACGCTAAGTTCTACGGCATTGACGAGTTTCTGTGTCACCGGCTGACCCGGTTGGAGCACCGAACGTTCACCAGGTACCTCGGAGTCTCGGCTTCGGAGAAGGCCGAGGAGTAGTTCACATAAGCGGGTGATTGTCGAGACCGCTTCCTTTTCCGGGGCAACGAGTTGTTGTAGCGACCAGAGTTCGTCATTGATCTGCTCCGAAAGGCTGAGGATCGCCGACTCATCCAGGAACCGAATGACTGCCTCCGAGCGCCAGATCGCCTGGGCCAAAACCGACAAACGACGAGGGGTCTGCACAGAAAGGAGCTGCTGCAGGATCTGCTGTTGCCAGGCTTCATTCAGGTCGCCAAGGGCGAATCCGTAAGCACGCTCATCGATCTGCGGAGAATCTAGCCCAGCCAGAAGCTCTCGAGACACTACCTCGGGCATGTCCCGATGCATGCAGCAGAGCAGGAAAAGGATCTCCCGACGAAGGTCGGCTGATGCTTCAGGGAGCCGCATCGCACCAACCAGACGTGCAGCAAGCGGCCCAATCCTCCTTCTGAGCCCGGTGGGGCACGCTGCATCCTGGATCGAGCGCCCATCGGACCAGGTCTTGATGTATGGCACGTAGAGTGCTGAGCGAATTGACCCGACGAGATCTGGGAGCGACTTCTCTCGGACGGGACTCGTCGATGCGTTTCGGGCCGATGATCGGCCGTCCTTGCCCGCGACCATATCGAAGTAGACAGTTGCGCCTTCGTGAATACTCGACCACGCAGATCCTGGAGTTAGACCGTTCTCATGAAGGAAGACGTCGTCGTCATGGGGCACGGAGATGAACGTGAATTGCTTCCCGTTCCTGTCTGTGCGCCAGGGCCGCGCGACCGTGCCTTTGTCGAGCTGCTTGGGCGTTTCTATGCGCTCAAGGAGCCTCTCGGTTTGATTGACTGCCCAATCGGGGTAATCGGAAGTCCTCCCCGTCTCTGCGTAGTAGTAGGACTGGAGCTCCTGCCACGTGAGGGGAGTCGGGTAAGCGGGGCCGGGCGCATCGGTCACGGGCTCAACACTCTTGGGTCGCCACTTGACTTGGACGGGCGGGAAGGACCGATCCAGCGGCTCGAACACGAGACGATAGGGGTCGTCGACGCCGTAGGTGTAAGTCATCCGAATCCTGCACGCCGTTTCGTGTGCGAGCGGGAAGCTCGGTGACTCGATTCGAGCCTCGAAGCCGAGGTCGTTTGCGTCGCTCCCCTGGAAGAGCGGGAACCGGTAGTGCGACTTGCCCGCTGGTAGCGTGAATTTCTCTCTCACTGGAATGGCCACGCCAACCCCGCGAACGGGTCGGATTGTTGTCTTCTTCCCGACTAGGTAGAAGGCCTGGTACCGGTGGTCTTTTATGACCTTGATTGACAACTCGGGGATGTGGTCTCTCCAGAGCCCCATATCGCCAGCGGCGGCCTCCAGTTCGTTAAGCCTGGACCCTCCGGTGACCGGTGAGTCTTTGACGATGAGCAGCTTGTCGAAGTTCCCGACGTCGAAGCGAGCCCGAAGGTCCTTTTCGGTTATCCGCGCTACACCCTCTCTCGACTCCCCTTCCCACCACTGGCCGTTGTCTTCCACGTGGGAAACGGTCGAAAGCGATTTGAACTTCTCACCAGACTCACCAACGACAACCGTGGGCGTTCGTTCCCAGTAGTAGCCCTTGCTCCCAGGTAGCCGCTTGGCCAAGTCGCTGTCGATTCGTGCGACGAGGCGAGTCGCAGTTGTAGTACCCCCGGAGTTGTCGAGGACGACGACCGCGAATCCTTCGCCTTTGATCTGTTTGTAGTCGATTTCGGCAAACACGGCTGCGACGGACCGCGGCAGAGGTTTGGCGAGCGGAAACCGTGAGTTCAAGTTCCGACGGAGGATCTCGACTTGGAATTCGTTGAGGTGGTCGGGGATCAGCCACGTAAGCGATGCGTCGTCGTACGCCCACCGGAGTCGACGTGCGAAGGAACGGGCCGCGGCATCGGCAAGACCCGGGTCGACATCTCGCTGGAAGAACAGGTCTGGCACCGCAATGCTTACGGACTCGGGGTGCAAAATCGGAAAGTCAGCCCCGTACAACTCGAGATCGACAATGTCGCCATCCCGCGCCCAGCGCTGCCATACGTAAAGCTCACCGGTCTCCCGCCCAACGTTCCCTGCAGTCGAGTATCTAGGTCGAGGCTCAGTGAGGTCGACGCAGACCGCGCCGACGACGCGTGTAACCTCGGGCCTTTCTGCTGCCGGTATCGCCCGTTGCGCAAGCTTCGCCAACCAAGGCCGGATCGTGAATTCCTCGTAGTCGAAGAGCACTGGCATGTCGCCGTAGCCAACCGTCCCTTCGCGGAAATCCAGCGCGTGACCTTCCCACTCACTGACGGTCTCGGCGCGCTCCGCAGCCCGCCGTATGTCTCGGTCGATGTCGTCGTCAAGCGTCTGGAGCCACCGCCACGCATCCCAAACGCGCCGGTAGGCGCGGTGTGAGAGAAGGGTGTTGTTCGGCGGGAGGTTGTCCCATCGCCCGATACGCGCAGACTCGTCGCCGCGAAGCCAGCTCTGCATTACTGCGAGGAGCGTATCCTCGTCGCGCAGGTACTCGTGACGGAGCTCAAGCAGCTCTGCCAGCCGTGCAGCGAATACTTTGAGCAGGCGATTCTCGGGCAGGTCGATAGACTGGTACCGGCGAACCGCGTGCATGTACGGGCGGCCAGCCAGCTTCTCGCGGACGTTGCGACCGGGCCTTCGGTTGAGTGCGATCAAGCTGGTCGCGTTGACCTCGCGTACCGCGCGGATGGGGAGCAGCGCCTGCTCGCGGCGAGGGCTCTCGTTGAGCGAGTCGAGCAGGTGTTCGACGGCGACTCGACTGTGTTCTGCGATCCGCCAGAGTCGGTCGTGCATCAACGTGGGCTCCGGTCGGCGGTTCAGTCGCCGCATCACCTCGTCGAGCCCGAGCGGGAGCGCCTCTCCAGTCTTTGGGTCGAAGTCGGCGAGCGTCGTGAACCAGTTCTGCTGCTCGAGCACCCGCCTGGCTGTCCGGCCAGCTTCGGAGTCATCCCCGAAGACTCGATAAACCTCACGCAGACTCATCGGCGTCGTCCGCCTTCAAATAGTTGGCGGTTTGCCACATGAACTGGCCGTAGCCGAGCTCCATAGCGAGGTCGAAGTCCTCGGCCAAGTTGAACCCATTGCCTGCGATACCGGTGATGAGTTGTCCCCGGATCTTGTCGAGGCACTCGTCCTTACTCCGACCACGGGTGTCGATTCCGCGCAGCTTCGGCATGACTTTCTGCACAAGTTGATCCTCGAAGGCAACGTGCATCGCTTTCTCCAGCCCGGGGGAGCCGGCGTCAGCCGCGCGCACGTCTGGGTGGTTCGCCATGTAGTACTCGATCGACTGCCACACGCGGTGTCCGACTGCACGGCCGACTGAAGACAGCGCGGCGTTTATCTCTTCGACGAACGACTTGAAAGGGCGGATTTGTTCGTCGGTGAAGTTACTGTCCTGCGCTTTCCACGCGTTCCAGTCGTTCTTGTGGAGCAGGGCGCCTCGGTTGGTCGCGTCGAGGGGCGCCAGGTGGAGGCGGCGCTTCAGGTCGGTCGGCCTAGGAAAGTGAATGATGATCGACCGGTCCAGAACCTTGTCCGAGAGCGACTTCGTCGTCTCATCTTGATTCATCGTGCCGGCCCACAGGACGTTCCGCCCGAGCGGCAGCTGGTACTCCGGCATTCCAGCGCCGATTTTCACCGGGAGGGTTGGGACCTCAGACGCCTTGCGCCCGCGCCGCAACTCGAGCTTGCTCAAGAACTCCGCGAAATAGAGCTCGGGGTGCGCGAGATTCATCTCGTCGAGGAGGATAAGGCTGACGGCATCGGCAAGGCCCGGGTAGGGAACTCCATCTGCGTCCGCTACCCATGGTTTCTGGCTCTGCGCGAGGAAACGTAGGACCGGCTGCGCGTCGAACTTGTTGTCGATCGAGTTGAAGAACCCGAGCATCGACTCCTGACTGTCCCAGTTGGGTTGCACGGCAAGCGGCTCGAAGAAGAGGCCACCGAAGTGGGAGTAGATCCGCGGCAGTTCTGACTTACCCGTGCCGGACACGCCCGCAAGAATGGCGAGAGGCGACCACTCCGCAGTCTTGAGCGCCGTGTGGAATGCCTTAAGGATGCGCGAGTTGAAATGGAGCCCGTACGCCTCACTCTTCCGCTCGATCTCGGACAACCACTGCTGCTCGTCGAGCCCCTGTTGCACCGGCGGTTGCTGAATCTCAGCGGCACGCACCTGCGGGTTCTCGATCTCCCGGTAACGCGACTCAACCTCGGCGGGGCGCTCGTAGGCCGAACGAAGCCGATTGAGCTCAGCGTACGCCTGCTCTGATGCGCGTTCGAAGAGCATTGCCTTCTGGCCGAGCGTCTTGTTCTCGGCCACCAGCTTGCCGTTCTCCAGCTGGAGTTCGCGTTGCTGTGCAACGAGCTGTGCGTCCGCGTTGATCTTCTGCTTGAGGCGCTCACTTTCCTCCTGCACCCCACGTGCCTGCTCTTCGAGTTGGGTGTAGCGGGCCCTCAGCTCATCGGTGGGTCGGGTTGCGAGCTCCTCCTGTAGGCGTGTGATCTCGTCCGTCTTGCTGTTGAGCATCTGGATCACCGCCGCAGGCTCACTGTCACCGAGCTGCTGCTTTAGCGCGTCGACGGCTGCGAGCAGGCTTTCTTGCGAGCGGATCGTCACGCGAAGCTGCTCTGCCTCGGCGTGGACCGACTCGAGCTCGCTCTCGAACGAGCGGTGGCGTTCCGCCACGAGTACCGTTATCTCCTCGTCGAGATTCTCCGCCCGGCGTTGCACGTTCCGCTTCGCTCGTTGCTCGCGTAGCTCTAGCTCCTGCTCGAGCCCCTCTATCTCCAAGCGTTTGCCATCGAGCGAACTCTGGACCGCGAACACCGTACCTTTCTGGGACTCGACCTCGGCGCGAAACTGCTGGAGCGCTGACTCCTGAGACGACCGTTGAGCTTCCCACGCTTCACGCTCGCGCGCGATATCCGCTCGGACTCGCTGGCGTTCGACATCCTCGGCCTGGGCAATCTCGGCGAGACGGCCAGAGCGAAGCTGGCTGAGCTCGTCCTCGGCGACTTGCCGTCGCTCGAAGAGTTCAAGGTCAAGCGCTGCACGAGCGCCCGCGTAGTCCGCATCCCGGACGGACTCGGCCTGCCTGACGGCCAGCTCCCGCTCCACCATTGCTGCCTTGTCATGTTCAAGCAAGTCGCGTTCCTTCGCGATCGCCTTAGCTAGCTTCTCGAGCTCCGCCCGCCGGGTGACGGTGTTGTCGGGGGCCACGGCGCTTTGTGCGGCGGCGGACTGGTCTTTCGCTCGGGGGTCCGAGCGATTCGGCGTCTTGTCCATCTAGGCCTCCAGTAGCGTTCGGATTGATCTTAGGGTTGCTCTCCGGAGCCGACCGGCCTCCGCCTTGGACATCGGTGCGGCTTCGTTTCCGTGGCCTCGCCGCGCAAGGACCTCGCCGAGGTCCTGCAGCAGAGCGGGTTGTTGCTCTGCTAGTTGCACGAGCCGCTCTGGACCGGCGGTGATCAGGTAGGCAACGAGACATGCGCCGAGTGTCGAGCCGTTGCCCTGCAGCGCCTCACGAACTCGCTCGGGCCGGACAGTGGCCAGTGTCGGAGGAAGCTCCCCCAGGCCAGCGGCCCGAGCCGCTTCTGCGACGGTCTGCAGGTACTCCCGCTCAGCGAGCCCAGGGTTCGCCGCCGTCACAAGCAACTCGCGCGACACGGCCTGTAGCGAGGCGTTCAAAGCGCTGATCATCGGCATTGCGTCCTCGTCGTCCTCGTGGAATCGCCAATGATGCTCAGCGTCTAGCAGCGCATTCTGTGCCGCCATGTTCAGTTGGTTGAGGAGCCTGTAGCCGAGCGCACCAAGAAGCGCCGTCCGCGCTTCGAACCTTTCCTCGTCGAGCGATGATTTCGATCGCGGCGCAATCGACGAACTGTCGAAGCGAACGTCGGGAAGGAGCAATGACACACACTCCCGGAGAAACGGATCGAACCGGGACTCGCCTACCGCCGTTGCCGCAGCATCCCCGTGAGCACTGCTGTCTCTGATCTCTTTGATCTCCTGGATAGTGAGCAGCAGGCCGGGAAAACGTTCTGCAACTGCGCGGAGCGGGTGCTCGACGTCTAATGCTGCCTGCGTCAGTGCGATGGCAGAAGTGGTCGCCATCTCTGCTTTGCCATCCAGGAAGTCCGTTAATCGGCCGGAAGGGATCGCGCGAAATCCGTACTTCGGCGTGGCCAGACCGATCTTTTCGGCCGCCATCGAGAGCGTGCTGGACCAGTCTGCGGCCGCAGTCTGCCGGAGCACCTCGACGGCGATCTTGGCGCTTCGCGCGTCTGTGCAGTAGAAAAGGGCCCATTCGAGCGAGTCATAGATTTTCTTCGTCGACCGGACGTGGAGCTTGCGGTCGGGAGTGAGTGAGTTCACCAGGTTCGGGTAGCGCCGACGAATCGCGCCCTCCTCGTAGGGCTCGAGCGGACGACCACCACTATCGGCCTTGCGGTCTGAGGACATGAGCGAATCACGCCAATTCGTCATCCACCCTTGTAGACGCTCGTCGGCACCGAGCAACTGCGACATCGACTCCTCCAGGGCGAGCGAAAAGCCGTTCCCGAATGGATTCGCAATCCGGAATTCAGCATCGCTTCGTAGAATCGCGATTCGACATTCCAGGAGGTGCTGCTCCGGTTCCGAAGCAACTCGAATCTGCGACGCCATCGGCAGGTGAAATGAGTTTGTGTCCGAAGCTGCGCGGCTCCTCGCTTGACGAATCGCGGAGATCACCATTTTCGAATCTGGTGAAGGGGAGCTTCTCACGCCACGGCCGGGGCGAATTTCGGTAACTTCACCCTTCTTGTGCTCCTTGTAGCTCAGGCCAGAACGCCCATCGAGTTGGTGAACGTAGGGGAGGAGCTGGCCGCTGATCGCATCCCGGAAAACCATCGCTGTGACGTAGCGCGTCTCTTCGGTGAGCCCCCTGGTCGACTGCGCCGCGTCGCTTGTCGGTCGGCGATCTCGATCTACAAGGCCTCGATCGTGGAGGCGCAACAACACGCTCCTGACAAGGTCGGCAGGGATGCAGGTCGTGTCCGCGATGTTTTCTATAGACATGGCCTGCTCCGCCTGGAGCACGCCAAGCACGACGCGCTCGAACGGGTTCAGTCCATCGCCGCGCCCTGGCGGCTTGGGGATCGTGACGCGGTAGGCGTCGACAGGCCAGGCGAGCGTGCGGGGTCGCCCAAAGATGCCCGAGAATCGGTCGGGGGTGCCGAAGTCCAGAAGTCTCGTCATCGCGACATCACTCCAGCCCTCTGCCGAAGATTCGACTAAAAAACCCTGGCTTTCTCTCGTCTGACTGTTGGACGACCTGCCCCGGTGGCAGCGGGAAGGCGATCTCGGTCTGTGCCGGCGGCGAACTCGTGAACGCGGCCCCAACGCTGAGGCGATAGAGGTCCGCCAGGCCTGGGATGTACGTGTCCGCCAGGGGGTGCTGAACGAGACCTACGTCACCGACTGCGACGAGGAGGCGCTTTTGTCGACTCATAGACACGTTTAGTCGGTTGTACAAGCCGAGGTGGCCGAACAGTCCCCGCGCGGCGGCCTCCTCAGATCCTCGTTGGGTCCACTCCTGCGGGACCGTACGAACGATCGAGAGGAATACGACGTCGAACTCCATGCCTTGGAACGAGTCGACTGTGCCGACGCGGATACGGTGTTCGTCGTCGACAACCGCTCCGAGCTGCTGCCGAAGCTGACCCCGGATGAGGTCAGCTTGTGCCTTGTAGAACGAGATGACTCCAAAGGTCAGGTCGGCCCCCTCGGGCGACTCAATCCAGTTTCGGAGCTGCCCAACTATTCGGTCGGACTCGGCCTGCCTGGTCCAGCTGGTTCCGTTACGCCGTGCAGTACCCGACTCCACCGGTACATCGAGCCAGACAGCCGGCTTGCCGCCGGTGCCGGGGAGGCTGTGCGTGAAGTGGCTGGCAGGCAGGCCCGACCCGAACCGCTCCCTTGGGTCGAACCGCTCATAGAAAGTGCGGCTGATAAGTTGACCGAGCTCCGGGTGCATGCGGAACTGCTTATCAAGTGTGACTCGGCGCTGGATGCCGTCGGCTGCCTCTAGCGCCTTGAGCCGCTCGGCAAACAGGTACTCGAACATCGACTTTTTCAACCAGTCGAGTTCGTCCGCGCTTGCCTCGCCTGCATCCATACTGCGCGCGACCTCTTCATCGATGATGTGAGGAAGTTGGCGGTGGTCCCCGACTAGGACGACTCTCTTGCCTTGAGACATCGGAATCATCAGGTCGCGCGGCGAGACTCGGGCCGCCTCGTCGATGATCACGTAGTCGTACTCGAGCTGCTGGGCGGTGCCTCCTGACACGCCCTTTCGGATTTGCATATTCTTGTTGACGCTCTGCTGAACCGTAGCGGCAAAGGCGTAGCTGAACTGCGCCACGCTGTCGACTATGCCGGGCGGGTTGTTCTCCAGCTCGGCGAGGAACTCCGCGAGCACTGCGGCTTTTCGATCAGTCGTTGAATGGCCGCGCTGCCGGATCCGCGCCAGGGCCCGCGCGGTGAGCCCGACGACCTCGTCGCTCTGCTTCTCTACCCGAAACACGGGGGGCTCGGTCAGCCGCAGAAGAAGGCACCGCTTCGCCTCTGCGAGCTCATCAAGGAACGGCGGCACGCCGCGTGCCTGGTCCCACATGCTCGCCTTATCGAGCACGCTCGCCTCGGAAGGCTCGAGCACGGTCTCCAGATCGATAAGCGCATCCTCGGCACGAGTCGGTCCGTCGTCGGCAAAGCTCTCGGGGCGAACGCGGATCCGACGTGCTGAATCGAGTCGCTTTGATCCTGGAGCTGCCGCGACTTCTTCAGACTCCAGTTGGTGAAGGAGGCGAGCGGTCTGCCGACTAAGGTTCTCGCCGAGAATGGCGCTCTCCAGCTTGGCGATGCCCTGGACGAGGCAGAGCGCGAGCCGTCGTGAAGGCGACTGGAGATACTGAACGTACTGGTCTCGAATCTCGGCTTCGTGCTCCACATCGGCTAGCTGCGGATTCTTCTCACGAAGTCGTTGCGCAATATCGCCTGACCAAAGCTCCAGGTGTCGTTCGAACGAGTTCGCTTCATGAGAAGTGCCTGACCGCGTTCCGAACTTCGGCACCGGGATGGCGTTCAGTGACAGTCGATCGATCAAGTTCTCAACCGCGTCGTGCTGGAAACCGGTGAGAAGGACGCGTCCCGAGAGAGACTTCCCGGCCGCGGCGGCTTCCTCGTTGAGTCGCTCGAGGATTGCGGCGATCACCGTTGTCTTCCCAGTACCCGGTGGCCCCTGGATCATTGCTATGTCAGGGGTGTTGAGCGCAACCTCGATCGCTTTTACTTGCATGACGGTCGGGGCATTGCGGAATACTTTGCCGCGGACGAAGGCCGTGAGCGACGCCACTTTTTGAGGTGACCGAAGCGAGGTGATCTCGCCGTTCTCTTCGATTATGAGTCCAAGTTGCGGGTTCGCCGAGCGCCCTTGGACAATCGCTTTCCGCGCGCTGTGGCGGCGTCGAATCTGCGCGACCTCGCCTTGGAGAGATAGAACAAGCGTGCCCGACGGGGCGACCCTAACTCCATCAAGAGTCACGCTCCTTGTCTCATTATCGAATCGAACGATCTTGAGGTGGGTACCGCGAAACGAATCTCGACTCCGAGGACCGCTGTCATCGAGGTCCGCCGCCTCCGCTAGCGATCGTGAAAAGGCAGCGAACGTCAAACTCGGGTTGACGAGGTAGGGCGGCTCCTCGTCGACGATCTCTACCGACTCGATCGAGCTGCCACGCAGCGCGGCAAGCGCATCGCCTGTTGCGTCGACGATCCGAACGGTGGTGGTGCCATCGCGATTCTCCACAGGTTCGGCGTACCGGACCGCGCCGAACGCACGTGCTCCCTTGAGAAGAAGCTCACCCTCCACGTCGCCGAACTCGTCCCACTTTCGTAGGTAACTCGATTCGGCCTGTGTGAGCGTTGCAAGCTTTGCTTGCACGAGAATCTGGATCTGCCCCGCGTCCGTCCAGTCGCCGAAGGCGAGCTGTCCTCTTCCGAGTCGGACATGCTGTTCGGGCACGGCTGAAACTTTCGTCAGTCGACTGGCTATATGGATCACCCGCCCGTCCGGTATGGGCGTGGCTGTTGCGACTGCGCGCACGCTTGAACCGTGAAGCAGAAATGAGTTCTTGACCGTGCTTTCGACCCGTGGCGCAGTCCCCTCCGTAACGTCGGTCAGAGCAATCTCGGTCAGGGTGTCATCGATTATCGGACCCGCAGACAAGAAGTAGTAAGCCCGGTCGTCGGCGCGATAGGCGAACTGCGACTCCATCCAGCTCGCTAGGTCGCGCACCCTGTGGCGCTCGACCTCACTGACCCGGCGTGCGACGTACTCGTCGACCCCGATCTCCACGTCGCCCATCTCGAGCTCCGGGCCGACGAAGAAGGCGACCTCGAGATCGACGCTCCCGTCGGGAGCTGGGTTTGCGAGTTGCGCGAGGAGCGCACGACCGAGCGTCAGCTCCGCGTTGAAGTCCATTGCCGCACCGATGTCGATTGCACGTACGGGCATGAGCCGATCTGAGAGTAGCAACTGGAACTCGCCCGGCAACGGAGCCGGATCGATTGCTACAACCGCTCTGCTGTCTGCCTTCGGGTCGAGGAGCGACGCGAGCGACTCAGTGCTAGCGCTACTGATGCGGAGTCTGAAGCGCCCCCCCGGTATCTGTGAGAACTTCATGTCACACCGTCCTCGAACTCGAAGCTCACATCGGCGGGCAGCGCAGCGGTCCCCCGAACGTGGCTGACCTCCCGAGTAGCAGGATCGATGACAGCCTCATACTCGCTATGGGCGTTGGCCTCGAGCGAGTACGGGTGAAACAGGCGGTGGGGCAGCCGCGTCTCGCCACCCTTGTCGAGCTGCAACGCGATCTCCCAGCGATCTGTGTGGGCAAGCACGTGGGCGGGTCTCGGCCGACCGCAGTAAGGGCAGGCCGTGTGTTGGCGGTAATAGCTCATCTGACAGGAGTCACAAACGAGCGACTGATCATGGGCCTGGGTGAGTGCTCGCGCCCAGAACGCCGCCGCAGGCCGCCTCCACGGGCTGAGGCGCCCGGCTACGAAAGTCTCCTGGAAGAGTTTTGCTAGTTGGGGCATCAGGACCAGATCGCGCGGCAGTCCCGACATCGCAGGATTCGAGTCATCGTCTTCATCATCGACAAAGGGGAGGTATCCGCCATATGCCTTTTCATCCAAGTCGGCGGGCTCCCCGGCGACGACTGGCGCCGCGTCCCAGCCCCCAGCATCATCATCAGGGTCGAGTACCTTCTTGCCGATAAACGGGTGGACGAGCGTGAGTGTCTCGAAAGCCATGACGGAGAAGGCCCAGCAGTCGGTCCGCGGGCGAGAACGGTCGCGTGCTTGGACGATTTCCGGTGCGCCGTAGCGCGGTGTGTAGACGGCGCTTCCTCCGTCCAGCACCTCATAGCGAAGGTTGTCCGCGTCAATCAGCCACACCTCGGGCTCGACTCCCGCCGCAACAAAGCAGTTGTTTGGTGAGATATCGCCGTAGACGAGCCCGGCGGCATGCAACCGTCCGAGGATTGCGGCGACTCTGGAGAGTGCCCAGAGGCGCCGTTTAGTGGACCCCGTCTGGGCGTAGTGCAGAAGCAAAGCTGCGGTCGCTTGATCCATGACGCCAGCAAGCCACGCGGGCGTTTCGGACGCGAGCAACTGATCGCGCCGATCAGCTCCGAGCTCGAATGAACCGAAGGACAGCATGCTATTCAGTAGCCGCATGACATAGCCCGGCTGATCACGGAGGGTGGCGAGCGGCAGCGATACCGGGATGCGAGGCGGCAATGGGAGCGTTCGGATGCTCGCAAACCGACCTGCTAAGTTGGCGCCACGGTCGGGCTCCCCATCAACGCCGAGCGGTTGCTTCACTGCGAGGTCTGCATCCCCAGTTCGGTACACCACCCCCTGCCCACCGCGCGCCAGTTCGCCCGCGAGCCGGTGCAGGTACCCGTACTGGTCTGCGAGGGCTACACCACCATGTGGGGGAGACCCATTAGTCATCGGCGCGTACCTCTCGTACGAGGCAGGCGAGCGTCTTGTCGTCGGAGTGCTTAGGCACCGGCCAATTCATGAGCACTTCATGGATCTGGCGGGATGCAGCCAGCGCCGGCATGTCGCCGAAAGATTTGATGAACTCCTTCGCAAAACCGGCAAGGTCTTCGAGGTCATCCGAGATACCGTCCGTGCAGAGAACCACCGCCACACACTCGGTGGCAGGAATCGTTGATATTTGCCAACTTTCAGCAGTCGCGTTGGGCGAAAGGGCGCTCGTCATGTTCGAGAAGCCGCCGGACTTGTCGTCTGTCAGTGCCGCGACTGATCCGTCCCTCATTACCGCAACGACGGCCCCGTCCCCAAGCAGGCCAATACGAAGGCGGTTCTCGCCGTCCGCGACGGCAAAGATGCATGTCGCAGAGCTGTCGCGAGGGTCGAGTGGCTCGATCGCTCTGACCCACTCGTCGCGCACTCGAGCAAGGAAATTAGCCGTTGCCGGACCGTCGTCGAGCGTTTGACGTGAAAGGGCGAATGCGGCCGTTTCGACCGCTCGGCACGCAGCGGCGCTCCCCCAATCAGAGTGCTGCTTAGAGCCGAGCCCGTCGGACACTACGACGCCATCGCCCCAAGGGTGATGGAACGAAGCCCACGCATCCTGGTTGGGCTTCCCCGTCGAGACGTGCCCAGGGCCGATTACACTTACGCCGAAGCTTCGCCAGCCGCCTGTGGTCACGCTGCGAGCCATCCGTCCAACGCGGCGAAAAGGTCTTCTGGCTCGAAGACGCCGAAGCCGGATAGCTTCGGGTTGGCGTCTGCTCCAACCTTCACTACTCTCAGCGCATCTCCGGCAAGCCCAGCCCGCCACTGCTTGAGCTCTCGGGCGGCCTCGTTGGTCCAGAACCCATCCGTGAGGATGAGGAATCGATCGTCTGCGGCGGACCCAACGAGCTGAATAAGCGATGACGCTTTCCCTGACCCGTGGCATTCGAGTTGCTCGGCAGGTACTTCGTCGCCCGGCTGCCACGGTAGGGGCATAACCTCGTCGCGCCACGCCACCAGCCTGAGATCGGTCTGGGGCGCGTAGCCAAGGCGGCAGTACTGCTCGACCTCCCGCAACAGACCGCGAACGACAAGTCGCTTGCCACCCTCGATCATGCTCCCCGAGGCATCGCAAATGAGCCACAGCGCCATTACCAGTAACTGTCTTCCTGACTGGCGTCGGTCGGGGACGCAGTGGGATTCGCGGTCGGCGGCTTGAGCGTTGCGTCCTTGGGTACGGCGTTTGGGTCTTGCGACAAGCTCCGGGTCACGACCGACATCGTGACGAACTTGAAGAAATTGTGGATCTCACCCGCATCCTTTGCCTCGAACACCTTGTGCTCGGTGCCTTCGATGAATTTCTCGAGGGTGGCGCGGCCAGAGCCGGAATACGCCTCCTCACCGATCCCGAGGGCCATACGGTCGCACTTTGCCGAGCGGCCGCTTCCGACGAAGTCTGCGAGCGGGCCCTCCCAGGAGTCGGTCGGTTGACCGTCAGAGACGAGGACGACGAGTGGGCGGTATGCACGTGATGGTGTCTGGCCCTTGTCCTCGATCAGCTGCTTTGCAGCACCAATCGCCTGCCCGAGTGGCGTCCCGTTGCCCGCGACGAGGTCGCGGTATTGGAACTCAGATGCAGGGGTCGGCGGGACGAGCAAACCAGTGGAGCTACCGAAGGTGACGATCGAGACGAGGAATTCATTCGCCTGCGATTCCTCTTTCGTGAAGGTGCCGAGCATCAGGCGCACAGCTTCGTTGAGCGAGGCGATCTTTGCACCGCTCATACTTCCGCTCGTGTCGAGCAACAATACGACGGGCAGGGGCTTGGCCTTTGAAACAGTGAACGCGGCGGCGTCGAACAGGGTCATGGAGTGCTCCTCAGGAGGTTGGACTAAGTCTGTCGGGTGGAAAGGTTGATGGCTATAGACGTAGCTGTCCGCACGAACGTCGCGCGGCAGTTCGAGTCCTTCGCTAAATGCGAGGAGCGAGAAGGCTTCGAAGAACCGGACCAAACTCAATGCCGGTTTGCTTCCACAAGACCGAGCTTGCGGCGAGACTTCCGAGACCGACTCCTGTGAGGAGTGCTGCTCCAGCGATGCGGACGAACTGCATGGTGATGCTCCTTTTTTGATCGTGGCGGTGGTGCTTGTGGCCAGTGGGCCACGAGTGCGCCCAGCGGGGGGAGCACGTTCTAGTTGTCTTCACGATCACCAGGAGCGGCGCTGAAGAGCCTGTTAGGATCCCACACTTATTGCCGTCTGTCAAGCAATCCCGGGCGCGTCCGCGTCACCAGTTCCTACTCGCCCGCGCTCACGCCATCCTGTTCGACAAGAACAGAAACTCTCGACGTCTTTGATGAGTTACTGCATAGGCACTTGTGATTCGGCCTGGGTTTAGTGCCGTCCTCTAATCCAGGATGGACCCTGATGCCTAAGAAGTTTGAACCAGAGATGAAGTCGCGTGCGCTGCGGATGTTCGCCGAGGCGCTGCCCGACCATCCGAGCAAGACCGAGGCGGCGAAGCACGTGGGCGGGCTGCTCGGGATCAGCCCCGAGACGCTGCGAACCTGGGCTCGCCGCGAGGAGATCGACGCGGGCCTCGCCCCGGGGATCACCTCGGAGGCCGAGATCGAGATTCGACGGCTGAAACGCGAGAACGCCGAGCTGCGAAAAGCCAACGAGATCCTCAAGGCCGCGAGCGTGTTTTTCGCCAAGGAGCTCGACCACCCCACGACGAGATGATTCTCTTCATCGATCAGATGAGAGATCGCTTCGGGGTCGAGTTCCTCTGCCGGGTGTTGCGTCCGGCAGTGAGTGGGTTCCTCTCCGCCCGCGGCTATCGCGCCTCGAAAGCTCGCATGCCGTCTGTGCGGCAACTGCGCGATGACCTGCTCGTTCCGGAAGTGGCACGCCTGCACGCGGAGAACTACGGCGTCTACGGGCGGCGGAAGATGCATGCGCTGATGCGCCGTCAGGGATGGCAGATCGGCCGCGACCAGACCGCCCGGCTTATGAGACTCGCTGGAGTTGAAGGCGTGCGCCGCAGCAAGAGAACATTCACCACCACGTCCGACCCGGCGGCGGTGAAGCCTGGCGACCTGGTCAACCGGCGATTCACTGCCATGGCTCCCCGTCGGCTCTGGGTTGCCGATATCACCTATGTCGCCACGTGGAGCGGGTTCGCCTATGTCGCGTTCGTCACCGACGTCTTCTCCCGGCGCATCGTCGGCTGGCGGGTCGCCTCGACTCTGAAGGCTGACGTGCTGCCCTTGCAAGCCCTCGATATGGCTGCGTGGGATGCCGGAGGCGACCTGGCCGGGCTCGTGCATCACGCCGATCACGGGTCGAACTATCTGGCCGTGGTCTATACGGATCGGATCCTCGAGCTTGGAGCGAAGCCGTCCACGGGCAGCGTCGGCGACAGCTACGACAACGCTCTGGCCGAGGCGGTGAACGGGCTGTTCAAGACCGAGCTGATTCGTCGCCGCGGGCCGTGGCGAACGGTCGAGCAGGTCGAGCTGGCGACCTTGGAATGGGTGTGGTGGTGGAACAACGCACGGCTCCACGGCGAGCTCGACTACCGAACCCCGGTCGAGATCGAGCAGGCCTACTACGCTGACCAAGAATCACCCCTGCCGGCGACCGCCGGACAGGAAACCGGATAGGCACGAAACCCAGGCCGAATCAGTACGACGGTTCCGCGGGCGTACCCCTGGTCGAGAAGATGGTGACGAAACTGCCGCGTGAGAGTCGAGCATATGTCGGGTCGATTTTGCGGCACGACTGCTCAGCCTATCTGCGGGGAAGACTGAGCGGTCTACCCCTTAAGGGGGCCACTCCGGCAAGCTCTCGTCGACCATTCGGCCGAGGGCGTGAAACTGAACGGCAAGCTCGTAACCCAGAGGTCGTAGGTTCAAATCCTGCCCCCGCAACCAGTGCCGCGAGTCGCGGCCTCCGAAAGCCCGGTCGATCTCGACCGGGCTTTCGTGCTGAGCGGGGGCATGTTCGGTAAGCGAACCGCGCGCGGTCGCGCCGTTTGCGCGTGCCCGCGCATCCCGAGACCATAGGTCTGCCGGGTTCGGGGACCCGCCCCGGCGTGCGATCGCCCCCCTTCAGGTACGTGACAGCACGCCGCCCGGCACGGTCGGTGCCCCGAGCCATTCGGGTTGGCTCAGGGCATCGACCCCCTCTCGCAGAGGGCCGGCGCCGATCGCCGGCCGCGCGGGAGTCAGCTCGTGAGCGCCGGGATGATGGCGCCCGAGAACACCTGCCACGCGAGCGCGGTCTTGGCCACGAGGCTGAGGGTGATGTAGCTGCGCTCGCCCTGCAGGTAGCTCTTCCACTTGCCGACCTGCTTGTACTGCAGCCACTGGTTGATGGCGAAGGTGTTGAAGAACACGAAGAGCGAGATGACGATGCCCACGACGAAATCGGGCGCCGCGACCTCGCTTTCGCTGCCGGGGCGCAGAAAGTAGATGAGGATCAGGATCCACGGCACGATGCCGACCATCGAGCCGAAGATGAACGGCAGCAGCCCGCCCGAGCCCGGCTGCTCGTACTTCTCCTGCAGCGCCCCGAACAAGATCATCGCGGCGTTGACAGCGAAGATCGAGAACAGCGCGGCGATGTCGGTGACGCCGTTGATGGCCAGGATCAGCCAGATCATGATCGACGAGCTCAGCGAGTACTCGACCCAGCGAAAGTAGTTGCGGTTGGCGAGCAGCCCGTTCTTGTAGCGGCCGAAGAACCAGGGGCTCGCGATGAGGAAGTGGAAGAAGGCGCTCAGCGCGAGGAAGGCGACGACACCGATGCCGATGTTGACCTCGAAGAGCGTGACGCGCTCGGGCGGGATCGGCACGCCGGGAGGGCCCGCGAGGTAGTCGGCCGTGACGGCGAACAGCACTTGCGTGCTGAGCATGCCCAGCACGATCGCGAATCCGATTGCCTGCAGCAGGTGCGCGCTGCCCGCCACGATGTTGTAGATCCGCAAGCGATCGATCTGCTGTTCGGGGGTGTAGACCTTCTTGGCCATCGTGCGCTCCTTCGGCGTGGATGCGCGTCATCGCGCATCGTGCTGACGCTAGCACCGCGCGGGTACGGTGAGCAGGTGCAGAGCATCCCGCCCCTCGTCCGTCGGCCCGCGCTCGTCTCAGCGGCCCTCGCGCCCGTCTTCTTCATCGGCGGCACGCTCGTGGCCGAGGCGCTCTGGCCCGACTTCGACCCGGTCACGCAGACCATCAGTGAACTGGCGGCGGGGGATGCCCCCACGCGGGTCTTCATGACGATCATGTTCGCCCTCACCGGCGTCAGCCACCTCGTCACGAGCGTGTTTGCGGTCGGCATCGGGCGACCCGGGCGCATCGCCCTGGGGCTCGCCGGGCTCGCGACGATCGGGGTCGCGGCCTCCCCCCTGCCGACGATCGCCTCGAGCTCGACGGCGCACACGCTCGCGGCCCTCGCGGGGTTCGTGCTGCTGGCCATCTGGCCCGTGCTGGGAATGCGGCGCTCGCGCGACTACCCGTGGCTCATCCGACCCGCAGGCGCGGTGCTCGGCACCCTGCTGCTCGGCGGGCTGTGCCTGTGGTTCTTGAGCGTGTGGACCTCGCCCGACAACTCGCTGCTCGGCGTGAGCGAGCGCGCGGCCGCGAACCTCGAGTCGCTGTGGCCGCTCGCCGTCGTCGCGGCGCTCGCCGTGCGGCAGCGCCGCGCGCGGATGCCGCAGCCCTAGTCCCGCGGCGGCTGCGCCCCGAGCCACT
>NZ_JBKBLF010000013.1:0-44924 GCF_046296455.1 Microcella sp.
CGTCGCCTCGGCGGCCTCGAGCAGCGCGGGGCGCTGCGGCCCCGCCGCGGGGTGGGCGAGCGCCTCGGCGATCCACCATTGCAGCTCGTGTAGGGCCCGGGCGTTCGGCAGGGTGGCGTACAGGTCAGCGCGGGCTGCGCGCGCATCCGGTGCATCATCGACCGCCGACTGCGACAGCCGCTGGCCGGCGCCGAAGCAGTCGTAAACCGAGCACCCGCGGTAGCCGCGCGGACGCAGCTCGGCGTGGATCGTGCACGAGCGGTCAGCAGCGAGGTTGCGGCACGGCTCGCCCGCGGGCTTGTCGTGCGCGAAGTCGGCCGACCGGGTGAAGGCGAGCGCGACGCAGCACAGCGCCAGGCACTCGCCGCACGAGGGCACGAGCAGCTCGCGGCGGTCGCCGCGGGGCAGCGCCGAACGGGGGTTCGCCTCGGTCATCCGGCGATTCTGCCGGGTCTGCGCTGTCGCGCCAACCAGGTCGGGCTAGATCGGCGACTCGCCCCGCTCGAGCTGCTCGAGGTAGCCCGCGAGCTTGCGCGCCCGGGTCTCGGCGCGCACCACGCCGTCGAGACGAAAGACGATGCCGAACCGCGCGGTCGAACTGATCGCGGCGAAAGTCACCGCGGCCGCTGGCGAGGCGTCGAGCGCCGCCTGCAGGTCTGCGGGGACGACCATGCCCTTCTGGCTGTAGGCGGCATCCCATCGACCGTCGGCCTTCGCGCGCTCGACCTGCGCGATGCCCGGCGGTCGCATGCGCCCGGCTTCGGTCAGGCGTTCGATGATGCCGACGTTGCGCTGCGACCACACCGAGCGGGGGCGCCGCGGCGTGAAGACCTGCAGCGAGTAGTCGTCGTCGAACCCGTAGATCTGGCCGTCGATCCAGCCGAAGCACAGCGCCGACTCGAGGGCCTCGTCGTACGTGATGCCGGGTGCGGTCGAGCGCTTCTTGCGCATCTTCAGGCGCACACCAGGGTGCTCGGGATGTGCCTCGAGCCACTCCTCCCACAGCTCGACACGCTCGAAGAGCATGACGGGCTTCTCGGAGTTCGCGACCATGACGCCAGCGTAGGCGGGGCCGCCGACGGGTGCGCTACTGCGGCTTCGTCGCGACGCCGTCGAGCCAGAGTGTGTCGCTCGCGTCGCTGTGTGTGCCGCCTGAGTTCACGTGCTTCGCGTCGATCGTCGGCCCCTTCTTGATGACGTGCACCATCGCCATCGCGTGTCCGCGCCCCAGGCCGTATTCGTCGGCGAGCCACTGCACGATCACGCCGGCCTTGACCCCCGGATCGTCGTAGCCCCGGGCGATCGCCTCGTCGACGAGCGCGCGCGGGGTCTTGCCGGTCTTCGCCTCGACCGCGTCGAGATATGCCTGAAACGACATGATCGCCCTTCCTCCCCGGGGTTATGGAACCTCCTCAGCGTAGGCGCGACCGGCGACTCACGAGAGCGCGACGATCACCTTGCCGCGCGCGTGCCCGCCCTCACTGCGCGCGACCGCCTCGGCGATGCGGTCGATCGGGTACACCTCGTCGACGACGACACGCAGGGCGCCCGTGCCGAGCCAGTCGGCCAGCCGCTGCAGATCGTCGGTGTCGCGCTTCGCGAGGAACGACGCGAAGGTGCGGCGCGAGAACCTCGAGCGCACCGCGAGCGCCGCCGGCGCTGCCAGCGGGCCGAGCCACTGGCCGCGAGGAGCACCGCACGAGACGAGCGCGCCGGTTGGGGTCAGGATGCGCGCCAGATCGCGCACCCGGCGATTGCCGGCGAGCTCGAACACGAGGTCGAATCGCGGCAGCCCCTCGGTCACCTCGGTGGTCGTGTAATCGATGACGTCGTCGGCCCCGAGCCGCGCGACAAGCTCGACGTTGCGCGTGCTCGTCACGGCCGTCACGTGCGCACCGAGCAGTTTGGCGATCTGCACCGCGAAGGTGCCCACCCCGCCCGAAGCGCCGATGATGAGCACGCGCGGGCGCATCGGCTCGACCTCGCCCGGGCCCCACGCGAGCGGAGCGACCAGGCCGCCGCGCCGCAGCCCCTGCAGCGCCGTGATCGCCGCGATGCCGACCCCGCCCGCCTCTGGCATCGGCAGACCGTCGGGCACGTGCACGAGGCCCGCCTCGCCCACGACCATGAGCTCGCTCCAGGCGCCGAGACCGAAGCCGAGCACCGCGTCGCCCACCGCGAACCGCGAGACGCCGGCACCCACCGACTCGACGACACCCGCGACGTCCGACCCCATGGCCTGGCCGCTGGGCTTGGGCGCTCGCAGGCCCCGCATGATCCGAACCACGTAGGGCGTGCCGCGCAGCTCGTGCCAGTCGAGCGGGTTGACCGAGCTCGCGGCCACACGCACGAGCACCTGCCCGTCGGCGGCGACGGGAGGCGGAGCATCCACCGATCGCAGCACCTCGGGCCCACCGTAGGTGGTGGCGACGATCGACTTCATGGGGGCTCCTCGGGGTGCGACGGGGTGCTTACAGTGTATGCTTACGCCGTAAGTTATCGATGGACGCCCCGCCTGTCAAGGAGACCGCATGACCCCGCCTCGGGATGCCCTGAGCCACGACCGCGTACTGCGGGCCGCGCTCGCCCTCGCCGACGCGCACGGGCTCGAGGCGCTGACCATGCGACGCCTCGGCACAGAGCTGGGGGTGGAGGCGATGTCGCTGTACCGCCACGTCGCGAGCAAAGAGGCCCTGCTCGACGCGATGGTCGACGCGATCGTGCTCGGCTGGATCGACCCGCACGACGCGCAGATCGCCGACTGGCGGGCCCGCCTTGCGGCCGTCATGCACCGCGCGCACGACGCGCTCATGGCACGCCCCTGGGCCGTCGAGCTCGTGGCGAACCGCCCCCGGGTGGGCGGCGGCCGCCTGCGCTACGCCGAGACCATCACGTCGGCGCTGCTCGACGGCGGCTTCAGCCTGCAGCTCGCCCACCACGGCCTGCACATCGTCGACGGCACGATCATGGGGTTCACCGCCCAGCAGGCCCGACGCCCGTCGGCCGCCGCCCTCGGTGACCGGGTGCACGAGCTCTACGACGGTCTGCTCGCGAACCAGTACCCCGGCATCACACGCACGATCCGCGAACGCCACGATCATGACGAGGAGTACTCGCTCATGGTCGACCTCGTGATCGACGGCCTCAACCGGCTTCGCGACGGCCTTCTTCCGCCCCGCACGGGCGCGGGGGCCACCTACGTGATCGCTCCCGCCTGACCCGGCAGGGCGATCAGCGCGGGATGCGCTCGAGCGCGAAGTACGCAGACGCGCGCGGCGTCCAGAGCCACGACAGCACGATCACCGAGATCGTGAGGCTCACGAGGCCCGCGATGAGCGCCACGCCGCCCGAGGTGAGGGCCACGACCTGCCCCACGATCGAGATGCCGCGCACGACGGTGACGATCCAGCGCGCGAGGCCGCTGCCGCGCAGCAGCGCGCCCGCGACAGCGACCAC
Source organism: Microcella sp. (assembly GCF_046296455.1). Classification (GTDB taxonomy): domain Bacteria; phylum Actinomycetota; class Actinomycetes; order Actinomycetales; family Microbacteriaceae; genus Microcella. Next base: position 3,457 of record NZ_JBKBLF010000013.1, read on the forward strand.
GACGATGCCCGCGACGATGATCGAGATCGCCGTCACGAACCCACCGGGCACGGGGTTCGCGACGAGCGCGGCACCCGTCACGAGCACGAGCAGCATCGAGCCACCCACGATGTCGACGATGCCGCCGACGTAGGCGAAGACGCCGATGACGGTGACGCCGGTGGGGCGGCGCTGATCGACGGTGGATGACGAGGCCTGGGTCATGGGCTCAGCGTAACGAAACGGTGAACTCTGCGACACGCCCGGGATTCGCGCTTGCGCCGGGCGCTGCGCTGCGGGTAGGTTCATCGGGCGCCAGAAGACGAAAGGAGGCCGAGCGTGTTTATTCGATTCACCGAGGGGATGATCCCCACCACCGCCGGCTTCGTCGGCGTCCTCACCGCCTGATCGGGCTGCAGCGTCTCAGCCGCCCGCGCTCTGCCGGTGGCGATGCTCTCGAAGCCCGATTCGAGCCCGCTCGAATCCGCCACGGCTCTGCCTGCTGCGCCTGATCGAGGTCGCACCGTGCAGGGCTCTCGGACGACGTGCGCCGCGTGCGCGCATCGCCCTCCCCCGCCCCGCCACGAGCGGAGCATCCGGATACCGGAATCGCACGACCGTGCGCCCGGACGCAGTGAGGACCCCTTCTGATGAACACGACCATCTCGACGACCCGACCGGGTCGCCCGTACCAGCACCCCCCGAGTCCGACGCTCGAGACCCGCGCCCCGGCGCGGAATGTCGGACTCGTCGATCGCCTCGCGCTGCGCCTCGGTGTGGCGCTCGTGGCGTGGAGCCGTCGCCCGCGACTGCTCGACGACCGCGACGAGCGGGCCCGCCGCGTGCGGGCGGCCCAGGCGACCGAGCGGCGCGAGCGGTCGATGCAGCGCGCTGCGCTGCTGACCCTGCCGCCGCGCTGATGCCCGCGCAGAGCCGGGCGTCTGGGGCCTACCGGCCCCAGGCGCTCGGCGGCGCGCTGACCACCGGCACCGGAGCGTACGACCAGTGCTGGCCGTTGTTGTACATACCCGTCGCCCACCCCGAGAACCAGATGGCGCGCTCGACCTGCTCGGTCGGCGCCAAAGCTCGCAGCGTCGCGACGATCTCGCCGTAGCGGGGCAGCGTGTTGAGCGCTTCCGCGGCGTTGGCCGCGGCATCCACGAGGTCGACGTAGCGGCCGGTGCCGCCGCCGCCGCCCGAGCCCCAGCCGTTGTTCAAAGGATTGTTGCGGTTCCACCAGCTGTCGACGAAGTTCTCTTGGCGCATCCAGCGCGTCACGACCGTGACATTGCCCTCGGTGAGCGGAAACCCGCCCATGAGCAGCACAAGCTTCGCCCAGTCGTGGTTGGTGCCCCCCGCGATGAAAGTCTCGTACCCCGGCGTCGCGCTGAAGTCGTGCCGCTCGACGACCGGCACGATCTCGGGCGATGCGACAGCGACGAGCTCTTGGGCGTTCTCGTCGACGTAAGCGGCGAAGAGCTCAGCCCGCGTCGGCGTCGAGAAACCGAGCGATGCCATGATGACGAGCCCCGCGATGATCGAGGTGAAGACGGTGCGCGGGGTCGACCAGCCGTGCCGGCGATAGGCCGGCCGAGTGCTGCGGTGGCGGTGCTTCGGCATGCGTCTGGGTTCCCCTGGGTCAGACCTCGAGCACCGCGTGGCGCGTCGAGGCCGTCTTCCAGGCTACCAGGCGCCGCGATCAGCGACCCGGAACGGACCCCGGTGGTGGTGGCGGCGGGGTGTCGGGCGCCGCGTTGGCGGCGGCATGCCGGCGCAGTAGGCCCATGAGGCTGAGCGCGTTGATGACGCGTTGAGCGGCCTCGACATCGACCTTCGCGCGCTGGGCGATCTTCTCGACGACAGCGAACCCGGCTGCGCTCGCCTTCACGATGCGCTGCTGCTCGTCTGTCATCGGCAGCAGGCCGAAATCGGGCCAGCGGTACAGGCGGTAGCGATCGCCCGAGCGCAGCCACGACGCCCGCTCGCCACCGAACGCGCGGGTGCCGATGAGCCAGAGCACGGGCTCGAGCGAGGCCCCGGCGAAGGCGGGGGGATGGTCGACGAAGTCGTCTCCCGCAAACGCAGGCTCAGCATCCCGAATCGCACGTGTGCCGATGAGCACCGTGGCGGGGTCATCGGGAAACTGCTCGAGCGGCGTCGACCACTGGAACACGTAGCCGCGCATGTCGATGAGCATCGGCTCGAAGCCCTCGGGCTGCAGGCTGACGACCATCGGAGTTGGCATACGGCGCACGGCGTGGATCGCCATGGCGGCGCCTGTCCACCCCGGTGGGGCGGGCGGCGGCACAGTCGCCGTCGTGTGCTTCACATCGGTCACGGGCACTCACCCCCGGGTTCGTCGAGGGTAATGACGCTAGGCCCGGCGCGTTCCGGCCGGGTTATGCCCGTGTTCCGCTCGTGTTACGCGAGCCCCCGTAAACGGGGGGCGAGGTCGCGCTCGAACAACTCGAGGAACCGGCGCTGATCGTGCCCCGGCGCGTGGAAGACGAGGTGGTTCATGCCGTACTCGACGTACTTCGCGATCTCGGCCACGACGGCGTCGGGGTCGTTGCCGACGATCCAGCGCTTGGCGATCTGCTCGATCGGCAGGGCGTCGGCGGCCTGCTCCATCTCGATGGGGTCGGTGATGTCGTGCTTCTGCTCTTTGCTGAGCGAGAGCGGCGACCAGAAGCGCGTGTTCTCGAGCGCGGTGTCGAGATCGGTGTCGTACGAGAGCTTGATCTCGATCATGCGGTCGATCTGCTCGAACTCGCGGCCCACCTTCTCAGCGCCCTCTTTGACCGCCGGGATGAGCTCGTCGGTGTAGAGCTCGACGCCCTTACCCGAGGTGCAGATGAAGCCGTCGCCGGCGCGACCCGCGTAGCGCGCCACGAAGGGGCCGCCGGCGGCGATGTAGACGGGGATCGGCTGCTCGGGCCGGTCGTAGATCGACGCGTCGTGCGTCGAGTAGTACTCGCCGCGAAAGTTCACACGATCCTCGGTCCAGAGCTGGCGCATGAGATCGACGCTCTCTCGCAGCCGCGCGAAGCGCTCTTTGAACTCGGGCCATTCCTGCTCGCCCGCGCCCGCGAAGCCCGTGGCGATCTCGTTGAGCGCTTCACCCGTGCCGACGCCGAGGAAGATGCGGCCCGGGTACATGACACCCATCGACGCGAAGGCCTGGGCGAGCACCGCCGGGTTGTAGCGGAACGTCGGGGTCATCACCGAGGTGCCGATACGGATGCTCGAGGTGCGCTCGCCGACCGCGGCCATCCACGTCAGCGAGAAGGGGGCGTGGCCGCCGGTGTGGCGCCAGGGCTGAAAGTGGTCGCTCACGGCGACCGACTGCATGCCGTGGGCCTCGGCGGCGACGGCGATCTCGACGAGCTCGCGGGGGTCGAACTGCTCGGCAGAGGCCTTGTAACCCAGAGTGAGAGGAAGCGTCATAGGAGCATCCTCTCACCCGCTCACTCGGCGATCGCCGCGCGCAGCGCGTCGACCGACGAGACCGCGATGGTGCGCCACTCGGCGAGCTCGTCGTCGCCCGCTTCCTCCCACAGCTCGTAGAGCTCGGAACCGTCGGGCTGAACAACACGCTCGGCGGCCGCGAGGATCAGCTCGTAGGCGGCGTCGTCGAACTGCGTTGCGAGCAGGCGGATGTCGACCTCATCGAGCTCGGCGGCGGGATCGATGCGGCCGAGCGCCGCGAGTGCCACCTCGACGAGCGCGAGCGCAATCGAGCCCTCCGGAGCTTCGAGATAGTCACCGGCGACCGCGTCGCGCAGCTCGTCGAGCGTGAAGCTGCCGTCGACGAGCGCATCGACGGCGTCGAGCGCATCGTCGTTCTCGAACGGTCCTGATCCCCATGCACCCATGCCGGTCAGCCTAGCCACTGGCGGCCGCCGGGCCGCTGGTGTTCACTGTGAGGTGCTCGCACGTCGCGATCGCGCTTCGCCTTCGAAGGGACCCCCGTGCTCGACGTCATCGCAGAGATGCTCCCCCTCGCGGTCGCCCTCGCCCTCAGCCCCCTCGCGATCGCCTCGGTCGTGCTCATGCTGCTCTCGAGCCGCCCGCGTGCCGCCAGCATCGCGTTCCTGCTCGGATTCCTGATCGCTGTCGTCGTGATCTCCGGTGTCGGCTACCTGCTCGCCGCGGTACTGCCGCACGACGGGGAGACCTCGATCTCGGCACCGATCCTGCTGCTGGCATTGGGCATCGTCGCGATCGTGCTCGCCGTGCGTCAGTGGCGTGCCCGCCCCCGGCCGGGCGACGAACTCGAACTGCCGGGCTGGATCGCGAAGGTCGAGGGCATCACGGCGCCGTCGGCCTTCGTGATGGGCGCGTTCTTCGGCGGCCTCAAGCCCAAGAACCTGCTGCTGAGCATCGGCGTGGGGGTCACGCTCGAGGCCACCGCGCTCTCGACCGGCGAGGCGGCCACCGTCGTGCTCGTCGTCGCCGTGATCGCCGCGCTGCCGATCGTGGTTCCTGTCGTGCTGGCACTCGTCGCACTCGATCGACTGAGTGGCGCGCTCGACCGCCTGCGCTCGTGGCTCATGCAGCACAACGCGGCCATGGTGGGCACGATCTTGCTGTTGGTCGGCGTGCTGCTCGCGACCAAGGGCCTGGGTGGCCTCGGCGGCTAGCGCGGCACGCGGCCGGGCATCCAGGCGTCAGTCGCTGTTCTGGCTCAGCAGGTACTCGGCGACCGCGCGCGGCACGTAGGGGGCGACGTCGCCCCCGAGCGACGACACCTGGCGCACGAGCGAGCTCGAGACGTGCGCGTGGGCCGGGTCGGGCAGCAAGAAGACGGTCTCGACGCCCGCGAGGTTGCGGTTGACGATGGCCATCGGGGTCTCGTAGGCGACGTCGACCTGGCTGCGCACACCCTTGACGAGCACCTTCGCGCCCACGTCGGTGCAGTAGTCGACGAGCAGGCCGACGCTCCAGCTCGTGACGATGATGCTCGGCGGCAGCGCCCGGTCGGCCACGGCCTGCTCGATGAGGGTCACGCGCTGCGCGATCGGCAGCATCGCCTGCTTTGCGGGGTTGTGCACCACCACCACGTGCACCTCGTCGAAGATCGCCGCGGCCCGCTCGATGACGTCGAGGTGGCCCAGGGTCACGGGGTCGAACGACCCGGGAACGACGGCAACGGTGCTCATGCGCTCAGCCTAGCGAGCGCGGGTCACTGCGGAGCGTCGACCGACCCGGCGGGCTCGGCGTACTTGGCCGTGACGAGGATCGGCAGGTGATCGGACTGCCCCTGCGGCAGGGTCGTGACCTTCGTGATGGTCAACCCGATCGAGGTGGCGAAGTCGAAGTGGCCGCGAAAGAACTTGTAGCGCGTGTACGTGCGCGCATCGCTCAATGTGACCTCGTGCCCCGTCTCTTGCACGCTCGTCGAGAGGTGGTCTTTGAACACCGGGTAGTTGAAGTCGCCCACCATGAGCGTCGGCAGGGTCGGCCCGAAGCTGTCGAGCGCCACGTGCGCCGCGCGGATCTGCGTGCGCCGCAGCGAGTTGAGCGCCGTGAGCGGCGCGGCGTGAAAGCACCCGATGACCACTTCGCGGTCGTGCTCGCGATCGATCAGGTGGCTGCCCAGCAGGCGCTCGTGCGCGGGCTTGGCGATGATGTCGTGCAGCGAGCGCTTGAGTGCGAAGGCCTTGGTGCTGAGCGCCTCGAAGCGGTCGCGGTTGTAGAAGATCGCCAGGCCCAGGCGATTGAGCCGCGTCGCATCGGCGAGGTGCAGGGGCCCGAGCTCGCGCGGCAGGTCGTCGGTGTCGACCTCCTGCAGGCACAACAGGTTGGGCGTGTAGGTCTCGACGAGCTGCTCGAGCTCGCCGCGGGCGGCATGCTTGCGCAGGTTGTACGAGATGACTCTCATGCCCCCATCCTCCCCCGATGGGCGGCCGACGACGAATCGGGCGCGCTAGTTCTTGGCCAAGAAGTCGCGCTCTGACTCATCGAGTCGGCGATCGAGGGCCGCCTTGAGCGCGGGATGCTCGCGCAGCGCCGCATCCCCCTCGAGCACCCCGGCCGCCGCCTCGCGCGCCTCGAGGATGAGGTCGCCGTCGGTGGCGACGCGCAGCAGCCGCAGGCTCGAGCGCCCGCCGCTCTGGTTCGCGCCGAGCACGTCGCCCTCGCGCCGCAGCTCGAGGTCGACCTGCGCGAGCTCGAAGCCGTCGAGCGTGGCGGCGACCGCCTCGACCCGCTCGCGCGCAAGGCTGCCCTGCTGCGCGGCGGTCACGAACAAGCACAGCCCGGGCACGCCGCCGCGCCCCACGCGGCCGCGCAGCTGGTGCAACTGGCTCACGCCGAAGCGGTCGGCGTCGGCCACGACCATGGTCGAGGCGTTGGGCACATCGACGCCGACCTCGATGACCGTCGTTGCGACCAGCACGTCGATCTCGCCGCGCGCGAAGGCCTGCATCGTCGCGTCTTTCTCGTCGGTCGACATGCGGCCGTGCAGCGGCTCGACCCGGCGCCCCGCGAGCGCGGGGTGCGATCGCAGCAGGGGCGTCAGCTCGGCAACGGTCGCGGGCGGGCGGGCCACCGCATCCGCGTCGGCGGAGCCGTCAGCCGTCTCGCGGCGTTCGACAGAATCGGTGAGCGCGTCGAGGTCGTCTTCGGGCGTCGCGGCGTCGATCGCGGGCACGACCACGAAGCCCTGCCGCCCCTGCTCGAGCTCTTCGCCGAGGCGCGCCCAGACGCGGTTCCACCAGCCGGGCTTGTCGGCGAGGGGCACGACATGGCTGACGATGGGGATGCGGCCGCTCGGCAGCATCGCGATCGTCGACACGTCGAGGTCGCCGAACACCGTCATCGCGACCGTGCGGGGAATCGGCGTGGCGGTGAGCACGAGCACGTGCGGTGGCCGGGCGCCCTTGCGGCGCAGGCTCTCGCGCTGCTCGACCCCGAAGCGGTGCTGCTCGTCGACGACGACGAGGCCGAGGTCGGCGAACTGCACCTTCTCACCCAGAAGCGCGTGGGTGCCGATCACGATGCGGGATGCTCCGCTCGCGATCGCCAGCAGCGCCGTGCGCCGCTCGGCCTGGCTCAGCTGCCCGGTCAGCAGCACGGGGCGCAGGCGGGCCGCGCGGTCAGGGCCGAGCGTCTGCACGATCGAGCGCAGGTGCTGGGCGGCGAGCACCTCGGTGGGGGCGAGCAGGGCGCTCTGCCCGCCGCTCTCGGCCACCGCGAGCATCGCCCGCACCGCGACGAGGGTCTTGCCCGAGCCGACCTCACCCTGCACGAGGCGGTTCATCGGGGTAACGGCGGCGAGGTCGCGCGCGATCTCGTCGCCGACGAGCACCTGGTCGTCGGTGAGTGTGAACGGCAGTTCGGTGTCGAAACCCGCGAGCTCGGCGCCCGGCAGGCGCGGGGTCGCGGGCTGCTCGCGCAGCGCGGCCCTCCGTTGCAGCAGCGCGGCCTGCAGCAGGAAGGCCTCGTGAAAGCGCAGGGTGTCGCGCGCACGGCGCCACTGCGCGTCGTTCTCGGGCCGGTGGATCAACTGGTACGCCTGCCCCAGGTCGAGCAGCTCGCGGTCGACCCGCACGGCGTGCGGCACGGGGTCGTCGACCGGCGGCAGGGTGTCGAGCACGACACCGAGCGCCTTCGCGATCTGCCAGCTGGCGACGGTCGACGTCGCCGGGTAGATCGGGATGGGCTGCATCGCCCACTTCTTCGCCTCGGGCCCGCTGTCGCGCTCGTCGCCCACCTCGAAGAGCTCGTAGTCGGGGTGGGCGAGCTGGCGGATCCCCCGATACTCGCCGACCTTGCCCGCGAAGATGCCGCGCGCACCGGGCGTCAGCTCGTTCTTGCGCCACGCCTGGTTGAAGAAGGTGAGCACGAGGATGCCCTTGCCGTCGGTGATGCGCACCTCGAGGATCGTGCCCTTGCGCTCGCGCATCGTCCGCTCGACGACCTCGATGACCTCGGCCACGATCGTCACGCTCTCGCCGACGACAAGCTCGCTCAGCGCCGTGAGCTCACCCCGGCGGGCGTAGCGCCGGGGATAGTGGGTCAGCAGATCGCCGACGGTAAGCATCCCGAACGCCTTCTTCAGCGAGTTCGCGCTGCGGTCGCCCAGCGCGCTGCTGAGCTTGGCGTCGAGCGGGCTGCTGGTCACGCGCTCAACGGTACCCGCGCCGCCCGACCGCCCTCGCGCACTACCGTGGGAACGTGACACGCATCATCGCCGGGTTCGCGGGCTCGTTGACACTCAAGGTGCCGAGCGCCGGCACCCGCCCCACGAGCGACCGCGTGCGCGAGGCGATCTTCAGCGCACTCGAGGCCCGCGACGCGATCGCCGGGGCGCGCGTGCTCGACCTCTATGCCGGCTCGGGCGCCCTCGCGCTCGAGGCCATCAGCCGCGGCGCCGCCTCGGCCGTGCTCGTCGAGAAGTCGTACGCGGCGGTGCAGGTGTGCAAAGCCAACGCCGCGCTCGTGCAAGGTCGGGCGGGGCGCGGCGCGAGGCCGAGCATCCAGATCATCGGCAAGCCCGCCACCTCGTACCTCTCGTCGGCGCTCGACACCTTCGACCTCGTCTTCATCGACCCGCCGTACGAGGTGGGCGGGCTCGAGCTCGACCACGTGCTCGATGGCCTCGTGCCCCGATTGGCTGTGGATGCTGTCGTCGCGCTCGAGCGCTCGTCACGCACGCCGGTTCCCGCCTGGCCTGCGGGGCTCAGGCTCGACAAAGTGTCGCGGTACGGCGAGACCGCGGTGTACTGGCTGAACCCGGAACCCACTGATTAAGGGTCTGACTGGTCAGCGCTCGCAGACATCGCGGCGGTGGCCGAGCGTCACGACGACGATCAGCAGCACGCCGTCATCGACGGTGTAGATGATGCGATAGTCGCCGACGCGCACGCGCCAGGCTGGTCGCCCACGCAAAGGCTTCGCGGCGGGCGGCCTCGGGTCGTCGCCCAGCAGCGAGATTGCCCCGCGGATGCGCTCGCGGTCGCGGTGGTCGATCTGCTTGAGGGCGCGGATCGCCGCCGGTCGCAGCTCGATGCGATAGCTCACGCCCAGCCCAGGTCTGCCTTCACCTGAGCCCAGGGGATGTTCGGCCCTTCCTCTGCCATCGCCTCGTCGAACGCCGCGGCGTCGTCGGCCTCTTCGAGCGCGTCGAGCATGCGCTCGTACTGCTCAGGGCTGATCACGACAGCCGCGCGCCGCCCGCGGCGCTCGATGAAGACCGCTTCGGTTTGCGAGCGATCAATGACCTCGGAGAACTGCTTACGGGCGTCGGCGACGCTGAGAGGGTTCACGTGCTTATTGTACATCTGCACAATCCTGATGTACTTGTGACTGTACGCTCAATGAGTCACTACCGAGTCATCTCGGGCAAGAGCCAAATCGCAGTCATCACCCCATCTTCGATCGATAGAGCGGTGCCGGTCGTGATCACGAATGCACGTGATGCGGTTACGTCGCCAACACACAACCAGCCGGAACTCTCGTCGTATGTGGTGGGCCAGGTCTCCGAATCGAGGTAGCGGTAGCCGACGCCGCTCGAATAGTCGAAGCCCATGGGTTCGAAGCGGACCTCCGCTGGCGTGAGCTCGGGGATAGCAAGGGAGCCGAGACCCCATGACTGGTGCGGGCTGAAGCCGTCCACACTCATGGCCAAGTACGTCGCGATGTCGATCGCGATTTCAAGAGTGCCCATGCTCACCACCGCCACTCCCTCTCGATGCTCCCACCCCGGTGATTCCACGAAGTGAAACGAGTACTCCTGCCGGTTGTAGAACAGACGGCCCCTCGTCGGAGTTGCGTCCCGGACCGTCAAACTGAACTGTGCGGTTGACTCACCCACGCTGCCCGCTCCACTCCTCAAACGGATCCCACCCGCCGCGCTCGTCGAACACGCGACCGTCGACGAGCAACTCCGGCCCGTGGCGGTCGGCCGCCACGACCCGGCCGATGATGCGGAAGCCGCCGGGAAGAGCATCCACGGGCGGCGCGACATCGGGCGGGAAGGTCGCCAGCAGCGAGTGGTCTTCTCCCCCGGTGAGCGCGAGCGACGCGGGCGCAGCCGGGTCGAGCCCGTGCGCGAGCGCCACCTCGCGCACCAGCGCGCTCGAGAGGTCGAGGCTGACCCCGCTCGCGCGGGCGATGCGGCGCGCGTCGAGCGCGAGGCCGTCGCTGAGGTCGAGCATGGCGGAGGCTCCGCCGAGCGCGGCGGCGACGCCGTCCGCGATCGGCGGGTGCGGCGTGAGCTGGGCGGTGAGGGGCACGGGATGCTCGGCGCGCAGTCGAGCCGCGGCCGCAGCATCCGGAGCCCCCGCAGCATCGACCCCGTGCTCGAAGAGAATCCGCAGCCCCTCGGCCGCGAGCCCCAACGAGCCGGAGACCGCGACCCAGTCGCCCGGCCGCGCGCCCGAGCGCGTCACGGGCTCGCGGTCGTCGAGGTCGCCGAACGCCGTGACGGCGATCGTCAGCACTGACGACACGCTCAGGTCGCCGCCCACAACGCCGCAACCGGGCGCGAGCGCCTCGCACGCATCGCGCAGCCCCTCGGCGAGCGCCTCGAGCTCGGCGACCGGAGTCTCGGCGGGCGCTGCGAGCGCCACCACCAGCGCGGTCGGCCGCGCGCCCATCGCCGCGACGTCGCTGAGATTCGTCGCCGCGGCCTTGAACCCGAGGTCGTGCATGGTCGACCACGCGGTGCGGAAGTCGGGGCCGTGGATCATCATGTCGGTCGTGATGACCATGCGCGCGTCGGGCGCCGCAAGCACGGCGGCGTCGTCGCCGGGGCCGAGGATCGTCGACTCGCTCTGCGGCAGCAGCGGGATGATGCGCGCGAGCGCCGCGAGCTCGCCGACCGCACCGAGCGTGTCGCTGCCGTTCTGCTGATTGATCACGGCACAACGCTAGTCGTTCTCCTTACCGGTGGTACAGTGTACGAATGACTGATGCTCCGCGTCCCGACGAGGCTCCCGAACCACCGCCCACCTCGCCGTACGGTCCGGCCGACGGCGTCGACCAGCTCTTCGGCACCCCCTCTGATGCTCCCGCGCCCGACGCCGCCGTCGCCCCGGCTGCCGCTCCGGCGCCGCACGGCGACTCGCCAGCGGTCACGCGCGCCCGGCGCACGCTCAGGCTCCTCGCGATCGTGCTGCCGCTCGCGGGCCTGGCCCTCAGCATCGTGGCGCTCGTGATCTACACCGTCACCGGGGGCTTCGGCATCGACCCCCTGAGCGAGTTCGCCGGCCTGCTGCTGACGTTCATCGGCCCGACGCTGCTCGTGCTCGGCCTGCACATGATCGTCTGGCGCGCCATGGTGCGGCCGCTCTCGCGCATGACTCCCGGCAGCCGAATCGGCATGATCATCGGCATCGGCGGGGTGCTGTCGTTCCTCAGCGTGATCCTCGTCTTCATCCTGGTCTTCATCGGGTTCATGATTCTCTCGCTGCTGTTCTCGGCGACCGACCAGGCGATGTAGGCGGCGGGCTCGAAGCCGACGCCCACCCGCGCCGCGATAGCGTGGAGACGATGTCGACACGCACCGTTCCCGCTCGCGCCCGCCGGGCATCCGCCGCCCTGCTCGTGACGGGCGTGCTCGCGCTCGCCGGGTGCGCTGGCACCGTGCCGCTCGACCCCGGGCCCGAGTCGAACAATCCCGAGTGCGCCGCGATCTCGGTGCGCGTGCCCGACACGATCGGCGAGCTCGAGCGCCGCACGACCAACGCGCAGGCGACCGCCGCGTGGGGCGAGCCGGCCGCCGTCATCTACCGCTGCGGCCTGCCCGAGCAGGGCCCGAGCGACCTGCCCTGCTTCGACGTCGACGGCGTCGACTGGCTGCTCGACGAGACCGACGTCCCACGCTACGTCTTCACGACCTATGGCCGCACGCCGGTGACCGAGGTCATCGTCGACGTCACTTACATCGCCGGAGCCGACGCCGTGCGCGCCATCAGCCCCGCCGTCTCGATCGTGGATGCTGATGCCCGGTGCCTCGCCGCGACCGACGTGTTCGGCGGCGGGTCGGTGAGCCCGACGGCCGAGCCCACCCCGAACCCCTAGCCCGCGCACATTGGCCCAGATCTGGGCCATATGGGCGCTAGGCCCACCCGAAAGCGCCCGTTTGCCCCAGATCTGGGCCGAAGGCGCGCGGGCTCTAGGCGCGCGGGCCCGAGAGCCCGACGAGCTTGCCGGCGATGCCGCCCGCGGCCCGCAGCGCGGCCCCACCGCCGAAGCCCGCCTGGGGGAACACCACGCGGCGGTCGCGCGCCTCGGCGAGCGCGTCGAGCAGCACGGTCGCGGCCGACTGCTGCGGGGCCCACAGGTAGAGCGAGAGCGCGCCGGGGATCGAGTTGACCTCGTTCACGAAGAGCTCACCGCTCGCCTCGTCGAGCAGCAGGTCGACGCGCACGATGCTCGTGAGGCGCGTGACCTCGGCGACGCGCTCCGCGAGCTCTCGGGCCTTCGCGTGAACCGCGTCGGGCACATTGGCCGGGAACTCGCGCGGGGCGCTCGTGAGCCCCGCATCCGAGCCCGCGCCACCGGCAAGGTACTTCTCGGCGTACGAGTAGAGGGCGCTGCCGGCCTCACCGCGCAGCGGCTTCTCGAGTTGCGTGATCTCGAGGCTCGGGTACGTGCGGAAGGCGATGTTGAGGTCGACGAGCTCGGGGCGGTACGGCTCGAGCACCGCGCCCGTGCGCAGGTGAACGCTCGTGGCAGCGAGCGCGCGCGCAGCATCCACGTCGTCGGCGATCTCGATGCCGATCGACGAGCCGCCGAAGCGCGGCTTGACGATGTACGGGCCCGCAAAACTCGGCTCGACGATCGTCGAGACGGCCTCGCGCGGCAGGCTCGGGATGCCCGCGGCGGTCATGAGGCCGCCGAACGCGAGCTTGTCCATGCCGACCGCCCCCGCGAAGAGCGTCGAGCCCGTGGCGGGAATGCCCAGCAGCGAGAAGACCGCGGCCGCGCCGCCGCCCTCGCCGACGCCGCCGTGCAGGCACAGCAGGGCGGCCTCGATCTCGAGGCGCTCGGCGCCGAACTTCTTGCGGCGGTACAGCCCGGGCTCGCCCGAGACACGGGCTTCGAGCACGACCGAGTCGCGCGGGGCGCCCTCGAGGTAGTCCTTCGCCTCGGTCGCGTCGGGCACGCGGAACCACTCCCCCGTCGGCGACCAGTAGATCGGCACGACGCTGTGGCCCGCGGCGGTCAACACGCGCTCGGCCTGCAGGCCCGTGAGGATCGAGATCTCGTGCTCGGGGCTCGGGCCGCCGAAGACGACGGCCCAGGGGGCAGTACCAGCCATGATCACCTAACGTGCTCGTTCGCCGCGAGAGTCATACCCCTGCCCGGGCGGCCGATCAGGGGTAGTGGTCGGGCAGATCGTTCTCGTAGAGAATAACGCCCCGGTCGCCCGCCGCCTCGACCGCGCGCGCCACGGCGGCCTCGCGGCGGTCGACCGCGATCGCCCCGGGCGCCTCGCTCGTCGCCGTGCTGGCATAGCCCGCGAGCAGCGCGGCGCGGTTCGTGCGGGCCACCGCGAAGAGTAGCCCGTTGGCCGCGCCGATCGCCGCGCCGAACGCGCGGTTGCGCTCGACCTGCACCGGCCCGAGCTCGACCATGCCGGGCGTGACGACCACGAGCGGCCCGCTTCGTTCAGCGGCGAGGGATGCCGCGCCCTCGAGGGCGCGCAGCGAGCCCACGGGGTTCGCGTTGTAGGTGTCGTCGATCACAAGCGCGCCGGTCGGAGCCTGCTGCACCTCGGCGCGGTGCTGCGAGCCGGGCAGGTCTCCGAGCCTGGCCGCGATCGCCGCGACGGGCACCCCGGCCGCCAGGGCAATACCCGCGGCGACCGCCACGTTCACGGCATGACCCGTGCCGCTGATACTCACGGGCACGGGCTCGGCACCCGTGCCGAGGCGGATCGACCACGGCTCCGCATCCGGCGCCGCATCGCTCGGCGGCACGAGCGCGACGTCGGCGTCCGTCTCGACGCGGCACGTCGTCGTGATGACCGTCTTGCCGGCGGCGCGGCAGCGGTCGGCGAGCTCGGCGAGCCGCGGGTCGTCGATGGGCAGCACGACGACGGGAGCGAGGTCGGTGATGCTCGACTTCTCGCGCAGAATCGCGTCGGTCGTGCGCATGCGCTGCAGGTGCCCTTCGCCGACGACCGTGATCGCCGCGATCGACGGCGGGAACTGCCGGCAGAGCTCGGCGATCTGCCCGGGCGCGGCCATGCCCATCTCGGCCACGAACATCTCGGTGCCCGGCACGAGCTTGTCGTTGACGGCCCGTGAGAGCCCCAGGCGGTTGTTGAAGGATGCGGGGCTCGCGACAGTCGCGAACGCCGCGCTGAGCAGGTGGGCCACGTAGTTCTTGGTGCTCGTCTTGCCGTACGACCCGGTGATGGCGACGACGCGCGCGCCCGTCTGCTTCAGCCGTTGCTGCGCCTGCGTCACGAAGCGCTGCGAGGCGGCCTTCTCGATCGGAGCCATGATGGCGAGCCCCAGATCGGTCAGCAGGGCGCTGAACAGCAGCGTCAGCGCGGGGCCGGCCGGGCCGATGAGCAGAAGTGCGGCGAGACCCACGCCCACGTGCAGCGCGATCCAGACGACGAGAAGACGCTTCAGCCGACCGGTGAACGCAAGCTTCTTCGACCGCCCCCGGGCAGGCAGGCTCACGGGGAACACCGCGAGCAGCACGAGGGCCAGCACCGAGAACGACGTGGCGATGACCGCCATCGCCCCCGGGTCGTCGCCGACGAGCGCGGCCGGGACGACGATCGCCGCCACGATGCTCGCGGCCGCCGCGATGAACACCACGAGCGACGCGGTCTGGCGCTGCACCCACAACCGGGCCATCTGCCACACAGAACCAGGAACGTAGTGCTCGCGCTGCGCGACGCGCAGCCACCGCGCGGCGATCGGGATGGCCGCGAGGTCGCTCACGAGCGCGACGATCGCGTAGCCGAGCCAGGCATCAGATGGCGTCACGACGACTCCTCGGTCTCGGCCAGCATCGCCAGCAGCTCGGCGCGCACGGCCAGTTCGAGGTCGCCCTCGAGCAGGTGGCGGCCCCCCGCGACAACACGGAACGGGGCGCCCGCGCGCTCGGCCGCGACGCGACCGGCATCGGTGGGGGCCGCCGTGTCGTGCTCACCCCACACGAAGCTCATGGGCAGGGTGCTCGCCGCGAGAGCGGCGAGCTCGTCGTCGTAGGTCTCGTTGACGAGGCGCACGAGCACGCCGCGCATGACGCCCTGGGCGGCGCGGTAGTCGGAGGATCCGCGGCGGTCGCGCAGGGCATCCATGCGGGCGTCGCTCAGCAGGCCGCGACGGTTCGCCCAGCGGGCGAGACGGTAGCCGAGCGGCGGCGGCGCGGCGGCCGTGAGGCGCACAAGCGGCACCCCCGTGAGCACGAGGCCGCGGACGAGCTCGGGGCGCGAGGCCGCGAGGCGCACGGCGACGCGACCGCCGAAGGAGTGCGCGACGATCACCACGGGCGCGAAGGCCGCGATCGCCTCGGCGACGAGCTCGGCGTACTGCTCGCTGCCCCAGGCATCATCGGGCGCGGGCGCCGGGCCGTGGCCGGGCAGGTGGATGCTCACCGCATCGAGCCCGCTCAGCACCGTCGCGAAGTCGGTGCCGTCGCGGCCCCAGCCGTGCAGTGCGACAACCCGCGGTGGGGTGGCGCCGTGCTTCTCGGCCAGCACGCGGCCGCCGGCGAGGGAGGTGATCACGCCTGCAAGCCTACCGAGCCGGATGCGCCCGCCCTGCGGGGCCGGGTCACTCGGCCGGCGGCTCGACTGCGCCGATCACTCGGCCTGCGGCTCGACCGCGCCGATCACTCGGCCTGCGGCTCGTCGGAGTCGGTGGCGAGGTGGGGCGCGAGCTCGCGCGGGTCGAGCGTGCCCTCGAGCACCTGCGCCACCTGGGCCACGATCGGCATCGAGACACCGCGCGTCGCGGCGAGCTCGAGAATGGGCCCGACCGATGCGAGCCCCTCGGCCGTCTGGTTCATCTGCGCGATGACCTGCTCGAAGCCGTAGCCCTGGCCGAGCAGCCGGCCGGCGGTGTTGTTGCGCGACAGGGGCGACTCGCACGTGGCGATGAGGTCGCCCAGGCCCGCGAGCCCGATCATCGTCTCGGGCCGTGCGCCGAAGGCCACGGCGAAGGCGCTCAGCTCGACGAGGCCGCGCGTGATGATCGAGGCCTTGGTGTTCTCGCCGTAGCCGACGCCGTCGGCGATGCCGACCGCGACGGCGATGAGGTTCTTGAGCACGCCGCCGAACTCGGTTCCGATGACGTCGGTGTTGACGAACGAGCGAAAATAGTCGTTCGACGCGACCGTCGCGACGGCGACGGCGGTCTCGTGGCTCGCGCTCGCGACGACCGCGGCGGTGGGCTCGCGCTTGGCGATCTCGAGGGCGAGGTTGGGCCCGCTGACCGCGGCGATACGGTCGCGGTCGACGCCGAGCTCTTGCTCGATGACCTCGCTCATGCGCAGGCCGGTGCCGCGCTCGACGCCCTTCATGAGGCTCACGACGGGAACGTCGGGGGGCAGGATGTCGCGGATCGACGCGAGATTGCTGCGCAGGCTTTGGCTCGGCACCGAGAGGTACACCTGCTCGGCGCCGGCGAGCACGTGCTCGAGCGAGTCGTGCCCGCGCAGGTTGGGCGGCAGGTTGATGCCGGGCAGGTAGCCCGAGTTGCGGTGCGTCTCGGTGATCTCGTGGGCGACCTCGCGTCGGCGGGCCCAGATGAGCACGTCGGCACCGCCGTCGGCGAGCACCTTGGCGAACGTCGTGCCCCACGATCCGGCGCCCAGCACGGCGACCCGGGCGGCACCGTGCTCGACGGCGCTCGAGGGCAGGCGCACGGCCTCGGTCAGCGGTGGATGCTCGCTCACAGCCGCCCGGTCTCGCTCTGGCCGTGCTTCACCGGGTCCCAGCGCTCGGCGGGCGGCGCCTCGCCGCGCAGATCGCCGAGCAGCGCCGCGATCGCCGCCATGACGCGCTCGGTGCCCTCAGCGAGCGTCGCCTGATCGAGCGGCCGGCCGACGAGGTCGCTGAGGTCGACGGGGTCGCCGATCTTGCAGGTGACGGTCTTGCGCGGGAAGAAGCTGATCTTCTTCGAGTAGCGGGCCATGATCTGCTGGGTACCCCAGTGCGCCGCGGGAATGATGGGCACGCCCGCCTGCAGAGCCATGCGCACGGCGCCGCTCTTGCCGCGCATGGGCCACAGGTCGGGGTCGCGCGTGAGGCTGCCTTCGGGGTAGATGATGACGGCGAGTTCGTTATCGACGAGCTGCTGCGCGGCCTTGAGCGGAGCATCCGACCGCCCGCGCCCCTCGCGCTCGACCGGAATCTGCCCCGACCAGCGCAGCACCGCGCCGAGCACCGGCACGCGGAACACGCTCGCCTTGGCGAGGAACCGCGGCACCCGCCCGAGCTTCCACATGAAGCGGCCCATGATGACGGGGTCGATCTCGCTGTAGTGGTTGGGAGCGAGGATGAACGCGCCAGTCTTCGGCAGCTTCTCACCGTCGATCACGGGGTAGCGCGCCATGAGCGTCAGCAGCGGCAGGCAAAACGCGGCGATCGTGTGCCACAGCAGGGTCTTCTCGCGCCGCCGCGTGCGCGCGGGAGCGGGCGCCGCAGCTGCGGCGGGGGTGACGGCGTCGTCGGCAGGGGTGGCGTCTGGCACGCCCTCCAGGGTAGTGCGTGCCCCGCTCGGCGGCGGATCAGACCAGTTCGAAGTCGGCGCCGAGCGCCGTGAGCTTGTCGATGAACAGCTCGTACCCGCGGCTGATGATGCCGACGTTGCTGATGGTCGACGTGCCCGTCGCCGCGAGCCCGGCGATGAGGTGGCTGAAACCACCGCGCAGGTCGGGCACGCGAACGGAAGCGCCGTGCAGCGGGGTCGGCCCCGTGATGACGGCGGCCTGCTCGAGCGGGCGGCGCGGCACGCGGCGCGTGATCGAGGCGAGCCCCGACTGGTGCACGACGATGTTCGCGCCCATCTCGTTGAGGGCCTCGGTGAATCCGAAGCGGTTCTCGTACACCGTCTCGTGCACGACCGATTCACCCTCGGCCTGCGTGAGCGCGACGATCAGCGGTTGCTGCCAGTCGGTCATGAACCCGGGGTGCACGTCGGTCTCGATCATGACGGGCTTGAGCGGCGTGCCGGGGTGCCAGAACCGGATGCCGTCGTCGAGCACCTCGAACTCGCCGCCGACCTTGCGGTAGACGTTGAGGAACGTCATGAGCTCTTGCTGCTTCGCCCCGCCGACGGTGATGTCGCCCTTCGTGGCGAGCGCCGCCGCGGCCCAGCTCGCGGCCTCATTGCGGTCGCCGATCGCCGTGTGGGTGTAGCCGCGCAGAGACTCGACGCCTTCGATGACGATGACGCGATTGGGTTCGACCGAGATGATCGCGCCCATCTTCTGCAGAATCGCGATGAGGTCCATGATCTCGGGCTCGATCGCGGCATTCTTGAGCTCGGTCGTGCCCTCGGCGCGCACGGCCGTGAGCAGCACCTGCTCGGTCGCCCCGACGCTCGGGAACGGCAGCTCGATGAGCGCACCCTTGAGCTTCTTCGGCGCGGTGAGGTGGATGCCCTGGTGCGACTTCTCGACGATCGCCCCGAAGGCGCGCAGCGCGTTGAGGTGGAAGTCGATGGGGCGGTCGCCGATGCGGCAGCCGCCCAGGTCGGGAATGAAGGCCTCGCCGAGCTGATGCAGCAGCGGACCGCAGAACAGAATCGGAATGCGGCTCGACCCGGCGTGCGCGTCGATCTCGGCGAAGTGCGCACCGACGACGTTGCTCGTGTCGAGCGTCAGCTCGCCCGGCGCCGTCGAGGTGATCTCGACGCCGTGCGCCTTGAGCAGCCCGCTCACGACGTGCACGTCGCTGATCTCGGGCACGCCACGCAGCACGCTCGGAGTGTCGGCGAGCAGCGCCGCGACCATCGCCTTGGTGACGAGGTTCTTCGCCCCGCGCACCTCGATGCGCCCGTGCAGCGGCTTGCCGCCGTGGATGACGATGGTGTCAGAGGTGAGGCCGACGCGAGCGGCGGCCTTCTGCGAGTCTTTCGTGAGCGAGTTCATACGACCTCAGGTGGTGGTGTCGGTCTGCCCTCAGCGGGCGGGAAGGGTGGTGGGCCGCCAGCTCTCGCGACGGGCCTCGAAATCGGTGATGGCCTGCTCGTCGCGCAGGGTCAGACCGATGTCATCGAGCCCCTCGAGCAGGCGCCAGCGCGTGTAGTCGTCAATCTCGAACGGCACGGTGATATTCCCCGCTGTAACGGTGCGCTCGACGAGGTCGACCGTGGCCTCCATGCCCGGGCTCGCCTCGAGCTCAGCCCAGAGGCGCTCGACGGTGGGCTCGTCGACCACTCCCACGAGCAAGCCTTGCTTGCCGGCGTTGCCGCGGAAGATGTCGGCGAACTTGGGGCTGATGACGGCCGCGAAGCCGAAGTCGCGCAGCGCCCAGACGGCGTGCTCGCGGCTCGAGCCGGTGCCGAAGTCGGGACCGGCGATGAGGATGCGCGGGTGGGCGTACTCGGGACGGTTGAGGATGAAGTCGGGGTCTTGCCGCCACGCCGAGAACAGCGCGTCGTCGTAGCCCGTCTTCGTCACGCGCTTGAGGAACACCGCCGGGATGATCTGGTCGGTGTCGACGTTGCTGCGGCGAAACGGCACCGCGACGCCCGTGATCGTGCTGACCTTCTCCATGGCTAGACCTGTGCCCCTTCGATCGTCGCGAACCGGCGATCGACCGGGATTCCATCGGCGATGAGGTCGCTCACGCTCGAGAGCGTGCCGCGAATCGCGGTCGAGGCGGCGACGAGCGGGCTCACCAGGTGCGTGCGCCCGCCCTTGCCCTGGCGGCCCTCGAAGTTGCGATTGCTCGTCGAGGCGCAGCGCTGGCCGGGCTCGAGCTGGTCGGGGTTCATGCCCAAGCACATCGAGCATCCCGCGAAGCGCCATTCGGCACCGAAGGCCTCGACGATCTTGTCGATCCCCTCGGCCTCGGCCTCGAGGCGCACGCGCGCCGAACCGGGAACCACGATGACGTCGACGCCCTCGGCCTTCTTCTGCCCCTTGATGATCGAGGCGAAGGCGCGCAGGTCGTCGAGCCGGCTGTTCGTGCACGAGCCCATGAAGACGACATCGACGGGGATCTGCTTCATGGGCGTGCCGGGCGTCAGATCCATGTATTCGAGCGCGCGCTCGGCGGCGGCTCGCTCGTTCGCGTCGATGATCGTCGAGGGGTCGGGCACCGACTGGCTGAGCGAGACGCCCTGGCCGGGGTTGGTGCCCCACGTCACGAAGGGCTCGAGCTCGTTCGCGTCGAGGAACACCTCGGCGTCGAAGACGGCATCGTCGTCGGTCGCCAGCGTGTTCCAGTAGGCCACTGCGGCATCCCAGTCGGCGCCCTGAGGCGCGTGCGGCCGGCCCTGCAGATAGGCGTAGGTCGTCTCGTCGGGGGCGACCATACCGGCCCGCGCTCCCGCCTCGATCGACATGTTGCAGATCGTCATACGGCCGTCCATCGACAGCGACCGGATGGCCGAGCCACGGTACTCGAGCACGTAGCCCTGACCGCCGCCCGTGCCGATCTTCGCGATGACGGCGAGGATGATGTCTTTCGCCGTGACGCCCGGCTTGAGCTCGCCCTCGACCGTGATGGCCATGGTCTTGAACGGCTGCAACGGCAGGGTCTGTGTCGCGAGCACGTGCTCGACCTCGCTCGTGCCGATACCGAAGGCCATGGCGCCGAACGCGCCGTGCGTGCTCGTGTGCGAGTCGCCGCAGACGACCGTGATGCCCGGCATCGTCAGACCCAGCTGCGGGCCGACGACGTGCACGATGCCCTGCTCGATGTCGCCGAGCGAGTGCAGGCGGATTCCGAACTCTTTCGCGTTCGCGCGCAGCGTCTCGATCTGCTTGCGGCTCGTCGGCTCGGCGATCGGTTTGTCGATCGCGAGCGTCGGCGTGTTGTGGTCTTCGGTCGCGATCGTGAGGTCGGGGCGGCGCACGGGGCGGCCCGCCATCCGCAGCCCGTCGAAGGCCTGCGGGCTCGTGACCTCGTGCACGAGGTGCAGGTCGATGTAGAGCAGATCGGGCTCGCCGTTCTCGCCCTTGGCCACGAGGTGGGCATCCCACACCTTCTCGGCCAGCGTGCGGGGGCGGTGGTGCTCAGCGGTTTCGTCAGTCATGGGAGATCACCCTTCTTGCGTTCAAAGCGATGCGGCCGCGTCAGAACTCCGCGACGAGGATGCGACCTGGGGTGATCAGGACTCGTCGCGGCGACGAAGAAGGAGCCGCTCGCACTGCATGGTCATCAGGCTATCACCGCGGCGTCGGCGACTCCGGGGCCGCGGAGGTCGCGCCCTCGGGGGCGTCGGCCGAGGCATCCGTAGCGGCATCGTCGTCATCATCGGCCGGCGTCGCGAGAGCGGTCGGCAGGTAGCGGTGCTCGATGCGTAGCTTGATGAGGCTCGCGGCGACCGCGAGGGCCATCGCGCCGACGATGACCCCGAGCGAGGTCCAGGTGTCGATGTCGGGAACCCACTCGATCGGCATACCGCCGTTGATGAAGGGCAGCTCGTTCTCGTGCATCGCGTGGAAGACGAGCTTGACGCCGATGAAGGCGAGGATGAAGGCGATGCCGTACTTCAGGTACTCGAGCTTGTCGACGAGGTGGCCGAGCAAGAAGTACAGCTGGCGCAGGCCCATGAGGGCGAAGACGTTCGCCGTGAAGACGATGAACGGGCTCTGCGTGATGCCGAAGATCGCCGGGATCGAGTCGAGGGCGAAGATCAGGTCGGTCGTGCCGATGGCGATGAGCACGATCAGCAGCGGGGTCCAGACCTTCTTGCCGTCGACGACGGTGCGCATCTTCATGCCGTGGTAGTCGTCGGTGATCGCGATGCGCTTGCGCAAGAACCGGATGAGGGCGTTCTCGCGCGCCTCGTCGTCTTCGCGACCCGAGAAGGCCTGCTGCGCCGCCGTGATGAGCAGGAAGAGGCCGAAGATGTAGAAGATCCAGCTGAAGTTCTCGATGAGCGTCGCGCCCAGGAGGATGAAGATGCCGCGGAACAGCAGCGCCAGGATGATGCCGATCATGAGCACCTCTTGCTGCATCTTCTTGGGCACCGCGAACTGGGCCATGATGATGACGAACACGAAGAGGTTGTCGATCGAGAGGCTGTACTCGGTCAGCCAGCCCGCGATGAACTCGCCGCCCGCGTCAGGGCCGGCGACGACGAACATGAGGCCGGCGAAGATGAGCGCGAGCGCCACGTAGAAGCCCACCCAGAGCGCCGACTCTTTCGGGCTCGGCACGTGCGGGCGGCGCACGACGAGAAGCAGGTCGACGATCAGGATCAGGCTCACAACGATGAGCGAAGTGATCTCGAACCAGGCGGGGATGACGAAGTCGCTCACAGCGGCCTTTCGATGGAGGGTTCAGCGGGCCAGCTTACCGCCCGCCGGCCGCCGCCCTCTCGGGATCAATCCTTCTCGAGCGTGAGCGTCCAGGTCGCGTCACCCTGCTCGCCCTCGAGCTCGATGGTCGTGGCATCGCGCGTGTAGGCGCCGGTGAGGCTCGCGGCGCCCGTCTCGAATGCGATCGCGATGGCGATCTGGCCGTTCTCGACCGTCCAACGGTCGGTGTCGTCGTCGTACACACCGTCGTTGAAGGTCAGGCCCACGCCGCCGCCCTGCTGGAACTCGATGCCCCACTCATCGCCATCGGAGTCGGTGCCCGACCAGGTGGTGCCCACGAGCTCTTCGCCGGTCGAGGGGTTCAGCACCTCGCTGACCTGCGCGCACGCGGTCGTGCCGACGAGCAGGGTGACGGCGAGGGCGGCGGTGGCGAGGATGCGCAGGCGGGTCATGCGCCCAGCGTAGCGTCGCGGTCATGCGCCGTATCGCGCGTTAACCAACGAAACCGCCCGGAAGAATCCGGGCGGTTTCGGTTGTGACCCCAGCGGGATTCGAACCCGCGTTACCGCCGTGAGAGGGCGGCGTACTAGGCCGCTATACGATGGGGCCGCGTTCGCAACCCCACGAGTATGCCACAGCGGGCACACCCCGGCAAAACCGGCTCCGCACGCGCGTGCGGGGGCGGCGGAGCGCGCCCGGTCGGCTCAGGCGAGCACCCGCAGACCGCCCGCATCCATGCCGATATTGACGGGCAGGGGTGCGATGCGCTCGCCGTCGGCGTACGCGACGACGCCCTCGGCCTCGACCCGCACAGCGGCGGCGCGGTGCACGACGACCCGCGGATCGGTGATGTGCGTGCCAGCGAATACCCGGGGGTAGATGCGCAAGAAGGCCAGCCGACCGAGCGGCCGCACGAGCACGACGTCGAAGAGCCCGTCGTCGAGACGGGCGTCGGGCGCGACCTTCATACCGCCGCCGAACGAGAGGTTGTTGGCGACCGCGACGAGCAGCGCGCGCTCGCGGTGCACGACGCCGTCGAGCGTGAGCGTGTACTCGATCGGCCGCAGCTTGGCGAGCTCGACGAGCAGGGCGATCGTGTACCGGCTGCGCCCTCGAGGCCGGGTCATGCGATTGGCGCGCTCGTTGACGAGCGCGTCGAAGCCGGCAGACAGGATGCACGCGAAGCGCGACCGACCGCCCTCGAAGGCGATCGAGCCGGCGTCGATGATGCGGGGCGGATTCTGCAGCGCGGTCGCGAGCGCCGTGATCGCCGCCTCGGTGTCGCCGACGGGGATGCCCAGCCCGCGGGCCATGTCATTGCCAGTGCCGCTCGGCACGATGCCGAGCGGCACCCGCGACCCGTCGAGCGCCTGCACGCCGAGGTTGATCATGCCGTCGCCCCCGACCACCACGAGGGCGTCGGGCTTCTCGGCGACGGCGGCACGGGTGGCGTCGAGCAGCTGGGCGAAGTCGGGCTCGATGAGGCTCGTCACCTCATGACCGAGGCCGCGCAGGGTCGTGACGACGGCGGGGCCGACCTCGCGCCCGCGGCCGAACGAGGCGTTGGGGTTGATGGCCACGACGATGCGCTTCGACGACGATGTCATGCGCTGATTATCGCGCCCCGCGCCGGTGCGAGCGCACGCCTCAGCTGCCGCGGTTCTGCTGCAGCTCGTAGACGGCGAGCAGTTCGGCCATGGCCTTCTCGCGCTCGTCGCCGCCGGCGTCGAACATGTCGCTCACGTGGGTGCGCAGGTGGTTCTCGACGAGCAGCTTGTTGAGGCTGCGCAGGCTCTTCTGCACGGCGAGCGATTGCGTGATGATGTCGACGCAGTACTCGTCGTTCTCGATCATCTTCTCGATGCCCCGAAGCTGCCCCTGCAGGATGCGCGACCGGTGCAGGGCCCGCTTCTTGATGTCGTCGATCATGCGCCTAAAATACCCCCCGGGGGTATTTTCGTCAAGACCGGCTCGCACGCGTGCTGAGTACAGTGTGCCCATGATCATCACGAAGCGCGAGCACGCCTGCCTCGTCGTCGAGCACTCCGGCGCGACGCTCGTCATCGATCCCGGAAGCTTCACCGCCCCGTTCGCGACCGAGAACCTCGCCGCGATCGTGGTCACCCACGAGCACGGGGACCACGTGACGCGCGAGCACCTCGACCGGCTGCTGTCTGACGCCGCGGGGCCGGTCGAGCTCTTCGCGCCCGCGGGGGTCGCGGCCGCGCACCCCGACTACGCGTGGCAGATCGTCGACGGCGGCGACGTGCGCGCCGCCGGACCCTTCGCGCTCGCCTTCTCGGGCGGGCACCACGCCACGATCCACCGCTCCATCCCGATCGTCGACAATGTGGGCGTCTTCGTCAACGAGACCCTGTACTACCCGGGCGACTCGTTCACGGTTCCTCCGGGGGCCGTGGATGTGCTCGCCGTTCCGGCGAGCGCCCCGTGGCTGAAGATCGGCGAGGTCATGGACTACCTCGACGCCGTGCGGCCCCGCCGTGCGTTCCCGACGCACGAGCGAATCAACTCGGATGCCGGCAACGCGATGGCGAACGCGCGCATCACCGCGGTCGTCGAGGCCCACGGCGGCAGCGTGACGGTGCTGCAGCCGGGCGAGGCGCTCGAGCTCGACTAGCTGCCGGCTGCGGCCGAGCGGCGGCGGGGGGCGGCGCCCGGGCGCCGCGCTCCCGCGGCGACGACCGCGAGCACCGCGGCGAGGGATGCCGCGGCGAGGGCGAGGGCGATCGACAGCGTGAGGGCATCCGGGGCCACGATCGACTGCCCGCGCAGGGCCTGCATCGTCACGAGGCCGACGACGGCGAGGTACGCGCCCGCGCCCGTGAGCACGAGCCCGCGGCGCACGAGGGCGTCGCGCAGCATCGGCACCCTGCGCGCGCCGAGCTCGAGCAGCAGCGCGAGCAGCGGCAGGGCCTGCAGCGCGTGCATGCCGATGAAGTGGGGGATGCGCAGGTCGCCCGCGACCGTGCTCCAGCCGAGCAGGGGCAGGCCCGGGCCGCCGTCGGCCGTGCCGACCGCGTGGGCGCCCGCGATGCCCTGAAAGTCGTTGAGCTGCTCGGCGGTGGGGCCCGTCATGAGGAATGCGAGGCCCATGCCGAGCAGCGAGATCGCGACGCCCGTGCGGATGGCGGCCTGGCGCGCGGCGTCGGCGCCGGGGTTGCGCCAGAGCGCCACCGCCGCGACGAAGGTCGCGACCCACAGCGTCGTGATCGCCGCGGCCATGATCGACCACAGCGTCGTGGCGAGCGGAGTCGAGACGTTGAAGTGGCTCGTGATGCCCGCCGCGGCCGCGCCGACGATGACGACGAGCTCGATCGCGAGGGTCACCGCGATGACCGTGCCCGCCCACCACGCGGCACGGCGCCAGCGGGTGAAATGGCCGATGAGCCACGCCCACGTGACGGCGTAGAGCACGCCCGAGATCGCGAACTTCAGCGGCTTCTCCCACAGGTTCACGCCGAGCAGTTCGCGGTCGTCGACGAGGTAGCCGACGAACGTCGCCACCGTCAGGGCGGCGAGCAGGATGCCGAGCACGAGCAGCGGACGATGCCAGCGGCTCGGCGGCAGGTCGAGGCGCCAGTCTGCGGCGGTCGGGGCGGGGGCGGTGGTGGTCATCAGCAGTCCTCGTCGGTGGTCGTGGTGGAGCCGGGGGCGGGAACGCCCTCGGGAAGGGGAAAGCGGAGGAAGGACTCGGCCTCTTGGGCGATGCGGCGCAGGCCTGCGAAGAGCGCGTCGCCGAGCACGGTGCCGACGACGACGACGTTGGTCATCTCGGTATCGTCGGGCGCAGCGGCGACCGCGGCGAGATCGGCGCCGGCGACCAGGTCGGCGGCTTCGGCGTAGGGCACGAGCACGGCGTGCAGGCGCTGCTGCCCGAGCGCGGCGTAGGTGTCGAGCACGCGCGCGGCGAGCGCGAGTCCCGGGTTGTTCGGGTAGACGTGCCAGCCACGGGCGGCGCAGAGGTCGGCGACCAGCCGGTCGCCCTCGCTGGGCGCGGGCGACTCGTCGGCGAGCGGGGCCGGCACGGTGACGGCGCGCTGGGCGATGCCGAACACCGAGCTGAGCGGCAGCGTGCCGGCGTCGACCGCGCCCACGACGTCGCGCGCTCGCGCCACACTGAGCCCCCCGACCTCGAGCAGCGCGCGCACGAGGCGAACCCGAGCGACGTGGCTCTCGTCGTACTGGGACTGGTTGGGGCTCGTGCGCTCCCCCGCGTGCAGCAGCTGCTCGCGCAGGTAGAACTTGAGCGTGGGCACCGTGGCACCGGTCGTCGAGCTCAGTTCGGACATCCTCATGCTCAGATAGTAGCACTATCGATAGTGCCACTGTCTATACTTGGGTCGATGTCGGCGCTGCCCGGCACACTCAGGGAATGCCCCGCACCCGCCCCCGCTGCCCCCAGTGCGCGTCGACGGCGGTCGTGCCCATCGTCTACGGAATGCCGCTTGAGGAGGACTTCGTGCAGGCGCAGGCTGGGCGCATCGTGCTCGGGGGATGCATCGTCGGATTGCGCCAGCCCGATCCGACGCACTACTGCACCACCTGCCAGGGCGATTTCCACCGCGCGCGGGGCGCGTACTACGCCGAGGGCTCCTCCGAGGCCCAGTACCCGCTCGACGGCGTCGGCGGCTGACCGCGCCTCATCGACCACGCCGTGACCGGCGCACGGACCGCCTCGCCCGCCGTGCTGCGCAGCCTGCACCGAGCCCGGCGCCCTGCCATCATCGGGTCATGCGCCGCCGCATCGTCATCGCGCCCGACTCGTTCAAGGGCACGCTCTCCGCACGGGATGCCGCGCGCGCGCTCGCGGCCGGCTGGCACGACGTACGCGCCGACGACGCGCTGCTGCTCGTACCGCAGGCCGACGGCGGGGAGGGCACGCTCGACGCGATCGCGCAGGCGGTGCCCGCCGCGCAGTGGCGTCACGCGAGGGTCGCCGGGCCGACGGGCGAGCCGCACGACGCCCGCTGGCTGCTGCTGCCCGACCAGCACGCGGTGATCGAGCTCGCCGAGTGCTGCGGCATCACCCTGCTGCCCCGAGGCGACGACGGCCAGCCGGCCCTCGCCCCGCTCACGGCCTCGAGCCGCGGCGTCGGCGAAGCCATCGTCGCGGCGCTCGAGGCGGGCGCGCAGCGCATCACCCTCGCGCTCGGCGGCTCGGCGTCGACCGACGGCGGGCTCGGTGCGCTCAGCGCCCTCGGGCTGCGGCTGCTCGACGCCGAGAGCCAGGCGCTGGCCGACGGCGGCGGTGCGCTTGAGCGGCTCGCCGCGATCAACCCCGTGCTGCTGCGCGCCGCGCCGCCCGGCGGCATGACGCTGCTCACCGACACGACCGCCGAGCTCATCGGCCCGCGTGGCGCGGCGGCGGTGTTCGGGCCGCAGAAGGGCGCGAGCGCCGAGCAGGTCGCACGGCTCGAATCCGGTCTCGCGCGCGCGGCCGCGATCGCCGGCGGCGACGAGCACCTGCGGCCGGGGTCGGGGGCCGCGGGTGGCACGGCCTGGGGGTTCGCGCGGTACTGGGGCGCGAGCATCCGGTCGGGGGCCGACGCGATCGCCGGGCTGACCGGCCTCGATGCAGCCCTCGAGGGCGCCGACCTGGTCGTCACGGGCGAGGGTCGGTTCGACGCGACGAGCCGCGCGGGCAAGGTGGTGGGAGGAATCGTCGAGCGCGCATCCATCTCGGGGGTGCCCGTCGCGATCGTGGCGGGTCAGGCCGACGACGAGATCGCTCGGGATGCCGAGGCCGCGGGCCTCGGGCGCGTGCTCACGCTCGCCCGGCTGGCCGGGTCGACCGAGGCCGCCGTGCACGAGCCGGAGCGCTGGCTGCGCGCCGCCGGAGCGGCGCTCGCGCGCGAGCAGAAGCGGTGAAGAGCTGGGGTGCCTGGACTCGAACCAAGAACAACTGAACCAGAATCAGCCGTGTTGCCAATTACACCACACCCCATCAGCGCGGCCGGGGCCGGGCTGGGCGACCCGCGAGCGGGCCGAGTAGCGAGTTTACCCTACGGCCGGGGTGACGACGTACGACACCTGGCAGAAGCCGGCCCCGAAGCACGTGGCCTCGGCCGTCACCCCCATGCCCGTGCTGAGGCTGCGGTTCGACCGCACCACGGCGGGCTCGCCCGACTCGCGCGCCTCTGTGACGGCGGCGGCCAGCCGGGCCGGCTCCGGCGGGGTGTAGCCGAGATCGGCCGAGCGGTCGGCGAGCAGCAGGTAGGTCTCGCGAAAGTCGAAGGCCCCGCGCTCTTCGACCCGCACCGACTGCAGCCGGCCACCGCTCGTGCTCACCGTGAACTGCGGCGTCGTGAAGAGCGCGCCGTTGGGCTGCTCGTCCGTCGCGATGAGCACCAGCCGGTAGTCGAGCCCCGTCTCGTGCGGCCCCACGGTGGTGGCCCCGTCGGCCGGGAGTCCGAGGCCGACGGCGTCGACGGGAGGCGAGCTGAGGTCGATGCGCGGCGTTCGCGCGGCCTCGATGTAGGCGAGGCCGTCGTCGGTGAACACCGACCAGTTGAGGTCGGTGACCTCGTCGGTCTCGGCCGGGCCCGGGTCGGCCGTCAGGCGCGGAACCGCGACGACGCCGAAGATCGCCATGCCCGTCATGATCACCACGAGGATCACGGCGGGAATCCAGCGCACCCATTCGGGCCGGTGCGGATTCAGGTCGCTCACGGTGCCCTCCCCTCCCCGGTGCTGCAACTAGCCTAGGGGGGTGCCCGAGGCGAGCCCGACCCCCCGCGAGCGATCGCGTGTTCGCCGGGCGGTCGCGCTCGCCGTGATCGGCCTGGTCGGCCTCGTCGTCGCGGTGATGATCGCTCGCTGGTGGCGCGAGACCGACGCGGGCGGCGTGTTCCTCGCGCAGTATCCCGGCTCGGTCGCTCCCCCGGCCGGCACGCCCACGGGCTTCCCCGCCTGGCTCAGCTGGACCCACGCGCTCAACGCCTTCTTCCTGCTCTTCATCGTCAGCTCGGCCCTGCACCTGCGCGCGGGCACGCGCCCGCCCGCCTTCGTGACCCGCCGAAACCGATGGCCGCGCACCGCGGGCGCGCCGAAGCGCCTCGGCCTGCACACCTGGTGGCACCTCGTGGTCGTGACGCTGTGGGTCGCGACGGGCCTCGTCTACGTGACGCTGCTGCTCGTGAGCGGGCACTGGGCCCGCATCGTGCCGACCGAGTGGTCGGTCATCCCGAATGCGATCTCGGCCGGCGTGCAGTACCTCTCGCTCGACTGGCCCGCGCACACGAGCTGGGCGTACTACAACGCCCTGCAGGTGCTGTTCTACGGGGCCACGGTCTTCCTCGCCGCGCCCGTCGCGCTCGTCACCGGGCTGCGGCTGTCTCCCGTGTGGCCCGATCGATGGATGCGCAACCACGGCCCCCTCTCTGACGCCTGGGCGCGGCGCACCCACTCGCTCGTGCTCTGGTTCTACCTGGCCTTCACGGTCGTGCACGTCGGGCTCGTGCTGCTGACGGGGGCGCGGCGCAACCTCAACGCGATGTACCTCGGTATCGACGACGGCGAGAGCTGGCTCGGTGCAATCGTGTTCGCCGTCTCGGTCGTGGTCATGGCCGCGGCCTGGGTGCTGCTGCGGCCGCCCGCGCAGATCACGATCGCCGAGCGCGTCGCCGACGTGCGGCGCATGCCGGTCGCGCCGCGCTGACGGCGCCGCGCTGACGGCACCGCGCTGACGGCGCCAGATTCACCCCACAACGGCGGAACCACGGTGCTCGACCGCCCTTTTGCCCCAGATCTGGGGAGAAAGGGCGCTAGAGGGTCGCGCGCAGCGCGCGCAGACGCGCGAGCGTCGAGTCGCGGCCGAGCAGTTGCATCGACTCGAAGAGCGGCGGGCTGACCCGACGACCCGACACGGCCACGCGCAAGGCGCCGAACGCCACGCGGGGCTTGAGGCCGAGCCCGTCGACGAGGGCGACGCGCAGGGCCTCTTCGATCGCGGCGGGCTCGAACTCGGCGAGCGGCTCGAGCGCGGCGAGGCCCGCGTCGAGCACAGCGGCCGCGTCGTCGCCGAGCGAGGCACGAGCATCCGCCTCGATCTCGAGGTCGTCGTCGGCCGTGAACAGGAACGCGACCATGCCGGGCACGTCGCCGAGCAGCGTCACGCGCTCGTGCACGAGGGGCGCCGCGGCCGCGAGCAGCGCGCGCTCGGCCGGGCGGGGCACGTCGTTGAACAGGCCGGCACCCGAGCAATACGGGATGCTGCGCTCGACGAACTCGTCGAGCGAGAGCCGCCGCACGTGGTCGCCGTTGATCGACTCGGCCTTCTTTACGTCGAAGCGCGCGGGGTTCGGGTTGACGTTCGCGACGTCGAAGGCCGCCGTCATCTCGTCCATCGTGAAGACGTCGCGGTCGGGCGCGAGCGACCAGCCGAGCAGCGAGAGGTAGTTGAGCAGGCCCTCGGGGATGAACCCGCGGTCGCGGTGATGAAAGAGGTTCGACTCGGGGTCGCGCTTGCTGAGCTTCTTGTTGCCCTCGCCCATGACATAGGGCAGGTGGCCGAACTGCGGAATCGCCGTGGCCACGCCGATCTCGATGAGTGCGTGGTAGAGCGCGATCTGCCGCGGAGTCGACGACAGCAGATCCTCGCCGCGCAGCACGTGCGTGATGCCCATGAGGGCATCGTCGACGGGGTTGACGAAGGTGTACAGCGGCTGACCGTTGGGCCGCACGACGACGAAATCGACGAAGCTGCCGGCCGGGAAGGTGATCTCGCCGCGCACGAGGTCGGTGAAGCTCAGGTCGCTGTCGGGCACGCGCAGGCGCAGGGCGGGCTCGCGGCCCTCGGCGCGGTACGCGGCCTTCTGCGCGTCGCTGAGGTCGCGCTCCCAGTTGTCGTAGCCCTGCTTGGGGTCGCGGCCGAGCTCGAGGTTCTTCGCCTCGATCTCGTCCGCCGTCAGGAAGCTCTCGTAGAGGTGCCCGCCGGCCCGCAGCCGCTCGATGACGCCCGCGTAGATCTCGCCGCGCTGCGACTGCCGGTAGGGCTCGTGCGGCCCGCCCGTCTCGACCCCTTCATCCCACGTGATGCCGAGCCAGCGCAGCGCGTCGAGCAGCTGGTGGTAGCTCTCTTCGCTGTCGCGCGCCTGGTCGGTGTCTTCGATGCGGAAGACCATCGTGCCGCCCGTGTGCTTCGCGTAGGCCCAGTTGAACAGGGCTGTGCGGATGAGGCCGACGTGCGGCGTGCCGGTAGGCGAGGGGCAGAAGCGAACGCGCACATCGGCGCCGGTCGCGGTCGAGAAGGCGGGGCTGGTCACACGCTCGAGTCTACGGCGGCCCGGCGCGGCGTGATCGCGAGGGCCACGACCACGATCGCGACGAGCGCCATGGTCACGAACGAGAGACCGTTGTAGCCGAGCATCGCCAGCACTACCCCGGCGAGCGCGCCTCCCACGGCTCCGCTGCCGCTCATGACGAGGTCGCTGCGGCCCTGCACGATCGTGCGGCGATCGGGGGCGGCCGACTCGGTGAGCAGGGCCGACCCGGCAACCGTGCTCGCGCTCCACCCGAGGCCCAAGAAGATGAGCCCCGCCACGACCCACCCCTCGCTCTCGGAGCCGAGACCCGTCATGAGCAGGCTCGCGGCGAGCATCCCCTGCCCCATCAGCACCGTCGCGCGACGACCGACCCGGTCGGCGAGGATGCCGAAGACGGGCGACAGGGCGTACATGCCGGCGATGTGCAGGCTGATGGTGAAGCCCACGATCACGAGGCTCGCGCCGTGCGCGGTCAGGTGCACGGGCGTCATCGCCATGACCGCGACCATCGTCGCGTGGCTCAGGGCGATCGAGAGCATGGCGAGGCGGATGCCCGGCCGATCGTCGACCGCATCGGCCACGACCGGCGCCGCCACGCCCGAGCGCTGCTCGTGCTCGCGCGCGGCGCGCGCCTGCTCGTCGCGCCAGGCCTCGGCGATGCGCAGCGGGTCGGGACGCAGACCCACGAGGTACAGCACGGCCGCGAGCGACTGCGCGATCACCGTGAAGAGGAACGGACCGCTGAGATCGGGCAGCCCCAGGTACGCCCCGAGCGTCTCGCCGGGGCCGATGAGGTTCGGGCCCGAGACGGCGCCGACGGTGGTCGCCCAGACCACGAGCGAGAGGTCGCGACCGCGCGTCGCGGGTGCGGCGAGGTCGACGGCGGCGAAGCGCGACTGCAGGTTCACGGCCGTGCCGCTGCCGATGAGCAGGATGCCGAGCAGCAGTAGCGGGAAGTTCTGGATGCCGGCCGCCGTCATCGAGACGATGGCTCCGACGGCGGCCGTGAGCGCTCCCGTGGCGAGCGCGGGAGCGCGCCCAGCGCGTCGGGCGAGCCGCGCGAGGGGGATGGCCGCGAGCGCGGCCCCGAGCGTCACCGCCGTGGCGGCCATGCCGCTGAAGGCGGGCGAGCCCGAGATCTCGGCGGCGAGAATAGCGCCGATCGACAGTGTGGCGCCCATGCCGAGGCCGGCGAGCACCTGGCCCGCCATGAGCACACCGCGCGTGCGGCGCTGTGCGGCCGCGACGGCCTCGGCCGTGAGCGCGGGAACGAGGGTGGAGGGCGAACTCATGGCTCCATCATCCACCCGCTGGTGCTCAGGCGCGCTCGACGCGGTCGTCGCGGTTCTTCGCGGGGTTGCGCAGCACGCCCAGCCCCTCGATACGGATCTCGACCAGCTGGCCGTCGTGAAAACCGCCGAGGCCGTCGGGCGTGCCCGTCATGATGATGTCGCCGGGCAACAGGGTCCAGGCGTCGCTCACGAACTCGATGATCTCGGGCACGCCGTGGATCATGTCGCGCGTGTTGCCGCTGCGGCGCGGCTCACCGTCGACGAAGGTCGTGATCTCGAGCTCGGTGGGGTCGAGCTCGGTCTCGATGTACGGACCGATCGGCGCGAAGGTGTCGTAGCCCTTCGCGCGGGCCCATTGGCCGTCGGCGAACATGACGTCGCGCGCCGAGACGTCGTTGCCGATCGTGTAGCCGAACACCACGTCGCGCCAATCTTCTTTCTTCACGCGCTTGGCGACCTTGCCGATCACGATGACGAGCTCGCCCTCGTGGGTGATGCGGCCCTCGACGGGCGGGATGATGATGGGCTCGTCGGGCCCGATGACGGCGGTGTTGGGCTTCAAGAAGATGAGCGGGTTCTCGGGCACCTCGTACTGCATGGTCGCCACGTGCGCCGCATAGTTCATGCCGATGCAGACGACCTTCGAGCGCGGGATGACCGGCGCGAGCAGGCGCGCATCGGCGAGCTTCACGCGCTCGCCCGTCGTCTCGTAGCCGTGGAACATCGGGTCGCCCGAGAGCACCACGAGCTCATCGTCGTCGATGATGCCGAACTGGGGGTCGGCCCCCGTGCTGAAGCGTGCGATCTTCACCCGTTCAGCCTAACTGCACTGACTCGGGTCGGAACCGTCTCAGCGCGGGGTGACGACATAGGTCGCGGTCACGACGCCCTCGCCGTCGGTCGCGACCGACAGGTCGACCCGGTAGGCCGTGGCGGTGTAGGCCCCGTACCCGCTCGCGGCGTCGCTCGACACCCCCGACGCGGCGAAACCCGCGCCCTCGAGCGCCGCGGCGGCGTCGGCGAAGCCGAGGCCCCCGTCGAGCTGCGTGCGCACGACCCAGCCCGAGCCCTCTGGCCCCGCCCCGCCGCCGAGCACCGAGCCCGTGAGCGGCACGTCGGCGGGAAAGCTCGCCGGCACCTGGCCGTCGCCCGTGATCTCGACCCCGCCGAGCACCTCGTCGACGAGCCCGCGAATCTGCTCGTCGATGCCGCCCACGAGCTGATCGACACCCTGCTGCACGAGCCCCTCGACGATGTTGTCGAGCGGCGTGCCCGTGCTGCACGCGGTCGTGCCGCCCACCAGGGCCAGCGCGAGCGCGGCCGCGGCGAGGCGACGAGAACGAGGTGCGGTCATGGATGCTCCAGCCGGGTCGGGCCAGGTGCGGGTCAGGCGCCTAGGCGTTCTGCTTCTTGAGGCGCGAGGTGGCCCGCGCGCGCAGCGTCTGGTCGAGCTCGACCTTGCGGATGCGCACGATCTCGGGCGTCACCTCGACGCACTCGTCCTCGCGGGCGAACTCGAGGCACTCCTCGAGGGTGAGCTGCCGAGGCGGCGTGAGGCGCTCGAGCTCTTCCGCCGTGGAGGAGCGGATGTTGTTGAGCTTCTTCTCTTTCGTGATGTTGACGTCCATGTCGTCGGCGCGCGAGTTCTCGCCCACGACCATGCCCTCGTAGACCTCGTCGGTCGGCTTCACGAAGAACGACATGCGCTCTTGCAGCGCCATCATGGCGTTGCTCGTGACGACGCCCGAGCGGTCGGCCACGATCGAGCCGTTGTTGCGCGAGACGATCGACCCGGCCCACGGCTCGTAGCCGTGCGCGATGGCATTGGCGATGCCGGTGCCGCGCGTCGTGGTGAGGAACTCGGTGCGGAAGCCGATGAGACCGCGGCTCGGCACGATGAACTCCATGCGCACCCAGCCGGTGCCGTGGTTCGTCATGCCCTCCATGCGACCGCGGCGCGCCGCGAGAAGCTGGGTGATGGCGCCGAGGTATTCCTCCGGCGCGTCGATCGTGAGGTGCTCGAACGGCTCGTTCAGCTTGCCGTCAATCGTCTTCGTGACCACCTGCGGCTTGCCGACCGTGAGCTCGAAGCCCTCGCGGCGCATGTTCTCGAC
Organism: Microcella sp.; assembly: GCF_046296455.1. GTDB lineage: Bacteria > Actinomycetota > Actinomycetes > Actinomycetales > Microbacteriaceae > Microcella. The sequence continues at coordinate 38,545 of NZ_JBKBLF010000013.1, forward strand.
GAGGATGGCGAGCGCGAGCTCGCCGCGGCCCTGCACCTCCCACGCGTCGGGGCGCCCGATGTCGACGACGCGGATCGAGACGTTACCGATGAGCTCACGGTCGAGGCGGTCTTTCACCATGCGCGCCGTGAGCTTGTGGCCCTTGACCTTGCCGACGAGCGGCGAGGTGTTCGTGCCGATCGTCATCGAGATGGCCGGCTCGTCGACCGTGATGGCCGGCAGCGGGCGGATGTCGTCGAGGTCGGCGATCGTCTCGCCGATCGTGATGTCTTCGATGCCCGCGATCGCGACGATGTCGCCCGCCATGGCCGACTCGGCCGGGTAGCGCTCGAGGGCGCGCGTCTTGAGCAGCTCAGTGATGCGCATCGAGCTGTGCGTGCCGTCGTGGCGCACCCAGGCGACCTGCTGGCCCTTCTTGAGCGTGCCGTTGAAGATGCGCAGCAGGGCGATGCGGCCGAGGAACGGGCTCGCGTCGAGGTTGGTGACGTGCGCCTGCAGCGGGTGCTCGTCGTCGTAGCTCGGGGCGGGGATGTGCTGCAGGATCGCCTCGAACAGCGGCTCGAGGTCGTCGTTGTCGGGCAGGCTGCCGTCGGCGGGCCGGGTGCGGCTCGCCGCGCCCGCGCGGCCCGAGGCGTAGATGACCGGCAGGTCGAGGATCGCGTCGACATCGAGGTCGGGCACCTCGTCTTGCAGGTCGCTCGCGAGGCCCAGCAGCAGATCGTGGGTCTCCTCCTCGACGGCCTCGATGCGGGCATCCGGACGGTCGGTCTTGTTCACGAGCAGGATGACCGGCAGCTTGGCCGCGAGCGCCTTGCGCAGCACGAACCGGGTCTGGGGCAGCGGGCCCTCGCTCGCGTCGACGAGCAGCACGACGCCGTCGACCATGCTCAGGCCGCGCTCGACCTCGCCGCCGAAGTCGGCGTGGCCGGGGGTGTCGATCACGTTGATCGTGATCTCTTGCCCCGCAGCGTGCTTACCCTTGTACGTCACCGCCGTGTTCTTGGCGAGGATCGTGATGCCCTTCTCACGCTCGAGGTCGTTCGAGTCCATCGCCCGGTCTTCGAGGTGGGCGTGGGCGGCGAACGAGTCGGTCTGACGCAGCATGGCGTCGACGAGGGTGGTCTTGCCGTGGTCGACGTGGGCGACGATCGCCACGTTGCGCAGGTCGGTGCGGGTGGCGAGTGCCATGGTGAATCAGTCCTTGCTGGCTGCGCGCTGCTCTCGACGCTCCCGCTGCGCCACAGGATCGGGCAGGGGAACAGCGGCGATGAGGCGCTGAGTGTAGGGGTCTTGGGGGTTGCGCAGAATCTGATCGCGCGAACCCTGCTCGACCAGTCTACCCCGGTGCATCACCGCGATCCGGTGCGCGAGGATATCGACGACCGCGAGGTCGTGGCTGATGAAGAGGCAGGCGAACTGCAGGCGCTGCTGCAGCTCTTGCAGCAGGTCGAGGAACCGGGCCTGAACCGAGACGTCGAGCGCGCTCGTCGGCTCGTCCGCCACGAGCAGCTGCGGCGTGAGGGCGAGGGCGCGGGCGATGCCCACGCGCTGACGCTGACCGCCGCTGAGCTCGTGCGGGTAGCGGTTGCGGTAGCTCGACGGCAGCTCGACCTGGCTCAGCAGCTCCTCCACGCGCTTGTCGAGGTCTTTGCCGCTCGCCTCGCCGGCGAGCAGCAGCGGTTCGCCGATGCTCTCGCCGATCGGCATGCGCGGGTTGAGGCTCGACCCCGGGTCTTGAAAGACGATGCCGGCCTTGCGGCGCAGCGGGCGAAGCTCCTTCAGCGAAGCGTTCGAGATGTCGATGCCCGCCGAGACGAGGCGACCGTACTTGATCGGCAGCAGGCCGACCGCGGCGCGGCCAAGTGTCGTCTTGCCCGATCCGGACTCGCCGACGAGGCCCACGATCTCACCCGGGAACACGTCGAGCGTGATGTCATCGGCGGCGAGGAAGGCCGGCACGCGACCGCGCTTGGGGTACTCGATCGAGACATCCTGAAACGACAGCACGGGCTCGACGCCCGCGCGGTCGGCCGAGCGCGAGCCCGCGTCGGTCATGTCGATGCCGAGGTGCGGCACGGCCGCGAGCAGCGACTGCGTGTAGGGGTGCTTCGGCGATTGGAAGATCTCGAGGGTCGTGCCCTGCTCGACGGCGACGCCGTCTTTCATGACCATGATCTTGTCTGCCAGGTCGGCGACGACGCCCATGTCGTGGGTGATGAGCACGATCGCGCTGTCGAGGCGCGTGCGCAGGCTGCGAAGCAGCTCGAGGATCTCGGCCTGCACGGTGACGTCGAGGGCCGTGGTCGGCTCGTCGGCGATGAGCAGCACGGGGTCGCACGAGATCGCCTGCGCGATCATGGCGCGCTGGCGCTGGCCGCCCGAGAGCTGGTGCGGGAACTTGTTGAAGGCCGTGGCCGGGTCGGGCATCTCGACCTTGGTGAGCAGCTCGATCGCCCGCTCTTTGGCTTGAGCCGGCGTCATGTCGAAGTGCGTACGCAGCGTCTCGACGATCTGGAACCCGACCGTGTAGACGGGGTTGAGGGCCGTCATGGGCTCCTGGAAGATCACGGCGATCTGCTGGCCGCGCACCGCGCGCAGCTCGCGCTTGTCGAGCTGCGAGATCTCGCGGCCGAGCAGCCTGATCGATCCGCTCACGCGCGCCGTCGGCGGCAGCAGTCCGAGCAGGGCCATCGAGCTCGACGACTTGCCCGAGCCCGACTCGCCCACGATCGCGAGCACCTCGCCGCGCTTGACGGTGTAGTCGAGATCGACGGCGGCCGGGTAGAACTCGCCGTCGACCCAGAAGTCGACGCCAAGGCCCGAGACCTCGAGAACGGTCTCGACGGCGGTGCTGGTGGTGCTGCTCACGGGTGGTCCTTCCGTGCGGTCATGATGCGAGGGTCTGAGAAGCTGAGCGCATGCGATTCCAGCCCGCGAGCTTCCGCCCCGCCTTCGGTCGAGTTCTGACGATCACCATGGCGCTCATCGCGATCGGAGCGCTCATCGGCTTCGTGGTCGCGGGCGATGTCGCCGGGCTGCTGCGCTACGGCTGGTGGCTGGTGCTGCTGGCGGCGCTCACCTGGGCCCTGTACTGGATGCCCGCGGTCGAGGTGCTCGAGCACGAGGTCACCATCCGCAACCCGCTGAGCACCTGGCACGTGCCCTGGCCCGCCATCCAGCGCATCGACACCAAGTGGGCGCTGACCCTGTACACCCCGCGCGCCAAGATCGAGGCCTGGGCGGCCCCCGCGTCGGGTCGCTACACGGTCTTCACGCTCGGCCCGGAGGACACGCGCGTGAGCGAGAGCGCGCGACTGGCCGGCTCGATCCGCCCCGGCGACACGCTCTCGAGCGAGAGCGGCGCCGCCGCGAACCAGATCCGCCGTCACTGGGAGCAGCTGCGCGACGACGGCCTGCTCGACGGCCCGCTCGAGCCGGGCACCCTGCGCCGCACGCCGCACGTGCGCACGATCGTGCTGCTGAGCGCGCTGCTCGTGCTGAGCGTGCTGGGCCTGCTGCTCTAGCGCTCGAGCTTTCACCGCGGTCGTCACGGCGTGGGCCCACCGCGGTCGGTGTCACGGGCATCAGGCGCATCGGCGTCAAAGCCGCGCATGCCGACACCGCCCGAAACACCCTGCATGCCTGCTCCGCGACCCGTCACGACGACCGTCGCGCGGTCAAGGCCCCCGCTCTGTCCCTTGGCGAGAGCGCGGGCGTTCGGCAAGCGCTTCTGGCGCGGGTCGAACGCGTCGCGCAGACCGTCGCCGATGAAGTTGATGCACAGCGCGATCACGATGATGAACACGCCGGGCCACCAGAACAACCACGGACGCGTGGCGAAGGCCGACTGGTTCTCGCTGATGATCTTGCCGAGCGAGGTGTCGGGCGATTGCACGCCGTAGCCGAGGAAGCTCAGAGCGGTCTCGAGCAGGATCGCCGCCGCCATGAGCAGCGTCGTGTTGACGATGATCACGCCGATCGCGTTGGGCAGAATGTGCTTGAAGATGATGCGCCGGTCGCTCGCGCCCGCCACACGGGCAGCGTCGACGAACTCTCGCTCACGCAGGCTCAGCACTTCGCCGCGCACCAGGCGAGCGAGGCCGGTCCAGGTGAACAAGCCGATGATGACCGCGAGGAAGAAGGCTCCGAGCTTTCCGAATGCGAGACCGAGCACTGCTCCGATGACGATGAGGGGAATCGTGATGATGATGTCGGTGAAGCGCATGAGCACCGAGTCGACCCAGCCCCGGTAGTAGCCGGCGACGGCGCCGATGACGGTTCCGATGGTCGTGGCGATGAGGCCCACGATGACCATGATCACGACCGACTGCTGGGTGCCGCGCATGACGACGGCGAAGATGTCGCGCCCGATCTCGTCTTGACCGAAGGGGTGATCGCCGAATCGGATTCCCTCGCCGCCCATCCACTCGGGAACCAGGCTGAGGGTGGGGCGACCGCCGTTCTGCGCGGTCGGAATCTCGGTCCAGGTCCACTGCCACCAGCCGGGCGTCTTAACTTGCAGCCCGAAGAGCGAGAAGTCGAAGCCGACCGCGGTGAAGGCCAGCACGATCACGAAGGCGAGCGTGATCATCGAGATCACGGCGCCCTTGTGGCGGAAGAACCGTCGACGGACGATCTGACCCTGGCTGAGGCCTTCAACCTCTTTGTTCTCGATGTTGTTCTCGGCGTCGGTGACGCCGCTGGAGGGGACGGGTGCAGAGAGATTGCTCATCAGTTGACTCGGATTCGTGGGTCGAGTGCGGCGTACACGAGGTCGGCGATCAGGTTGAACAGGATCGCGAGCCCGCCGACGACGAGGAAGAAGGCCATGACGGGGTTCGGATCGGTGCCGTCGAGGCCGTTCTGGAACAGAGCTCCCATGCCCGTCCAGCCGAAGACGCGCTCGGTGATGACCGCGCCGCCGACGATGCCGCCGATGTCGAAGGCAACGATCGTCGCGATCGGGATGAGGGCATTGCGGAACGCGTGCCGCACGACGACCGTGCGCTCGGCGAGGCCCTTCGCGCGAGCCGTGCGGATGTAGTCCTGGTTCATGACCTCGAGCAGGCTCGCTCGCGAGTACCGGGTGTACGTGGCGAACGAGATGAGGATGAGCGCGATGGTCGGCAGCAGCAGGTGCGTGTAGATGTCGACGCCCTGCACCCAGAGCGAGCCCTCGAGGTTGGGGGTCGACGAGCCGATCGTGGCGATCGGGCGGCCACGGATGCGACCCGACGACGCGTAGTCGTCCCACACCATCATGAAGCGGTCGAGCGCGATCGCCCCGGCCGTGAGGAAGCCGGTGAAGCCGGCGACGCGCATGACGGGGCCGCGGTCGACCCCGCCCATGAACCAGCCGATGCCGACGCTCACGCCGACGGCGAGCACCGCGAGCACCGCGAGCATCCACCATTCGGTGATGGAGTACGAGATGCCGAACTGGAAGGGGAAGTAGAGGGCGAGGCCGAGAGCCGCCACCGTGAGGGAGGCGTAGAGGGCTCGACGGTTCTTGAGGCCCGTGATGAGCGCCGTGAGGCCGACCGCCGAGCCGAGCCCGATGATGGCGACGCCCGCGATGCTGAGCCCCGGGTAGGTGAACCAGTTGATGAGGTTCATGATCACGAGCATGCTCGCCGTGGCACCCGCCGCGATCGCGAAGGTCAGCACCTTGCGGCGCAGCGTGCCCGGAATGATCGATGCCCACAGCAGGCCCGCGAGGACCGTCGCGATGACGATGAGCCACGCCGGCAGCTGCGGGTCGTCCTCGAGGAAGTCGTTGAAACCGATGGCCACGAACTGCTTGAGCAGCACGGCGACCCAGAAGATCGGCAGCGAGAAGAAGAGGAACGAGATGAAGGTGACGGTGTAGTCGTATCCCGAGTACTGGCGCAGGGCGGTCGTGATGCCGACCGTCAGACCGAGGATGATGGCGACGACAGTGGCGATCGTCACGAGCTGCAGTGTCGAACCGAGGGCCTGCTCGAGCAGGGCGTTCACGCTGCGACCCTGCACAGTGACGCCGAAGTCGCCTTGGAACAGGCCGCCGAGCCACAGGAAGTACCGCAGCGGCGGGATGACGTCGAGGCGCAGCAGCTTGATGCGCGACTCGATCAGCTGCTCTTTGTTGGGGGCGTTGCTCGCCCGCAGGTCTTCGAGCGGATCGCCCGAAAGCGCGACCAGGTTGTACATGAGGAACGTGGCCGCGAGAAGTACGAAGACGGAGGCGATGAGCCGCCGGATGACGAATGCTGCCATGGGAATGGCACCCTACCTATCTGTGAACGGGGGGCTCTCAGCGGGGGGGGGGGGGGGGGGGGGGGGGGGGGGGGGGGGCCGCGGGCGGGGGGGGGGGGGGGGGGGGGGAGGGGGGGAGAGGGGGG
>NZ_JBKBLF010000013.1:44934-78181 GCF_046296455.1 Microcella sp.
CGCAGTGCGGCCCCAGCGCCCCTGTGCTGAGAAGGACTGACCTGAGTCAGCCGATAGCTGGGCTATCGACTAGTTGCTCTCGGTCGGCTCCCAGTCCCACGCGTTCCAGAAGATGGTCGGCGACAGCGGTCCCGGCTCCACGTTCGCCACGCGGTCGGAGTACGCGGTGACGGCGGGGAACTGGAAGATGGTCAGACCGTAGAAGTCGTCCATCAGCAGCTTGTCGATCTCGACCTGGATCTCGATCTGGCGCTCGACGTCGAGCGTGACGTCCAGCTCGTCGAGCAGCGCGTCAACCTCGGGGTTGCTGTAGTAGTTGAGGTTGTTGATGCCACCCGTGCGGAAGGTCGGCGAGCTGTTGGTCACACCAAGGCTCGTCGACTGCCAGCCGAAGAACACCGCGTCGTACGCACCGGGGGTGCCGAGCAGGCCACCCCAGTCGGGGCTGCCGCAGTCCTCGACCACGAAGCCGGCCTCGGCGGCCGAAGCCTGGATGAGGGCGAACTCGTTGACGCGGCGCGGGTTGTTGAGCGCGTAGAGGATGCAGACGTCAGGAGCGGTCACGCCGGCCTCAGCGAGCAGCGCCTTGGCACCCTCGATGTCGACGTCGGTGAACGCGTCCATGCCGTTGTTGGCGACGGTCTCGTCGTAGCCGTCGGCGCCGGGGATGAAGATCTGCGAGTTGCGGACCTCGGCCTCGGGGTTGAGCGGCTTGATGAGCGTGTCGACGATCTGCTGACGCGGGATCGTCTTGAGGAAGGCCTCGCGCACGAGCGGGTTGTCGAACGTGCCGTTCTTCGACTCGGCGAACTGCAGGTCGATGTGCTCGTAGACAGCCTCTTCGCCCGAGAGCACGGTGACACCGTCGAGCGCGGCGAGCGCGTCCGCGACGTCGGCCGTGGCCTGGGGGCTGATGATGTCGACCTCACCGTTGGCGAGCGCCTGCACGGCGGCAAGCGGGTCGGTGATGAAGCGGATGGTGATCTCCTCGATGTTCGGGAGGTTCTCACCGCGGTAGTTCGGGTTCGCCGTCAGGGTAATCGACTGGTCGGCCACGAAGTCGGTGATCTGGTAGGGGCCGTTGACGACGAGCAGGTTCGCGTCTTCCTCGGCCGGCAGCTCGGTGAAGTTCCAGTCCGAGTTCCAGGTGCTCGAGATCGGGGCGAGAGCCTCGGCGTCGGCGTTCTGAATGGCCTCGATGAGGGCCGTCTTGGCCTCGCCGGCGTCTTCGATGTCGAGGGCGCGCTGCGCGACGACGTGCGCCGGCAGGCCCACGCCGAAGACGAGCTCCCAGTCGACGAAGAACTCGTCGTAGACGAGGGTGATCGAGCGGCCGTCGATGACGGGCGTCTCGGTGACGAGCTGCAGGCCCGCGCCGATCGCGCCGTCGAAGTAGACGACGTCGGTCGGGTACTCGTCGGTGAACTCACCGGTCTCGGGGTCGGTGAACTCGCCCGGGTTGAAGTCGGGGGTGTTCAGCACGCCCGAGTTCGCGGCCCACGCGAGCAGGAGGTCGGCGCCGTCGACGGCCGTGCCGTCAGACCACTGCACGTCGTCCGCGACGGTGTACTTGACCGTCAGTGGGTCCTCCGAGACGAGCTCGTAGGTGCCGAAGGACTCGTCCTTCACCAGCTCGGGCACGTTGTTGTAGTAGTTGAAGCCACCGCTGGTCAGGTACACGATGTTGGCGTTGGCCGTGGCGTTACCGAACGACGTGTTGCTGTTGTACGAGTAGAACGGCTGGTTCCACGCGACCGTGATGGAGCTACCCTCGACGACCTCGGACTGCGGCGCTGCGCAAGCCGAGAGAACGAGAGCGCTCGCCGCGATCGTGGCCGTGGCGGCCGCGAATCTGCTGATACGCAATTTTCCTCCTGTGCAAGATGGATGCGTGGCGGCACGTTTTCCGAGCGCGCCGTCACGCCTGTTGGGTACGACCCTAGAGACCCAGAGATACCCCCGCCAAACTGTAGGCCGATTCGTTACACACCGGTAACGCTCGCGCAGGTTCCGGCAGGGTTTTGCACAAATATTGCACCGGCCGCTCGCACTTCGCACGAATCCTGCGCCGAGGCGGCACGAACTCGGCGTCGGCGCAGAAACCCCGGCGCGCGCGGCCGACGACGCGCGGAACGGGCCTGTCGGGGTGCGCCAAAGAGCAGCGAGCATCCCGCCCGATGATTGCGGGTTCTGCACAACCCGGCCCTGCCCCGCAGAATAGAACGGTGACGACGCCACCGGATGCTGCGCCGCTGCCCGGCGGAATGCCGAGCGATCGGCGGCTGCGCGTCGAGATCCTCATCGTTCTGGGCCTCTCGCTGGGCGCGAGCGCCGTGTACTCGCTCGTGGCGATCGCCAACCGCCTCACCCGGGATGTGCCGCTCGGCGACCAGACGGCGACGCTCAACCCGCCGCGCGACCAGCGCGAGATCTTCGACCTGATCTACCAGCTGCTGGGCGTGTTCTTCGACCTCGTGCCCGTGGCGCTCGTGGCCTTCCTGCTGTGGAGCACCGCACGCCCGCACCTCGGCCGCCTCGGCATCGACGGCACCCGACCGTGGCGCGACACCCGCGACGGCATCGGCCTCGCCCTCGTGATCGGCATCCCCGGCCTCGCGCTGTACCTCGTGGGACGCGCGCTCGGCATCACGGTGACGGTCGTACCGACCGCGCTTGACGAGCACTGGTGGACAGTGCCCGTGCTGCTGCTCTCGGCCTTGCGGGCCGGCGTGACCGAGGAGGTCATCGTCGTCGGATACCTGTTCGCGCGCCTGCGCGACCTGCGCTGGGGGCCGTGGACGATCATCCTCACGAGCGCCCTCTTGCGGGCGACGTACCACCTGTACCAGGGCTTCGGCGCTTTCGTCGGCAACTTCGCCATGGGGCTGCTCTTCGGCTGGCTCTACACGCGCTACGGCCGGCTGATGCCGCTCGTCATCGCGCACACCGTCATCGACGCCGTGATCTTCATCGGCTACCCGTGGGCCGCCGCGGCGTTTCCGGGGCTGCTCGCCCCGATGCCCGTGCCGAGTCCCTCGTCGACTCCGAGCCCCTAGGCGAACGCCTCAGCGCGCGCCATAGGCGCGGCAATAGACGCAGCGGGGACTCCGATTGAGGCGGTCGCCGCTAGGCGAACGCCTCAATCGGAGGGCAGGCGCAGACGAGGTTGCGGTCGCCGTAGGCCTGGTCGACGCGGCGCACCGGCGGCCAGTACTTGGCCGTGCGGTCGCCCGCCGAGGGGTAGACCGCGAGCTCGCGCGAGTACGCGTGCTGCCACTCCCCTGCGATGACGCTCTCGGCCGTGTGCGGCGCGTTCACGAGCGGGTTGTCGTCGGCCGGCCACTCCCCCGCAGCGACGGCGTCGGCCTCGAGGCGGATGGCGATCATGGCCTGGATGAACCGCTCGAGCTCGGCGAGGTCTTCCGACTCGGTCGGCTCGATCATGAGCGTGCCCGCGACGGGGAACGACATGGTCGGAGCGTGGAATCCGTAGTCCATGAGCCGCTTGGCGACGTCGTCGTTGCCGATGCCCGTCGCCTCCTTGAGCGGCCGCAGGTCGAGGATGCACTCGTGCGCCACGAGGCCGTTCTCGCCCGCGTAGAGCACGGGGTAGTGGTCGCGCAGGCGCAGGGCGACGTAGTTGGCGGCGAGCACGGCGTTGGCCGTGGCATCCGTGAGCCCTTCGGCCCCCATCATGCGCGCGTAGGCCCACGAGATGGGCAGGATGCTCGCCGAGCCGTAGGGGGCCGCCGAGACGGGCGCGCCGCGGTGCTCGACGGTTCCGGCGTGGCCGGTCGTGTGGTCGAACGGCGGGTGCTGGTGCATCTGGGCGAGCGGATGCCCGGGCAGGAACTCGGCGAGGTGCGCCTTGGCCGCCACGGGGCCGACGCCGGGCCCGCCGCCGCCGTGCGGGATGCAGAAGGTCTTGTGCAGGTTGAGGTGGCTGACATCGCCGCCGATGTCGCCGTAGCGGGCGTAGCCGAGCAGCGCGTTGAGGTTGGCACCGTCGATGTAGACCTGCCCGCCGGCCTCGTGCACGGCCGCCGTAACCTGCATGACCTCGTGCTCGTAGACGCCGTGCGTCGACGGGTAGGTGATCATGAGCGCCGCGAGCTCGTCGCGGTGCTCGGCGATCTTCGCGCGCAGGTCGGCGAGGTCGACGTCGCCCGTCTCGGTCGTGGCGATGACGACGACGCGCATCCCGGCGAGCACGGCGCTCGCGGCGTTCGTGCCGTGGGCGCTCGAGGGGATGAGGCAGACAGTGCGGTGCACGTCGCCGCGCGAGCGGTGGTAGCCGCGGATGGCGAGCAGGCCCGCGAGCTCGCCCTGACTGCCCGCGTTGGGCTGCAGCGACACGGCGTCGTAGCCTGTGAGCTCGGAGAGCCAGGTCTCGAGGTGCCCGATCATCACGAGCGAGCCCTGCACGTCGTCGAGCGGCGCGAAGGGGTGCAGTGCGCTGAACTCGGGCCACGTCACGGCCGCCATCTCGGTGGCCGCGTTGAGCTTCATGGTGCACGAACCGAGCGGGATCATGCCGCGATCGAGCGCGTAGTCGCGGTCGGCGAGGCGCTTGAGGTAGCGCATCATCGCCGTCTCGCTGCGGTGCACGTGGAAGACCGGGTGCGTCATGTACTCGGATGCCCGGCGCAGGCCCTCAGGCAGGTGCGGGGTCAGACTCACGCCGAAGCCGTCGCTCAGGCCGAACACGGCGGCGAGGTCGGCGGCCAGCCCGTCGGTGGCCCGGGAGAACCCGATGCCGCTCGCGGCCGTCACCTCGTCGAAGCTGAAGCGCACGGTGTCGGAGTCGACCTGCCAGAGCAGCAGGTCGCGCTCGCGCGCGGTCTCGACGATCTCGGCCGCACGGCCCGGCACGCGCACCTCGAGGGTGTCGAAGAAGTCGGCGTGGGCGACCTCGATGCCCGCGGCGTTCAGGCGGGCGGCGAAGCCGGCGGCCTGGGCGTGCACGCCCTCGGCGATGCGGCGCAGCCCGTCGGGCCCGTGGTAGACCCCGAACATCGAGGCCATGACGGCGAGCAGCACCTGCGCGGTGCAGATGTTCGAGGTGGCCTTGTCGCGGCGGATGTGCTGCTCGCGGGTCTGCAGCGTCAGGCGGTAGGCAGGGCGGCCGTCGGCGTCTTTCGAGACGCCGACGAGGCGGCCTGGCATCTGCCGCTCGAGGCCCTCGCGCACGGCGAGGTAGCCGGCGTGCGGTCCGCCGAAGCCCATGGGCACGCCGAAGCGCTGCGTGGTGCCGACGGCGACGTCGGCGCCGAGCTCGCCGGGGCTCGTGATGAGCGTGAGGGCGAGCAGGTCGGCGGCGACGATCGCGAGCCCGCCTTGGCTCTTCACACGGGCGATGACCGCCGACGGATCCCAGACGCGGCCCGAGGCCGCCGGGTACTGCACGAAGACGCCGAAGGCCTCGGGCAGCTCGGCCGGGTCGGTCTCGGCGAGCGGCAGGTACTGCAGTTCGAGGCCGACGGCCTCGGCACGGCCGTCGAGCACCGCGCGGGTCTGGGCGAAGATGTCGCTGTCGACGAGGAAGACGTTCGAGGCAGAACCCGAGGCGCGGCGCGCGAGCAGCATGCCCTCGACGACGGCCGTCGCCTCGTCGAGCATCGACGCGTTCGCGGTGTGCAGGCCCGCGAGCTCGCTCACCATCGTCTGGAAGTTCAGCAGCGCCTCGAGGCGCCCCTGCGAGATCTCGGGCTGATAGGGCGTGTAGGCCGTGTACCAGCTCGGGTTCTCGAGCACGTTGCGCTGGATCACCGCGGGCGTCACCGTGCCGTAGTACCCCTGCCCGATCATGCTGCGCCGCACCCGGTTGTGCGCGGCCAGGGCGCGCAGCTCGGCGAGCGCCTCGGCCTCGGTCGCGGGCGCCGGCAGGCTGCGCAGCGGGGCCGTCTGGCGAATCGCTGACGGCACCGCGGCATCCATGAGCGCGTCGAGCGAGGCGTAGCCGAGCGCGTCGAGCATGAGCTGGCGGGCGTCGGCGTCGATGCCGATGTGACGGTCGACGAAGGGGATGCTCACAGAGGGCCTTTCGAATCGCGGGTGAGAAGAGAGAAGAGGAAGAGCTACTCGCCGATCAGGGCGCGGTACTCGTCGGCGCTCAGCAGTGCGGGGGTGCTCGAGACGCGCACCTTCACGAGCCAGCCATCGCCGTAGGGGTCGCTGTTGATGGTCTCGGGCGCGTCGACGACGGCACTGTTGGCCTCGACGACCTCGCCGTCGAGCGGCGCGTACAGCTCGCCGACCGACTTGGTCGACTCGACCTCGCCGACGATCGAGCCCGCGGCGAGGGCCGCACCGACCTTGGGCAGGTCGACGTAGACGACGTCGCCGAGCGCGTCGGCGGCGTACTGGGTGATGCCCACGGTGGCGACATCGCCCTCGAGACGCACCCATTCGTGCTCGGCGGTGTACTGCAGGTCGGCGGGAACGGCGCTCATGAGGGTGGCCTTTCGATCGGCGGTTCGGTGAGGCGGTGCGGGGCGGAGGGGTGGATCAGGAGCGGGAGTAGAAGGGCAGCGCCACGACCGTGGCGGGGATGCGGGTGCCGCGCACGTCGAGCTCGAGCACGGTGCCCAGGGCCGAGGCCTCGGGCGAGACGAACGCCATCGCGATCGGGTAGCCGAGCGTCGGCGACAGGGCGCCCGAGGTGACCTCGCCGACGAGTGCCTCGCCGTGGAAGACGGCATATTCGGCGCGCGCAGCTCGACGACCTTCGGCTCGCAGGCCGACGAGCACGGGAGCGCCCTCGGCCGGTCCGGCGAGGATCGCCTCGCGGCCGACGAAGTCGGGCTTGTCAGTGACGACGACGCGGCCGAGTCCGGCTTGCACCGGCTGGATGCTGAGCCCGAGCTCGTGACCGTACAACGGCATACCCGCCTCGAGCCGCAGGGTGTCGCGCGCCGCGAGCCCGCAGGGCACGAGCCCGAGCGGCTCGCCCGCCGCAGTGAGCGCGGCCCACAGCTCGGCGGCACGCTCGACCGGCACGTAGAGCTCGAAGCCGTCTTCGCCGGTGTAGCCCGTGCGCGCGACCATGATCTCGGTGCCGGCGAAGGCGCCCGAGCCCCAGGCGTAGTACTTCAGGTCGTCGAGGTCGGGGATCTCGAGCCCCGCGGTCGCGGCGAGCACGGCGACCGAGACCGGGCCCTGCACGGCGATGAGCGCGATCTGCTCGGTGCGGTCGTCGAGCACGACCTCGTGCTGCCCGATGCGCTGCTGCAGGGCCTCGACGACCGCGAAGCGGTTCGAGGCGTTGGCGACGACGAGATACGAGGTGTCGCTCATGCGGTAGACGATGAGGTCGTCGACGATGCCGCCGTTCTCGTTGAGCACGAGCGAGTACTTGGCCTTGCCGGGTGCCATGGCCGAGAGTCGACCGGCGAGCGCAGCATCCAGGAATGCGGCCGCGTCGGGGCCGTCGACCGCGATCTCGGCCATGTGCGAGATGTCGAAGATGCCCGCCGCCGTGCGCACGGCGTGGTGCTCCGCGAGGTCGGAGCTGTAGCGAACCGGCATCTGCCAGCCAGCGAAGTCGGTGAACGCGGCACCGAGCGCCTCGTGCACGGCGTGCAGGGGCGAGTGGCGCTGGGGGGCGGTGGGCTCGGACACGGAGTTCTCCTGACGCTGAAGGCCGGTGGAACTCCCCCTCTGTCATGGTGCCTGAGAGCTTCGCGCCGCCGGACTGCTCGTGGCAGCCGGTGGGGCGCTTTCACCGTGGGCGAGAGCGTCGCAGTCGTCGACGACGGATGCGCGCTCTGCTTTTCAGAGTGGCCTGGCTGATGCGGTACATAGACCTGAGAGATTGGCGGGGAGGCTTGCTCCTTCGGTGCCGCGGGCGCCGGGCCCACGGCTCTCCCGCATCGCGGAAACGGCCGGTGTTCAGTTGAGGGTGCTGCTGCGGCTCACTCTACCCGCTCGGCACCGTCAGCGGTCGTCGCGGTTATCGCGAAAATAGCGCACGGTCTGCCAGATCAGAACGACGAGGCCCGTAAGGGCCATGAGCACGAAGACGGGGCCGGCCCACGCGGCCGTGGCGGCGTCGACGGGAATGGGCAGGGCGATCACCTCGGTCATGGCGGCAGGCTACTCGCCGTCGAGCAGTGCCGAGAAGTCGTCGTCGTCGAGCCCCGGCATCGCGAGCATCTCGGCGGCACCCTCGGTGGCCTCGATGAGGCCGCTCAGCAGTTCGACCGCGGTCGTCGACCGCAGCAGCCGCACCTGATCGAGCGGGCCGAGCGGCGAGATGCCGGCGAGCTGCCAGCAGGCCTGGATCGGGTCGTCGCTCAGCTCGATGTCGGCGGGCCACTGCTGCTCGACGAACTCGCTCGCGCGCGAGATCGTGCGGCGCACGAGCTGCTCGGCCCGCTCGAGCAGCGGCCGGAGCTCGTCGTCCCATTCGAGCTCGGGCACCGCACGCACCTCGGCGCGAGGGAACGGATCGTCATCGAGCCAGGTGACCACTTCGATGCGCCGGTCGCCCTGCGCGATGAGCCCGATGAAGCCCTCGCTCGTCTCGACGCGCGTCACCTGGGCGGCCGTGCCGATCGCAAACCGGTGCTCGCCACCCCCGACCTCGCTGCCGCGCTCGATGAGCACGATGCCGAACTCGGGCGGCTCGTCGCCGAGGATCGTCGAGAGCATGACGATGTAGCGCTCTTCGAACACCCTCAGCGCCGTCGGCATCGCGGGAAACAGCACCGACCCGAGCGGGAACATCGGCATGACCGTCATGCCCCCACGATTCCACGGGTTCCTGCGGGTTCGCATAGCATCGCGGCCCCGGGACGTTCGGCCCTGACCGATCGGTCGGGATGTGATTAGCCTGGTCGTTGCGCGAGGACGCGCATCCGGTATCGAAGGAGCATCATGCAGATCAGCGGGAAGGTCTTCGCCGTCACCGGCGGCGGCAACGGCATCGGGCGTGAGGTCGTGCTCGGCCTCGTGGCGAAGGGCGCGCGCGTCGCGGCCCTCGACCTGAGCGAGGAGGGTCTGGCCGAGACCGTGCGGCTGGCCGGCGACCACGGCGACCGCATCTCGACGCATGTCGTGAACATCACCGACCGGAAGGCGGTCGAAAAACTGCCCGCGGCGATCATCACGCAGCACGGCCAGGTCGACGGTCTGCTCAACATCGCGGGCATCATCCAGAAGTTCGTGCCGGTCATGCAGCTCGACTGGGACCAGATCGAGCGCGTCATCGACGTCAACCTCTACGGCGTGCTCAACACCACCAAGGCGTTCCTGCCTGAGCTCGTGAAGCGGCCCGAGGCCGCGCTCGTGAACGTGGCGAGCATGGGCGCCTACGCGCCGGTTCCTGGCCAGGGCGTCTACGGCGCCACGAAGGCCGCGGTGGCGCAGCTCAGCCGCGCGCTGCACTCGGAGCTTATGGAGACAGGCGTGCAGGTCACGGGCGTCTTTCCCGGCGCGATCGGCACCAACATCACGGTGAACTCGGGGCTCATGACGGCCGAGCAGGCCAAGGAGATGGCCGCCGCCGCGGGCGAGAAGCAGCGCAAGACGACCGCGCCCGCCGAGGCCGGCCGCCAGATCATCGAGGCGGTCGAGAAGGGCTCGTACGAGATCTTCATCGGCGGCGACGCGCGCATCATGTCGCGCCTCTCGCGCCTCAACCCGAAGAACGCGGCGGGGCTCATCTACAAGCAGATGAAAGACCTGCTCGCGTCGATGAACTGACGACTGAACGGCTCAGGCGGCCGGCGGCGCGGAGGATGCGTCGTCGGCCGTCGCCGTCTGCGGCAGGGCCTTCTCAGCCGCGGCCGCGCGTCGACCGCGCAGCACCCCCACCTCGTACGCGGTCGCCGCGATGAGGGTGCTGGCGAGCAGCGGCAGCACGAACCACAGCATGACGTCGGTGAAGCCCTCGAGCGCGTCATGCGCCGTCGACGCGAGCACGAGGTACACCGTGTACGCGACGTAGAGCAGAACGAAGAGCGCCCCCTCCCAGCGGGCGATGACGAAGCCGGTGAACGCGATCGGCACCAGGGCGACGGCGGTCACGAGCATGAGCGGCAGGTCGAGCGCGATCGCGGCGGGCGGCACCGGGATGCCCTCGCCGAACAGGATCGCCGGCAGGCCGAGCACCATGCCGATGTTGAAGATGTTGCTGCCCACGATGTTGCCGACCGCCATATCGCGCTCGCCGCGGCGCACAGCGATGATCGAGGTCGCGAGCTCGGGCAGCGAGGTGCCGATCGCGACGACCGTGAGCCCGATCACGAGGCTGCTGATGCCGAGCGCGGTCGCGATGCCGACGGCGCCGTCGACGAGCAGGCGGGCTCCGAACACGAGCAGCCCGATGCCGGCGGCAAGCAGCAGCAGGGCGAGCCACAGCGGAACCGGCTTGCTGTTGAGCGCCGGCTCGACGGGCTCGGCGGCCGCGCTCTCGCGACGGCCGATGACGATGCTCAGCACCGTGTGCACGCCGAGGCCGGCGAGCAGCAGCACCCCGTCGAGCAGCCCGATGACGCCGTCGAGGCTCACGGCGACAAGCAGCACCGAGATGCCGACCATGACGGGGATGTCGAAGCGAACGAGCTGACGCTTGATGACGAGCGGCATGACAATCGCCGACAAGCCGAGAATGAACAGGACGTTGACGATGTTGCTGCCCACGACGTTGCCGAGCGCGAGGTCGGGCTCGCCCCGCACCACAGCGTCGAGCGTGACCGCGAGCTCGGGCGCCGAGGTCGCGGCAGAGACCACGACGAGGCCGATGACGAGCGGCGAGATGCCCACCTTCGCGGCGAGCGTCGAGGCGCCGCGCACGAGGGCTTCACCCCCGCCGATCAACAGGACCAGTCCGGCGATGATGAAGACGATGTCGAGCAGCACGGCCACAGCCTAGAGCGCCTCGTCAGCGCTCGGGCCGCAGCCAGTCGAGCCACGTGCGCAGCAGCCGCTCGAGCGCGGCGCGGTCGGCAGCGTCGAGCGGCGCGAGCAGGCGATGCTCGTTGGCGAGGTGCGCCTCGAAGGCACGCTCGACGAGCGCGAGCCCCGCATCCGTCAGCGCCACCACCCGCCCGCGACCATCGATCGGCGACGGGCGACGAGTGACGAGGCCGGCCGCCTCGAGGCGGTCGACGCGCTTGGTGAGGCCGCCCGCGGTGATCATGGTGCTGTCGGCGAGGGCGCTGGGGGTGCGCTCGAACGGGGCGCCCGCGCGACGCAGCGCGGCGAGCACGTCGAACTCGCCCGACGTCAGCCCGTGCTGCTGGAAGACCCGCTCGAGCTCGACCTCGATCGCGGCGGCGAGACGGGCGAGCCGTCCGAAGACCCCCTGCGGCGCGACGTCGAGGTCGGGGCGCTCGCGCCGCCACTCGGCCTGGATACGGGAGACGCGATCGGTCATGCGGGAATAATACTTTCCGTGGAAAGGTTCTGCCGGGTATGACATCCACTTGGCGCTGGCTGCTCGTCGCCGCGATCGCGCCTCTCGCCTGGGGCTCTACCTACGTCGTCACCGCGCAGCTGCTGCCGGCCGACACCCCGATCTGGGGCGCCGCGCTGCGTGCACTGCCCGCCGGACTTGTGCTGCTGCTGCTCGCGCGCCGACTGCCGCGGGGTCGCTGGTGGTGGCGATCGGCGGTGCTCGGCGTGCTCAACGTCGGGGCGTTCTTCGTGCTCGTCTACCTCGCCGCCCAACTGCTGCCCTCGGGCGTCGCTGCGATGCTCATGGCCACCTCGCCCGCCGTGATCCTGCTGCTCGCGTGGCCGATCGCGCGCGAGAAGCCCGCCGCGCTCTCACTGCTCGGCGCCGTCATCGGCTTCGCGGGCGTCGTCGTGCTGCTCGCCGGCGCCACCGGCACGCTGAACGGCTGGGGCATCGCCGCCTCGCTCGCCGCCATGCTCATGTCGTCGGTCGGATTCGTGCTCGCCCGCCGCTGGAACGACGGCACCCCCGCTCTTTCTGTCACCGCCTGGCAGCTGACGCTCGGCGGCCTCGCGCTCGTGCCCGTCGCGCTGCTCGCCGAGGGTGCGCCCCCGGCGCTCGACGCGGCCGGGCTCGCGGGCGCCGCCTACCTCGCGCTCGTCGCCACAGCGCTCGCCTTCGCGACGTGGTTCGCCGCCCTGCAGCACCTGCCGGCCGGAGCCGTCGGCCTGGTCGGCCTGCTCAATCCCGTGGCCGGGGTCGCACTCGGAGTGCTCGTCGCGCAGGAGGCCTTCAGCGCCGCGCAGGTGGTCGGAATGATCATCGTGCTGCTCGGCATCGTGCTCGGGCAGCCCGCGATCGCCGCCGCGCTGCGCTCAGCGCGTACGCGGCGCACCGAACGACAGGCTCGGCGACGGACGGTGCCGACCGACACCGCGCAGCTCAGAGTGCGCGCAGCAGGTGCAGGCGGAACAGTCTGACCGTGCGCCCCGAGTCGCGCTCGTAGGCGCGGTACTCGGGCCACTGCGACTCGAGGTGGCGCCAGACGCGATCGCGAGCATCCCCCTCGATGACGGACGCCCGCACCGCGTACCGCCGCCCCCGCACCGTGATCTCGGCCTCGGGGTGGGCGAGCAGGTTGTAGGTCCAGGCCGGGTGCGTCGCGGCCGCCCAGTTCGTGCCCGCGACGATCGCCCGGCCGTAGCCGTCGGCCGTGTACATGAGCACGGTGTCGCGCGGCAGGCCGCTCTTGGCACCCGTCGTGGTCAGGATGAGCGACGGCACGAAGACGCTGCTGACCTGCACGCGGCCCCCGGTCGCGCTCGCGAGCGCACGCTCGATCGGCGGCATGACGCGATGCGCCGCCCACCGCCAGGCGCTCGTGCGCGTGATGGCCGACACGACGATGCGCACGCCGCGCACGATCGGGTCGGCGGTCGGCAGGGGTCGCAGCTCGGTCATCGGGTCGCCTCGACCGCGGTCGGCAGGTTCTCGGCGATCCAGTCGTTCCAGACGCGCACGGTGCGCCAGCCCGCGCGCACGCGGTCGACGAGCTCGGGCCCGGTCATCCAGTCGGCGGGCGCGTGCTCGGCGGCGATGGCCAGGCGCTTGAGGCGCAGCAGCTCGATCTTCGGGTGGTCGACGCTGAAGCCGCGGGGGGCGGTGGCGAGAGCATCCGTCGTCATGATCGAGAACCCGCTGTCGCCGACCTCTTCGAGCGTCGCCTCGAGGTCGCCGACGAGGCGGTTGTCGTCGACGATCTCGCGGAAGCGGGCGAGCTGCTCGCGCGCCGGCTGGTACAGGCCACCCGCGAGCACGACGCCCTTCTGCGAGAGCTGCAGGTAGTACGTCGCCGCCGAGTCGTCGGCCGTCACGAGCCCGAGGTGGTCTTTATATGGCCGCTTGTCGGCGCTGAACCGCACGTCTTTGTAGGGGCGGAAGATCTTGAGCGGGCCGAACTCGCCGCCCAGCGCGTCGATGAGGCGCTCGACGGGCGCCCTGACGCGCGTGTCGTAGCGCTGCTTGTTGGCGAGCCACCACTCCCTGTTCTGGTTCTGCTCGAGCTCGGCGTAGAAGGCGAAGGCGTCGGGATCGATTCCGGCGGTCTCGTTCTCGGTCATGGATGCTCGCTCTCGGCTCGCGCAGCGGTCAGGGTGCCCAGCGCCAGGTCGAGGCGCTCGGCGAGGTAGGCGTCGAGCGGGCGCAGCGCGGCGTCGGGAGCGGTGGGCATCCAGCGCACGAGCACTCCGCGTTCTCCCAGCACGAGCGGCCCGCGCTCGGCGGCCATCGCGGTGGGGTCGTCGAGCGGCACCGGGCGTGAGTCGATGACGACGGTGCTGCCGTCGGGCAGGCGCGCGTCGAGCAGGCGCTGGCGCAGCTCGCGGCGGGCCCGCGCGCTCTCGGACTGGTGGCCCGGCAGCACCTGCCGGCTCGCGCGCGCGATGCGCCCGGGCGCGAACACGTCTCCGCTGGGGGTGACGAGCAGCGCGCCGAGCACGAATCCTTCGCCGGTGCGCCGGAAGGTCTCTCGCCGGGGGATGAAACCGAGCGCGCGGTGCGCCGGCACCGTGACGACGAGCTGCTCGGGGGCGGCGCCCGCCGCGACGAGGCGCCCGGCGGCCGCGGCGAGCGCAGCGCGGGCCTCGGCGAGCGCGGGGAGAGCATCCACAGCCCTATCGTGCCGGACTCGGCTGGGTGCCGCATCGCCGAGGGCGAGTATGCCTGCCGCGGCATGTGCCGCGAGCGGCACACACGCTGGGCAGCACCCGTCCACGGCGAGTGTTGTCCATCGGGCCAATAAGCAATTAGCCTGCACTCAGGAGGCCCACCGCCATGGACAGACTCGTCGACCGGTCGTTGAGTGCGGCGGTGTTCGCCGCCGAGTTGCCGACGGGCGGTGAGGGGCTGCCGACCCGGGTCGGCACCATCGTGGTCGGTGGCGGCATCGTTGGTGCGAGCATCGCCCTGCACCTCGCCGAGGCGGGCGTCGACGACGTGCTGCTGCTCGAGCGCGGCGTGCTGACGAGCGGCACCACCTGGCACGCGGCCGGCCTCGTCGCCGGGGCGCGCGGGTCACGGGCCATGACGGGGCTGTCGTCGTACGGCCTCGCCTTCTACGGCGAGCTCGAATCGCGGTCGGGGCTCGACGTCTCGCTCACACGGAGCGGTTCGCTCAGCATCGCCCGCCAGCCGGGCCGCGTCGACGAACTCGCCTACGCGCGCGACGTCGCCGTGCGCAGCGGCATCGAGGCGCACCTCGTCGACGCCGACGCGGTCGCGCGCCTCTGGCCGCTCGCCTCACCCGAGGGCGTGCTCGCTGCCCTGCATTTCCCGAACGACGGCTACCTCAACCCCGGGTGGGCCGCGCTCGCGATCGCGAAGCTCGCGCACGAGGCCGGCGTGAGCATTCGCGAGGGCGTCGCGGTCACCGCGATCACCCACGAGCACGGCCGCGCGACCGGCGTCGTCACCGCGCACGGCACGATCGTCGCCGACCGCGTCGTCGTCGCCGGCGGGCTGTGGAGCCGCGACCTCGCCCGCACCGCGGGCGCCTCGCTGCCGCTCTACGCGGCCGAGCACGTGCACGTGCGCTCGAACCCCCTCGACGGCGTCGTGCCGACGCTGCCCGTGCTGCGCGACGTCGACCACAGCTACTACATCCGACCCGAGGCCGGGCGGCTGCTCGTGGGGGCGTTCGAGCCGCAGGGCATCCCGCGTGCCGTCGAGACGATCTCGACCGAGGGGTTCGCGACATTCCCCGACGACTGGCCGCACTTCGCCCCCGTGCGCACCGCCGCCGAACGGGCCGTTCCCGCGCTCAGCCCTGCGGGTTACGACCGCTTCCTCACCGCGCCCGAGAGCTTCACGCCCGACACCGCCTTCCTGCTCGGCGAGACGGCAGAGGTCGAGAACCTCTTCGTCGCCGCGGGCCTCAACTCGCAGGGCATCATCTACGGCCCCGGCATCGGCCGCGAGCTCGCCCGCTGGATCGTCGCCGGCTCGCCGCAGTTCGACTCGGCGAGCGTCGACGTGCGGCGCTTCTCGCGCCACCAGAGCAACCGCCACTACCTGCACGCCCGCACGGTCGAGAGCCTCGGGCGCCTCTACGCGATGCACTGGCCCGGCTACCAGTCGCCGACCGCGCGCGACGTGCGCCGCACTCCCCTGCACGCCCGGCTCGCCGAGCTCGGAGCCCGCTTCGGGGAGGTCAACGGCGGTGAGCGCGCGCTCTGGTACGGCGGGCCGACCCCCGAAAAGAGCTACAGCTACCGCCGCCCCGGCAGCTTCGACCAGGTCGCCGCCGAGCACCGGGCCGCCCGCGAGGGCGTCGCCCTGTTCGACCTCAGCCCGTTCACCAAGGTCGAGATCGCGGGGCCGGATGCTCTCGCCCTCGTTCAGCGCGCCGTGACGAGCGACGTCGACACACCGGTGGGGCAGGCCGTCTACACGCTGTTCCTCAACCGGAACGGCGGCATCGAACTCGACGGCACGGTCACCCGGCTCGCGGCCGACCGGTTTCTCATCGTCACCCCCTCGTTCAGCCACCACGCGACGCTCGGGCTGCTGCGCCGCCTCGCCCGCGGAACGGCGGCCGTCGTCACCGACGTCACGGCCGCGTTCGCGACGATCGGCGTCATGGGGCCGAGCAGCCGCGAGCTGCTGCAGCGCGTCTCGCCCGACGACTGGTCCGACGCCGCGCAGCCCTACCAGACCGGCCGCGAGGTCGAGGTGGCCGACGGCTTCGCCTACAGCCTGCGCATCAGCTTCGTCGGCGAGCTCGGCTACGAGCTCTACCCGTCGGCTGACCTCGCGGTGAACGTGCTCGACGCGCTGTGGGAGGCGGGGCAAGAGCTCGGGGTGCGGATGGCCGGCTACCAGGCGCTCGACACCCTGCGCAGCGAGAAGGGCTACCGGCACCTCGGGCACGACATCGGCCCCGCCGACGACCCCTACGCCGCCGGCCTCGGCTTCACGGTCGCGCTCGACAAGCCGGGCGGCTTCGTGGGCCGCGACGCGCTCGCCGCCCTCGACCCGCGCGCTCCGAAGCACCGCACGGTCTATGTGGCCCTCGACGACCCCGAGATGATGCTCGTGCACGACGAGGCGCTGCTGCGCGACGGCGTTGAGGTCGGGCGCCTCACGAGCGGGGCGTACGGGCACACGCTCGGCCGCTCGGTCGGCATCGCGATCGTCGACCCGGCGCTCGTCGACGTCGCCACCCTCGAACCGGACGGCAGCCCGGGCTTCGCCGTCGAGTGCCGCGGCATCGCGGTGCCCGCGACCGTCTCGCGCCGCCCCTTCTACGACCCGCGCGGTGAGCGCCTGCGCGGCTGACCCACAGGAGATTGCATGACCAGAACCGACGTGATCGTCATCGGTGCGGGGCTCGCCGGCCTGAGCGCCGCGCGCGACCTCGCGGCCGGCGGCGCCGACGTGATCGTGCTCGAAGCGCGCGGCCGCGCCGGCGGGCGCGTCGAGCAGACGCTCATGCCCGATGGCCGGCCGATCCAGCTCGGCGGCGAGGTCATCGGCGACTCCCACACCTCGTACCGGCAGCTGGTCGCCGAGCTCGGGCTCACGATCGTGCCGAGCTTCACCGGCATCCCCGGCGAATCGACGTGGCTCATCAGCGAGGGGCGGGTGCTGGGCGACGACATGACCTGGATGCCCGCCGCCGACCGCGCGATCTACGACCAGCTCGAGCAGCGGTTCGCGGCCCTCGCCGCCAGCGTCGACCCCGAGAACCCGTGGGCGCATCCCGATGCCGTCGCCCTCGACCGCCTCTCGGTCGGAGCATGGCTGCGATCGGAGGGCGCGACGCCCGCCGTGCTGCGCGCCATGGAGCTGCACACGCTCGCCCTCGCAGACCCCTCGATCTGGCGCCGATCGCTGCTCGCCGACCTGCGGAAAGAGGCCACCGCCGGCGCGACGGGGTTCTACGACTACGACGCGTGGGAGAGCGCGAAGGTGCTCGAGGGTTCGGCCACGGTCGCGCTGCGCATGGCGGAGGAGCTCGGGCACCGCATCCGATACGGCAGCCCGGTGAGCGCGATCGACGTGACCGGCACCGGCGTGGTCGTGTCGCTCGTCACCGGCGAGCGCCTGCACGCCGCCGACGTCGTGTGCGCGCTGCCCGCCGGGCCGCTGCGCGATGTGCGCATCTCGGGCGTGAGCGAGCCGTACCTGCGCGCGGCGACCCGCCGCCAGCACGCCCCCGCCGCGAAGCTCGTCACCGTGCACGCCACGTCGTTCTGGGAGGCCAACGGGCAGAACGGCACGGGCTACTTCGAGCACACGCTGCTCGGCGGCACGTGGGTGCAGACCGACGGCGCGCTCTCGGCGCTCGTGCCCGTGGATCGGCTCGGGCCCTACCAGGCGCTGCCCGCCGCCGATCGCGAGGGCGCCCTGCTCGACGAGCTCGTCGCCGCGTACGGCGAGCAGGCGCGCGACACCCAGGCGGTGTTCGTGCGCGACTGGTTCGCCGACCCGTTCACGCAGGGGTACATCACCGCGTGGCGCCCCGGCGACCTCACCGCGGTCGGGCCGCTGCACGGCTCGCACGAGCCGCCGTTCTGGCTCGTCGGCTCCGACCAGTGGGTGTGCGGTTACATGGAGGGTGCCGTGCGCACGGGTCGGGGCGCAGCCGCGCAGCTGCTCGCGCGCTGAGCCCTCGCGGCGTCGAGCGCGCTAGCCGAACAGGCCGATGACGAGGCCGACGAGCGTGTAGTTGAGCACGTCGCTGCCGACCTCGATGATCCACACCTTGAGGCCGTGGCCGGCGAAGAGCCGGTGGCTGAGCGAGCTCGCGGCAGCGAATCCGATGCCGAGCAGCAGGCCCGTGAGCAGACCGCCGAGCGGCCCGACCGGCCCGGCCGCGAGGCCGACGAAGTAGATGACGGATGCCACGGCCACGACCTGCACGAGCGCGCCGAGCGCGGTGAGCCCGAACACGAGCGCCATGTTGTCGCCCCCGGGCGCCTCGTCGCCATTACCCATGGCCTTCCACCAGACGGGGAAGAAGGTCTTCGGGCCGAACCACAGGGCTCCGGCGAGGAAGGCGACGACGAAGGCGACGAGGATCGCCAGCCAGTTGAGCTCGAGAAGGAACATGCGCGTGACGCTACTCGCGTGCGGAGGTTCGCGTCTACGCGGCACTCTGCAGCGTGCTGAGACGTAGTCTTGCTGGGTGTTCTTTCGACGCCTCGTGGCCCGCGCCTTCTGGGCGTTCAGCCGGTGGAAGCTGGTCTCCGAGCCAGCGCCCGACCGGCCCACCATCCTCATCGGGGCACCGCACACCTCGAACTGGGACTTCGTGTTCATGCTCGCCATCACCTGGCGGCTCGACATGCACGTGCGCTGGCTGGGCAAGAAGAGCCTGTTCCGCGGGTGGCGCGGGCCGATCATGCGGGCCTGGGGTGGCATCCCCGTCGACCGTGAGTCGCCGGCTGCGGTGGTCGGTGAGGTGCTGCAGAGCATCCGGGCCGGTGACATCTTCGGCCTCGTCGTCACCCCCGACGGCACCCGCAAAGGCCACACGCACTGGAAGTCGGGCTTCTACCGCATCGCGCGCGAGGCGGGGCTGCCGCTCACCCTCGGCTACGTCGACCGCACCACGATGACGACCGGGCTCGGCCCGACCATCGAGCTCACGGGCGATGTGTCGCGCGACATGGACGTCATCCGCGCCTTCTACGCCGACAAGTCGGGCGTGAAGCCCGAGCACCGCGTCGAGCCGCGGTTGCGCGAAGAGCTCGCGAGCTGAGCACCGCCGCCGCGTGTCCAGCCTCCTCGAGTTCGTCTTCGGCTGGTTCTTCGGGTTCTTCGCCGACCTCCTGTGGTGGCTGATTCCGGACGAGATCGAGCGTCGGAACGATCGGAAGCGGCTCTTGGAGGGCGAGGCGCGGTGCGCCATTCGCGCCGGAAAGGGTCGGGTGCTCAACATCGGTACCGAGTGGAGCGTCGGCATCGCTCAGATCACTCGCGGGATGCTGCATTTCACTCCCTCGATGGGCATCGTCGGCACCCGCGAGATACATGTGTTGAGCATCCGCGAGCGCGACGGGTCGATCGCGCCGAGCCCGCTCGAGCGACCGGTCGGCGACTGGCTCGACTTCATCGTCACAACCGCAGCGGGAGAACTCGTCGTCCGATTTCCGCTCGAAGTGGGCGACGCGGCGGCGGCAGTAGTGAAGCCGTAGGTGCGGCGAGCCTCCTCCACAGGGCCTGAAAGGCCATGCCGCTCCTATTCGATGCGTCACACATGTCATACACTCGACCCGGGAGGCGAACATGCTGTCCGTGCGACTGACTGCAGAACAGGATGCGATGCTCGAGAAGCTCGCGCGCGAAACCGGCCGCAGCAAGAGCTACTACGTTAAGCGCGCCCTCGACGACTTCCTCGCCGACCGCGCCGACTATCTGCTCGCGATCGCGGCCCTTGAACGCGAGGAGCCGCGCTACTCGGCTGCCGAGGTGAGGCGCGAACTTGGCCTATGAGGTCGAGTACACCGCAACGGCCCTTCGCCAACTCCGCAAGCTCGACCGACAGGTCGCCCGCAGGATCGTCGACTACCTGGATGAGGTCGCTTCGCTCGAGGACCCGCGCTCTCGCGGCAAAGCCCTCGTCGGTGACCGCGCTGGCGTTTGGCGCTATCGGGTCGGCGACTACCGCGTGCTGTGCGAGCTCCGCGACGCAGAGCTAGTGATCCTGACGCTGGCTGTGGGCCACCGCGGAGACGTCTACAACTCGTGACTTCGCCGTCGCCAGCGCTGGGTGCTCACTGGTGCGGACTCTATCTGGTGCGACAACCGTCGCACCGTTGCGCCATCACTTCAACGCATCATGGCCACCCGCCACGGTTGACACCTGAACTCTCAGCAATCGCGACGGCATGGCACCCACATTTCGCAATCGGTTCAGTTGTCGTTCGTCGCGGATGCTCCCGTCCAGTGATGGAGTCGACGCATGGACATTGTCAAGATCGAGAAGAAGCAGACCTTGAGCCGGGAAGAGGCCGCTCACCAGCTCCGCGCGATCGCGGACGAGCTGGCGTCGGGCAACGGCATCCTTATGGAGCGTGACGGCCTGCGGGTCACCGTCACGCTGCCCGACGAGGTCACCATGGAGGTCGAGGTCGAAATCGAGCACGACGAGCGCGAGTTCGAAATCACGCTCTCCTGGTAGTCGCGGCCGGGGTAGCGATCGACGCGGCACTCTCGCACGCTTTCGACACCTCCGTCACGACTGCCAGACCAGCAGCACCTGTTCAGCATCGAACTCGACGAATCGCTCACGCTCGACGAAACCGAGGTGAGCGAGTAGCGAGAGTGACCGCTCGTTGGCTGCCTGCGTCACCGCGATGATCGGGTCGCCGCGGGTGACCTCCGCGCAGGCCCACGCAAGAACGGGGAGGCATGCCTCACGTGCATATCCACGCCCCCACACCTCCGGCACGAACTCGTACGACAGCTCGATCTCGCCCGTGCGATAGGGGCCGATGTGCACGAGGCCGACAGGTTCGCCGGTCTCAGTAACCTCGACCGTGAAAGCTCCCCACCATGGCGTTTCGGCAACACGCTTCTGGATGTCCGCCGCAGCCACCGGCCCGCCCAAGTACGCCCGTACTAGCGGATCGGAGTACAGCCGCTCGAAGAGTTCCGCATCAGAGTCGCGGGCATCGCGAACCGTTAGACCGTCGGTGACGATCGGTTCAATTGGCCACTCCACAAAAACCAACCTTCACTCGGTTTCGCACTCGACCTCATGGGCGTCCTGCAGCACGACGCTCAGTCGGTCGGGCGCTTTCTCGGTCACGCGACCTGGAGGGGCGTGATCGCGGCGATCTGGTCAGCTGCTCGATCTTGCGCACGATCGAGCTCGTAGTGCGTCTGCAGGTTCAGCCAGAACTCGGCCGACGTGCCGAAGTACTTCGACAGCCGGAGCGCAGTGTCGGCACTGATGCCGCGCGTGCCGTGCACGATTTCGTTGATGCGACGCGGAGGCACACCAATCGCGACAGCGAGGCGGTTCTGGGTGATGCCAAACCCCGTGATGAAGTCCTCCATGAGAACCTCACCCGGATGAATCGGGGGAATTTTCTCAGTGATAGTCAACGATCTCCACCTCCTCTGGCCCAGCATCGGTCCACACGAAGCAGATCCGCCACTAGTCGTTAATCCTGATGCTGTGTTGCCCGGCTCGATCGCCCTTCAGCGCCTCAAGTCGGTTACCGGGCGGGATTCGCAAGTCGTCAAGAACGGTCGCGGCTCCCACTTGGCGAAGCTTTCGCAGCGCTACCGAATGGATCCGCGGATCGATCGACGGCACCCGCTCACGACGCCACAGTCGCTCAGTGTCTTTGCTTCCGAACGACCGGATCACTCGACTAGTGCATAACGCTTCGCGTCAATAACGCTAGACGTTAAACTGGAACTCGACCACAAGTCGCTTCACTTCACAAAGTCGCGCGAAGTGATCGATCCTTTCTGGGCATCAATGACTACTCGAAACCCTGACCACGAGCAGCCAACGACGTTCACGTTCTCGAGATTCGCGGTAATCGAAGAGTCATTGCGCGGGCCGTTTGGTGGCTCAGTAGTCCAGTGGACGTTCCCCTCCGCGTCGATCCCCGAGATGGACGAGGCGTAGTCGCCATGGAGCGATGGGTTCAGGCGGACGTCAACAACTCTCAAGGCCAGCACTCACCACCCGCGATTCCTAGACGTTAAAGCGGAACTCGACCACGTCGCCGTCTTGCATGACGTAGTCCTTGCCCTCGATGCGGGCCTTGCCCTTCGCGCGGGCCTCGGCGACCGAGCCGCAGGCGACGAGGTCATCGAAGCCGATGACCTCGGCCTTGATGAAGCCGCGCTCGAAATCGGTGTGGATGACGCCCGCGGCCTGCGGGGCCTTCCAGCCCTTGCCGATGGTCCACGCGCGTGACTCTTTCGGTCCGGCGGTGAGGTAGGTCTGCAGGCCGAGGGTGTCGAAGCCGATGCGAGCCAACTGCGCGAGGCCGCTCTCGCTCTGACCGGTCGAGGCGAGGAGTTCGGCGGCGTCGTCGGCATCCATACCGATCAGTTCGCTCTCGATCTTCGCGTCGAGGAAGACAGCCTTCGCGGGCGCGACGAGCGCGGCCAGCTCGGCCATGCGGGCGCTGTCGCCGAGCACGCCCTCGTCGACGTTGAACACGTAGATGAAGGGCTTCGCGCTCAGGAGGCCGAGCTCGCGGATCGGGGTGGCGTCGAATCCTGCGGAAGAGAGGGTGGTGCCGGCCTGGAGGAGGGCCTGAGCATCCAGCGCCGCCTGAAGCACCGAGGGGTCGGCCTTCTTGCCCTTGACCTCTTTTTCGTAGCGCGGAATCGCCTTCTCGAGCGTCTGCAGGTCGGCGAGCATGAGCTCGGTGTTGATGGTCTCCATGTCGCTGGCGGGGTCGACGGCTCCGGCGACGTGCACGACGTCGCTGTCGGTGAAGGCGCGCACGACCTGGGCGATCGCGTCGGACTCGCGGATGTTCGCGAGGAACTGGTTGCCGAGGCCCTCGCCCTCGCTCGCGCCCTTGACGATGCCCGCGATGTCGACGAACGACACGGCGGCGGGCAAGATGCGCTCGCTGCCGAAGATCTCGGCGAGAACCTTCAGGCGCGGGTCGGGCAGCTCGACGACGCCGA
Organism: Microcella sp.; assembly: GCF_046296455.1. GTDB lineage: Bacteria > Actinomycetota > Actinomycetes > Actinomycetales > Microbacteriaceae > Microcella. The sequence goes on from NZ_JBKBLF010000013.1 coordinate 68,006, forward strand.
CGTTGGGCTCGATCGTGGCGAACGGGTAGTTCGCCGCGAGCACGTCGTTCTCGGTGAGCGCGTTGAAGAGGGTGGACTTGCCGACGTTGGGCAGGCCGACGATGCCGATAGTGAGAGTCACGGGGGTCAAGCCTACCGGCGGGTGATGCGGGCACCGGATGCGCAGCCCGAGCTCGGCACCGTGCCGGGTCGTGCGGGTTAGCGTTCAAGCATGACCGACTTCACTGCCCCGCCCGCCGACCGCACCCGCCCCGAGCTGCGCGGCACGTTCGGCATGGCGGCGAGCACGCACTGGCTCGCGACCGCGACGGCGCAGTCGGTGCTCGAGCGGGGCGGCACCGCGGTCGACGCCGCGATGGCCGCGGCCTTCGTGCTGCACGTCGTCGAGCCGCACCTCAACGGGCCGGGCGGGGACCTGACGGCGATCGTCGCGCCCGCGGGAGAGCATCCGTTCGTGCTCGCCGGACAGGGCGCTGCCCCCGCCGCCGCGACCATCGAGCACTACCGAGGGCTGGGGCTCGACGAGATCCCCGGCGCGGGTCCGCTCGCCGCCGCCGTGCCCGGCTCGGTCGTCGCCTGGCTGCACCTGCTCGCGACCCGCGGCACGTGGCAGCTCGCCGACGTGCTCGCCCCCGCCCTCGGCTACGCGCGCGACGGGCACCCCGTGCACGAGAACGTGGTGCGCACCATCAGGGCGGTCGCACCGCTGTTCGAACAGCACTGGCCGACCTCCGCGGCGCAGTGGATGCCCGGCGGCCGCATCCCCGAACCCGGCGACCTGATCACCAACGAGCCCTGGGCCCGGGTGCTGGCGCGCCTGCTCGCGGCGGGCGAGTCGACCGGCTCACGGGAGTCGCGCGTGCGCGCCGCCATCGCGCTCTGGAACGAGATCGTCGGCGAGGCGGCCGAGCAGTTCGTGCAGAACCCGGTGCAGCATTCGATCGGCGGGGCGCTGCCGGGGGTGCTCACGGCCACCGACCTCGCCGCGTACTCCCCCGCCGAAGAGGCACCCGCATCGCTGACCTTCCGCGGCGTCGAGGTGCTCAAAGCCGGGCTGTGGACGCAGGGGCCCGCGCTGCTGCAGTCGCTCGCCATCCTCGACGCGGCCGCCGCCGCGCACGGCGACGCTGTGCTCGACCCCTCGACGGCGCTCGGCGTGCACACCATCACCGAGGCGCTCAAGCTCGCGCTCGCCGACCGCGACGCCTGGTTCGCCGACCCCGCGGTGATCGACGACCCGTCCGGGTTGCTGGCCGACCTTCTCGACCTCGCCTACGCGGCCGAGCGCGCTGCGCTCATCGGCGAGACCGCCTCGCGCGAGGTGCGCCCCGGCCGCCCCGGCGGGCGGGAGCCGTGGATCCCGCCCGTGCGTCTCACCGGCTCTGCCGCGGCCCCCCTGCCGGGTTCGGGCGAGCCGACCCTCGACCGCGCGGGCCGCCAGCGCGGCGACACCTGCCACCTCGACATCGTCGACCGCCACGGCACGCTCATCTCGGCCACCCCCTCGGGCGGCTGGCTGCAGTCGTCGCCGACGATCCCCGCGCTCGGCTTCTGCCTCGGCACGCGCCTGCAGATGTTGTGGCTCGACCCGACGTCTCCGTCGCGGCTCGAGCCGGGCATCCGGCCGCGCAGCACCCTGTCGCCGACGATGGTGGTGCGCGACGGGCGCGTCGTCGAGGCGCTGGGCACCCCGGGCGGCGACCAGCAGGATCAGTGGCAGCTGCTGTACCTGCTGCGCCGCATCGTCGGCGGCTACGAGCCTCAACAGGCGATCGATGCGCCGATGTTCCACACGGATGCGATGGTCGCCTCGTTCGAGCCGCGCACGGTGCAGCCGGCGTCGCTCACGGTCGAGTCGCGGCTCGGCGACGAGGTGATCGCCGAACTGCGGGCGCGCGGCCACGAGGTGACGGTCATGGGCCCCTGGAGCCTCGGTCGCCTCAGCTGCGTCGGCATCGAGCGTGACCGCGGGTGGATGTTCGCCGCGGCCAATTCGCGCGGCAACCAGGGCTACGCCGCGGGTCGCTGAGCCGCGCGGCCGAACGAGCCGCACCAAAGGTATGATCTAAACCATGCCCCACGGCTTCGAGCGCATCGTCGCGCACCCCGAGCGTCCTGCCCACTCCGCCGAGCAACCAGGCGACACGCACCTCGCGAGCTTGCGGCTCGACGGCTGGCACGACGTGACCGTGCGCGTGCTGCACCCCTTCACGTGGGATGCGAAGTTCCGCGGCTTCCGCATCGACGAGCTCGCCATCAGCCCCGCCCGGCCGCGCACGCTCGTGAGCGGCGCCTACTCTGTCGCTGACGCGGCCGTGCTCAACGTCGACGACGCGCGCGGCACGCACACGGCGTTCGACTTCCCCGAGGGCGACCGGCACGACGGCGTGCTCTACCGCACGATCGGGCACTCCCCCGAGGTCGACGAGAGGTATCAGGATGCAGCCGGTTGGTGCACGGTCGCCGGCGTCGACGCCGACGGACGCCCCGTCGCCCTCGCCACCGCCCTCGACCGCAGCGACTGCGTGCTGCTCGACCTTCTCGTCGACGACCACGGGCTCACCGTGCAGACGCGCCTGCCGTGGCAGTCGTTCCGCCCGGCAGAGCTTCCGGCGACGGATGCCCTCCCCGGGCTGCTCGTGCGCCACGGGCTCGGCGACCACGAGTCCGCCGAGGGCTGGCTGCGCACGCTGCTCGCGGCGACGGTGCCGAGCCGAGCATCCACCGCCCCGCCGCCGCTCATCGCCGACACCTGGGGGTTCGGCACCGACATCGACCCCGAGCGGGTCACGGCGTTCTTCGACGTCGCCGCCGACCTCGGCGTGGAGGTCGTCACCGTCGACAAGGGCTGGGAGGACCACGTCGGCGACTGGAACGCGCAGTCCGGCTACGCGGGCGGAGTCGCCGGCATCGCCGCGCTCGCGCACGATCGCGGCATGAAGCTCGGGCTGTGGGTGGGGGCGGGCAACGCGGCGCCCGACTCGGCGGTCGCGACGGCGCACCCCGACTGGCTCGCCACCTGGCGAGGTCGCCCCCAGATGGTGTCGCACCGCAACCACTCGCTGTGCCTCGGGCACGAGCCCGCGCGCGATCACGTGCTCGCGTGCCTCGATCGCCTCGTGCGCGACGGCGTCGACTGGCTACTGCACGACTTCGAGACGATCAGCCGCTGCGACGCCGACCACCACACGCACGACCCCGGTGCGGGCGAGGCGGCGGGGGTGACCGGCTGGTACTCGGTGCTCTCCGCGCTGCGCGAGGCGCACCCCGACCTGCTCATCGAAAACTGCTGGAACGGCGGCAAGCCCCTCGACCTCCAGATGATCGCGCACCACGACACGACGATCGGCGACGACTGGTGCCGGTCGCAGGAGAACCGCCTCGCGGCCCTCGGCCTCGGCGTCTACCTGCCCTCGTCATGGACCAGCAAGTACATGGGCGACGAGCCGCACCTGCCGTTGCGCGCGCAGCTCGCGCCGTACCTCGTCGGCGGCCCGTGGATCCTTATGGGCGACCTGCCCGGCTGGTCGGAGTCGCAGCTGGCCGAGATGACGCGCGCGATCGCGATCTACCGCGACTGGCGCCCGGCGTCGATGGATGCTCGCGCGGTGCCACCCGTACTCTCGGGCTCAGCGGCCGGTGTCTGGGGCTCGGCGGCAGGGGTGACGGGAGTCGCACTGACGCCCGGCCCTGACGGCGCCCAGCTCGCCACGTTCACGGTCACTGAGGCGGGGGTCGGGCACCTCGTGCGATGGCATCCGGAACTGGCCGCGAGCGGTGCAGACTTCGACACCGTGTGGATCGTGCGCGACGAGTGGAGCGGCAGCGAGCGAGTCGCCACGCACGCTGAGCTCGCGGCGGGTATCCCGCTCGATACGGCGAGCGCCGACGGCCTCGCGCTCAGCGTTCGCCCGGCCTGAGCAGTCTTCCCGCACACGCAATGTGCCTGTCGTGGCACGTGCCGCGAACGGCACACACGCTCCGCAGGGCCTTAGACCGAGAAGCCGCCGTCGCTCGTCAGCAGCTGACCTGAGATCCAACGACCCGCGGGCGAGAGCAGAAAGTCGACGAGTCGCGCAGCATCGTCTGGCGTGCCAAGACGACCGGTGGGCTGCATCGCCGTGAGGTGGGCGCGCACCTCGTCTGTCATCCAGCCGGTGTCGACCGGCCCCGGGTTGATGAGATTGGCCGTGAGGCCGAGGTGACCCAGTTCGCGTGCGGCGGCGATGACGATGCGGTCGAGGGCGCCTTTGCTCGCACCGTAGGGCATGTTGTCGACGACGTGGTCGCTCGTGAAGGCGACGATGCGCCCCTCGCCCTCGGGCACCTGTCGTGCGACGGCCGCAATGAGTTGCCACGCAGCGCGCACATTGACGGCGAAGTGACGGTCGAAGCTTTCGAGCGTCGTGGTGAGGATGCTCGAGTCGATGCTCTCGGAATGCGCGAGCACGAGCCCGCTCACCGGCCCGAGCGCGGCGGCAGCGGTCACCACGATCGCCTCGACCGCCTCCGCGTCGGTGAAGTCGACCTCGATGGGCAACACTCGAACGCCGAACGCCTCGAGTTCGGCACGGATCGTGTCGACGCCATTCGACTCCCACGGCAAACCAGCTCGGCGCTCATAGGGCGACCAGTAGGTGAAGGCGATGTCACGACCCCGCTCGGCCAGCAGGCGAGCGGTTGTGTGCCCGATCGCGCCGCGGCGACCAACGCCAGTGATGAGCACCGCGCCGGTCAGCTTCTCTGCGGTATCCACGTCGGCATCCACCGCCACAGGCTAGCTCAGCGCGGCGTCGGCACGAGCTGCACATCGACCAGCTGGCCGCCGTCGATGGCCGCCGTCATGACCGTGCCGACGGGCTGCCGTCGCCGATCGGTCGGCGAACCCGGGTTGAGCAGCCGCAACCCGCTGGGGGTCGTTGTGTCCCACGGGATGTGAGAGTGACCGAAGACGAGCACGTCTGCGGGAGCATCCGAGGCCGGCCCGAAGAGAGCGTCGCATCGCGCCTCGCGCCCCGCCGCTGGCCCCGTCTCGTGGATGACCGCGATGCGCACCCCGTCGACCTCGACCCGCGCGATCTCGCCGAGCCGCGCGTGCAGTTCGGGGCCGTCATTGTTGCCACCGACTCCGACAAGGCGTCGGGATCGTGCTTCGAGCGCCTCGAGCGTCGCGACGTCGACCCAGTCGCCCGCGTGGATGACGAGGTCGGCCTGCTCGACGAGGCTCCACACCTGCGGCTGCAGCGCTTTCGCCCGCACCGGCAGGTGGGTGTCGCTCAGCAGCAGGAGCCTCATGCGAGCGAGGGCACGATCTCCGCGTCGACCACGGGCATGACGTCGCGCACGATCGCCTCGAGCAGGCGCGCGTTGAACTCGACCCCGAGCTGGTTGGGCACGGTGACGAGCAGCGTGTCGGCGGCCTGCACGGCCGCGTCGCGCGCAAGCTCGGCGGCGATGACGTCGGGCGCACCGATGTACGAGCGGCCGAAGCGCGAGCGCGAGCCGTCGAGAATGCCGACCTGATCGGTCTGCGAGCCCTGCGCCTGCACCCCGAAGTAGTACTGCGTCTCCTCGTCGATGATGGGCAGGATGCTGCGGCTCACCGACACGCGCGGCTCGCGCTTCCATCCGCGCGCCGCCCACGCCGAGCGGAAGAGCGCGATCTGCTCGGCCTGCAGCTCGTCGAACGGCACCCCGGTGTCTTCGGTCAGCAGCGTCGAGCTCATGAGGTTCATGCCCTGCTCGGCCGTCCACACGGCGGTCGCGCGCGTGCCGGCGCCCCACCAGATGCGGTCGTACAGCCCGGGCGACTGCGGCGTCACCGGCTGGGGCTTGTCGGTACCGATCATGCGCGGGTTGCCGGGCGCGAAGCCCTCGCCGTCGATCGCGCGGCGGAACAGGTCGGTGTGCTCCCGCGCCATGTCGGCATCCGTCTGCCCCTCGGCGGGGATGTGGTCGAAGTACCGCCAGCCGTCGACGACCGCCTCGGGTGATCCCCGGCTGATGCCGAGCTGCAGCCGGCCGCCGCTGATCAAGTCCGTCGCCCCGGCCTGCTCGGCGAGCGACCAGGGGTTCTCGTAGCGCATGTCGATCACGCCCGTGCCGAGCTCGATGCGGCTCGTGCGGGCGGCCGCGGCCGCCATCATCGGGAACGGGTTCGAGTGGTTCTGGGCGAAGTGGTGAACGCGGTAGTACGCGCCGTCGACGCCGACCGCCTCGGCCGCCACCGCGAGCTCCACGCCCTGCAGCAGCGCCTCGCCCCCCGTGCGGGTGCGCGAGCCGGTCACGCCCATCCAGTTGCCGAACGACAAGAACCCGAGCTTCGTCATGCTCAGATCAATGCGTGCGCATGCAGAACTATTCCTGCGGGATGCGCTGAGCATCCCGAATCGGCCTCTCGGGCCCGGGAATCGTCGCGCCCGGCCGCGTCGTCAGGTATACGCCCGCCAGCACGATGAGCCCGCCGATCACCTGCCACACCGTGAGGGCATCGCCGAGCGCGACGGCGATGATCGCCGTGAAGACCGGCAGCAGATTGAGGAACACGCCCGTGCGCGAGGGGCCGAGCTGGGTGACGGCGACGTTCCACAGCAGGTAGGCGAGCGCGCTCGGGAACACGATGATGATCGCGAGCCCCCACCACCCCTCGGCCGACGGTTGCGCCTGAATGCCGACGAGCGCCATGACGGGCGCGAGCATGATGGCGCTCATGCCGACCTGCACGGTCGTCGCCGTGATGGGCGGGGTCTGGATGCGCCGGCTGATGATGACGTAGGCCGTCCACGCGAGGATCGCCCCGAGAATGAGCAGGTCGCCGACCGCGACGCTCACGTCGGAGATGCCGCCCGAGCCGCCGAGCAGCACGACGATGACCACGCCGACGAACGAGATCGCGATGCCGAGCACGCCCCCGCGACGGATGCGCTCCCCCAGCACCACGACCGCGGCGAGCGCGATCACGGCCGGGTTGATGGCGCTGATCACACTCGCGTTGACCGGCGAGGTCGTGTCGAGCGCGGCGTAGAGCAGCAAGGTGTACCCGACCATTCCCAGCACGGCCTGGACGATGTGGATCCACCACTCCCGAGCCGCCAGCCGCCACTTGTCGAGCCGGTCGCGCTCGATCCACAGCGTGATGACGAGCAGGATCGGGAACGCGCCGAGCCACCGGAAGAACGTGAGCTCGAGCGGCGTGAACTCGGCGATCACGCGATCGCCGACGACGAAGTTCATCGCCCAGAAGAGCTGGGCGAGCACGGCGGGCGAGTAGCGGCGGAGCAGGTGCACGCTCTCAGGCTAGGGCCGCGGTCGGCTGCGCACGTGCGCGAGAGCGCGCGCATCCGCGCGGTGCATCAGGGCGCGGGCGGCGCAACCGAGGACAGCCCCGGCTCGAGCCCGGGCTCGAGGTCGCCCGCCGGCACGACGCCGTCGAACGGCGTCACCGTGGCGAGGCCGCCCCACTGCTCGTCGGTGGCGAGGAAGACGGCGATGCGGGCACTCGTGTCGAGCTGGTCGCCGAACGCGTAGGGGTCGGCCGCGCAGCCGTCGGCGCGCGAGGCGATCTCGATCTCGAGCCCCGCGAAGCGGTCGTCGCTCGCCTCGAGCACCTCGAAGCGGTAGAGCCGCGCATCGCCGCCGAGCAGGTCGACCGTGCCGACCTGCTCGATCACCTCGCCGACGACGATGAGCTGCGCCGAGGCGGCGAGCGCCTGCTGGTCGTCGAAGGTCACCCAGCTGACGCACTCCTGCTGCTGCGTCAGGAAGGGCAGGGCCGAGCATCCACTGAGCATCATGGCGGCCGCGGCGAGCGCGACCAGGGCCGATCTGCGAGCGCGCCGGGTCATGACCCCACCGTAGTCGGCGGCCCGTGCCACCATCGAGGGGTGCCCCTGAACTTCACCGCGATCGACTTCGAGACCGCCAACAACCACGCGGCCTCGGCGTGCTCGGTCGGGCTCGTGAAGGTTCGCGAGGGCCGCGTCGTCGACCGCGCGAGCTGGCTCATCCGCCCGCCGTTCGGCTTCGACGACATGCTCGAGTGGAACACGCGCATCCACGGCATCACCGCCGCCGACATCGTCGACGCGCCCCTGTGGGCCGATCAGGTGGATGCTCTTCTCGAGTTCGTCGACGGCGACACCCTCGCCGCCCACAACGCGGGGTTCGACATGGGCGTGCTCGCGGCGGCGCAGAGGGCCAGCGCGCTCGAGGTGCCGAGCCTGTCGTACGTGTGCAGCCTGCGGGTCGCCCGCAAGACCTACCACCTTGACTCGTATCGCCTGCCGGTCGCGGCGATGGCCGCGGGCTTCGAAGACTTCGCGCACCACGACGCGCTCGCCGATGCTGAGGCGTGCGCCGCGATCATCGTGCACGCGGCGAAGCGGCACGACGTGAGCGAGGTGGCCGATCTCGCGCGCGTGTGCGGCACGAGCGTCGGGCGCACCGGCGCAGCGGCTGAGGCCGAGGCGGCCGACCGGCGGCCGGCCGCGCTCGCCTAGGTCGCCTCAGGCGCTGCGCACGACCGCGCTGACCGGGGTCGGGTTGGCGAACAGGTCGAGCACGGGGCAGTGGGCGTCGACGACGTCGCGCAGCTGCTGGTAGCGCTCCTCGCTCTCCGGGCCCGTGATCGTGATCGTGAGGCGCACGTCGCTGAAGCCGGCCCGCACGGTCTCGTCGATGCCGAACAGGCGGCGCGCATCCAGATCGGCTTCGGCGTCGATGCGGATGTCGTCGACCTGGATGCCGAGCCCCTGCGCGTAGAGGCGGTAGACGACGATCTGGCACGAGATGAGCGCGCCGAGCGCGTACTCGACGGGGCTCGCCGCGACGTCGTCGCCTGCGAGAGCGCCGGGCTCGTCGACGACGAAGGCGTGCTTGCCGGCGCGGATGCTCGAGGCGACCGAGCCCTTGCCTTCGCCGCTGACGCGGTAGGTGAGCTGGGCGGTGGTCGGGTCGGCGCCGATGCGCGCGCCCCAGGCGGAGCCCGCTTCGATGAGCCGGGCCGCGCGCTCGTCGGCGCTGACCTCGGGAACGGACGTGGGAACGGAGGGTGCGGTGAGAAGCGTCATGCGCCGACGGTACGAGCGGATGCCCGCCCCGTCGACCCCGCCCGTCACACGGCGTCGCGGCGCGTCACGGGGCGTCGCGCGGCGTCACGATCCGCAATGTGCGCGGTGGTGCTCAGCGGTCGCAGCCGCCCGACTTGTCGGCCCGCGAGCCCGGCACGCTGAGGTCGCGCAGGCCCTTGTAGGCATACGGGTCCTCCCCCGCGACCATCACGATGTCGCGGAAGTCGTACTCGGCGAAGTAGCGGCCCTCGCTGTTCTGCCAGGGCAGCAGCGACTCGGCGCTCATGTAGTGGTTGACGAGGGCGCGCCGATAGCCGTGCTTTCCGCTGTTCTCAAGCGAGCGGTGCAGCAGGTAGCCGTTGAAGAACAGGGCAGCGCCCGCCGGCACCTCGACCGGCACGGCGTCGTCGTCGGTGTAGGGGAACCCGTAGGCCTCGTCGGTGCAGTCGAAGCGCTCGTCGGTCTGCTCGTGGTCGGGGTAGAGCACACCGCGCGCGTGCGAGCCGGGCAGCACCCACAGGCAGCCGTTCTCGGTCGTGGCGTCGTCGAGGGCGATCCACACTCCGGCGAGCGAGCGGTCGCGCGTGGGGATGAAGTGCTCGTCTTGATGCCAGGCCTGGCCCGGCTTGCCCTCGCTCTTGATGAACAGCATCGACTGCATCGCCTTGACGTTCGGGCCGATCACGCGCGTGAGGCCGTCGACGATCCGAGGGTGCCGCATGATCTGCCGGGCGACCTCGCTGATCTTGTGCGGGTGGTGGATGCAGAGGTACTGCCGCAGCACGTCGGCGTCGCTCTGCCCGGGGTGAGCATCCACCGCGTCATCGGACGGGTTCAGGCCTGCCCGGCAGATGCGCAGGGCCTCGGAGTTGACCTCGGCCACCTCGGCCGGGGTGAGAGCGCCGCGCAGCACGGCGAAGCCGTCGCGCGCGTACTGGGCGACGAAGGCCTCGTCGACGGAATCGTGCATGACGAGGGAATGAACAGCAGCGGCCATGCCTTAGATCATACCTTTACGCCCGCGCCCGCGCTGTGACGAGCCCAGATCTGGGCCAAGCGGGCTGTTCGGGCAACGAGAAGCGCCCTATTGCCCCAGATCTGGGGCAAA
>NZ_JBKBLF010000014.1:0-75132 GCF_046296455.1 Microcella sp.
GGCGCGAGCCAGCGCGCGAGTTCGGTGCGACCCTCGTGCTTAAGCGCCAGAATGGTGGCGCGCGCGACGCCCTCGTAGGGCAGCGCCGCCACGACCGGCAGCGCGGCGGAGCCGCCCGGCGCCGCCGCCCCGGTGGCAGGCGCGTCGAGGCCGGGGACGAGCGCGGCGGGCGCGAGCGCGATGGGCGGCTCGAGCACCGCGCGCTGCGGCCGCGATCGCAGGGCGTGGGCGCAGGTCAGGCACAGCGCGCGATCGGGAGCACCGCATCCGGCGCAGTCGATCGGGGCGACGAGCGCCCACGCATCGGCGAGCGCCGTGGCGAGAAGGGTGCGGGCGTCGACCATGCGCGCACTGTGGCACGAGGGTGCCGACGGCATCGGGCGAGCGAGCCGCGCTGGGGAGGGCGGCTACTGCTGCGTGCCCAGGAACGAGGCGCGCAGCCCCGCGTTCTGCCAGCCCGAGCCGCGCGGCTCGAACACGATGCCGTCGACGCCGAGCACGCGGATGCCGTCGACTCCGGAGTTGCCCCCGACGATCTGCACGGGCTCGGGCGGGAGGCCGAGCGGTCGGCTGCGGCCGCCGAGCTCGTGCAGCTCGACGAGCGACTGCTCGTCGCTGCGCGTGATCGAGGCCACGCGCACCTCGTCGACCCACGTGGCGTCGACCGCGGTGTCGCCGTTGAGCGGCAGGTCGCGCAGCTCGCCGAGCCGCACGGGCACGCCCGAGGCCTCGTCGCGGATGACCGCGGCGTGCACGAGCCGCGGACCGCCCGCCCCCTGCAGCATGAGCAGCACGCGGGCGTTGTCGCGCGAGAGGTCGAGCGAGACGATGCGCGCGTCAGCGGGCAGTGCCGCCTCGACGACGTGCACGGTGCCGTCGAGCTCGGCGGCACGGATCTGGGCCGACGAGCCCGACGGCACCGACCACACGAACTGGTAGCCGTCGATGCTCGGGGCGATGAGCCCCGAACGGTCGTCGAGCAGCACCGAAGGCGTGTCTCCCGACCGCACGGCCCACACCCCGCCGGGCGCGAGCACGGCCGCGAGCGTGCGGGTGCGCGCGAGCGAGACTCCCGTGGCGTCGAGCTCGAGCACGCGCGCGCTGAGCGTGCCAACGGGCTCGATCTCGCCGCCGGTGGCGAACCCGAACGCGTCTTCCGTGCGCAGCAGCAGGCGCGGATCGACCTGGGGCACGATGTCGGGCGAGCCAGAGGTCCACTCGGGAATCTCGACGGCGTTCTGGTCGACCGTGATCTGCACGCCCACGACGCCGCTCACCGCGCGCAGGCTCGCGGCCAGCTGCAGGCGCAGCCGCTGGCGCTCGCGATCGCTGAGCGACAGCACCTCGCTCGTGAGGTCGATCTGCGCGACACCGGCGGTGATCGATACCGGGGCGAGCGCGAGCGCGGTGCCCTCGGGAATCGCCGAGACGGTCGCGCCCTGGCCGAGCCAGCTCGTGGGCGGCTCGAGCACCGCGCGCACGATGCGCGTCGCGACCTCAGAGCGAGAGGGGAACCAGCGCAGGTCGGGCACGAGGTTGCGGAAGGCGGAATCCCAGTAGTAGAGAGTGTGCTGGCTGAATGCGCTCGGGAACGCCTGCTGCGAGATGAGGATGCCGTCGCCGAGCTCGGCGATGCGCCACTCGCCGTCTTGCTCGACGAAGCGGAACGGCGGCAGCGTCTGCGTGGCGGCATCGTCGGCCACCGAGTACCGCCCGACCTCGTCGACCGCGGCGACGATCGGCACGCTGTAGGTGAGCGTGGTCTCGCCCACCCGCTCGACCGCGCCCTCGCGGCTGCGCACGAGGGTGCTCGCGTAGGGGTTCCAGACGTCGGCGACGTCGTCGGCGAGGTACGAGCGGGCGATGCGGTAGTTGTTCTGCGCCGCCGTCGTCGCCGCGAGGAACTCGCGCAAGATCTCTTCTTGCGTCGCGCCCACCGACGGCCCCGAGGGCAAGAAGTCGACGTCGACATCGACATCGATGCCCGAGTCGACCTCGCCGCCGAACTCGACACCGCCCGAGAACGGCACCGAGACGCAGCCCGTCAGCAACAGGGCGGGCACGACGGCGAGCGCCAGCAGCAGCCGGCGCAGTCGGATCGCGTGCTCACGCATCGTCATCACCTGCCCCGCCGTCGAGCACGGGCTCGAGCGGGTCGACGGGCGGCAGCTCGATGGGCGAGTGGTCGATCGTTGCTCCGCGCTCGCGGGGCAGCGTCACGCGAAAGCACGTGCCCTCGCCGGGCACCGACCACACGTCGATGTTGCCGCCATGCAGCTGCGCGTCTTCCGTCGCGATCGCGAGGCCGAGACCGGTGCCCCCCGTCGAGCGCTGGCGCGAGGGGTCGGCGCGCCAGAACCGATCGAAGACGCGCTCGAGTTGCGCAGCATCCATGCCGACGCCGTAATCGCGCACGGCGATCGCGACCGACTCGCGGTCACTGTCGACGTAGACGACGATCGGGCGGCCCTCGCCGTGATCGACGGCGTTGCCGAGCAGGTTTTGCAGGATGCGGCGGATGCGCCGGGCGTCGACCTCGGCCTCGAAGTACCCGCCGGGAGCGACGAGCCGCAGCTCGCTGCCGCGCTCCTCCGCAAGCGGGCGGATCGCCTCGAGCGACTCTTCGACGAGGCGCACGAGGCTGGTCGGCTCGGTGTCGATCTCGACGGCGCCGGCGTCGTAGCGGCTCATCTCGAGCAGGTCGGCGAGCATGACCTCGAAGCGGTCGACCTGCGCGTGCAGCAGCTCGGCCGTGCGCGCGGTCGTGGGGCTGAACTGGTCGCGCTGCTCGTAGAGCACGTCGCCCGCGAGGCGGATGGTCGTGAGCGGCGTACGCAGCTCGTGGCTCACGTCGCTCACGAAGCGCTGCTGCACGCGCGAGAGCGCCGCGAGCTGCGTGATCTGGCGCTGCAAGCTGTCGGCCATGCGGTTGAACGAGCGGGCGAGGGTGGCGATGACGTCTTCGCCCTTCTCGGGGATGCGCTCTTCGAGCTGCCCCGCGGCGAGCTTCTCGGCCGTCTCGGCGGCGACCCGCACGGGGTTGATCGCAAGGCGTGTGACGAGGAAGGTCACGAGGCCGATCGTGGCGACGAGCAGCAGAGAGCCGATGACGAGGGTCTGCTGCACGAAGTCGAGGGTCTGTTGCACGTCGCGCACGTTGTAGACGAGGTAGAGCTCGTACTGCCCGGCCGTGGGCACCTCGAAGACGCTGCCGACGATCAGGCCCGGATCGTCGCCCACTTCGCTCTGCAGGGTCACCGCCTGCGTGTAGAGCCGACCGTCGTCTTGCGCGACCTGGTCGCGCAACTCGTCACTGATGACCGTCGTGTCGAGACCGCGGGTGCTCGTGGGAGTCATGGTGACGGCCGTGGTTTGCCCGGGAGTGCGAGAGATCGCGAACTGCGTGCCGCCCGAGCTCGATGCCACGCTGCGAATCGTGGTCGCTGCCGTGATGTTGACTGATTCGACGTCGATCGTTCCCGACGAGGTCACCGAGCTGTCGAAGAGCTCTTGCACGCTCACCGTGGCTTGCCGGGCCTCGGCGATGGCCTGGCTCTTGCGCGCCTCGTAGAGGTTGGTGGCGATGCTGATCGACATGTAGCCGCTGATGATCGTCACGGCGATCGTCGAGAAGAACACCGTGATCGCCACCGTGCGCAGCTGCAGCGAGCCGCGCCAGAGCTGGCGCGCCCGTTGCACCAGGCTGCGCCAGGTGTACGGAGGCATGGGCTGGGCCGACCCGCGCTCAGCGGGCCGCGCCGGCCCGGTAGCCCACGCCCCGTACCGTCATGACGATGCTCGGGTTGTCGGGGTCGAGCTCGACCTTGGCCCGCAGCCGCTGCACGTGCACGTTCACGAGGCGGGTGTCGGCCTTGTAGTGGTAGCCCCACACCTGCTCGAGCAGCATCTCGCGCGTGAACACCTGGTTGGGCTTCATGGCGAGCGCGAGCAGCAGGTCGAACTCGAGCGGGGTGAGCGAGATGGGCCCGCCCTCGCGGGTAACCTCGTGCCCCGTCACGTCGATGACGAGGTCGCCGATCGGCAGGCGCTCGACATCGGACTGCGTACTTGGCCGCAGGCGCGTGCGGATGCGCGCGACGAGCTCTTTCGGGTTGAAGGGCTTGACGACATAGTCGTCGGCGCCGCTCTCGAGGCCGCGCACGACGTCGGTCGAGTCGCTCTTGGCGGTGAGCATGATGATGGGCGTGCCGCTCGACTCGCGGATGCGCGTGCACACCTCGATGCCGTCGATGCCCGGCAGCATGAGGTCGAGCAGCACCAGGTCGGGCTTGACGCTCGCGAACGACTCGAGCGCTGACGCCCCGTCGTACGAGAAGTGAGGATCGAAGCCCTCGCCGCGCAGCACGATGCCGATCATCTCAGCGATAGCGGCGTCGTCATCGACGACGAGGATGCGCGCGGTCATCGGGCGACCTCCGGTTCATATTTGGCCCCAGCCTAGACGAGTGTGACAGCATACGTTCCGAGCAGACCTCAGGCGACGACGAAGGGCCAGCACGTGAGCGACTCCACCTCTTGGGCTTCGCCCGGGGATCCCTCCGCGGCATCCGGCCCGGACTCGACGGCTGCGGGGCCCTACGGTCCCTCGGGCGACGCCGGTTCTGCCGCCGCGACCACCCCGGGCGCCACGGGCTGGACGCCGCCACCCAAGCCCGGGCTCATCCCCCTGCGGCCCCTCGACTTCGGCACCGTGCTCGGCGCGAGCTTTCAGGTGCTGCGGCGCAACCCGCGCCCGACGTTCGGGGCGGCGCTGCTGCTCAACGCGCTCGTCGTGCTCGTGGCCTTCGGTCTGACCTTCGGCGTCAGCTTCTGGGCCCTCGACCGCTCGTTCCGGGCCTCGGTCGACAACGCTGCGGCCATCGAGGCGGGCGCGATCGGGCTCATCATCGTGACCGGACTGATCGCGGTCGCGCTGTCGCTCGTGGCGCAGGCCGTGCTGCTCGGCGTGATCGTGCTCGAGGTCTCGCGCGCGACGCTCGGCGAGAAGCTCACGCTGCGTCAGCTGTTCGAGCTCGGCAAGGGTCGCTGGTGGGCGCTCATCGGCTGGACGGCCTTGCTCTCGGCAGCACTCATGGTCGGATTGACCCTCTTCGTCATCGTCATCGCTCTGCTCATCGCCGTCGGCGGGCCCGCGGGCATCGCGATCGGCGTGCTGCTCGGCGTTGTCGGCGGTCTCGCCTTCCTGGCGCTCAGCATGTGGCTGTGGATCAAGCTCGCCCTCGTTCCGACGGCGATCATCCTCGAGCGCCTGCCGCTGCGCGATGCCATCCGCCGCGGCTGGACGCTCGTGACGGGGCATTTCTGGCGCACCTTCGGCACGCTGCTGCTCATCACTGTCATGGTGCAGGTGGCCTCGAGCGTCATCTCGGCGCCGTTCAGCTTCGCCGCGAGCTTCGGCACGGTTCTCGTCAACCCCGCCGGTGACGACCTGACCAGCATCTGGCTGCTGCTCGGCGCGAACGTGCTGACGATCGCCGTCACCGTGGTGGTCGGCGCGATCGGCTCAGTGCTGCTGTCGGCGGCCACGGCGCTCATCTACATCGACCTGCGCATGCGCAAAGAGGGTCTCGACCTCGAGCTGCAGCGCGTGGTCGAGCTGCGGGCGAGCGGCGCGAGCGCGCCCGACCCGTACTCATCTGCGGCGCGCTGATCGTGGCGGTTCCGGTCGAGCCCGATGCTCCGGATGCCCGCGAGCTGCTGCTCGACGAGCTCAGCGACCCGGCCTACGCCGAGAGCCAGCCGACGTGGTTCGACCTGCTCTCGCAGGCCGTGCTCGAATGGCTCGGCAGTCTGACCTTCGGCGAGGGCGGCGCGTTCTCGCCGCTCGTGCTCGTCATCCTGCTCGTGCTCGGCGTCATCGCGGTGCTCACGGCGATCCTCATCTACGGCCTGCCGCGCTGGCGGCAGCGCAGCCGTCTCGAAACCGAGCTGTTCGGCGAGCGCGACCGCCGCACAGCCCGGCAGCTGCGGCGCGACGCCGAGAAGGCGGCGAGCGCGGGCGACTGGGCCACCGGGATCGCCGAGCGCTACCGGGCCATCGCGCGAGCGCTCGATGAGCGCACGATCGTCACACCGCTGCCGGGCACCACAGCCCACGGTTTCGCGAGCGCTGCCGGCCGCCAGTTCGGCGAGCACGCCGCGGCGCTGCAGCGCGCGGCCGACCGCTTCGACGAGGTGCGCTACCTGGGCCAGCGGGGCGACGCCGAGGGCTACGCCTTCGTGCGCGAGCTCGACGACGCGATCGACCGGGCGCCGTCGCCGCTGCCGAGCGTGAGCGAGCTGACCGGCGCGGGCACGGTGCCCCGATGACCACCACCACTGCGCCGGAGGTCGATTACGACACGAGCGTGCTCGCCGGGTCGAGTACCGAGATCATCACCCCGACCGTGCGCCGCTCGCTGCGGCGCGGCCTGTACTGGGCCGTCGCGATCGGCGCCCTGCTGGCCTTCGGCCTCGTCATGGTCGCGCTCAACGGCGCCGGCCGCGTCGCCGAGCGCTGGGGTGCCGGCGAGACGGCGCCGTCAGGCTCGCGCGCGCTCGTCGAGGTGCTGCGCGATCAGGGTGTCGACGTCATCGTGACGAGCACGCTCGAGCAGTCGCGCGCCGAGCTCGAGAACCTGTCGCAGGTCGACGGCGGGCCCGGGGCGACCCTGTTCGTGGGTGACGCCCGCGGCATCCTCGGCGCAGAGCAGTGGAGCGAGGTGCTGGGGCTCGCCGATCACACCCTCATCGCCGAGCCGACCGCGCTCGCGCTCGACGGCCTGGGCATCGACGCGCTGGTGGCGGGGCCGCTCGACAGCGGCGACCCCGATGCCGGCAGCCCCGAGGGCGACGGCGCGGGCCGCGTGACGCTCGACGCCGGGTGCCGAGTGCCGGCGGCGCAGCGGGCCGAGAGCATCATCGCCGCCGGAGTCGGCTACAGCACGCTCGAGGGTACGACCTGCTTCGACGCCGGGCAAGCGGGTGCCGCGCTCGTGAGCCTCGACATCGATCGCCGCTCGGTGAGCGTGCTCGGCGCCGGCACGGCGCTGCAGAACGGCGACATCACGAGCGCGGGCAACGCGGCCCTCGTGCTCGGTCTGCTCGGCGAGCACGCGACGCTCGTCTGGTACCAACCCACACCCGCCGACCTGAGCACGCCGACGATCGCCGAGCTCACCCCCGGCTGGGTCAACCCGGTGGCCTGGCTCGCGCTGCTCGTCGGCATCGCTGCCGCCGTCTGGCAGGGGCGCCGGCTGGGCCCCGTCGTCATCGAGAACCTGCCCGTCGTCGTCAAGACCACCGAGACGATGGAGGGCCGGGCTCGGCTCTACGCCCGCGAGGGCTCGCGCCTGCGGGCGCTCGACGCGCTGCGCGTCGGCACCCTGCGCCGCCTCGCCGAGGGGCTCGCACTGGGCAGCGCTGCCGGAGTCGACGACATCATCATCGCCGTGGCGGGCATCACGGGGCGCGACCAGCTGTCGTTGCGCGCCCTGCTCGTCGGCACCGAACCGGATTCTGACCGCG
The DNA here is from genome assembly GCF_046296455.1 of Microcella sp. Lineage (GTDB taxonomy): Bacteria > Actinomycetota > Actinomycetes > Actinomycetales > Microbacteriaceae > Microcella. Next base: position 7,528 of record NZ_JBKBLF010000014.1, read on the forward strand.
ACCTCGTGCAGCTGAGCGACCGCCTGCTCGAGCTCGAGCGGCAGGTGGCGAAGCGCGTGGCACTCGACGACCAGACAGAGAGAATGGGTTCATGACTGACACAGACCTGCGCGATGCCTTCGGGCGCGTGCGCACCGAAGTGGGCAAGGCCGTCGTCGGCCAAGACGGCGCCGTGAGCGGCCTCATCGTGGCCCTGCTGACGGGCGGGCACGTGCTGCTCGAGGGTGTGCCTGGCGTGGCCAAGACCCTGCTCGTGCGCTCGCTCAGCGCGGCGCTCGACCTGCAGACCACGCGCGTGCAGTTCACGCCCGACCTCATGCCGGGCGACGTCACGGGCTCGGTCGTCTACGACGCCAAGGCGGGCGACTTCGAGTTCAGGCGCGGGCCGGTGTTCACCAACATCCTGCTCGCCGACGAGATCAACCGCACTCCTCCGAAGACGCAGTCGGCCCTGCTCGAGGCGATGGAAGAGCGCCAGGTCACGGTCGACGGCGAGACCCACGCGCTGCCGCACCCGTTCTTGGTCGCCGCCACGCAGAACCCGGTCGAGTACGAGGGCACCTACACGCTGCCCGAAGCGCAGCTCGACCGCTTCTTGCTCAAGCTCGTGCTCGACCTGCCCCCGCGCGAGGCCGAGCTGCAGATCATGCAGCGGCACGCCGACGGCTTCAACCCGCGCGACCTCGGTGCAGCCGGCGTGAGCGCCGTCGTGAGCGCCGACGACATCACGACCGCCCGCGCCCTCGTCGGTGAGGTACGGGCGTCGGCCGAGCTGCTCGGCTACCTCGTCGACCTCGCGCGCGCGACGCGCCAGAGCCCCTCGGTCAAGCTCGGCGTGAGCCCCCGCGGCACCACCGCGCTGCTCGCCGCAGCGAAAGCCTGGGCCTGGCTGCAGGGCGCCGAAGCCATCACGCCCGACCACGTGCAGGCGATGCTGCTGCCCGTCTGGCGGCACCGCATCGGGCTGCGCCCCGAGGCCGAGCTCGAAGGCGTCTCGGCCGACACGATCCTTCGCTCGATCGTGCAGCAGGTGCAGGTGCCGCTGTAACTATGGCCATCACCGGCTGGTTCGTGCTGCTCGTCGCCCTCGGCGTCGTGCCCGTCGTCGCGCTCGTCGACGTCGTGCCCGCGGGCCTCGTGCTGCTCGGCTGGCTCGGGATCTGCCTCGTGCTCATGGTCGTCGACCTGGTGCTGGCCGCCTCGCCGCGCGCCCTGCGCCTGCAGCGGCAGACGGATGCGCGCGTGCGCCTCACCGAGACCGCGAGTGCGACGCTCTACGTCACGAACCCGGGGCGGCGCACGCTGCGCGGCATCATCCGTGATGCGTGGGAGCCGTCGGCCGGGGCCCGGCCGACGCGGCAGCGCGTGCTTGTTCCCGCCGGGGAGCGCCGCGCCCTCGTCACCGCGCTCACGCCGTGGCGCCGCGGAGAACGCCGAGCCGTGCTGGTCACGGTGCGGGCGATCGGGCCGCTGCGGTTGGCCGGGCGTCAGGCGAGCATCCGCGTGCCCGCCGAGATCACCGTGCTGCCAGAATTCGCGTCGCGCAAGCACCTGCCCTCCCGACTCGCGCGGCTGCGCGAACTCGACGGGCGCACGAGCGTCATGGTGCGCGGCCAGGGCACCGAGTTCGACAGCCTGCGCGAGTACGTGCGCGGCGACGACGTGCGGTCGATCGACTGGCGTGCGACGGCGCGGCGCTCGGGCGGGCCGGGGCCGGGCGGCACCCCCGCGCAGACCCTCATGGTGCGCACCTGGCGCCCCGAGCGCGACCGGCACGTGGTCGTGATCGTCGACTCGGGTCGCACGGCCGCGGCCCGCATCGCCGACGAGACTCGACTCGACACGGCCTTCGAGTCGACCCTGCTGCTGAGTGCGCTCGCCGACCGCGCGGGCGACCGCATCGACGTCGCCGTCTTCGACCGCCGCGTTCGCGGGCGGGTGCAGGGCGCGCGCGGCGCCGACCTGCTCGCGAAGCTCGTCGAGACCATGGCGCCCATCGACCCCGCGCTCATCGAGACCGACTACACGGCCGTGCCCGGGCTCGTCCGCTCGATGACCGCGCAGCGCTCGCTCGTCGTGCTGTGCGTGCCGCTCGAATCGCCGGGAGCCACGCGCTCGCTGCTCGCTATGCTGCCGCAACTCACGACCCGGCACCTCGTGCTCGTCGCCGCCGTCACCGACCCCGCGCTGCTCGACGCCGCCGGTGAGCGCGACTCGCGCGCATCGGTCTACCGGGCCGCCGCGGCCGAGCGCGCCCTGCTCGACGCCGAGCGCGTCGCGGCCGCCGTGCGCCGGCTCGGTGGTGACGTCGTCAGCGCGGCCCCTCTCGACCTGCCGCCCGCGGTCGCCGACCGGTACCTCGCCTATAAGGCGGCCGGGCGGCTGTAGCCGCACGACGCGTCGCGAGGAGGTCAACGGCGGCTGCAGAACTCGTGGCACATGTGCAGTCGAAACAGCCTCATCTCGGGTTAGTCTGGCGCTACATCCCCCGGCACTCCATGGTGCCCCTGCGCCCGAGAGAGTGCTCATGCCGACGCATCACCCGAATTCAGGCGCGCGCGTGCGCCGACCCGTTCGCCGCATCGCCACCGTCTCGGCGGTCGCGATCATCGCCTCCGCACTCGTGTTTCCGACCGCGGCGATCGCGGCGGTCGACACCCCGTTCACGTTCGACGATCCGGCGCCCGCGACCTCGGGCGTCGTGCAGTACTCCGCCAGCGGAGCCACCGTCACGACTCTGACGGGCACCGGTCCCGATGGCGCAACCGTGCGCATCGAAACCATCGATGCCGGCACGTTCGCCTTCGGGTACCCGTGCTCGACCACGGTGGTCAACGGCGCCTGGAGCTGCGACGTGACCCTCGGGTCGTTCGTCGGAACCGTCGGCGCGCAGCGGATGGAAGACGTGGGCGGACTCTCATTGCCCGCTGAAACCGTCAGCCGCACGATCGTCGCGCTCTCGCCCCCCGCCTTCGACTCGGCCTCGACGGGCGTGGTGAGCTCGAGCACGTCGCCGACCATCTCGGGAACCGTGACGCCGCTCGCCGGAACGACGAGTGCGACCGTTCGGCTGACCGTCGAAGGCGACGAGGTCTGCATCGCCACCGTCGCGATGGCGGGAACGTGGACGTGCTCCATCTCGGTCGCCGGAGCACTGGATGGCCCGCTCGACCTGGCCGTCACGCAGACCCGCACGGCGGGGGGTGTGAGTGGCACGTCGCTCGCCGCGACGACCACTTACACCCTCGACACGACCGGGCCGACTGTACCCGCCACGTTCACGACGCCGGCGGGTTCCACCCTCACGGTGGGGCCGGGGGCGTTCGTGCTCGCGGGCACGGCCGAGGCATCGGGCACCGTGCGCGTCACGGCAGGCGCGACAACCGTCTGCGGGCCGCTGACCGTGAGCGTCGGGGGTACCTGGTCGTGCACCGCGACAGGATTGCCCATCGGTTCGTACACGCTGTCGATTGTGCACGCGGATGCTCGGGGCAACGCCGCCTCGAGCACGTCGGAGTCGATCGCCCTGACCGTGCAGTCGGTGATCGTCATCCCCCCGCCCAACCTCATCGTCTCGCCGCCGTCGTTCGTGACGCTCCCGAATCTGACCATCGCGCCCCCCGCGGTGCCCACAACGATCATCACGGATCTGCCGGGGCAACTGATCGAGGTGTCGACCGCGCTCGCGACCGAATCCCCCGCGCGCGACATCTTGCAAGACATCCTGGTCACGAACGTGCAAGGCCTCTTCGAGACGGTCAATGAGGGCGGGCAGGCGTACCGCTACTCGGTTCCCATCAACCAGTTGCCCGACATTGACATGCTGCTCGCGCTCAGGCTGATGTTCCCTGACGGCCTGAAGGACGTCACTGTTGTTGATCCCACCACGGGGCAAATAGGACCGCGCCAACCTACCTGGAGCGACATGCCGTGGCGAGCGCAGGTCGTATATCTCTACTACGACCGCCGCAATGGACTAACCGACGGAGATCCGGACGACACGACACCCGATCTCGGAAACTACATCGCTCCCTTTGCCGACGTGTCAGAGCGGAGTGCTCGCCCTGTTCTCAACGAGGGCGAGATTCTCATCGACCAGCAAGAGCTCACGGGAGACGGACAAGTCTCGCTCTCGGGCGCGCTTCCGGAGGGCGTGGCGCCGGGCGATTACGACCTCATCGTGCGCGTCGTCCTCGAGCCTGACGAGAATGTCGGCATTCCCGTTCCCGACACGATCGAACCGATCGAGGTCAGTGTGCCCGTCACGCTCGTCTCGGACGAGCCTGCCGACACTGCGGGCATCTCGCCCTGGCTGTGGGCCGGAATCGCGGCGCTCGTGCTCGGCATCGTCGCGATCGTGGTCATCATGGCCCGCACCGCGCGCCGCCAGGCGTAGTTCGTCGACTAGCGCTGCGGTTGGCCCCGACGAGTGCGGATGACGGCCGCAGCGCCCACGGCGAGAAGGAGCGCGGCAGCGAGTGCGGCCGCGGTCAGGTCGGCGCCGCCGGTCGCCGCCAGTTCGGGCACGACCGTGAAGGTGATCGTCGCCGATCCGTCGCGAGGCTCCGCGCTCGCCTTCACCCCGACGGTCGAGCTCGCGAGCTCAGGGCCCACGAACGGCAGTCCCCCGCCGCCGCCCGCGAGGTAGACCTCGATCGGCGTTCCGCTGCCGAAGTCGTTGGCGCCGGCAGCCCCACCGGGCCACCCGGCACCGCCCGCACCGAACGCGAGCACGAGGCTGCTGCTGTTCGAGGTATTGGCCGACTGGCCGTCTTCGGTGAACCCGACGGTGTTGCCACCGGCGGCTCCACCCGCCAGCACGACGGTCGCACCGTCGATGACGTCGCCACCGCTCTCGCCGCCGTCGCCGCCGTCGGTCGCGAACAGGAGCGAGTCCGACGTCGTCCAGATGGCGGCACCGCCGCCGCCGCCCGGCGCGCCCGCAACGATGGAGCCATTGAGCGACGCGCTCGTGCTGCCGCCACCGCTCGCCCAGCCCTCGCCACCGAAACGGTGACCGGTTCCGCCGGCGAGCATGTCGCCCGGGGCCGTGAGGTCGATCCCGCTGCCCGCCGTCGCGACCAAGAACGACAACTCATCGCCCGGCTCGACCGCGAGGGTTCCCGAGACGAGTCCGCCGCGCCCGCCCTGCCCGATCTGGGTGATACCGCTCGAGCTCGTCGCCGTGCCCCCGTCGCCGCCCGTGAGCTCGACGAACACGCTCGTGACGCCCGCGGGCACGGTGAAGGTGTCACCGTTTCCGAGACTGACCGACTGCGAGTCTGCCGAGTGGGCAGCGGAGAGCGGCGAGAGCACGAGCGCTGCCGCGGCCAGGGCCGTGAGAGCGACAACAGGACGACGACGCAGTGAAGTGGTCACGAGAATCCCTGGATGGTGGTGGGCACGACTCCGGTCGGCCACGGTGGGTGAAATCTGTTTCATGATAGGTCACCCGCACCCGAGGTGACGTGGGTGCTGCAGCGGGGCGGACTAGTCGCCGACGACGACGCGCGCGCCGCGGCTGATCGGGTCGAGGTCGCCCGTCTCGCCATCGCGGTAGGCACGCCCGCCGAGCATCCACTGATAGAGCAAAAATGCCACGAGCGCGACCGTGCCGATGCCGATGCGAATGACGTCGGGCCAGTCTTGCCGCGTCACGTAGCCCTCGATGATGCCGCTCACGAGCAGCGCTGCCACGAGCCCGCCGATGACCGCGAACAGGGCGCGGCCGTCGTCGGCGAGCGCCTGCAGGCGTGTGCGCGGGCCGGGCGAGACCCAGGCCCAGAAGATCATGAGTCCGCCTGCGCCGGCCACGAAGATCGCATAGATCTCGAGCTGGCCGTGGGGGAGGATGTTGAGGAAGAACACGTCGAGCCGGTCGAACTCGGTCATGATGCCCGCGCTGATGCCGAGCCCCTGCGCGTTCTGAAAGAGCACGACGGGCACGAACAGCCCGGTGATGCCGAAGGCGACGGCCTGCGTGGCGATCCACGCGTTGTTGCTGAAGACCTGCAGCCCGAACACCGCCTCGCCCGACTCGCTGTAGTAGCCGACGAAGTCCTCTTCTGCGTAGCGCCGCAGCTCGTCGTAAGGGCCGAGTGCGGCGATTACATCAGGATTCGTCGCGACCCAGACCGCGTAGAGCGTCGCGACGGCGACGAAGGCCACGGCAACCGCGATCGTCAGATACCGGATGCGGTATAGCGCCGCCGGCACCTCTCGCGTCGCGTAGCGGGCCAGCTGGGCGAGCGGCTCGGCGGTGGCGCCGGTGAAGCGCAGTCGTGCGCGCGACAGCAGCACGCTGAGAGTCGCGGCCTGCGAGACCTGGCCCGCGCTTGTCGTGATGGCCGAGAGCTGCGTGGCCCCGGCCTGATAGTGCTCGATGAGCTCATCGGCATCGCGCCCCGCGAAACGGCGCTGGCGCGACAACTCGCGCAGCCGGTCCCATTCGGCGGCGTGGGCTGAAGAGTAGGCGTCAAGATCCATCTGTTTAGATGATGTCATGTCTGGCACTGCTGCGAACCTGAGCCAGCACGACAGCGAGCGCGAACTGCTCACGGGCGAAGCCGTGGCCCTCGAGCTGCGCGCGACGAGCGTCATTCTGCGCATGGCCGGCGGCATCATCGACTACCTCGTCTACCTCGTGGCGACGGGGCTCTTCGCCTGGGGCGTCTTCTCGCTCGCGATCGACCTCGGCCTCGACGAGGCGCTCTACGCCGCCGTCGGCATCCTCGTGGTCGTCGTCGGCCTCGTGCTGCTGCCCGCCGTGGTCGAGACCGCGAGCCAGGGCAAGTCGCTCGGCCGCCTCGCCCTCGGCGACCGCATCGTGCGCGACGACGGCGGGGCCATCTCGTTCCGCCACGCGTTCATCCGCTCGCTCGTCGGCGTGTTCGAGATCGTCTTCACGGGCGGCGGGCTCGCCGTGGTGGTCGCCATGCTCAACTCGCGCGCCAAGCGGCTGGGCGACCTGCTCGCCGGCACCTACAGCCAGTACGAGCGGGTTTCGAGTGCCGTGCCGCCCGTGTACGGGGTTCCGGTGGAGCTCGTGGAATGGGCTTCCACCGCCGACGTCGCCCGCATGCCCGACGCGCTCTCGCGACGCATCGCCCAGTTCTTGCGGCAGGCGGGCGGCCACACCGCGTCGACGCGCGAGCGCCTCGCCCGCGACCTCGCGACCGAAGCCGCGCTCTACGTCTCGCCCGTGCCGGGCGGAGACCCCGAGCTCTTTCTCGCCGGCGTCGCCGCGCTGCGCCGCGAGCGCGAAGCCACGGCACTCAGGCTCGAGCGGGCGCGGCTCGACGAACTGCAGCCGACGCTCGCCGCGCTGCCCCACGGTTTTCCTGACCGCGGCTAGGGTCGCAGCATGAACCCGAGCTCCGCATCCATCGCCGTCACCGTCGTCGGCGGCCCCACCGCCCTGCTCGAGTGGGCGGGCCTGCGGCTACTGCTCGACCCCACCTTCGACGAGCCCCAGCGCTACGGCGACCACCCCGACGCGCTCGAGAAGACCGCGGCGCCCGCGGTGGCGTTCGATGCTCTGGGCCGCATCGACGCCGCCCTCGTCTCGCACCACCACCATGAAGACAACCTCGACCACCGCGGCCGCGATCTCGCGCTGACGCTGCCGCTCGTGGTGACGACGCCCGTGGGGGCGCAGGACCTCGGCACCCGCGGGGGCACCGCCCGCATCATCGGGCTCGCCGACGACGAGGGGATTGCGCTCGACGACCCGGGTGTCGTGGGCACGGCCGTGGCGTCGCACGCACCGGCCGGTGCGCGGCTGGTGGCGCTTGCCGCGCAGCACGGCCCCGACGAGTGGGCCGAGCGCCTCGGGCCGGTGTGCGGGTTCCTGCTCTCCGCGCCCGGGCATCCGACCGTCTACGTGTCGGGCGATAACTCGGAGGTCGCGGTCGTCGAGGCGATCGCCGCGCGCCACGGGCGGGTGGATGCGGCGATCCTGTTCGCCGGAGCAGCTCGGGTCGACGACATCGACGCTCCCCTCACCCTGACGGCCGAGCGCGCCCGGGCCGCGGCGCTCGTGCTCGGCGCGCGTCGCGTGGTTGGGTTGCACGTCGACCAGTGGACGCACTTCAGCGAGGGCCGCGACGCTCTCGAGCGCGAGTTCGCCGGTCTCGAGTCGCCCGCGGGCGGGACGCTGCTCGCGCCCACGCCGCTGGGCGTGCGCACCGAGGTCGCCCTCTAGCGCGAGCCGCGCATCCCCCGCCGCGCGGGCTCTCTGCCCGCCCCGCTCCCGGCGACGAACGACCAACTGCCCGCTGCCCGCTGCCCGTGGTCAGTGCCTCTTATTGTTTGCGACACCTCGTACGGTTCGAAGCGTGCGAGGTGTCGGAAAGGGTCAGACGCGCATCCGGTGGTCCCGACTAGCTGCACTTCCAGAACTGCGGATCGAAATGAACCGGCTTCATCTGCGTCCGCAGTTCTGGAAGGCGCATCGCAGGACTCGGCGGCAGGGCCGGGTCGGTGTGGGGTCGCGACGGCGTGGGGACTCGCCGGCGCTTTCAACGATCACCAGATCTTGATGAGCTCCTCGTCGGTCTCGGTCGCGGTGCGATTGACACCCTCGTCGTCGACATAGTCGTAGGTAGTCGTGGAGATCGCCCCCGTGCGCTGAAACCCGAGCCGCTCGTAGAGCACGGCGGCACGGGGGTTGTCTAGCCCGACACCCATCACGAGCCGCCAGCGGCCGTCGGGCCCGACGACTCCGCGATCAACGACGAGCACCTCACACGCCCGCACGATCGCGGAGCCGACGCGATGGCCACGGGCTGAAGGCTCGACCCACAAGCTCTTCAGCTCGGCGGGTTCCGTCGTCGTCAACTCTCCTGATCCCACGATGGTGCCGTCGACTTCGGCGACGAGGAAGTCGGTCTCGTCGGCCTGCTGCCGAGCAAGAGCGCCGAGCGCGTAACCTCTGGCTACCGGGTCGAGAGCATCCATCGCCGCCGCATCAGCCGGAGTGCAGCGACGCACCGCGACGGCGCCCACGGAGGCCCCCGACCTCAGAAGTCGGTGTTGAGGGGGTGCGCGCCGACGCGCTGGTCGCGGTCGCAGGCCGCGATCGTCGCGATGTCGTCGGCCGAGAGCTCGAAGTCGAAGACCGCGGCGTTCTCGATCATGCGCTCGCGGCGAACGGTCTTCGGGAAGACGATGAGACCCTCCTGCAGGTGCCAGCGGATCGCGATCTGCTGCACGGTCTTGCCGTGGCGCGCGGCGATGGCAGCGAAGCCGGGCAGCTCGGCGAGGTCGTACTGGGCGCTGCCGAGGGGGCTCCACGACTCGGTGCGGATGCCCCGCTCCTCGTGGAACGCTCGCAGGTCGCGCTGCTGGAAGGCGGGGTGCAACTCGACCTGGTTGACCGCGGGCACGACCTCGGTCGCGGCCGCGAGGTCGTCGAGGTGGGTCTGCATGAAGTTCGAGACGCCGATCGAGCGGGCGAGCCCGGCGTCGCGCACCTCGATCATGGCCTCCCATGACTCGACGTGCTTGCCGTACTTCGGCGACGGCCAGTGGATGAGGTAAAGGTCGACCTGCTCGAGCCCGAGCCGTTCGAGGCTCGCCTCGGCCGCCGCGCGCACGGTGTCGCGACCCTGGTCGCTGTTCCACAGCTTGGTCGTGATGAAGAGCTCGTCGCGCGGAATTCCGGATGCCGCGATCGCCTTGCCGACGCCCGTCTCGTTCTTGTAGACCCGGGCCGTGTCGATGTGGCGGTAGCCGACCTCAAGCGCCTCGCCGACGACGCGCTCTGCTCCGGCGTCGTCGATCTGCCACACGCCGAGCCCGAACTGCGGGATGCGGTGGCCGTCGTTGAGCGTGATGTGCGGGGTCGGGATCGCGTGAGTCATCCCCCTAGTCTCCCCCATCCCCCTCAGACGGTGCTGGGCACCGAACGCTCGTCGGGCCCGTTGTACAGGCTCAGAGGGCGGATGAGCGCGTTCGCGGCGAGCTGCTCGCGCACGTGCGCCGTCCACCCGGTGACGCGCGCGGCGATGAAGAGCGGCGTGAAGAGCTCGGTGTCGAAGCCCATGAGGTCGTAGGCCGGCCCCGAGGGGTAGTCGAGATTGGGCTTAATGCCCTTCGCCTCGTCCATGGCCTTCTCGAGGGCGTCGTAGAGGTCGAGCACCTCGGGCCGCTCGTAGTGCGCGACGAGGGTCTCGAGCGCGGCCTTCATGGTGGGCACGCGCGAGTCGCCGTTCTTGTAGACCCGGTGGCCGAAGCCCATGATCTTGCGCTTCGCGGCGAGCGCGTCGGCGAGCCACGCGGCGGCGCGCTCGGCCGTGCCGACCTCGCGGAAGGTGTGCATGACAGCCTCGTTCGCGCCGCCGTGCAGGGGGCCCTTGAGCGCGCCGATCGCGCCCGTCACCGCCGAGTAGACGTCGCTGAGCGTCGAGGCGATGACGCGCGCGGTGAACGTCGAGGCGTTGAACGAGTGCTCGGCGTACAGGATCATCGACACGTCGAACGCGTTGACGACGACGAGCTCGGGCACCTCGCCGAACGTCATGTGCAAGAAGTTCGCCGAGTAGCCGAGGTCGTCGCGCGGCTCGACGAGCTCCTGGTCGCGCATCCGCCGCTGGGCGTAGGCGACGATCGCCGGCAGCTGCGCCCACATCCGGATGCTGCGCTCGAGCGTGAGATCGCCGTCGATCCACGTGCCGTCGGTCGTGAGCGACTCGTCGAGCGCGCCGAGCACGCTCACGGCGGTGCGCACGACGTCCATGGGATGCGCGCTCAGCGGCAGCGCATCCATCGCGTCTTTCACCGTGGGGTTCAAGTGCCGCAGCGAGCGCTCGAGCGTCTCGAACTCGGCGAGCTGGGCCGCGTCGGGCAGCTCGCCGTGCCACAGCAGGTAGGCGACCTCTTCGGCCGTGCAGCGCTCGGCGAGCTGCTGCACCGGGTACCCGCGGTACAGCAACGAGTTCGTGTCGGGGTTGACCTTCGAGATCGCCGTGACGTCGACGACGACGCCGGCCAGGCCCTTCTTGATGTCGTCGAGCATGTCGGTCTCCTTGTGGGTCAGCGGCCGGTGTAGGGCAAGGCCGCGTTCAGCGGCCGTTAAAGGTGAAGATGCCCGCGTCGAAGGCGTTGTACGCCTCGTAGTCGAGCAGCTCGTAGAGCCTGCCTCGAGTCTGCATGCCCGCGACCTCGCCGTCGAGGGTTCCCGTCGACTGGAGGGTGTCGAGTGCGCGCTCGATCGCGCCGAACGCGACACGCAGCAGCGACACCGGGTGGATCACGAGGTTCACGCCGACGTCGGCGAGCTGCTGGTGCGTGAACAGCTCGCTCTTGCCGAACTCGGTCATGTTGGCGAGGATCGGCACGCTCACGGCCTTGCGCATCTGCTCGAACTCGGCGAGCGTCGCCATCGCCTCGGGGAAGATCGCGTCGGCACCGGCCGCTTCGAGCGCCTTGGCTCGGTCGATCGCGGCGTCGAGACCCTCCACCCCGCGGATGTCGGTGCGCGCCATGATCACGAGGTCGGGGTCGCGGCGCGCATCCACGGCCGCGCGGATGCGCTTGACCGCCGTGTCGAGGTCGACGACGGCCTTGCCGTCGAGGTGCCCGCAGCGCTTGGGGTTGACCTGGTCTTCGAGGTGCAAGCCAGCGACGCCCGCGTCTTCCAGCTCGTGCACCGTGCGGGCGACGTTCATGGGCTCGCCGAAGCCGGTGTCGGCGTCGACGAGCGTCGGCAGGTCGCTCATGCGGCTGATCTGGTGCGCGCGGTGCGCGACTTCGCTGAGCGTCGTGAGCCCGATGTCGGGCAGGCCGAGCTCGGCGGCCATGACGGCGCCCGAGATGTAGGCGCCATCGAAGCCCTTGTCGGCGATCAGGCGGATGCTGAGCGGCGTGAACGCGCCCGGGAACACCTGCAGGCGCCCGCTGGCGAGCCCCGCGCGGAACGCCTGGCGGCGCTGGCTCGGCGTTGTGGTGGTGGAGAGCATCAGAAGAGTCCCTTCGGGGCGGCGGGAACGGGGGTCATGGGCGTGACGGTGAGACCGCCGAGCTCGATGGGGCTGAGCTCGGGCAGGCGCTGGGCGACCCCGAGGAAGCGGTCGATCTCGTCGGGGCTCAGGATGCGCTCCGCGAGCATCCGGAACTTGCCGACGTACTCGGCGCGACCGAAGGGCCGCGCGCCCAGCGGGTGCGCGTCGGCGACGGCGATCTCGTCGACGACACGCGTGCCGTCGGTCAGCTCTATCTCGATGCGTCCGCCGAAGGCCTTCTCGCTCAGGTCGAGGGAGTGGTAGCGGCGGGTCCACTCGGCGTCTTCGGTGGTTGTGATCTTGTGCCAGAGGGCGACCGTGTCGGGGCGGCCCGCGCGCTCGGGGGCGTAGGAGTCGACGTGGTGCCAGCGCCCGTCTTGCAGGGCGACGGCGACGATGTACGGGATCGAGTGGTCGAGCGTCTCGCGGCTCGCGGTGGGGTCGTACTTCTGCGGGTCGTTCGCGCCCGAGCCGATGACGTAGTGCGTGTGGTGGCTCGTGTGCAGCACGATCTTCTCGATGTTCGCGGGGTCGCGCAGCTCGGGGCGCTCGGTGCCGAGGCGGCGCGCGAGGTCGATCCACGCCTGCGCCTGGTATTCGGCCGAGTGCTCTTTCGTGTAGCTGTCGAGGATGCCCGTGAGCGGCTGACCGCTGTCGGGCAGGGGAACCTCGTAGCGAGCATCCGGCCCGCTGAGAAGCCACGCGATGAACCCGTCCTCCCCCTCGTAGATGGGGCTCGGGCTCGTCTGGCCGCGCATCGCCCGGTCGACGGCTTCGACGGCCAACTTGCCGGCGAAGGCGGGGGCGTGCGCCTTCCAGGTCGAGATCTCGCCCTTGCGCGACTGGCGCGTGGCGGTCGTCGTGTGCAGGGCCTGGCCGATGGCCTGGAAGATCGTCTCCGTCGGCAGCCGCAGCAGCGTGCCGATGCCGGCGGCGGCACTCGGACCGAGGTGTGCGACGTGGTCGATCTTGTGCTCGTGCAGGCAGATGGCGCGCACGAGGTCGATCTGGATCTCGTAGCCGGTGAGCAGCCCCTTGAGCAGCTGTGCTCCGTCGGCTCCGGTGTGCTGGGCGACGGCGAGGATCGGCGGGATGTTGTCGCCGGGGTGCGAGTAGTCGGCGGCGAGGAAGGTGTCGTGGTAGTCGAGCTCGCGCACGGCGACGCCGTTGGCCCAGGCGGCCCACTCGGGGCTGTAGCGGGTGTCGGCGGGCGTGCCGAACACGGTCGCGCCGGGGCTGTAGGCGTGGGCTTCGGCCTGCCCCCGCGCGCTGATCACGGGCGCACGATCGAGGCTCGCGACGGCGACGGCGGCGTTGTCGATGATGCGGTTGATGACCATGTCGACGGCCTGCTGGTCGAGGGGTCGGTCTTGCTCGGCGGCGAGCGCGGCGAGCTTGCCGGCGAGCTGGTCGGCGGCGGCGAGGGGCTCGCTGCTCTTGTAGGTGCGCACGGTGTGGGTGGTCGTCATGGTCGCTCTTTCGTGTCGTCGCCGCTGCGCGGCAGATGGGCGTGGATGCTCGTGAGGGCTTCGTGCAGGTGCAGCCGAGTGGCGGCGGCCGCGCGTTCGGGGTCGCCGTCGGCGATGGCGCGCGCGATGGCGCCGTGCTCGGCGGCGCTACGGGCGAGACGGTCGTCATCGTCGCGAGCCAGGCGGCGCACGCGGGCGAGGTGCACGCGCGTGCTCTTGATCGCGGCAGCCAGGTAGGGGCTGCTGCTCAGGCTTTCGTCGAGGGCGGCGTCGAACTCGGCGACGAGAGCGTAGTAGCCGTGGCGGTGGGGGTCGTCGGCGCTCAGGGTCGCGGCGTCGACGGCAGCGAAGCGGGCGGCGAGTTCGGCGAAGTCTGCGCTGCTCTGGTCGGAGCTCGACCGGCGGGCGGCGAGGCGGGCGGCCTGCTCGTCGAGGGCGACGCGCAGCTCGAAGAGCGCGGTGACGTCGTCGGGTTCGATCTCGCTCACGACGAGCGTTCGGGGCCCGCGCTCGGTGGCGAGGCCGGCGGCGATGAGCCGCGCGAAGGCTTCGCGCACGGGAGTGCGGCTGACCCCGAGCCTGGTTGCCTGCTCGACCTCGGTCAGTGGAGCGCCGGGGGGCAGCTCGCCCTCGACGATCGCCGCCCGCAGGGCGTCGAACGCGCGATCGGCTGCACTATTGCTCACGCTCCCAATGTATACATTAGGCAGTAATAAGGCTAGATGTTGCGAACCACACTAATCTTTCGTATACACCAGCACTCTGCGAGCCGAGCATCCGGCCGCAGCAGGCTCTCGTGGATCGCATCCACATCATCGCGCAGCACGATGTCGTCGTACCGGGCGCCGTCGCGCTTCTCGATGAGCCCTTGCGTGATGAGGGCGAGCGCCCCGATCAGTCGCGGATGCAAGCGGTACACGATCGACGACCACGACGGCCGCGCCGTGATCACCTCCGCCTCGACGAGCACCGTGAGGTGGTACGACACCGCCGTGCGCTCGACACGGCGCTCGTCGACGATCGCCCCGCACACCTCGCCCGCCGTGTGCTCGCCGCTCGCGAGGATCTCGACGATGCGCCACCGAATCGGATGCCCCAGCAGGTACAGAAGATGCATCTCGCGAGTGTGAAGCCATATTGACGTCAAACCGGCTTCACACAAGAGAAAGGGGGAAAGGCGCTGCGCGAAGATCTGGTGGGGAGGGTGACCCCTATGGGCGTCGGGTGGCGAAGGAGTTCTAGACTGGAGGGCTCATGACCGCCGCCGCCGATCGCCCGACCCTCGCAATCACCTACCCGCCGGACCTGCCGGTCAGCCAGCGGCGCGACGACATCGCCGCGGCGATTCGCGACCACCAGGTGGTCATCGTCGCGGGTGAGACCGGGTCGGGCAAGACGACGCAGCTGCCGAAGATCCTGCTCGAGCTCGGCCGTGAGCGCATCGCGCACACGCAGCCGCGCCGCATCGCCGCGCGCACGATCGCCGAGCGCGTCGCCGAGGAGCTCGGCAGCGAGCTCGGCGGACTCGTCGGCTACAAGGTGCGCTTCACCGACCAGGTCGGCCGAGACACGCGCGTCACCCTCATGACCGACGGCATCCTGCTCGCCGCCCTCCGCGGCGACCGCGAGCTGCGGGCCTACGACGCCATCATCATCGACGAAGCCCACGAGCGCAGCCTCACCATCGACTTCCTGGTCGGCTACCTCAAGCAGCTGCTCCCCCGCCGCCCCGAGCTGAAACTCATCATCACCTCCGCGACGATCGACCCCGAGAGCTTCGCGAAGCACTTCGCGGCGGCCGACGGGAGCCCCGCGCCGATCATCGAGGTGAGCGGGCGAACGTTCCCGGTCGAGATCCGCTACCGGCCGCTGGTGCCTGACGGCGCCGACACCGACAACCTCACCGACCCCGACGACGACGAAGCCGACGGCCCGTCGACTCCCGGCGAGGCCATCGACATGATCGAGGGCGTCATCGCCGCGGTCGACGAGCTCGGCCGCGAAGGCGACGGCGACGTGCTGGTGTTCTTCAGCGGCGAGAACGAGATTCGTGACGCAGCGGATGCCCTCACCGGGCACCTCGCCCGCCAGGGCCCGCGCGGCGCGGGCACGGAGGTGCTTCCGCTGTACGGCCGGCTGAGTGCGGCCGAGCAACACCGGGTGTTCGAGCGGGCGCCCGCGGGCATCCGGAGACGCATCGTGCTGGCGACCAACGTGGCCGAGACGAGCCTCACCGTGCCGAGCATCCGCTATGTCGTCGACACCGGCACCGCCCGCATCAGCCGCTACAGCGCGCGCTCAAAAGTGCAGCGGCTGCCGATCGAGCCGATCTCGCAGGCGAGCGCCAACCAGCGGTCGGGCCGCTCGGGGCGCACGAGCGACGGCATCGCGATCCGCCTCTACAGCGAGCTCGACTACACGAAGCGGCCGGAGTACACCGACCCCGAGATCCTGCGCACCAACCTCGCGGCCGTCATTCTGCAGATGATCTCGCTCGGGCTCGGCGACATCGAGCAGTTCCCCTTCTTGCAGCCGCCCGACAAGCGCGGCATCGCCGACGGGCTGGACCTGCTGCTGGAACTGGGCGCGGTGTCGAAAGCTGGGGGCGGCGCAGGAGAACAGCGCGGCGCGCACCGCATCACCCGAGTCGGCCGCGAGATAGCGCAGCTGCCGCTCGACCCGCGCTACGCGCGCATGGTCGTCGAAGCCCAGAAGCTCGGGGTCGCGCGGGAGGTCATTGCGATCGTCGCGGGGCTGAGCATCCAAGACCCGCGCGAACGACCCGTCGAGAAGCGCGAGCGCGCCGACCAGCTGCACAACCGGTTCCGCGACCCGACGAGCGACTTCATCACTCTGCTCAACCTCTGGAACCACCTGCAGCGGCGGCAGAAAGAGCTCAGCGGCAACCAGTTCCGCAAGGAGGTACGCAGCGAGTTTCTCAACTATCTGCGCATTCGCGAGTGGGCGGACGTCGAGCGGCAGATTCGACGGCAGACGAAAGGCGTCGGCAAGCATCCCGCAGATGGAGAAACAGGAGCCGATGCGACGGCCATCCACAAAGCCATCCTCGCCGGCCTGCTCAGCCACATCGGCCTCAAAGACACCGCGAAGCGCGACTACCTCGGCGCGCGCCAGCGCCGCTTCGTGCTCTACCCCGGCTCGGGCCTCGCGAAGAAGCAGCCCGACGCCGTCATGGCCGCCGAACTCGTCGAGACGAGCCGGCTGTTCGCGCGCACGGTCGCCGTCATCGACCCGGCGTGGGCCGAGCCGCTCGCGGGTGAGCTCGCGAAGCGCTCGTTCAGCGAGCCGCGGTGGGAGAAGCGCCAGGGCGCCGCGGTCGTCGACGAGAAGGTGACGCTGTTCGGCGTGCCGATCATCCCGCGCCGGCGCGCGCAGCTGAGCCGCATCGATCCGGCGCTCGCGCGCGAGCTGTTCATCCGCCACGCGCTCGTCGAGGGTGAGTGGGATACCTCCCGGCTCGACAAGCGCCTCACCGCGTTCCTGCGCGACAACGCGCGCGTGCGACGCGAGCTCGAGCAGCTCGAAGAGCGCAGCCGCCGCCGCGACATCCTGCTCGACGACGAGAAGATCGTCGAGTTCTTCGAGCAGCGCATCCCCGCGGACGTCACCGACGTGCGCCGCTTCGAGCGCTGGTGGCGGGATGCTCTGCGAGAGCATCCCGACGCCCTCACTCTCACCCGCGACGACCTCGTCGAGGCCGAGCAGCTTCCGGCCGACGACGGCTCGTACCCGACGCGGCTCACGCTCGGCGATCAGACGCTCAGTGTCGGATACCGCTTCGAGCCCGGCGCCGCCGACGACGGCGTCACCGTCACCGTGCCGCTGCCGCTGCTGCCGCGGCTCGACACGGCGGGGTTCGACTGGCTCGTTCCGGGCCTGCGGCTCGAGCTCGTGACCGCGCTGCTCAAGACGCTGCCCAAGGCCATTCGCCGCAACGTCGTGCCTGCCGCCGACTGGGCCGCTCGACTCTTGGCGGCCGTGCCGCCCGAGGCTGACCTGCGCGAGCTCTCGATCACCGAGTTTCTCGCCACCGAGATCCGCCGCCAGACCTTTACGCCCGTCGACCCCGACGACTTCGACCTCGACCGCCTGCCCCCGCACCTGCGCATGGGCTACGCCGTCGTCGACGAGCGCGGCAGCAAGCTCGCGCGCGGCACCGACCTCACGGCCCTGCAGCAGAAGCTGCGCGAACGCACGCGCGACTCGGTCGCGAAGGTCGCGACGGCCGCAGCGAAGAGCCCGATCGAGCGCGGCGGCATCACGGCATGGGACGACACGATCGGCAAGGGGTCGGGCGGCGACGGCGGTGCCGGCGGAACCCTGCCCCGGCAGCTCGACATGCGCCGCGGCGACACCACGATCCGCGCCTACCCCGCACTCGTCGACGAGGGCGGCTCGGTGGCGATCCGACTGCAGACGTCGGTCGCCGACCAGGTCGCCGCGCACCGTTCGGGGGTTCGCCGTCTCGTGCAGCTCGGGGTTCCGTCACCGCTCGCGTACATCCAAGAACACTTGACGAGCGCCGAGAAGCTCAGCCTCGGCGCCTCGCCCTATCGCTCGACGGCCGCACTCATCGACGATGCGCTGCGGGCCGTGATCGACGCCGAACTCTCTGATGGTCTGGATGCTCTCCCCTGGTCTCGCGAGCAGTTCGAGTCTCTGCGCGACCGCGTCAACGCCGGCCTGCCCGACCGCCTGTTCGGCATCGTGGCGACGACGGCGGCCGTGCTGGCGGCGGCGCGCGAGGTCGACGTGCTCATCGGGCGCAGCTCGAGCCTGCAGTTCATGGCGCCGCTCGCCGACGCGCGCGAGCAGCTCAACGCCCTCGTGCACGACGGATTCATCGGACGCACGGGCCTCGCCCGCCTCCCCCGCCTCGTCGTCTACCTGCGCGGCATCAGCCACCGCGTCGAGCGCCTCGCCGACAACCTCGGCCGCGACCGCGCCTGGATGCTCGAGGTGCAGCAGTCGGTCGAGCTCTACACCGCGGCGGGCGGCACGCTGCCGCTGAGCGTTGACCCCGAGCCCCGCATCCGCGAGGCCCGCTGGATGCTCGAAGAGCTGCGTCTCTCGCTCTTCGCGCAGCCGCTCGGCGCGCAGGGCCCGATCTCGGTGCAGCGCATCCGCAAGCAGCTCGCCGGCTGAACCCGAGCGCCGCGCATCCCCGGCAGGGCAGCCACGCTCCGCGCGCCGCGGACTAGTCGGCTGGCGATGCGACCGGCATCCCGAGCGCAGAAGCCGCGGCCAGCAGACGATCGTCATAGGCGACGAACGCGGTCAGCTCGTCGCGAAGCTCCAGTGCACTCGCGAGGTGAATCGCATCGAGGCTGCGCAGTGTCGGCGGCGAGAGTCGCGCGGCCGTGTCAAGTACCCGCGTGTCGATGGCCAGCAGGCTCACCCGCGCGAGCACGTCGACCGCCCGCGGCAGAACGGAAGGCTCGACTCGAACGAGGGCGCGCGGCAACTCGGTTCTCAAAAGCGCACTCGAGGCCCAGTCCTGATCGCCGATGAAGGCCCGAAGGGCCAGGGATTCTTTCTCACGCAGCAGCAACTTCACCACCGCCGAGGTGTCGAGATAGAGCACCTAGAGCCGTTCCCCGCGCTGCTCATCAAGAATCTCTGCGATCGAGGGGCCGCTGTATTCCGGGCTGACCGGCGCGGGAGGATTCGCGGCGAGCCACGCTGCGAGATCGCCGCGCCCTCGCGTCATGAGCCCGTCGTCGATCAGTTCTTGCACGCGTGACTTCTTGACGGTCGGCACGGGCCCGATGATCGCAATCGGCACCCCGCGCTCGGTCACTTCGATCGATTCGCCCCGCTTCACGCGGTCAAGGTACTTGCTCGCGTTCTGCCGCAACTCGCGCACCCCGATGCGGTCCATGTGCTACACGGTAGCACTTAAGTGTGGAGGACGTCTCGAGGGGCACACAGTGGCGCAACGATCGTGGACTGTCGTGGCTAGTCAGCCGCGAGCGGGAAGGTGCTGGAGTTGATCGAGCCGTCAGTATTGACACCCACGGTCCAGACGCTCTCGGGAGTGCGGAGTTGCACGGTGAGACCACGTCGTTCGACGCGCGACAGAGGGCCACAACTCGTCGCAGAAGGCACCTCAGGATGGCGCGCCCTCAGGCAATACTCTGGCTCGCCGTCGAGCTCAATACTGTCGATGAGGAACGCCGAGAAGTCTGCACCGCTACCCTCAGCCTCCCGTGACACGTAGACCGCGGAGGGCCCCATGAGAAGTCGATCAGGCTCGTCGATGTCGTCGAACGCTTCGACGACAGGAGATCCCCCGTATGCACCGAAGGCAATGACATCGAGCACGCTCGGCGCTTGCTCGTTGCCATGCAGGCTCTGACTGTCCTCAAGCCTGGGGCTACCCGCGGGTCCCCACGCGAACAGGCCAGGACCGGCGGTGTTGCCGCCCGAACTCGCGACCACACCAGATTCTTCGAACACGGATGGCAGTACGCAGAGACCCCCGGCACTCCATCCCTCAGACTCTTCGGGGAGATCGGCGACAGCGATGCAATACAGGTCCCACTCGGTACTCCGCCCGTCGGGCACGGTTGACGCCCGATACACGATGCCGAAACGATCGTTCCCCAGTGGAGTAACCCGCGGGCCTTGCGTGATGTACGACGCAAAGCCCTGCGAGAGACGCTCTGCCCACTCGCGATCCTCTTGGCTCTCCGGTTCGTCGAAGATCGCGAGGGGATCGGGATCGGGTAGTGCCAGCGCCCACCCCACCGTCGGGATGGCCAGCAGGGCCGAGATCACGCCAGCCACCCCAACGGCACGCATCCTCCGCCTTCTGCCATCTTCCGCGTCGTCGGATGCGGATTCCCGTTCGTTCTGCTCGGGGGGATTCGCGATGCGAGCGGCGAGTTCTGCGCTCGCCCGTTCCGCAGCCGCAACGTCGGCACGACGCGCGAGCTCCTGGGCCGCAGCGTCAGCCAGCGACACTCGCTCGGGCGTGTCTGCCCGTGAGTAGGCCAGGCGTTCAAGCTCCCGGTCGTCTGCCTCTGACAGATCGCGGTTCATGACGATGAGTCAACCATGCGGCTGACAAGCTCAGCGGCGGGACTGTGCTGTCGACACATGGGCGAAATGGACTCTCGCACCAGCCCGCTCGGCGCGCACGGCCGGATCACGGTGAAGTCGTCTTCAGGCAACTCGGCTCCTAGCCGAACACCCGGCGGCCCGCCACCCAGGTGCCGACATTCCGGGTGGTATGGATGCTCACCGCCGGCCCCGCGAACGGGTCGCGGTCGGTCGCGGCCAGGTCGGCGACCGCCCCGACCTCGATGACTCCCGTGACCTCGGCGTCGCCCGGCCCGCGCCCGTTGATGAACGCCGAGCCCGCGGTGTAGGCGTCGAGCGCCTCGGCGAGGGTGAGCGCCTCGTGCGCGAGCAGGGGCTCGGGGTCATGCTCGGGGTCGTCGGTGGGCAGCGTTCGGTTGACTGCGACGTGGATGGCCTGCCACGGGTCGGGGGTCGAGACGGGCCAGTCGCTGCCGGCGCACAGGCGCGGGCGAGCATCCGTCGCCGCGCCGGAAGCGCCGCCAGCGCGCAGGATGCTCGCGAAGGGGTACTGCGTCGCCGCGCGCTCGGGGCCGACGAGTGGCACCGTGAGCTCGCGCATCTGCGGCTCGTTGCAGGCCCAGAGCGCCTGCATGTTCGCGGTCACGCCGAGGGCGGCGAATCGGGCCACATCGTCGGGATGCACGAACTGCAGGTGGGCGAGGTGGTGGCGGCGGGCATCCGATAGCGGGCGTTCTGACCAGTCGCTCGCGGCCGCGGCCGCCTCGACGGCGTCGAGCGCGTCGCGCACCGCGCGGTCGCCGATGACATGCACGTGCGCGCTGAAGCCGGCCGCGTCGAGGGCGACGATCGCGTCGGTGAGCGCCTGCCCGCCGACGAAGGCGATGCCGGTGGGATGCTCGCTCGGCGTCGCGCCGTCGTGACCGAGGTACGGCTCAAGCATCGAGGCCGTGCCGTTCTCGACCACCCCGTCGGCCATGATTTTGACGGCCGAGAGCCGGAACCGTGCGTCGCGCCCGAGCTCGGCCGCGTGCGCCTCGCGGCGCGCGACGAGCTCGGGCACTTGCTCGACCCCGCGAGTGCGATCCCACCACAGGGCGCCGACGACGTCGACCGTCAGTCGCCCCTCGGCGAGGGCGCGGCGGTAGACGAGCGCCGTGTCCGACGCGCCGAAGTAGTCGCCGACGATCGCGTCGTGCCAGGCCGTGATGCCGAACGAGTGCGCATAGCGCTGCGCCTCGAGCAGAGCGGCGTACTCGTCATCGGGTGTCGCGGCGGGGGCGACGGCGGCGACGAGGGCGGCGGCACCCTCGTGCAGGGTGCCCTGCGGGCTGCCGTCGGGCAGACGCTCGATGCGGCCGTCGGCCGGGTCGGGAGTGTCGGCGGTGATGCCCGCGAGCGCGAGGGCGGCCGAGTTGGCCCACGCGCCGTGGTGGTCGCGGTTGTAGAGGAAGACCGGGCGGATGGGCTCGATCGCGTCGAGCTCGGCGGCGCTTGGGGTGCCGCCAGCGAAGGCGCTCATCGCCCAGCCGCCGCCCGTGATCCAGGCGCGCGAGGCGTCGCAACCGCGCGGCGGGTTCAGTCGCGCGTAGTCCGTGATGAGCCGGGCGTAGTCTGCGGCCGAGGAGCCCTCGCTCAGGTCGCAGCCGAGCCGCTCGAGGCCGCCCTGGATGGGGTGGATGTGCGCGTCGACGAAACCCGCGTGCAGCATCCCGCCGGCCAGATCGACCACCTCTGTGTCGGGGCCGCGCCACGCGCTGAGGTCGGCATCCACCGCCGCGATGCGGCCGCCGACCACGGCGACCTGCAGCGGCGCCGGAGCAGCAGCCCCGGGCGCAGCACTGCGGCCCGGCCCCCGGTAGACCACTCCTCCGATGAAGAGCAGATCTGCCGGGTGCACGGGCCGCAGTGGTGGGGGGTGGGAAAGGGCGCGAACGCCGGGGCTAGGCCGAGGTCTTGGCGTTGACCTCGTACGAGGTGTTCGTCGACTCGAAGAAGTTGACGAGCTGCAGGGTGTCGTTCGCCGTCGCCATCCACTTCGCCGGGTTCGACACGTTGTACTCGGCCTCGAAGCCGAGCTCTTCGAGACGACGGTCGGCCAGGTACTTGACGTACTGGTTGATGTAGTTGGCGTTGAGGCCCAGGATGCCGTTGGGGAGGAGGTCGTGGTTGTACTGCTCCTCCATCTCGACGGCGTCGAGGATCATCTGACGGATCTCGGCGGCGAACTCCGGCGTCTGCAGGTCGGGGTTCTCCTCCAGCACCGTGAGGATGAGGTTGATGCCGAACTTGAGGTGCAGGCTCTCGTCGCGCACGATCCAGTCGACGAGCGAGCCGAAGTTGCGCAGCAGATTGCGCTGACGGAACGACAGGGCGACCATGAAGCCCGAGTAGAACCAGATGCCCTCGAGGATCACGTTGTACGCGACGAGGTTGCGGATGAAGTCCTGCTTGCCCTCGGTCGTCGTGATGTCGAGCGTGTCTTCCGTCATGCGGCGGATGAACTTGACCTCGAACTCCTCTTTGCGCGCCATCGACGGCACGTCGACGTGGCTGTCGTAGGCCGCGGCGCGGTCGATCGG
This sequence comes from Microcella sp., assembly GCF_046296455.1. Lineage (GTDB taxonomy): Bacteria > Actinomycetota > Actinomycetes > Actinomycetales > Microbacteriaceae > Microcella. Next base: position 30,646 of record NZ_JBKBLF010000014.1, read on the forward strand.
GAAGGTCTCGAGCACGTACTCGAAGCTCATGCAGTGGTTCGCCTCCTCCCACATCTGCTTCGCGAGGTAGAGGTGCGCCTCGGGAGCCTTGACGTAGGGGTAGACGCCGAACGCGAGCGCCTTGTTGACGAGCAGCTCGTTCGGGTTGAAGTACGACATGAGGAACGTGATGGCGTGACGCTCTTCGTCGCTCATCTTCTTGAAGTCGGCGATGTCTTCACCGAGCTGGATCTCGTTGGGGAACCAGGTGTTGGCAACTGCCTGGTCGTAGAGGTCCATGGCCCACTTGTAGGTGACCGGCTTGAGCAGCAGGCCCTCCTGGATTCCGGTTCCGAGGATTCCCATGATGGTTTCGCGTCTTTCTGGTGGGTGGTGCGGGATAGAGGAAGGTGGGGTGGATGGCGAGCGCCGCCTACTGGCAGCTCTCGCAGTGCAGCTCGTCCATCGGGTCGATCGGAACCTCGTAGGTGAACGATGTGGTGCTCAGGGTGGTGGTGCTGGTCTGGGTGGCGGTGGGGGTCATGGTGCTCACTCCCCCGCCTTCGCGGCGCCGCCGAAGCCGAAGCCCTTGCGCGGAGCTGCGCTCGCCGTCTCAGCCGGGGCCGCGGCGACGGCCGAGCCGAAGCCCTTCTTCGGGGCGCTGCTCGCGTCGGCGTTGATCGCCTCGGCCTTGTTGACCTTCACCGTCGACTGCTCGGCGGTGTGGCGCGGCTTCATGTGCAGGTAGTAGGTCGTCTTCACGCCCTTCTTCCATGCGGCGCTGTAGATGTCGATCATCTCGTCGACATCGCGCGTCTCGAGGTACATGTTGCGGCTGATCGCCTGGTCGATCCACTTCTGCGCGCGGGCCGCGACCTCGAGGAACGCGTAGGGCGAGAGCTGGAAGCTCGTCTTGTACGCCGCCTTGATGTCGTCGGGGATGGCCGCGATGCCCTGGATGTCGCCCTGGCTGCGCAGGATGTCCTCCCGCACGCGCTCCCACAGCCCGTGCGCCTGCAGCGCGTTCACGAGGTTGCGGTTGACCTCGAGGAACTTGCCCGAGCTCGTGGAGCGGCTGAAGATCTGCGAGAACTGCGGGTCGAGACCCGGCGTCGTGCCCGCGACGAGACCGATGGATGCCGTGGGCGCGATGGCCATGAGCGTCGCGTTGCGCATGCCGCCCTTGACCTTTGTGCGCAGCGCATCCCAGTCGAGACGCGTGGTGCGGTTGACCTGCACCTCGACGCCGCGGTCGGCCTCGGTGAGGTCGATCGTGTCGAGCGGCACGAGGCCCTGCGACCAGCGGCTGCCGGCGAAGTTCGCGTACGCGCCGCGCTCTTGCGCCAGGTCGGCCGACTCGTCGATGGCCGCGTACGAGACGTGCTCCATGATCTCGTCGATGAGGTCGAACGCCTCCTCCGAGTCGTACGAGAAGCCGAGGCGCTCGACGACGTCGGTGAAGCCCATGACGCCCAGACCGATGGCGCGGTTGTTCTGGTTGGCGTGGTCGGCCTCGTCGACGCTCGACACCGTGATGTCGATGAGGTTGTCGAGCTGGCGCACCGCGAGGCGCGCGCTCTCGTCGATCTTCGCCCAGTCGAGGGCACCGCGGCCGTCGGCCCCGACGACGAAGTGCTGCGAGAGGTTGATCGAGGCCAGGTTGCAGACCGAGATGTTGTCGCGGTCTTGCGGCAGGCAGATCTCGGTGCACAGGTTCGACAGGTGGATCGTGCCGGTGTTGTTGTTGATGGCCCGGTTGTTGATCGTGTCTTTCCACGTCAGCCACGGGTGGCTCGTCGACTGCAGCGAGATGAGGATCTGCTTGAACTGCTCGCGCGCCCCGATCTTCTTGAACATGTTGAGCTCGCCGCGCTCGGCCATGGCGATGTACTCGGCGTAGCGCTTCGAGAAGTCTTTGCCGTACAGCTCGTTGAGGTCGGCGACCTCGAGCGGGTCGAAGAGGTACCAGTCGTCGTCGTTCTGCACGCGCTTCATGAACTCGTCGCTGATCCACACGGCGGTGTTGGCGGTGCGCGTGCGGCGGTAGGGGTCGCCCGAGTTCTGACGCAGGTCGAGGAACTCGGGGAAGTCCATGTGCCAGTTCTCCATGTAGAAGCACAGGGCACCGAACTTCTTGCCGCCGCGGCTGACGGCGCGCAGCACCGAGTCGATCGTGTGCATGAAGGGGATCGGCCCGGTCGAGGTGGTGTTGTTCGAGCGGATGGGCGAGCCCTGGGCGCGCAGCTTGGTCACCGCGAGGCCGATGCCGCCCGTGCCCTTGGTGAGCCACATGACGTCGCGCACGCTCTTGGCGATGTGCTCGATGTCGTCTTGCATCTCCATGACGAAGCAGTTCGAGAGCTGGGGGTAGCTCGTGCCGGCGTTGACGAGCGTCGAGCCCGCGGCGAGGTACTCGAGCTTCGACATCTTGTCGTAGAAGGCGATCGCGTGCTTCGTGGGCTCGGCCTCGTTGAGCGAGAGGCCCATGGCCACGCGCATCCAGAAGTACTGCGGGGTCTCGAGGGGCTCGCCGTTGCGCGCCTTGATGCCGTAGCGGTTGTTGAGCGTGACGACACCGATGTACTTGAGCAGCTCGTCGTGCGCGGGGTCGAGCACGTCGGCGAGGGCGTCGAGGTCGAAGAGGTCAGGGAACCGGGGGTCGAGCAGGGCCTCGTCGACGCCGCGGTGGATGTAGCCCGCGAAGTGCGCGCGGTGCAGCTCGCGCAGCTCGGCCGCGTTCTCGTAGTCGCCGAGCACGCGCTTGTAGATGGTCTTGAGCAGCAGGCGCGCCGCGACGACGTCGAACGCCGGGTCGTCTTTCACGTTCTGCAGGGCGACCTGGATGACCGCCTCGTCGAGCTGCTGCGTGGTGATGCCGTCGAAGAGCGTGAGCTCGAGCTCGCTCGCGATCTGCGTCACCCACGCGATCGAGTCGTCGAGACCCTCGGCCGCGCGCTCGATCGCCAGGTTGATCTTGTTGGCGTCGTACGCCTCACGGCTTCCATCGCGCTTCACCACGGTGATGCTGCTCACGTGCCCACTCTCCCTCGTGCGCCGTCCTCGGCGCCCTGCTCGCATGGCCGCTCGCGCGGCCCCCTGACTGAATACTTCGGGTCAAAAAAGCCCGGAGATCCGGGCTGTTCGCGCTGTTCCCCTCGCGCGGTTCCATCACTATATATGCGGGGTCTGACAAAGGTCACACCCAAGATGTAGTGGGCGTGTCGTCCACAATTGGGGATAAGTCGGGCGACTTATACACAGCCTGTGGGCAAGCACCGACACGCCGTGCCGAGCCGCGAGAACGCCGTGAATCGTGCGCTCGGGCATCCAGAAGCGGGCCCTCACCGGCACCCTCGACGGGCCGTAGGCTGAAGGTCTTGTGAGTGGATACACCGATCTTCTGAAGACGCCCGGCGTGGCGCGCATCATCGCCGCACAGCTGACCGCGCGGCTGCCCTCGGGCATGCTCTCGCTCGCATTCCTCATCCACATCGAGCGCATCTTCGACTCGTACGGCGCCGCGGGGCTCGTGCTCGCCGCCACGAGCGTGGGCCAGGCCATCGCGGGCCCGCTCACGAGCCGCTGGATGGGACGCCTCGGCATGCGCCCCGTGCTCATCGTCACGCTCATCGTGTGCAGCACGGGCATCGGCCTCATCGCGTTCGCGCTCATGCCGCTGTGGCTGTTCATGGTCGTGGGCTTCGTCGTGGGCATCTCGACCCCGCCGATCCAGCCGGCCGTTCGCACCATCTATCCGAAGATGGTCACGGGCAAGCAACTCACCCCGCTGTTCTCGCTCGACGCCTCGGCGCAAGAGATCATCTGGGTGACCGGGCCGGTCATCACGGTGCTTCTCGCCACGCAGGTCTCGAGCGTCGCCGCGATCGCCGTGGCCGGGCTCTTTCTCGTCGGCGGCGGCATCTGGTTCATCGCGAGCCCCGAGGTCGGCAAGGTGCGCATCCCCCGCAGCCGGCGCCGGCTCGGTGTCGTGCTCAAGAACCGCGCCGTGCTGCTCTCGACGATCTGCGGGTTCCTGCTCATCGGCTCGGCCGCGTCGATCGAGGTCGGCGTCGTCGCGGTGTTCGGCGAGGGCGGCACCGAGGCGGGAATCTTGTTCGGCATCTGGGCCATCGCCTCGCTCGTCGGAGGCCTCTCGATGGGGCACCTGCCAATCGGGCCTTGGGCGCTCGCCCGCCGCTTCGGCATCGTCGTCGTCGGCATGGCCGCCGCGCCGTTCGCGCTCGAGTTCTGGTGGCTCGCGCTCGCACTGACGATCGCCGGCATCGGCATCGCCCCCGTGCTCGCGGTGATGTTCGCGATCGTCTCGGCGAGCGTCAAGTTCAGCGACACCGCCGAGGCCTACGGCTGGCTCGGCACCGGGCAGCTCATCGGTGCCGCGCTCGGCTCGGCGATCGCCGGGTTCCTCATCGACGGCATCGGCCCGATCGGCGGGTTCTTCGCCGCCCTCGCCTTCGCCGCGGTCGGGATGCTCGTGGCCGTGCTGTTCCGCAGCTGGCACCCCGACCTGCGCGGGCGCGATGCGAGCCCGCTGCCCGACACCGAACCTGTGCAGACGGTCAGCTGACCCGAGCCTGTCGGCTGAGCCTCGCGGCTAGCCGCGCAACGGGCGCAGCGCCTGCGCGTAGCGGCCGAGCTCGTCGATCATGCGGGCGAGCGTCGCTTGCTGCTTCTCGGTGCCCGCGAAGGCGCCGTCGACGAGGTGGGCATGCGGACCGCTGATGGCCATGTCGATGGGCACGCGCACGAGACCGAGCGTCGTGAGCACCTGGTCGAGGGCGGCGGCGGCGCGCAGACCCGCGGATGCTCCGCCGTAGCTCACGACGCCCACGGGTTTCGCCGCCCACTCGTGCTGCAGGTAGTCGAGCGCGTTCTTGAGCGCGGGGCTGTAGCTGTGGTTGTACTCGGGGCTCACGAGCAGCACGGCCTCGGCCTGCTCGACGCGTGCGCTCCAGGCGATCGTGTGCGGCTTCGTGTAGGCGCGCTTGCCCGGCATCTCGGGCTCGTCCATGAACGGCAGGTTCAGCTCGGCGAGGTCGACGAGGTCGACCTCGTGGCCGGCGGCGACGACGTGCTCGCGCACCCAGTGGGCGACGGGAAGGCCGACACGGCCGGGGCGGACGGAGCCGACGATGATCATGATGCGGGTCATGCTGAGCCGTAACCGGGGCATCGCGCATTCGATTCCCGCACTCAGCCGATTCGCGGTGCGACCCGGCTCGGCGGGTCGGCCGCGGCGCGGCTAGGCTCCTGCCCATGAGCACGGTGACGCTGCCCCGCTGGCACTGGGGAGACCCCGCGAGCCCCCGACGCGCGCTGCTCGTGCACGGCCTCGGGTCATCCGCTCAGACCACGTGGCGGCTCAGCGAGGGCCTCGCCGATGCCGGGTGGTCGGCGACGGCCGTCGATCTGCGGGGGCACGGCGACGCGCCGCGGGCATCCCGCTACCGCATCGAGGATGTCGCCGGCGACCTGCTCGCCGCGCACCCCGCGGGCGGTGGTGCCTGGCAGCTCGTCGTGGGGCACTCGATCGGTGCGGCCGCGGCGGCACAGGCGGCGGGCACCGAGGCCGCGTGGGCCGAACGCCTCGTGCTGCTCGACCCCGCGCTGCAGCTCGATGGGCCCGCCCGTCAGGCCGTGCTCGACGGGCAGCTCGCCAACCACGACGGGGCGACGGTCGCGAGCATCGCCGAGCAGTTCGGGCACTGGCACCCGCTCGACATCGAGTTTCGGGTGCGGGCGGTGCGGGCCGCGTCGCGCTTCGCGCTCGAGCGCATGGTGCTCGACAACGACGACTGGGATGTCACGGCGTTCGTGCCGCATATCGCCGCCCCGACGCTCGTGATCGCGGCCGACCCCGACCACGGCTCGATGTTCGCCGGCGAGCACGCGGCCGCCGTGCTCGCGAGCAACCCGCTGCTCGAGATGGTCGTCGTGCCGGGCGCGGGCCATAGCGTGCACCGCGATGCGCCCGAGGCGACGCTGCGGCACCTGCTCGACTGGGTGCGCGCGGGCGAGACGCCCTAGGCCGAAGCCGCGACTCTGCCCGTCGCCCGGGGAGGCACGCGAGGCGTGCCGGTGGCGGCGCGCGGCGACCTTCGTGTTCCCGGCTCCTTCCACAACTTCGGAGTGGGGAATCGCGCTCCCACTCCGAAGTTGTGGAAGGCGCTCGCGGCGGTCAGCGCTTCCAGTAGCCCTTGACGACGGCGCGCTCGACGTCGATGCCCCACGCGGCGAGCGTTGCCCGGGCGGGGGCGACGAGCGACTGCTCGCCGCACGCGAAGACGAAGCGCTCGAGCGGGGCGGCGGGGGCGGGAAGCGCCGCGAGGGCGTCGGCGAGCGCCGCACTCGGCCGCTGCGGGTCGGGGTTCAGGATGCTCACGCGCAGCCCCGCGGGCGGCTCGATGCCGAGCGCCGCTGGGGTGAAGAGTGCAGCCTCGAACCGGGTCTCGAGCAGCAGGTGCCCCGTGATGCTCGGGCCGAGCATCCGCAGGTAGCGGCGCACGGCCGGCAGCGCGCTGTCGTCGCCTGCGAGCACGACCTCGCCGGGTGCGCCGGAGAGCACGACCGAACCCTTGGGCCCCATCATGACGGCCGGCGACCCGAGCGGCGCCCGCGCGGCCCACGCGCCGATCAGCCCGAGCTCGGCGCCCGGCTCGCCGTGCACGAGCACGTCGAGGTCGATCCACCCCTCGTCGACCGAGTGGTCGACGACCGTCTCGGTGCGCGCCTCGCCGGTCGGCGCCCCGGTCTCGTCGACGGCGACCGATCCGCCGTCAGCAGAGCCCACGACGACGCGCACGTGGTCGCCTCCCCCGGGCGCGATGAAGCCTGCGAGCTCGCCCGGCGCCGCCTCGACGAGGCGCAGCCGCACGTACGCGTCGGCCCCCGCACGAGCGAGCACCGTGCGCGCGCCGAGGCGCAACCGCCGCTGCGCGGGCGGGAAGGGGTGGCGGGTGAGCGAGTAGGGCACGACGGCTCGATTCAGGCGGCGGGCATGACCGGCACGGCGCCGGTCGCGGGCGGCGGGGCATCGCCGTTGTCGATGTCTTCTGGGTTGGGCAGGGTCATGAGGAACCGGTAGAAGACGAGCCCGAGCACCGTGATGCCGGCGCCGCCGACGATCCACGGCACGGTGAGGTCGATGAGCGCGAGCGCGCCGCCGATGAGCGAGCCGATCGGCATCGTGCCCCACAGCAGCGTGCGCCAGGTGCCGTGCACACGGCCGAGCAGCCGACCCGGGATGATCGCCTGGCGGAACGACATCATGAGCACGTTCCAGATGGTCGTGGTCGCGGCGCCGAGCGAGAAGAAGATGACCGCGGCGATCGGCACCGGCAACAGCCCCGTGAGCAGCACGAGGATGCCCGCGAGCAGGTTCATCGCCGCCATCACGGGCCCCAGGCCGAACCGTCGGGCCAGTCGCGAGGCGACGACCGAGCCGAGCAGCCCGCCCATCGCGCCGAACAGCAGGAAGAGCCCGAAGCCCGCTTCGGGGATGGCGAGGGTGTCGAGCACGAAGAGCACGAGCGTGGCGCCCGAGGCCGAGAACAGGATCGCGACGGGGATGCTCACGAACCACAGAGTGCGCAGCATGCGGTTGCCCATGATGAAGTGCCAGCCGTCGGCCAGCTGGCGGCGGAACGGAACGACGGGCTCGGTCGCCGCGGCGTGGAACTGCCGCCCCGAGGCGACCGCCGGCAGCAGCGCGGCCAGCAGGGCCGCGAGCCCGAACGCCGCCACGAGCCCGCCGATGGGGATGAGCACGGCGACGGCGAAGAGCGCCGACGTGAGCGGGGCGGCGGCGAAGTTCTGCACGACGAGTTCGGCGCCTTCGATGCGCGCGTTCGCGCGCGGCAGGTTCTTCTTCGGCACGACGCTCGGCACGACCGCGCGGATGGCCCCGTCGTAGAGCGTCTCGCACACCCCGTAGACGAAGATCACGAGGTAGAGCCACCAGATCGTGAGCGCGTCCATCGCGACGAGAACGACGAGGGCGACGGCGAGCAGCGTGCGCACCCCGGCCGCGAGAGCGAGGGCCCGCCGGCGGTCCATGCGGTCGACGAGGATTCCGGCGGGCAGGGCGAAGAACAACCACGGCAGCATCGCGACGGCACCGATGCCGGCGATGAGCACGGGATCGTCGGTGAGCCGCGCCGCGAGCAGGGGCGAGGCCGTGCGGGCGATGCCGTCGCCGAGGCTCGAGGCGAGGTTCGCCGTGAAGACGTTCGCGAAGGTGCGGCCGAGCCCCGTGCGAGACGCCGGGCCGGGGGATGCGGCGCTCGGGGTGGAGCCGGCGGTCACGCCGCGCTCGCTACCAGCGCTCGTGCACGGCCGCGCGGAACCGCCGGTCGTACAGCTCGACGACGCGAGCGTGGAACTCGGCGCCGAGCTCGGCGACCTCGCCCGCGGCCGCGTTGGCCCGCGCCTGCTCGGGCGAGCGGGCGCCGGGGATGACCGTGCTCACGCCGGGCAGCTGCGCGAGCCAGGCGAGCGCGGCCGTGGCGGGCTGCAGGCCGTGCTCGGCGGCGAGCGCCGAGAACTCCTGCGCCGCCTCGACGCCCGTGGCGTAGTCGACGCCCGCGAAGGTTTCGCCCTGGTCGAAGTGCGAGCCGTCGCGGTTGTAGGTGCGGTGGTCGTTCTCGGCGAAGACGGTGTCGGCGGTGTAGCGGCCGCTCAGCAGGCCCGAGGCGAGCGGCACGCGCGCGATGATGCCGACGCCCGCGTCGATCGCGGCGGGCAGCACGGCGTCGAGCGGCTTGAGGCGGAAGGCGTTGAGCACGATCTGCACGCTCGCGACGTTCGGGCGGGCGATGGCCGTGAGGGCCTCCTCGGCCGTCTCCACGCTCACGCCGTAGTTCTTCATGACACCCTCAGCGACGAGCTGATCCAGGTCGTCATAGACGCGGTCGATCGAGTAGACGGGAGTCGGCGGGCAGTGCAGCTGCACGAGGTCGAGCGTCTCGACACCGAGGTTGCGGCGGCTGCGGTCGCTCCACGCGCGGAAGTTCTCGGTCGAGTAGTTCTCGACCGTCTGCGGCACGCGGCGGCCCATCTTGGTCGCCACGAACACCGAAACATCGGGCCGCGACTGCAGGTAGCGGGCGATGAGCTGCTCGCTGCGGCCATCACCGTACGCGTCGGCCGTGTCGAACATTGTGACGCCCGACTCGACGGCCGCGTCGAGCACCGCGTGGGCATCCTTCTCGCTCACGTCGCCCCAGTCGGCGCCGAGCTGCCAGGTTCCGAGGCCGATGGACGAGACGGTCGCACCGGTGCGGCCGAGGATCGAGGTCTGCATACCTCCACCTTAAGGCCGGCACCGTACGGCACCGAACGACGAACGGGGGCCGGCTGCAGCCGACCCCCGCTCGTGCCGAACGCGCGATCAGTCGCGCAGCTCGTCTTTGTAGTCGTTCTTGGCCTCGACGGCGTCGCGGTCGGCCTGGGCCTTCTTCAGCTCGGCCTCTTCACGGGCGACCTCGCCGTCGGCGCGGATCTCGTCGGCCTTGTCGCCGATGCGGTCTTTCTGCTCGTCGACCCAGTCGCCGATCTTCTCGCCGGTGGCCTTCGCGGCGTCTTTCGCGGATTCGAACATGCTCATGCTCGATCCCCCTCTCCCCTGATCGCTGCACGCGGCGCTCTGCCCGTGCGCCGCCTCGCGGGGTGCGGGCGGCTCGGTCACGGTACCGAGATGCGGCGAGGGATGCTCGGGGTTGACAGGTGCCGCTGATGGTGCTCGCCCGGGGTGATCAGGAGACACTCTCGAGATTGCCAGGATGCCACGGCGCGCTCACTCGACCCACGTGGCCGGCGGTTCAGCGACGACGCGCGCCACCGCTTGCGCGAGCTTCGGCCGGATGATGTGCGCGACACCTGAGACGCGGTGGGCGCGCACGTGCCGCAACTGCTGCACGATCGCGAGCCCGCCGGGAGCGAGAAAGGGGTCGAGCGCGCCGTAGACGAGGTCGATCGGCACGCGCACGCGCGAGAGGTCGGCGAGCGTCGTCTGCGACTCGATGGCGTTCTGCAGCGAGAGCATGAAGGGCTGCCAGTTCTTCTCGGTGAGCTCGAGCACGTTCTTGATGGGCGCGACCGTCGCGAGCGCCGCCGCCGTGCGCTGCGTGAAGCTCGGGTTCATGCGCAGAAACTCGTAGACGGTGAAGTACGCACCCATGCTCGCGCGATCGACGGGGTCTCCGAGCACGGCGGGCGGCAGGTAGATGGGCGAGCTCACGAGCACGAGCCGATCGAGCGCGCGGCGGTGCGTCGCGGCGTAGCGCGCGGCGATGAGGCTGCCGAGCGAATGGCCCACGAGCGTGAAGGGCTGCCGCAGCCCGAGCGAGCGGATCGTGCGATCGAGCGCGGCGGCGTGCTCGTCCAGCGAGTACGTGGCCCCTTCCGGGCTCGGCGACGCCCCGAAGCCGAGGATGTCGATCGTGATGCACCGGTGGGTGGGCTCGAGCAGCGGCACGAGGTGGTGGAACGTCACCGACGACGAGGCGATGCCGTGGATCATCACGACCACGGGCCCGGTGCCGGTGTCGCCCGTGACCGACAGCAGCGGAGCATCCCGTCGAAACCACGACCATCGCGCCATGCCTGCGATTATGGCGGATGCTCTCTCCCGTCACGCGAGCCGGGAAAGAGAGAAGGGGGCCGGCTGAGCCGACCCCCTTGACCTTCGCGTCCACCCCTAGTCGCGGAGGAATCCTTTGAATGTAGGCGACCGATCGGCGCCGCAGCGCGCTTCTCGCCCTTCGCTCTGGGTTCTCTCGGGTGCACCACAGGTTCAGCCGACGCCGACCGCGCATCACGATCCGGTCGCGGTGCGGTCAGGATCCGGTCGCGGCGCGGTCACGGTGCGGTCGCGGCGCGGTCACGATCGCGTATCGCCCCGAAACGTTGGGTGGTGACGCGTTCTTCTGCTGGTCTACCGTGTGGCGCATGCGCACATCTCGCGGCCTCATCGCCCTCCCCGCCATCGCCCTCGCCGCCCTGCTGCTGAGCGGCTGCGCCACCGCCGTGAACGAGTCGAGCGACTCGGGCGGCATGCCCGGGGTGGGTGCCCCCGAGGCACCGGTCTCAGAAGAGAGCGGCGGCGACGGCGACCTGGGAGGGGCGACGGATGCGGACGACCGCTCGGTCGTCACCACCGGGTACCTCTACCTCACGGTCGAGCAGCCGCTCGAGGCCGCGTCCGACGCGGTCGCCCTCGTCGAGCGCATCGGCGGTCGCGTCGATGCGCGGCAAGAGTACGCACCGCGGGAGACGAGCGTGTCGAGCGACGCGGGCGGCGCCGAGCTCGTGCTGCGCATCCCGGCCTCGCGCCTTACGGCCACCCTCGACGACCTCAAGCAGCTCGGCGAGGTCGAAGAGCTGCAGCTGAGCTCGACCGACGTCAGCCGCGAGGTGCAAGACGTCGACGCCCGCGTCGCCGCGCTGCGTTCGTCGATCACGCGGCTGCTCGCCCTGCAGGGCCAGGCCGACACTGTCGACGACCTCATCGACCTCGAGTCGGCCATCAGCGACCGGCAGGCGCAGCTCGAGAGCTACGAGGCGCAGCAGCGCGCGCTCGCCGACCAGGTGAGCCTCTCGTCGATCACGCTCGTGCTCGGCTCGCCCGAGGTGGCGCCGCCCGACGACGAGCCCGCCACCTTCCTCACCGGCCTCACCGCGGGCTGGGAGGCGCTCGTCGCCTTCGGTACCGTGCTGCTCGTCATCACGGGCGCGCTGCTGCCGTGGATCGCGGCGCTCGGCATCGTCGGCCTGATCGTGCTGCTCGTCATCCGGTTCGTCATTCGGCGGCGCGCGGCGGCGCAGTCGGCGGCGTCAGTCGCGAGCGGCGGCGACGACGTCGACTAGCGCGTCGAAGAGGGGATGCCCGGGCTCGATGCCCATGACCGAGGCGACGAGCTGCGGGGCCGACTCGGCCGCCATGCGCTCGGCGAGCGCGAGACTCTCGGGATCGTCGTCGGCACGGAACCGCAGTGCGGCGCCGATCGCGGCGAGCAGCCCGACCGGTTCGATGCCGGCCTCGGCGAGCGCCGCCGCGGGCTCGATGAAGCGCTCGTGGCGGCTGAGCTTGCGCAGGGGCTGACGGCCGACCCGCGTGACCGGATCGGCGAGCGCGGCGTTGGCGAAGCGTTCGAGCGCCGTCGCCCGGTAGGCGTCTTGCACGGCCGGCTCGAAGCCGTGCCGCAGCACGAGCAGCCGCGAGGTCTCGTCGAGCGCCGCGACGACGCCCGTGCGCACGGCAGGGTCGGCGATTGCCTCGTGCACGAACGCGTGGCCGGCGGCGCGTCCGAGATACGCGCTCGTGGCGTGCCCGGTGTTGACCGTGAAGAGCTTGCGCTCGATGTAGGGCGCGAGGTCGTCGACGAAGTGGGCTCCGGGGATGCTCGGCCGGGCATCCGCGAATGGCCCGGTCTCGATCGCCCACTCGCAGAAGGGCTCGACGCGCACGTCGAGACCGTCGGCCGGATCGGCGGTCGGCACGATGCGGTCGACCGCGGTGTTGGCGAACACGGCGCGGGCCAGGGCGTCGGGAGCATCGGCGAGCGCCGACGCGATCTCGGCGCGCAGCAGGTCGGTCGCCTGCAGCGCGTTCTCGCAGGCCATGACGATGAGGGGCGGCGCATCCGTCGCCCGCGCGCGGAGCGCATCGGCGATGACGGGGGCGATGAAGCGCAGCACGGGGGGGCCGACCGCGGTTGTCGCGATGTCGGCCGACGCGACGGCGGCGACCGCGGCATCCCGATCGGCAGCGCTGTCGATGGCGGTGAAGCCCGTGACGACATGCTGGCGCCCGCCCGGCCCGATCTCGATGACGCGGTAGCTCTCGGCGTCTCGGATCGACGCGATGAGCGGGGCGTTCACATCGACGAACACGAGGTCGTGACCGGCCTCGCGCAGCAGCATGCCGATGAAGCCGCGGCCGATGTTGCCGGCGCCGAAGTGGACTGCGGTCATGCCGCGTCGTTGACGTCGCCGAGCAAGTCGAGCACCTGCTGCGGCGACTCGGCCGCGAGCAGCTGCTCGACGGCCGAGTCGTCGCTGAAGACCAGCGCGAGCGACGAGAGCACGGCCATGTGGCCGCCCTCCTTGCCCGCGATGGCGGCCACGACGCGGACGGGGTTGCCGTCCCAGTCGATGGGCTCGTCGTACCGCACGACCGTCATGGCCGAGGCGAGGATCGCCTCTTTGGCCTCGTTGGTGCCGTGCGGGATGGCGAGGCCGTTGCCCATGAAGGTCGAGACCAGGGATTCGCGCTCCCGCATCGCCGCCTCGTACTCGGGCGTCACGGCGTCGGCGGCCACGAGCAGGCGAGCGGATTCGGCGATCGCCTCCTCACGGGTGCGCGCGGTGCCGTTCAGCACGATGCGGTCGGTGGTCAATACGGTGGTGGTCACGCGAATCCCTGGCCTTTCCCTGGTCTGCCCTCAGGTCAGCTCTGCTGAGCCTTGATGTGCTGCACGACCACGTCGTACTGCGGGCTGTTCATGAAGTTCTCGACCGACACGTGCTCGGCGTGGGGCGCCTGGCTCTGCGCCCGAGCCGTCAGGTCTTGGTGCGTGATGACCAGGTCTGCCGTCTCGTCGAGGTTCGCGATGGCCTTATTGGTGACGGTAACACCCGTGATGCCTGCGTCTTTGAGCTTCTTGCGCAGCACCGTGGCGCCCATCGCGCTCGACCCCATGCCAGCATCGCACGCGAAGACCACGGTCGAGATCTTCGTCGCGGTCGCCGTGGTGCCGAGCAGGTCGCCCACGCGGCTCTCGCCGCCCTTGAGGTCGGCGTTCTGCGCGACGGCCGAGCTGAAGCCGTCGGCACCCGACTCGAGGGCCTCGAGGTCGCGCTTGCGGCTGGCCCGCAGAATCAGCGCGGCGACGAGGAACGACACGGCGGCCGAGAGGATCACCGAGAGGATCACGCCGACGTAGCTGTCGCTCGCGGTCTGCAGCAGGATCGCGAAGATCGAGCCCGGCGAGGCCGGTGCGCGAAGACCCGACTCGAAGATCAGGTTCGTCGTGATACCCGTCATACCGCCGGCGATCATGGCGACGATGAGCACGGGCTTCATGAGCACGTACGGGAAGTAGATCTCGTGGATGCCGCCGAGGAAGTGGATGATGATCGCGCCCGGTGCGGTGGCGCGCGCGATGCCGACGCCGAAGAACGTGAAGGCGAGCAGCAGGCCCAGGCCGGGGCCGGGGTTGGCCTCGAGCAGGAACAGGATCGACTTGCCGGTCTCGGCCGACTCCTGAATGCCGAGCGGGGTGAGAACGCCCTGGTTGATGGCGTTGTTGAGGAACAGCACCTTGCCCGGCTCGATCACGAGGCTCGCGAGGGGCAGCAGACCCGTCTCGGTGAGGAACTTCGCCCCGGCGCCGAGCGCGTCGCTCAGCACCGTCACGACCGGTGCGATGCCGAAGAAGGCGCCGATAGCGAGGCCGAAGCCGACGATGCCGGCCGAGAAGTTGTCGACGAGCATCTCGAAGCCGGCACGGATCTTGCCGGCCCACAGGGCGTCGATCTTCTTCATGATCCATGCCGCGAGCGGGCCGACGATCATGGCGCCGAGGAACATCGGGATCGTCGTTCCGACGATGACACCCATCGTCGCGATCGAGGCGACCACGCCACCGCGCGTGCCGTAGACCATGCGGCCGGCGGTGTTGGCGATGAGCAGCGGCAGCAAGTACACGATCATCGGGCCGACGAGCGCGGCGAGGGTCTCGTTCGGGGTCCAGCCGGTGGGGATGAAGAACGCGGTGATGAAGCCCCAGGCGATGAACGCCGCGATGTTGGGCATGATCATCCCGCTGAGGAAGGTTCCGAATCGCTGGACCCGGACCCTCGCGCTCGTGCGAGGTGCTGACGTCGTCGTCATGGGTGTCGCTCCTTGTGTGTGAGGGGTGGTGCGGTGGTTATGGGTGGGTGGATGCGTCGAGCACCGCCCGGCGGGCGGTCTCGGCGCTCTCGGCCGACACGGCGAGTGCGGCGAGTCTGCGGGCGTCGTCGAGCGAGTGCAGGGCCAGCTCGGCCCGCACGTCGGCGATCGCGGAGGACGACATCGAGAGGCTCGTGGCGCCGAGGCCCACGAGCACGACGGCGAGCAGCGGGTCGGCGGCGGCCTCGCCGCAGATGCCGACCGGCACGTCGTGGGCGGCACCCGCGGTGCCGACCGACTCGATGAGACGCAGCACCGCGGGGTGCCACGGGTTCTGGAACGCCGCGACCGTGCCCAGCAGGCGGTCGGCCGCGAACACGTACTGCGTCAGGTCGTTCGTGCCGATGCTCATGAAGTCGGCGTTTCGGGCCACGTGGTCGGCCATGATCGCGCACGACGGCACTTCGACCATGACCCCTGCGACGGCGATGCCCAGCTCGTGCGCCAGGTCGCAGAAGTACTGCGCCTCGGCCGCGGTCGACACCATCGGCGCCATGACCTGCACGAGAGCATCCGTCTCGGCGGCCGCCTGAGCGAGCGCCGTCAGCTGGTCGCGCAGCACGTGCTCGTGCGCGACGAGGGCGCGCAGGCCGCGGCGGCCGAGCGCGGGGTTCTCCTCCCCCGCGTCGGTGAGAAAGGCGAGCGGCTTGTCGGCTCCCGCATCGAGGACGCGCACGACGACCTTCTGGCCGGGGAACTGCGCGAACACCTCGCGGTAGGTCGCCGCCTGGGCCTCGACGCTCGGCGCGGCCTCGGCGCCGAGGAACAGCACCTCGGTGCGGAACAGCCCGACGCCCTCGGCGCCGCGCGCCACGGCCTCGCGAGCCGAGTCGACCGAGCCGATGTTGGCGAGCAGCGGCACGGCGCGGCCGTCGGCGAGGCGACCGGGGCCCGAGCTCTGCGCGCGAATGGCCTCGAGCGTGGCCGTGCGCTGCAGGGCGAGGTCGATGCGCTGCTGCGGAGGGTCGAGCTCGATCTCGCCGTTCTCGGCGTCGACGAGCACGAGGTCGCCGTTGCGCAGGCGCTCGGCCTCCGCCGCGCCGACGACGGCCGTGATGCCCTTCTCGCGCGCGAGAATCGCGGTGTGCGAGGTCGGCCCGCCGTCGGTCGTGATGAGCGCGAGCACGAGGTCGAGGTCGAGCATCGCCGTGTCGGCGGGGGCGAGGTCGCGGGCAACGAGCACAAACGGCGTCGCCGATTGCGGGATGCCCGGGGCCGGGCGGCCCTGCAGGTGCGCGATCGCGCGGCGCGCCACGTCGTCGAGGTCGCCGGCGCGCTCGCCGAGGTAGCCCCCCATTCCGACGAGCATGTCGCGGAAGGTCGCCATGGCCGCGTGCACGGCGTACTCGGCTGTCGCGCCGTCTTCGATGCGGTGCCGAACGTCGGCGGCGAGCGCCGGGTCTTCGGCCATCATCGCGAGAGCATCCAGCACCTCGGCGGCCGTACCGCCGGCCTGCTCGCCGCGCTCGCGCAACTGGGCCGCCGTCGCGGCGAGCGCCGCGGTCGCACGGGTGAGCTCGTCGCTCGGCGTGCGGTCGCTCGGCACGTCGGCCGGATCGGCGACCGGCTCGGGCATGCGCAGCACCGGCCCGACGGTCGTCGCGCGACCGATGCCGACGCCGCGGATGACCGACCCGCGGGTCTCGAGACCGCTCGTCACGCGTCGTGGTCTTTCTCGAGAAAACCAGCGAGCGACTCGAGCACGGCGACGGCCCCCTCGCCTTCGACCCGCAGCGTCACCTCGTCGCCGTGCTCGATGCCCAGAGAGACCACGCCGAGGATGCTCGCGGCGTTGATCGTGCGCTCGCCCTTCTGCAACTCGACGGCGAGGCCCGAATCGGTGACGGCTTTGACGAAGAGCGCGGCGGGGCGGGCGTGCAGGCCGTGCGCCGAGGCGACGGCGAGAGTGCGTTCAGCCATGAGGGTGTCCTTCCGAGACGGTGCGGGCGGAATCGAGCGCGAGCAGCAGGGCGACGCCGTGCTCGGCGGTGGTGACGGGGTCGCCCTCGGGCAACAGGGCGGCGGGGACGCCGCTGAGGGCGAGCGCCCGCTGCAGCGCCTCGAAGCGGTCGGCGAGGTGGTGGCCGACGAGCACGATCGACAGCTCGTCGATGCGCGTCGGCACCTGGTCCTCTGCCAGCGGCTCGATGCGCCAGTCGAGACCCCGCTCGGTGGCGAGCGTGCGCACGGCTCGAGCGAGGAAGGTGCTCGAGACCCCGGCCCCGCAGACGATCGCGGCAGTGCGCGTCATGATCGCCTCCTTGCGGTCGGGGTTCGAGCGTCGGTGCGCGGCGCCGTCGAGGGCGCCGTCGTGCGGTGGTGGCTCTACTCTCGGCGAGCAGCCCGCCGCCTTCCACCAGACTTCCTTCCGCCGTCGCGGAAGAACGGTTGGCGACCCCCTCGTCTACAGTGACACTCGACATGGCCGACAAATACGAGCGGATGCTGGAACTGCTGTTCCAGACGGACGACTGGGTCACGGCGACCGAGCTGGCCGAGCACCTGGGCGTCACGACGCGCTCGGTGCGCAGCTACGTCGCGGCCGCGAAGTCGGCCGCGCATCCCCGAGCCATCGTCACCGCGTCGACCGCCGGCTACCGCCTCAACCGCGAGCAGTACGCCGAGTTCCTCGCCGACAGCCGCGAGCGGGGCTCGGCCGCCGAGACGCCGCAAGACCGCGTGCACCACCTGATACGCCGCCTCACCGAGTCGCAGCAGGGCATCGACGTGCACGGTCTCGCCGACAGCCTCTTCGTGAGCGAGTCGACGATCGAGGCCGACCTGCGCAAGGCGAAGGCCCTCATCGACGAGGCCGGCGCCACGCTCGAGCGGCGCGGCAGCACCGTGCGGCTGACCGGCAGCGAGGGCGCGCGCCGCCGCCTGCTGAGCGCGCTCGTGCAGAGCGAGAGCACGCAGGGCATGCTCGACCTCGAGCAGATCGAGACCGAGTTCGCGCTCACCGGCCTCGGCGCCTTCAAGACCGAGCTCATCGAGGCGCTCGACGCCGCGGGCTTCTTCATCAACGAGTACGGCATCGACGCCGTCATTCTGCACGTGGCCATCGCGGTCGACCGCGCGCGCCGCGACCAGCACCTGCCCGACGCCGAGGCCACGACGGTGCCCGAGCGGCACCGGCCCATCGTCGAGATACTCGATCACCTCACGCGCGAGCAGTTCGACGTCGAGCTGACCGCTGCCGATACCGACTACCTCGCCCGCCTGCTCATCACGCGCGTGATCGCGCCGGGCAACGGGCCCGCGGGCGAGACGGTCGTCGATGGCGACGACGTCGCTACCGTGCGGCGCATCGTCGAGCTCGTGCTGCAGGAATACGTCGTCGACTTTCGCGACGAGGCCTTCATCACGCGCCTCGCGATCCACCTGGGCAACCTCGTGGCGCGCGCACGCGAGAACGCGCACACCCGCAACCCGCTGACCCGCTCGATCAAGAGCTCGTACCCGCTCATCTTCGACATCGCCGTGTACATCGCCTCGATCGTGCAGAAAGAGCGGGGCATCACGGTCGACGACGACGAGATCTCGTACATCGCCCTGCACCTCGGCTCGCACCTCGAGCGGGTGTCGCGGCGCGAAGAGCGGGTCTCGTGCACGATCGTGTGCCCGAGCTACTACGACCTGCACGCCATTCTGCGCACGCGCGTCGAGCGCGAGCTCGGCAGCGAGCTGAGCGTCGAGTTCGTCGTCACGCGCACCGACGTCGACCCGCGCGAGCTCACGAGCGATCTGGTCATCTCGACGATCCCCACCGTCGCCCTGCGCGACGGCGTCGTCGTCGTGCAGCCCTTCCTCACCGACGACGACATCGACGCGATCCGCGCAGCGGTCTCGCGCGTGCGCCGCCAGCGCCGACGCGCCCGCATCACCGACGAGCTGCTCGAGTACTTCGACCCGGCCCTGTTCTTCACCCCACCCCCGGGCGACGACCCCGAGTCGATCATCCGCGGCCTCGGCGCCGCGCTCGTCGAGGCGGGGGTCGTCGACGACGCCTACGTCTCCGCCGCGCTCGAACGCGAGCGCATGTCGTCGACGGCCTTCACCGAGACCCTCGCAGTGCCGCACGCCATGGGCCTCGCGGCCGAGCGCACGGCCATCGCCCTCGCGCTCTCGCCCACCCCGATCGCCTGGGGGGATGCCCGCGTCTCGGTCATCGCCTTCATCGCGTTCAGCGCCGAGGGTCGTGCGCGGTTCCAGCCCCTGTTCGACCAGTTCGTCGACGTCTTCGCGGCCCGCCGCGACGTGGCGGAGCTCGTGCGCGACGCCACCGACTTCGATGCCTTCATCGCGCGGCTCGCGCAGCTGCTCGAACGCGGCTGAGGCGCGCTACTCGTAGACCTTGACGACGAACCAGCGCGCCGGGTCGCCCTCGTCGCGCACGTCGAGCACGCAGCTGCGGCCATCGTCGGCCGTGGCCTGAAAGCGCCAGCCGGTGCAGGTGCGGGGTGCGACGGCGAGGGCCTGAGCATCCACGTCGAGGCGGCGCCACCACGAGACGGGCTCGGTGATGACGGTCGGCCGATCGGTGACGCGCCAGCGGGCCCCGGCCCAGACGAGCCGCATCGGGCGGCCGTCGGGGTCGGCCCACACGATCGCGATCGGGTCGGCGGGATCGGGGGTCGAAAACGTGTGAGCACGATTGTCACGGGCACGGGCCGGCACGGCAGTCTCGCATTCAGGGTCGCGCGCGCTCCGGCCCGGCGCTGGTCTGACGGGGATCAGTCGAACATACGTTCGAGCGCCGACACTACGCCGCGCGAACGCGACACGCCAAGCGCGGCCCGGATACGCTCGAGTCATGCCGCTGACCGGAGAGTACGCACCGAGCACGTCTGCCTGGGCCCGCGAGCAGGCCGAGCTCTACGAGCGCACGAACGGCGCCGAGGGCAACGACCTGCGCGGGCGCCCCATCATCGTGCTCACGACGCTGGGCGCGAAGACGGGGATGCTGCGCAAGACGGCTCTCATGCGCGTCGAGCACGACGGCGACTACGCGGTGGTCGCCTCGAAGGGCGGTGCGCCCGAGAACCCCGTGTGGCACCACAACCTCCGCGCGCATCCCCTGTGCGAGCTGCAGGACATGGCCGAGAAGCACGACTACCGCGCCCGACTGCTCGAGGGCGAGGATCGCGCTTTGTGGTGGGATCGCGCGTGCGCGGTCTGGCCCGACTACGCTAATTACCAGCTGAAGACCGAGCGGGTGATCCCGCTCTGGGTGCTCGAGCGGGTCTAGCCCCCCGCGGGGTGACACAGATTGGCCGCAAAACGGCGGAAGACGCCCGCCGTAGCGCCCGTTTGCCCCAGATCTGCGGCTAAGAGGCGCGGCGCTGCAACAGGTCCTCCGCGGCGACCCAGGCGAGCATCGCGCACTTGACGCGCGCGACGTACTTCGAGACGCCGCTGAGCGCGGCCGCGCCGCCGAAGCGCTCCTCGTCGAGCGGCGTCGCACCGCGCGACCGCAGCGCCTCTCGGAACTCGTCGATGAGAGCAGTGAGCTCTTCCGGGGGCCAGGGCGACCCCTCGTCGACCGACTCCTCGGCGAGGGTCGCGAGCAGCGAGGCGCTCGCCTGCGAGATCGAGCATCCCGACCCCTCCCACGCGACCGACTCGACGCGCTCGCCCGCGGTATCCCACCGCAGCGCGAGTGTGATCTCGTCGCCGCACACGGGATTGCGCTGGTGGCTCGTTTCCTCGCCCTCGGCGAGGCCGACGCCGTGCGGGTGCTTCGAATGGTCGATGATGATCTGCTGGTACAGCTGCTCGAGACCGCTCACGAGGCTCCTTCCGTGAACCCGAAGAACGGGCGGATGCTCGCCACGGCTTCGAGCGCCCGATCGACCTCGGCGGCCGTCGAGTGCACACCGAGGCTCAGCCGCAGGCTCGCCGTCGCCCCGAGGCGGCGGTGCAACGGTTGGGCGCAGTGGTGGCCGACGCGCGCGGCGATGCCGGCCTCGTCGAGCACCTGACCGGCGTCGTGCGCGTGCACGTCGTCGACGACGATGCTCGCGAGGCCGACGCGCGCGGAGGCGTCCGCGCCGCCGAGAACGCGAATGTTCGGGATGCGCGCGAGCCCCGCGAGCATCCGCTCGGTGAGGGCGTGCTCGGTCGCCGCGATGCGGTCGAGGCCGAGCTCGGTGACGAAGCGCACTGCCTCGGCGAGCCCGATGGCCTGCGCGATGCGCGGCGTTCCGGGTTCGAAGCGCTGCGGCGCGGGCAGGTACTCGGCGCGCTCCATCGTGACGGTCGTGATCATCGAGCCGCCGTAGAGGAACGGCGGCAGGGCGTCGAGCAGCGCGGCGCGGCCGTAGAGCACGCCGATGCCGGTGGGGCCGTAGAGCTTGTGCCCGCTGAACACGGCGATGTCGACGTCGAGCTCGCGCGGGTGCAGGGTCGTGTGCGGGGCCGACTGGCAGGCGTCGAGCACGACGAGCGCGCCGACGGCCCGGGCGAGCGGCACGAGCTGCTCGAGCGGCGTGATCGCGCCCGTGACGTTCGAGACGTGCGTGAGTGCGAGCACGCGCGTGCGCGCGCCGATGATGCTCGCGGCCGCGTCGAGGTCGAGGGCGCCGTCGTCGAGCACCGGGATGTACCGCAGAGTCGCGCCCGTGCGCGCCGTGAGCTCTTGCCACGGGATGAGGTTGGCGTGGTGCTCGAGCTCGGTTACGACGATCTCGTCGCCCGCGTGCAGTCCGTAGGGGGCGGCCGCCGATCTCGCACCCGCGCCGTGGCCGAGGCTCGCGGTGCCGAGGGCGTAGGCGACGAGGTTGAGCGCCTCGGTCGCGTGGCTCGTGAAGACGACCTCGTTCTCGTCGACGGCGAGGAAGCCGGCGATCGTGCGCCGGGCATCCTCGTACAACTCGGTCGCCTCGCCCGCGAGCGTGTGGGCTCCGCGATGCACGGCCGCGTTGGACTCGCGGTAGAAGGCGCTCTCGGCCTCGATGACGCGCAGCGGCTTCTGGGCCGTCGCGGCCGAGTCGAGGTAGGCCAACGGATGCCCGTTCACCTGCCGCGCGAGGATCGGGAACTGCGCGCGGATCGCCTCGATCTCGTCAGGGGTCAGAGGCGCGGCAGTCACTCCCCCAGGGTAGGCCGTTCAGGTCGTTGCCCGCTGTGCGCGGAACGCCGTTGTGCAGGACGCCGACCGAGGCCTGTTCCGGTGGGCACCCCCGCCAGGCTTCCAGAAATGCGGAATATCGTGACACGTATTCGCCTTAGTCCGCGTTTCTGGAAGCCTGCCGACGGACATCACGATCCGGCGCGCAGCGGGCCTAGCGGGAGTGCGGAGAATTGTCGCCCAACGCCCAGTCGACTGCCGCGCGCGCGTGAAGTCGTGTGGTTGCGAACAGCGGCACGGTGACGTGATGTTCGCCGATCAGTAGCTCGATCTCGGTGCACCCAAGCACGACACCCTGCGCTCCCCGGTCGACGAGTCGTTGGATGATCTGCTGATACTCCACGCGCGAATCGTCGCTCACGACGCCGCGGACGAGCTCGTCGTAGATCACGCGATGCACGACGGCCTGGTCGTCGAGGTCGGGCACGAGAACCTCGATGTCGTGCGACTCGACGCGCTCGCGATAGAACGCCTGCTGCATCGTGAAACGCGTGCCGAGCAATCCGACCCGCACCAGACCGGCGGCCCCGATCGCCCGGGCCGTCACGTCAGCCAGGTGCAGCAGCGGGATGCTCACCGCGGCCTCGATCGCCGGCGCGACGATGTGCATGGTGTTCGTGCACAGCACGATCAGCTCCGCGCCCGCCGCTTCGAGCGCTCGCGCCTCGCGCGCCAGCAGCTCTCCGGCCCGATACCAGTCGCCGGCGGACTGCAACTGCTCTACCTCGGCGAAGTCGACAGAGACCATCACGAGGTCGGCCGAGTGCACTCCCCCGAGCCGCTCGGCGATGCCCTCGTTGATGAGCGAGTAATAGAGCACAGAGCTCTGCCAGCTCATGCCGCCGAGCAGCCCGATGCGGCGCATCACGTGCGGGGTCACGAGCCGAGCTCGACCTCGTAGACGGGGATCAGCACGATCGTGACGGCCTCCGGATCGACGCCGCGGGCCTCGAGCGCCGCTTCGAGCGCCTCGGTGTCGGGCACGGGCAGGGGGCCCTCGAGGTGGATCGTGAGCTCGACGGTGCTGTAGTCGATCGACTGCACCCGCCAGCCGGCATCGGCGCTCCACGCCTCGACCTCGTCGACGACGACGCGCTCGATGATCGACTTGGCGCCGATCTCGATGCTCGTGAGCGAGAGCGGGATGCCGATGATGATGAGCATCGAGATGAGCAGCACGACGGGCTTGCGCAGGCTCGCCGCCCTCGACCCGCCGGCCGCCGCCGCCTCGGCCCCCACGGCCGCGAGCTTGTTCACCCCGTAGAACGACATGACGACGATGCCCGTCGCGATGATCGCCACGACGTTCGTGACGAACAGCAGCAGCGCGCCGAAGGCTTCGCCGACCGCGCCCGACTCGAGCGTGAGCCCGACGACCGTGAGCGGCGGCACGAGCGAGATCGCGATCGCGACGCCGGGCAGGGTGTCGGAGATGTCGCGGCGCACGAGGGCGACCGACCCGACCACTCCGGTACCTAAAGCCGCGAGCAGGTCGATGAGCCGCGGGCTCACGCGCCCCGCGACCTGCGTGTTCGTCGCCGCCACGACGTCGCCGGCGACCGTGAGGCCGATGGCATAGCCGATCGCGACGGCGACCGCGGCCCCCGCGACGACGAGCAGCAGCGAGCGGAGAAGGTTCGCGCGATCGCCGAGCACCGTCGCCAGCATGGTCCCCTGGATGGGCCCGAGCAGCGGGGCGACGATCATCGCGCCGATGACGGCGGCCGTCGAATCGGCCACGACGCCCGCCGAGGCGATGATCGACGACAGCACCAGCAGCATCCAGAACCGCGAGTAGCGCGCGGGCGCCTCGGGGCCGTCGAAGAACACCGACGCGCGCATGTCGACGGGGGTGGCGAATCTCGACTCCATGGCGCGAATCTAGCCCCCGCGCGTCCGGACGACCATCCCTATAGTGAGAGCATGATCCGCCACATCGTGCTGTTCCGCCTGGCCGCCACCGACGACGCCCAGCGCCGCGACGACGCCCACGGCATCGCCGAACGGCTCGAAGCGCTCGAGACGCAGATCGCGGGCATCCAGAGCATTCGCGTCGACCGCGACCTCGGTCTCGTCGAGGGCCACTGGGATGTCGCGCTCGTCTCGGAGCACGACGACAACGCCGCGCTCGAGGCCTACCAGGCGCACCCCGCGCACAAGGAGGCGGCGGCCTGGATCGGCACGGTCGTCACCGACCGCGCGGTCGTCGACTACTCGGTCTAGCGCGCGCACGATGACCGCCGACGAGCAGGTCGCGGCGCCGACGCCGCGCATGCCCGCCTGGATGATCGCGCGACCGGGCGAGCACCTCACGACCGAGCGCCTGCGGCTGCGGCTCGCGGCCTACGTGTACGGCAACATCTTGACCCTCGCGGCGATCGCTGTCGCCACGGGCAGCTCGATCGACTCGGGCGACGCGACCCTCATCGTGGGCGTCACGACCCTGACGACCTACCTCGCGCACGTCATCGCGCACAACGTCGGCCAGCAGCTGGGTCGCGAGCGCGGCGCCCACCGCCCCCACGTGCGGCACGAACTGGTGGATGCCCTGCCCATCCTCTTCTCGGGCCTCGTGCCCGTCGCCATCCTGATCCTGGGCGACACGGCCCTCCTGACCTCCGAGCTCGCGCAGCTGCTCGCTGCGCTGTGGGTCGTCAGCCGGCTCGCCCTCATCGGGTTCCTCGTCGAGCGGCTGAGCGGTCGCACGCCCACTTGGCGCACGCTCTCGGGCGGGCTCGTGCTCGCCCTCGCGTGCGCGGGCATCGTCGTGCTCAAGGTGCTCTTCGCGCACTGAGCCTGCCCGACCGCCGAGCGCTACACGCCGAGCGCGCTCAGCCCGCCGTAGACGGCGTAGGCCGGCCACACGATGGCCTGTAGCAGCCCCACGATGACGCCCCCGAAACTGCCGTCGCTCTGGCCGATGAAGTAGATCGCCGCGCCGATGTAGGCGAGCAGGCCCGCGAAGCCCCACGTCGCACCCTGCTGCACTGCCTTGCCTGCCATGTGATCCTCCTGAATGGTCGCCCCCAGGCTAGGGGGTCGCGGGGGCGCGCGACGAGGGGGTTAACCCCCGACGTACTCGGCGAGGTGCTGGCCCGTGAGCGTCGAGCGGGCCGCGACGAGGTCGGCGGGCGTGCCCTCGAACACGATGCGGCCCCCGTCGTGGCCGGCCCCGGGCCCGAGGTCGATGATCCAGTCGGCGTGGGCCATGACGGCCTGGTGGTGCTCGATGACGATGACCGACTTGCCGCTGTCGACGAGGCGGTCGAGCAGCCCGAGCAGGTTCTCGACATCGGCGAGGTGCAGGCCCGTGGTCGGCTCGTCGAGCACGTAGATCCAGCCCTTGTCGCCCATCTGCGTCGCGAGCTTGAGGCGCTGCCGCTCGCCGCCCGACAGGGTCGTGAGCGGCTGGCCGAGCGTCAGGTAGCCGAGCCCGACATCCACCAGTCGATCGAGGATGGCGTGCGCGGCTGGCAGTTTCGCGTCACCCGCGGCGAAGAACCGCTCGGCCTCCGACACGGGCATCGTGAGCACTTCGCTGATGTTCTTGCCGCCCAGCCGGTACTCGAGCACGCTCGCCTGAAAGCGACGACCCTCGCACTCTTCGCACACCGTCGAGACGGTGGCCATGGGCCCAAGGTCGGTGAAGATGAGCCCGTTGCCGTTGCACGCGGGGCACGCTCCCTCGGAGTTGGCGCTGAAGAGCGCGGGCTTCACCCCGTTGGCCTTGGCGAAGGCGGTGCGGATCGGGTCGAGCAGGCCCGTGTAGGTGGCGGGGTTGCTGCGCCGCGACCCGCGGATGGCGCCCTGGTCGATCGCAACGACGCCCTCTCGCGTCGCCACCGAGCCGTGAATGAGCGAGCTCTTGCCCGAGCCCGCGACGCCTGTGACGACCACGAGCACCCCGAGCGGAACATCCACATCAACGTTCTGCAGATTGTGCGACGTGGCGCCACGCACCCCCAGAGCCCCGGTGGATGCTCGCACCGCGCTCTTCAGGTGCGCGCGGTCATCGAGATGCCGGCCCGTGAGGGTGCCGCTCGCCCGAAGCCCCTCGAGGGTGCCCTCGAACACGATCTCGCCGCCGGCGGTTCCCGCGCCCGGGCCGAGGTCGACGATGTGGTCGGCGATCGCGATGGCCTCGGGCTTGTGCTCGACGACGAGCACCGTGTTGCCCTTGTCGCGCAGCTGCAGCAGCAGCTCGTTCATGCGCTGGATGTCGTGCGGGTGCAGCCCCACCGTCGGCTCGTCGAAGACGTAGGTGACGTCGGTGAGCGACGAGCCGAGGTGCCGGATCATCTTGGTACGCTGCGCCTCGCCGCCCGAGAGCGTGCCCGAGGGCCGGTCGAGCGAGAGGTAGCCGAGACCGATCGTGACGAACGAGTCGAGCAGGCGCCGCAGGTTGGCCATGAGCGGTGCGACGGAGGGATCGACGATCGCGGCCGCCCACTCGGCGAGGTCGCTGATCTGCATGGCGCAGGCATCGGCGATGCTGATCCCGTTGATCTTCGATGACCGCGCACCCGCGTTGAGCCGCGTGCCGCCGCACTCGGGGCACAGCGTGAACGTGACCGCGCGCTCGACGAAGGCGCGAATGTGCGGTTGCAGCGCATCCACGTCTTTCGACAGCATCGACTTCTGGATCTTGGGCACGAGGCCCTCGTAGGTCATGTTGATCGAGTCGATCTTGACCTTCACCGGGTCTTTGTAGAGGAAGTCGTTGCGCTCCGCTTCAGTGAAGTCGCGAATGGGCTTCGCCGGGTCGAAGAACCCCGAGGCCGTGAAGATGCGCACCATCCACCCATCGACCGTGTAGCCGGGGATCGTCAGCGCGCCGTCGAGCAGCGACTTGGAGTCGTCGAAGAGCTGCGAGAGGTCGATGTCGTTGACTCGCCCCATGCCCTCGCATCGCGGGCACATGCCGCCGAGGTAGGTCTCGTTCTCGACCACGGTCGTCGTGCCCGTGCTCGTCGTGCGCGTGCCCGACGTCTGGCTCGACGGGATGTTGAACGAGAAGGCGTTGGGCGAGCCGACGTAGGGCTGACCCAGTCGCGAGAAGAGGATGCGCAGCATCGCGTTGGCATCGGTGGCCGTGCCGACCGTCGATCGCGAGTTGGCGCCCATTCGCTCTTGATCGACGATGATCGCCGTCGTCAGGCCGTCGAGACTGTCGACGTCGGGCCGAGCGAGGCTCGGCATGAAGCCCTGCACGAACGAGCTGTAGGTCTCGTTGATCATGCGCTGCGACTCAGCGGCGATCGTGCCGAAGACCAGGCTCGATTTGCCCGAGCCGCTCACCCCCGTGAACACGGTCAGCCGCCGCTTCGGCAGGTCGACGCTGACGTTCTTGAGATTGTTCTCGTTCGCACCCTCGACGCGGATGATGTCGTGGCGGTCGGCGGGGTGCTGGTCGGCAGGGTGCTGCGTGCTCGTCATGAGCACAGTCTGGTGGCTCGAAGCGACACCGCGCGAGGGTGCTCGCGCGCAGGTGCATGGGGCAGGATCAACCCGTGACCTCTCTGGCCCCCGACGTCGACGCCGTCGTCGTCGGCGCGGGGCCGAACGGGCTCGTCGCCGCCGTGCGGCTCGCCGAGGCGGGCCTGCGGGTGCTCGTGCTCGAGGCGGCCGAGCACCCCGGCGGCGGGCTGCGCAGCGCCGAGGTGACGCTGCCCGGGTTCGTGCACGACCTCGGCGCGACCGTGCACGCGCTCGGGCTCGCCTCGCCGGCGATGCGGGCGCTCGACCTGCAGGCCGTGGGTCTCGAGCTCGTGCATCCACCCACGCCCCTGGGTCACGCGATCGACGCGGGCCGCTCGGCGCTGCTGCACCGCTCGATCGACGCGACGGCCGACGGTCTCGGCCGCGACGGGCGCGCCTGGCGCGGGATGCTCGCACGCCTCTCGGCGAACTGGCCGGGCCTCGCGGCCTCGGTGCTCGACTCCACCCGGCTGCCGCCGCACGATGCGGGCGCGCTGCTCGGCTTCGGGGCGCGGGGGCTGTGGCCGGCGTCGCTCGTCGGGCGCACCGTCTTTCGCGACGAGCCGGCGCGCGCGCTGTTCGCGGGCCTCGCCGCCCACGCGGCCGTGCCGCTCGGGCAGCCGCTCACGACGGGCATCGGCCTCATGCTCGGCGGCCTCGCGCACGGGGTCGGCTGGCCCGTCGCCCGCGGCGGCTCGCAGTCGGTCGCCGACGCACTCGTCGCGCGCTTGCGAGCGCTCGGCGGCGAGCTGCGCACAGGCCACCGCGTCACGTCGCTCGCCGAGCTGCCGAGCGCGCGCGTCGTCGTGCTCGACCTCACGCCGCGGCAGGTGCGCGCGATCGCGGGCGATGAGCTGCCCGCGCGCTACGCCCGTCGGCTCGGCCGCTGGCGCTACGGCGCCGGGGTGTTCGCGGCGCACTGGGCGCTCGACGGCCCCGTGCCGTGGGCCGACCCCGCGCTCGCTGGCGCCGGCACCGTGCACATCGGCTCGGCCGAGCAGGTCGCCCGCACCGAGCGCGAGGCCGCCCGCGGTCGGCACGTCGACGACCCCTGGGTGCTCGCCGTGCAGGCGACGGTCGCCGACCCCTCGCGCGCGCCCGCGGGCAAGCACACGCTGTGGGCCTACTGCCGCGTGCCGAACGGCAGCACCGTGGATGCCCTGCCCGCCCTCGAGGCGCAGCTCGAGCGCGTCGCCCCCGGGTTCCGCGAGCGCGTGCTCGGCCGGCACGTCATGGGCCCCGCCGCCCTCGAAGCGGGGAACGCCAATCTCGTCGGCGGTGACATCGGCGGCGGGGCGACCGACCTGCGGCAGCTCGCGGCTCGGCCGTCGCTCTCGCTCACGCCGTGGGCCACCCCGGTTCCGGGGCTCTTCCTCTGCTCATCGTCGACGCTGCCCGGTGGCGGCGTGCACGGCATGGGCGGCTGGAACGCCGCGGGGACGGCGCTCGCGCGGCTCGGCTAGGCGCTCGGCGCGGGTGCACCGGCAGGGATGTGGGTGAGCCCGAGGGTCGGGTGGCCGTAGACCCCACGCACCTCGGCGATGACGACTCGGTACTCGGCGATCCAGTTGTCGCGGAGCCCCTTGGCGATGCCGTGCGTGTCCATTCCAACCAGCTCGCGCAGGGCATCCTCGCTCGCCCAGTAGTAGACCTCGGAGTGCAGCCCGGTCGCGTCGTCGTGCCACGCCTCTTCGCCGAGGAAGCCAGGGATCGCGCGCGCGCGCTCGGCGATCTCGGTGTTGAGCGCGTGGAAGCGTTCGTCGAGCTCTCGGAGCGCGAAGATGAAGGTCGACGTGTAGGTCATGAGCACTATCATGCACTAGAAGTGCAGTATAGTGCACTCATGGACTTCGACACGGACGCGCTCGCGCGCGTGATCGGCGCGCGCGTGCGGCACGAGCGCGGCACGCGCGGCTGGACGCTCGATCAGCTCGCCGCCGCCGCGGGCGTGAGTCGGCGGATGGTTGTCAGCGTCGAGCAGGGGGCCGTCAACCCGAGCATCGGCACGCTGCTGCGGCTGAGCGACGCCCTCGGGGTCGGGCTGCCGGCCCTCGTCGAACCGCCCGCCCTGCCCGACGAGCGCGTGACGCGCGTCGGAACCGCCGCGGTGCTCTGGCGCGGCGAGCACGGCGGCACGGGCGCCCTCGTCGCCGGAACCGAGTCTCCCGACGTCGTCGAGCTCTGGCACTGGACCATGCACCCCGGTGAGCGCCACTCGAGCGAGCCGCACCTCGCCGGCACGCGCGAACTGCTGCACGTGCTCGAGGGCAGCGTGCGCGTCGAGATTGACGATCGCGTGCACGAGCTCGGCGCCGGAGACGCGCTGACTTTCCGCGGCGACGCCGCCCACAGCTATGCCTGTGCGGGCGACGTCGTGGCGCGCTTCGCGCTCACCGTCTTCGAGCCGGGTGTCGGGGCGACGAACCCGAGCGGAGCATCCCGTGACTGACACCGCAACCGCCCGCGCGACGCCGCCCGCGTGGTCGATGGCGGTCGCCGCCATGCTGCTCATCCAGGTGTCGAATGCACTCTCGGTCACCGTCATCGACGCGGTCGGCGCGGCCGGAACCTCGTGGCTGCGCATGTGCTTCGGCGCGGTCTTCCTGCTGCTTATCGTGCGACCGAGCCTGCGCAGCATCCGTCGGGCAGACGTTCCGACGCTCCTCATGCTCGGCGCGGTGACCGGGCTCATGACGACGTTCTTCCTCGCCGCGCTCGACCGCATCCCGCTCGGCACGGCCGTCGCGATCGAGTTCCTCGGCCCGCTCACGGTCGCGGCCATCATGAGCCGTCGGCGTCGGGCGCTCGTCTGGCCGGCCCTCGCGCTCGTCGGCGTCGTGCTGCTGACCGAGCCGTGGGAGGGGGCGACGGATGCCCTCGGCATCGTCTTCGCCCTGCTCGCGGGCACCTGCTGGGGGCTCTACAACCTGCTCACGCAGCGCGTCGGCGACCGCTTCAGCGGCATCACGGGGCTCGCCTTCACGATCCCGATCGCCGCCGTCGTGACGACGGTCATCGGGCTACCGCAGGTGGTCGGCGGTAGCCCCACAGTGCCGATCATCCTGCTCGCGGCGGGTATCGCGCTCATCACGCCGGTCGTCTCGTTCGGGCTCGAGATGCTCGCCCTGCGACGCATGACTCACACGGCGTTCGGAACGCTGCTCGCGATCGAGCCGGCCTTCGGGCTCGTCGTCGGGCTCATCTTCCTGAGCCAGCTGCCCGGGCCGCTGCAGATCATCGGCATCGTGATCGTCATCATCGCGGGCGCCGCCGCCCAGCGTGACGGCACGCGGTCACGCGCGGTCGACGACCCCGCCATCCCACCAGCGCAGCACGCGGAGTGACAGGAACGTCAGCCACGGCGACGGCTCGCCGACCGGCACGTCGAGCTCGAACCAGACGCGGCCCGGGTGGCGGCGCTCCTGCGTCCAGGTCCCGGGAAAGCGCTGCCCGTCGGGCTGCTGGGCGTCGCGGATGATCCCGATCGCGTCGGATGCCCGCTCGTCGGGCGGCGTGCCCTCGAGCAGTGACGCGCGTCGCAGGTAGTCCATGACGTTGAGCGCGCTGTAGACGTGGCGGAACGGGTAGCCGAAGTGCGTGGCCCAGGGCGCCACGAGCTCGCCGGTCGACTCTCGGTAGAGCATCCGTCGCCGCAGCAGGTACTCGTGCGCCGCGTGACGGGCCTCGCGGAGGCGGGTGTCGCCAGTGCGCTCCTCCCAGTCGAGGATGCCCTTCAGCGCGTTGAGCGTCGAGTGAAAGCTCGACCGCACCGAGCCGTCGACCCACTCGCAGTTCCAGCCGCCCTCGGCCATCTGGTGCTCGGCGAACCACGTGGCGATCGCATCGACGTCGGCGCCCAGCCAGGCGCCGTTCGCGAGCGTGAAGCCGTTGATGCACGCGTCGACCTCGCCGCCCCAGTAGGGCAGGTCGTCGTACTCCCAGCGCGCGTTCGCGGCGAGCGTCGAGGCCGTGCCGGCGAGCGCCGCGGCGTCGAGCCCGAACTCGCGCAGGCTGTTGAGCGTCCACGTCGTGGCGGTCCAGGGCTGGCCCTCCTGGGCCTCATCGCTGTCCCAGTCGAAACCGGCGGGGAAGTACGCGCCACCCGCCCACTGGCCGTCGGCATCCTGATGCGCCAGGAGCGCGGCGCCCATGCCCTCGGTTGCGACGCGCGCCCGAGTGGCCTGCCACACGTGCTCGGGCTCATCGGCCAGGTCGCGCTCGACCTGCCAGCGCAGGGCCGGGTCGGTGTCGAGCATCCACTGCAGAACGTCGTCAGTAGGAGGGGGCGTGGACATGCCGCGAGCGTAGGCCCGCGAACTCACGAGCGCCATCGCATTAGCCGCGTTTCGAGAGTCCGCGCGCCGAGGCCTGTCGGCACGGCGGGCTCATGTGTTCGAGAGCTCTTCGTCAGTTTCTGCCGGTGCGGCATGCCGTCGGTGCAGAGGGCCAACGTAGGCGTCGAGCACGAGAAGCGTCACGACCACAAGTGCACCGATGACGGTCACCATGATGCCTGTCGGGACGAGGTCAACCGTGTAGCCCGTCTCCGCATCGACATCGAAGTCTGACGCCACCCACACGACTGTCTGCCGAGTGGCCAAGAGCACGCTGCCCACAAGAAGGGCTACCGCCCCTACACCCCACAGCGCCCAGTAACTGAAGCGTGCACGGGCGGTGACCGAAGTATTCGTCGACATGGGCTGTAGTCAACCAGGAGGAAAGGCTCAGCGACACGAACTCGCCGAACTCAATGCGCGGATGCCGCCAGGTCAGTCAGCAAGTACTGCTCGAGCTTGAGCCACTTCGATGGCCGCTGGGTGCCCTCCGGCAACAGCGCGAACGCCGTGGCCTTGTCGATGAGCCGCGGTTTCGTCACGACCACCTCAGTGCCTCCGGTGCGCAGCCGCGCCGACCCGGCGGCCAGCACGTTGCGCACCCAGTCCGACTCGACACCGTAGACCGGCACGAAGAGGTAGCCGCCGTGGACCCGGAACGCGTCGAGGGGTGTCTGGTATTCGCGGCCGGACGTGCGGCCGACGTGAATAATCACGGGGCGCTTGCCCCTCTTCAGCTCAGCGGGATTGAATGTCCACTTGTTCATATGGGCCCACCAGCGTGGCATCGGCATGGCTCGAACCCTACCGCTGAGGCCGCGGCTCGAGCCAGAGCGCGGCAACCATGCGTCGACCGAGACACGAGCAGAACGGCGGATGGTGGACCTGCCCGACGCCGCCCAACAGGTGACACTGCTCATCACACTCTCCGAGGGTTTCAGGGCCGTCGGCACAGTGTTCTTCGGCGCATGGCTCATCCCGATGGGACTGCTCGTGCTCCGCTCAGGCATTGCCTGGCGCTGGATCGGCTGGGTGCTGCTCGTCGGCGGCACCCGCTACCTCGCCAACACACTGCTCATCACGCTCGTGCCCGACACCACCGCGATCGCCGACCTGCTCGTCATCCCGCCACCATCGGCGAATTCGCGATTCTGCTCTCGCTGCTGATTCGCGGCGTGCCCGCGCGGGCGCTGGAGGCGACGTCACGCTGACGCCGCTCAACCGAATGGCAGGATGTCGAGACTGCTACGTACTGCCTGAAGGGCACGAGACGTCGGTTTTTCGACCCCGTCGTTCCCTCACCTACCAGGACTATCTCTTCGCGGCCGGCCCTCGCCCGTGGGCTCCGCGGCATCGAGACGATCCGAGTTACCGGCTCATGACCCGAATTCGGAAGCTCGACCTAGGTGCTCGCAATCGCCATCAGGCGGTCGAGCAACACGGGCAGGTCTGCTGAGACGACCGCAGGATGGTACTCGGAACCAGGGTCTTCAGGGGTGCCGTACACGATTTCGGCGTCTCCACGTTCCCACACCAGGAGCTCAAAGGCGTCCCCCGATTTGTGAATACCCAATGTCCTCCCTTGATCAACCTGCCACTCAAGGGAGCTTGCGTACGACACTCGGCCGACCACGATGAGAGCCCGGAGTCTCGTCGCCACGAGCTCATCCATGTCATCGAGAATGGTCATCGCCGAACAATACCCTGATGCCTGTCGCTCGCTAATCGGCCATTGCCCGGCCGAACTTAGCCTCTACATGATCGGTGCCACTTAGGTCTTGAGCCCAAGTCGCTCAATCTGAAAATTCGCGGCCTGTACAACGTGTGGGTCGTCGCTCTGCGCCAACTCGAACAGCGCAGCGTGCGCGGCAGGTGAGCCCATCTTGGCGACGCCCCACACCGCCTTAGTCGACAGGGCTCGAGCGTCGTCCCACAGGAGATAGTCAGGTACCCACTCCGCCAGGTGCTTCAAGAATGGAATTGACTCATCAGAACCGATCTCATCAAGAGGCCAAGCGACATCTTCATGTCCTACGTGCCAATCGG
The DNA here is from genome assembly GCF_046296455.1 of Microcella sp. GTDB lineage: Bacteria > Actinomycetota > Actinomycetes > Actinomycetales > Microbacteriaceae > Microcella. The sequence goes on from NZ_JBKBLF010000014.1 coordinate 64,583, forward strand.
CCATTGAGAGTTCATGGAAGAGCGGCAGATGAACTGTCCCGTATCCGAAAGCGTTGCAGACAGAGATTGACGACCCGACGTCGTCTTTGTTGCGTCTCGCTAAAGCGTCTTCCATCAATGACAGACCGAGAGCGACACCATCGCTGGCATCCATAACCTTGAGAAAGTCAGATTGGGACATCTTCTCGCCACCAAATAGGCCGATCAACCTATACACAAGTTCGTGCTGTTCGGGCGTCACCGTTGGACCTCGATCCAACTCAGGATTGCAGCGTTCAGGATGTCGAGCGCGGCGCCCCGTCCAGGCCAAATACTCACGTCCGGATCCTCCCACGTGAAGAGCGAGGTGACGCCCTCCAGCCAGACACAGTCGCGCATCGCCACCGGACGCTATGCGGTCACGAAAAGTCTATTTGAGAGAAAGTCATGGGATGGTGGACCTGAGGGGATTCGAACCCCTGACCTCCTCGATGCGAACGAGGCGCGCTACCAACTGCGCCACAGGCCCGTGGTGCGTCGACCACACTACCATTCGCGCGCGGGGCGCTCGACCGGGTGCTGCGCGGGCTCAGCCGGCGGCGCGACGGCGCTCGAGCACCTCGTCGAGGTCGGGCGCGCGGGTCGGCAGCCCCTCGACGAGGCCCATGCCGGCGAACCGGCTCGCCGCGGGCCGGGCGACCTCGGGCGACTTCCACTCCGAAGTTGTGGAAGCCGCCGCGGCGACGTCGAGGGATGCCGCGCGGGCTGCCGCCCGCTGCGCCCGCTCGGCCTCGGCGGCGGCAGCAGCGAGCGCGGCCGCGTGGTCGAGAGCCGGAGCCGCGGCCCCGGTCGGCACGACCGGCGCACTGAGGTAGCTCGGCTTGGGCAGCGGCACGGGCGTCCACTCGCGGCGCGCGACCGGGGCCGTTCGGCGAACCGGAGGCGCCAGATCGACGAACTCGGGAGCGGCGACGCCCGCGACAGGAGCCGTGCGGCGGCGCTGCGCGCGAGCGAGGCCCGTGAGCAGCATCCCGCCGCTGATCGCGACGAAGGCGGCGAAACCGGCCCACGCCCAGGCACCGAGCGACACCGCCACGGCGATGCCGATGAGAGAGAGCAGCGTCGTAAGCGAGGTGAGCGCGCGCGAGCGACGCAGCCGGCGCTGGCCGAGGCGCGCGGCATCCATCTCGGCCATGAGGCCCGGCGCCGACTCGGTCAGCCGCGCCCGCAGCGCGCGCTGCGCGGCCGCCTCGCGCGCGCGCTCGATCGCGGCGAGTTCCCGTTGACGGGCGGCGAGTGAGCGCTGCTGCGCCGCCACGTCGCGCGCCGTCAGCTCGGCGCGCACCGACTCGGGCACCTCGGCCGCGTGCGCCATGATGCGCAGCGTCTGCTGCAGGCGGATGGCGTTGCGCTCGGTCGCGAGGTACTCGCGGCGACGGCGCCACATCGGCACGAGGTAGAGCAGCCAGAGCCCGGCGGCGATCGCGATGAGGATCGCCGTGCCGCCGCCCGTGGACTCCATGCGGCAAAGGTACGATTCACGAGCCGATGCGGTCGGCAGGTCGGCGGAGTGTTGGCAGACCCGAGGCCGCATCCCCTCCTCCCCACCCCCTCTCAAAGGACACCATGTCGTCGACCCCTTCTCCCGAAACCGCTGAGACCGCCGAGAAGACCGGCCTGCGCGCCTTCTTCGGCAACGCCGAGCTGCTCATCGTCATCCTGCTCGGCATCGTCTCGGTCGCCACCGCGTGGGTGTCGTTCCAGGCGGCGCTCTACGACGGCCAGACTGCCAAGTCGCTCTCGCTCTCGCAGAGCGCGACGGCCGAGGCCGAGTCGCTCTACCTCGAAGGCAACCAGGAGTACGTGCAGGATGCGCAGACCCTCGCGCGCCTGACCGAGCTGCAGGCGCAGATCGACGCGGGCGACCCCGTCGCCGCCGAGGTCTACGACGCGCTCTTCTTCGTCGCCGTGAGCGAGCACTTCGGCGCCGCGATCGAGCGCGCCGACGCGATCAACGCCGCCGACACCGAGTTCTACACGAGCCCGCTCGACGACGAGGAGTACCAGAACGTGCTGTTCGGCGCCTACGGCGAGAAGAGCGAGGAGGCCGTCGAACTGACGAAGCAGGCCGACGAGCTCGACGCTCGCGGCGACTGGCTGACGCTCACGACCGTGCTTATGGCCATCTCGCTGTTCCTGCTCGGTGTCGCCGCCGTCGTGCGCGCCCGCCGCGTGCAGTACGCGCTCATCGTCATCGGCTCGGCGATCTTCGTGTTCGCCGCCGCGATCATGCTGACGATCCCCGTCACCTGGGTCTGAGTTCTGCCGATCACCGCACGGGCGGCAGGCTGATGCCCCGGCGTGCGGCGATGACATCCAGCTCAGGGATGCTCGCCGCACCCGGGGGAACCCGGCCCGCCTTCCAGCGCTGCAGCACGCCCTGCGGCACCTCCTCCACGGTGAGCGCGAAGCAGAAGTGGTCGCGCCAGTCGCCGTTGATGTGGATGTAGCGCCGCCGCAGCCCCTCGTACCGGAACCCGAGCTTCTCGACCACCCGCAGCGAGGGCGCGTTCTCGGGCCGGATGCAGATCTCCATGCGGTGCAGCCCCACGGTGAAGAACACGTGATCGGTCGCGAGCGCCACCGCGGTCGGCGTCAGACCGCGCCCCGCGAACCCCGCCCCCACCCAGTAGCCGATCGTCGCCGAAGCGAGCGAGCCGTAGGTCATGCCGCTCACGTTGAGCTGGCCGGCGAGCCGCCCCTCGGTCTCGATGATGAACGGCAGGCCCGTGCCGGCGCGCGCGGCGCTCAGCAGGCTGCGGATGCTGCCGCGCGTATCCCAATTCATGGGCGCCGAGGGGCTCGTCGCCTCCCACGGCCGCAGCCAGCTGCGGCTGTCGATGAGCTCGGACTCGAGCGCGCGCGCGTCGCGCACCCGGATGGGACGCAGCACCGTCGCGCCATCGCGCAGCGTGGGGATGATCGATGCCACGCCTCAGTCTAAGCGGGCGGTGAATTCCTTCAGCCAGGGGCGCAACTCGGGCCCGAGGTCGTCGCGGTCGACGGCGAGCTGCACGATCGCCTTGATGTAGTCGAGCCGGTCACCCGTGTCGTAGCGGCGGCCGCGGAACACGACGCCGTAGACGCCGCCGTTCTCGGGCTGGTGGGCGAGCTCGAGCAGTGCATCCGTCAATTGGATCTCGCCACCCTTGCCGGGCGCCGTGTGCTCGAGGATGTCGAAGATCTCGGGGCGTAGCACGTACCGGCCGATGATGGCGAGGTTCGACGGCGCCGTGCCCGGCGCGGGCTTCTCGACGAGGTCGGTGATGCGCACGACATCGGGGTCGTCGGTGGGCTCGATCGTCGCGACGCCGTAGAGGTGCGCCTGGGCCGGGTCGACCTCGAGCAGTGCGATGACGCTCGTGCCGCGTTCTTCGTGAACGTCGATCATGCGCTCGAGCAGGGGGTCGCGCGGGTCGATGATGTCGTCGCCGAGCAGCACCGCGAAGGCCTGGCGCCCCACGTGCATGTGCGCGCGCAGCACGGCGTGGCCGAGGCCGAGCGGGTCGCCCTGGCGTACGTAGTGCATGTCGGCGAGGCCCGTGGAGTACTCGACCTTGGCGAGCTTCTCGGTGTCGCCCTTGGCCTCGAGCGTCGCCTCGAGCTCGCCGACCCGGTCGAAGTGGTTCTCGAGCGCGTTCTTGTTGCGCCCCGTGATCATGAGCACGTCGGTGAGCCCCGCGCCGACCGCTTCTTCGACCACATACTGGATCGCCGGCTTGTCGACCACCGGCAGCATCTCTTTGGGCATGGCCTTCGTCGCGGGCAGGAACCGGGTGCCGAGTCCCGCGGCGGGGATCACGGCCTTGCTGATGCGCGGGGTCATGGCCTCAGCGTATCGGGGAGCCCGTTCGGGCCCCGGGGGTTGTCACGGCTCTACCATGGCGGTATGCCCACCGAGCCCGACGGCGACGCGATCGCGACCAAGCGCGCACTGCGCGCCGAGCTGCGGGGTCGGCGGCGCATCCGCACGCAGCATGAGCGCGAGGCGGCGACCGAGGCGCTCACCGCCCAGCTCATCGCCCTCACCTCGACGCTCGGGCCGCGCGCGCTCGCCTGCTACCTCGCGACGCCCGACGAGCCCGAGACGCGCCCCTTCGTCGCCTGGGCCTGCGCGCAAGGCATCCGCGTGCTGCTGCCCGTCTCGCGCGACGACGGGCTGCTCGACTGGGCGCCGTACGACGCCGCCGACGAGGGGCTCGACGTCGTCGGCATGCCCGTGCCGACGACCGAGCTGCTCGGGCCCATCGCCGTCAACGACGTCGGGCTCATCCTCGTGCCCGCCGCCGCCGTCGACCGCACGGGCATGCGCATGGGCTGGGGGCGCGGCTACTTCGACAAGACGCTCGGCTCGATGGACCGCCGCCCGCCCGTGTTCGCGATCGTGTTCGACGGCGAGGTCGTCGACGAGCTGCCGCGCGAACCGCACGACCAGGGGGTCGACGGCGTCGTGACCCCGAGCGGCATCACGCGCTTCACCGCCTGACCGCGGTTCGAATGGATGCTCGGCCCGCCGTATTCTGGAGGGTGGAGGTCTTTCATGCCCACGTACTCGTACCGCTGCACGGAGTGCTCGACCGCGTTCGACATTCAGCAGGCCTTCACCGACGACTCGCTCACCGAGTGCCCCACGTGCCAGGGCCGCCTGCGCAAGGTCTTCTCGGCCGTCGGCGTGACGTTCAACGGCTCGGGGTTCTACCGCACCGATAGCCGCTCGACGACGAGCTCAACTGACTCGGGGTCGTCATCGGGGTCGGCCGCACCCGCCAGCACTCCTGCCCCCGCGGCGACTCCCGCCGCCAGCTAGTCCCGTTCGGTGGCTAGCATCGAGGCATGCTCACCGGATTCCGAGAATTCATCCTGCGCGGCAATGTCATCGACCTCGCCGTCGCCGTCGTCATCGGGGCCGCCTTCACCGCGGTCGTGAACGCCATCGTCACCGCCGTCATCAACCCGGCGATCGGGGCGCTCTTCAACGCCGCGACGCTCGAGAAGGCGCTGCCCGTCGCCATCCCGACGGTGTCGGGCGGCGAGGCCGTGCTGTACTTCGGCGCGGTCATCGGCGCCGTGCTCAACTTTCTCATCGTCGCCGCGGTCGTCTACTTCGCGCTCGTCGCCCCCGTCAACCACCTGAGGCGCCGAGCCGAGCAGCGCCGCGCGGCCGGGCAGCCCGCGGTCGACGAGGCCGTGCCGCCGACCGAGCTCGAGCTGCTCGCCGAGATTCGCGACCTGCTCGCGAAGCGCGACGGGGCCACGCCCGCGGCCTAGCCCCGCTCGGTATCGCCGCGGCCTCGCGGCGACCTCAGTAGTGCGGCGGCTTCTCGGCCGTGAGGCGCTCGTCGTTCTCGTCGAGCCGGTGCCGCGCGGGCTCGGGGCTCGGGGCGGGATCCGACCCGGGCGGCGGCGGCGTCGTGGCCCGGCGCGCACCGCGGGCGCGGCTGATCGGGGCGCGCCCCGCATCCCCCTGAATCATGCCTCCAGGGTACGGGTCAGCGGGTGATCGCGAGCTCGTCGGTGGGGTGATCAGAGCCGCGGCCGAGCACCGGGCCCGTTCCTACCGGCGCCGGGGCCGCTCCGCCAGCGAGCGCGACGATGCGGTCGGCGACCGCCTCGGGGTCGCTGAACAGCTCGAAGACGTGCACGCGCGCGTAGTGCCAGCCCAGGCGGCGCAGCAGGTCGGGCCGCAGGCGCAGCGACTCGCGCAGGCTCAGGTGGCCGAGCGCGGCATCGGTCTCGATCGCCACGCAGTAGCCGCCGCGGCTCGCGACGAGCGGCAGCTTGCCGCGGTGCCCGAGGGCCACCGTCATGCCCCGCGCCTCGAGCCGGCGCGCGAGGTCGATGAGCACGGGGTCGCTGTCGTCGGGCAGCTCGACGGCCGTGCGGCGCGCCTCGATGTCGGCGAACAGGTCGGCGAGGGCGCGAGCGCCGTGCGACAGCCGGTCGTCGTCGAGATCGCTCGGGCGGATGCAGCTGACGATGCGCACGTAGCGCCGCGCGCGCGTCATCGCGACGGCGAGCAGGCGGTCGCCGCCCGCGCGCCCGAGCGATCCGAACTCGCTCAGCACGCGACCGTGCGGAGTGCGCCCGAAGCCGATCGAGAAGATGACGCGATCACGCGACTGCGCCACCGACTGCTCAATCGTGAGCACCGCGAACGGTTCGGGGCGGTCGCCGAGCAGCACGTCATGCAGGTCGGGGCGGTGCGTGAGCGCCTCGAGCACGGCGGTATGCACGCGCGCGGCGTGCTTGGCGCTGGCCGTGACGACCATGAGCGACTCGTTCGGGCGCGCCGTGGCGTGCTCGATCACGAGGTCGACCGTGCGGCGCACCTCGACATCGACGCTCTCGATCGCGCCCGTGTCGTCGTCGGGCATGCCGTGGCCATCGTCGAGGTAGTCGACCGCGATCGAGGGATGCCCGAGGAACGACCCCGCCCAGGGCAGCGACTCGATGCGGCCGGCGTAGAACCTGCGGTTCACGAGCTCGGCGAGATCTTCGCCCCCGGCGCGGTACGAGCGCGTGAGCGAGAGCGCCGGCAGCAGTTCGCTGAGCTGGAAGAGAGCGGATGCGGCGTGCCGGGCATCCACGTCGCCATCGTCGGCGGGGTCGCCGACGGCGATCGCGAACGGCGCGGGAGCCTGGGTCACGGGGTCACCCACGGCGACCACCTGACGGGCACGGCGCACCGAGCCCGCGACCTCGGCGACCGTGACCGCGCCCGCGTCGAGCAGCAGCACGGTGTCGAACGGAATCTCGTCGCTGACCTCGTGTACGTCGTACGGCGAGGCCAGCCACACGGGCGCGATCGGGCGGCTCACGTGCGGGGCTTCACGCTGCAGCTGCGTCGACGTGATCGAGCCGCTCTTCAGCATCGCCTTGAGCGCCGCCGCCTCGTCGGGCCAGTCGGTGATGCCGATCGACCAGTTCTCGGCCAGCTGCCAGCCGAGCAACTGCGCGCTGCCCGCCGCGTGCGCCTCGTCGACGAGGCGGAAGTCGGCTTCGAGGCGGTCGAGCACGCTCGGCTCGGCGCCGAGCAGGGCGCGGTCGTGCTGCAGCAGGCTGTCGAGCGCCGAGCGCCACCAGGCGAGCTCGAGCTCGGCCGCGACCTGGCTCTGCGGCACGTGCCGCGCGGCGAGGTCGCTCAGCAGCGGCCCGACATCCCAGCGCTCGAGCCGCTCGAGCAGCGCCGTGCGCTCTTGCAGGTTGGCGAGCACGTCGCTCTCGGCGGCGAGGCCGGCGAGCAGGGCGTGCAGCTCGGGCAGCGGGCGGTGGGCGAGCTGCTGGTCACGACTGTGGTGGCCGAGCGGAGCATCCAGCGCCTCGAGGTCTTGCTCGACCTGCTGGTAGGCGACGGCCACATCGGCGATACCGACGGGCACGGCCGGCGTGAGCCCCGTGGGCACGAAGCGCTGCCAGAGCACGCGCTGCTGCTGGATGCGCACGAGCGACTCGTGCAGGTCGCTGACGGCGACGCCCGGCCGCAGGTACTCCTTGGCGAGGCCCTTGAGGCGCCGGCGGGTGGCCGCGGGCATCGTGCTCGACTCGCGCCGCGGAGCGGTGGCGGCGATGAGCTCGCTGAGCGAGCGGTCGAACACGGCCGGCTGGAACTTGTCGAGCGTGTCGCGCAGGTCAGAGAGCAGGCGCAGGTACACGCCGAGCTCGGCGACCGTCTCGAAGGGGCGCATGGGGGTCGCGCCGATGAGGGCGCGCCCACGCTCGACGAGGCGCGGCACGAGCTCGTGGTGCAGTCGACGGGCGCGCTCTTGCGCGTGCGCGGCCTCGTCGCCCGTGCTGAAGCGCGCGCCGTACCAGGGCGAGTCGCCGGGGCCGTAGCTGAACTGACCGAGCTCGGCGGCGTGCACCATGGCAGCCGCGGCCTCGCTGCGGTCGACGGCGAGCAGCTCGACGGCCGCGCGGCTGAGGCGCGCGCGGGTGCTCGGCGGGGTGGGCAGCAGCTGCAGGCGGCTGAGCTCGGCGATGCAGTCGAGCACGCTGATGCCGAGCTCGGCGTCGGGGCGCCCGAGGGCTTCGCGGTAGTCGACGAGCACGGTGCGCAGACGCACGAGCGCGTCGTTGACGTCGGCCACGCGCGGGCGCTGGGCCTTCTCGTTTCGGCCGATCGCACGGATGAGGTCACGACGCAGGGTGGCCGCGGCCACGGCGGTGGCGGGCAGCCCGATGTCGGCGAACCGCTGGGCGATCGTGCGCAGCGTCGCCCGCCGCGGGCTCACGACGAGCACGCGCTTGTTCTGCGCCACGAGCGCGCCGAGCGCGTTGACGACCGTCTGCGTTCCGCCCGTGCCGGGCAGGGTCTTGACGACCAGCGAGTTGCCGGCCGCGATGCTGGCGATGACGTGCTCTTGCTCGGCATCGGCGTCGAGCAGCAGCAGGTCGGTCTCGGGCGGGCGCTGATCGGCGGGCACCGCCTCCACCGGCGACTGGCCCTCCTGCACCGCCCAGCGCGCGCTTGTGTTGCCCGCGAGCGCGTCGAGCACGGGGTGCGCGAGGTCGTGGGCGTCGGCCACCATCGCGGGGCCGACCTCGGCGAAGGTGCTCACGACCAGGCGCGGGCTGATGGTGAAGCCTTCGAGGTGCGCGGTGAGCCCGCGCAGTCGGTCGAGCGGCGGGTTGGGCTTGAAGGCCTCGCCGTCGTGGGCGAGGGCCACGAAGGCGTCTTCGTCGAGGTGCAGCGAGAACTGGGCGGCGAGCGCGCGCACGAGGGCCGGGTTGACGCCGACGCGTCCGGTGAGCGTGAGCTCCACATCCCGACCCCGACGCCGCAGGCGCAGGGGGCGCAGCAGCAGCGGGGCGCAGTGATCGACACCGTCGTGCTGCCACGAGACGAGCCCGATGCCGAGAGCGACGGCGTCGATGCCGCGCACGCTCGCGAGCTCGACCCCGAGATCGGCGATGCGCTCGGCGGCGACGCGCGCCTGCCGCAGGGCCACATCGTCGCGCACGAGGTTGCTCAGCAGGGTGGGGCTGCCCGCGATGAAGCGCGCAAGGCCGCCCGGGTGGCTCGTGCCGAGCTCGATGCGGCCGCGCGGATCGTCGCTGAAGTGCAGCAGCGTGCTCGGCCCGCCGATGCGCGCGAGCTCGGCGCGCCAGCGATCCCACATCGGGGCGGCGACGTTCATCGGCACGACGCGGGGGTCGTCGAACCGCACCGAGGAGGGTGCGAGCGGGTTCTCACCGCTCGCCGCCTCGGCGTCGATCTCATGATCGTCGTATCGGTCGGCACGCCACACGCGGCCACTGTATGTCTGCAGGGCCCGAGTTCTGGGGATTTCGGGCGGTCTGCCCCCGAACCCGCCCGCCGAGTTCGCAACTCAGACTGAGACGCCGTGTGAGCGTGCACAGCGCAGCACATCGGGCGTCTCAGCCTGAGTTGCGATCAGGGTTGCCGATCTAGAATCGGGGCGTGGAGCTCGTGGGCGGTCTCGTGTCGGCGATCGTGGCCGCGGGCACGACCGTGCTCGTCGTCGTGGCCGCCGTGCTGGTCGGCGGCATCGTGGTCGTCGCGCGGCGGCGCGGCCGCTCGGGTCGGCTCGTGAAGGCCCCCGACTACATCCGCCGTCGCGCCGGCTCGGCCCTCGTGCGGGCCGATGACCGCATCGCCGAGGGCGAGGCCGACGTCGAGTTCGCGATCGCCCAGTTCGGCGAGCGCGCCGCGCAGGATTACCGCGGCGCCGTGCGCCGTGCCCGTGGCGACCGCGACGAGATCTTTCGGCTGCACCGGCTCATCGACGCCGAACCCGAGGCGGGGCTCGCCAACCGCGAGCGCGCCGACCGCATCGTCATGCTCGCCGACCGCATCGAGCGCGGGCTCGGCGAGCAGTCGGCGGCCTTCCGCGACCGCCGCTCGCTCGAATCGACGGCGCCCGAGCGGCTCGATCGCCTGCGCACGCGCATCGCCGAGGCCCGCGCCCGGCTGACCGAGACGACGCGGCAGCGGGATGCCCTGCTCACCCAGCACGCCCGCACCGCGCTCGGCCCCTCCGCCGACGCCCCCGAGCGCGCCGCCCGCGGCCTCGATCGTGCCGAGGGCCTGGCAGCGGAGGCGGCCCCCGGCAGCACGGCCCCCGCGAGCAGCGTCATGGCGACCATCAGCGAGGCCGAGCGGCTGCTGTTCTCGGCCGAAGAGGCGCTCGAGCAGGTCGGCGCGGCGGCTGCGCGTCTCGACGACGCGGCCGATGCCCTGCGGCGGTTGCGCGACGACGCACGCACGGTGCGGTCGGAGGCGCTCGCGGCGGCCGGCGAGGCGCCCGACGGTGACTCGGGCGTCGCCATCACGCGGGCCGTGACGCAGCTCGACGCGGTGTCGGGCGACGACGCGGGCGACGCGGCCGATCCGATCGAGCATCTCGCCGACCTGCGCGAGGCCATGGACGCCGTCGAGGTGTCGCTCGCCTCGTCGCGCACGCAGGCCCAGCGCCTCGCGCACGCGCGCGAGGCGTACCACGCCGCGCGCGTGCAGGCCGAGGCGCAGCTGCTCGTCGCGCGCGACGCCG
>NZ_JBKBLF010000015.1:0-44595 GCF_046296455.1 Microcella sp.
CGTGATGACCACGCTGCGGCAGCGGTCGAGCAACGCCGTCGCCGCGGTCGCCGCCTCGGCGGGCGTGCCGATCGTGAGGCCCGTCAGGTCGTGCGCCTCGGCCTCGTTGACGATGAGCGGGTCGCACAGGGCGAGCAGCGCATCCGGAACCTCACGGCTGGGGGAGAGGTTGAGCACCGTGCGCCCGCCGAGCTCGTCGATCGTCTCGGCCGCCGTCACGACCGCCGCGAGCGGGATCTCGAGCTGCGCGAGCAGCACGGTGCCTCGCCCGGCGATCGCGCGGATGCCGGCCTCGACCTCGTGGGCGTTGACGCGTGCGTTCGCTCCCGCCGCGACCACGATCGTGTTCTCGCCGTCGCGCGAGACGGTGATGAGGGCGATGCCCGTGGGAGCGTCGTCGACGACCGCGACGCTCGAGACGTCGACACCGCCCGCGCCCAAGGCGTCGAGCATCGAGCGGCCGTTGCCGTCGTCGCCGACCGCGCCGAGGAACACGGGCATCGCGCCGGCGCGCGCCGCCGCGAGCGCCTGGTTCGCGCCCTTGCCGCCCGTCGCGATGACGAGCTCGTCGCCCAGCAGCGTCTCGCCCGGCAGCGGGTGCCGGTCGACGAGCACGGTGTAGTCGGTGTTGGCCGACCCGAGAACGATGAGCGAAGCGGTCATGCCTCCATCGTGGCAGAGCGCCCGGGCCGGGCACCCGCCTAGGCTGGCAATCGTGAGCACCGCATCCGTCGCCGCGTCTATCGCCGTCGCCCAGTTCGGGCCTGTCGCCGACCGCGCCGCGAACCTGACCGCGATGCGCAGCCTTGCGCTGCACGCCGTCGAGCAAGGCGCGGGTCTCGTCGTGTTCCCCGAGTACTCGTCGTACTTCTCGCCCACGATGGGCCCCGACTGGCTCGCCGCCGCCGAACCGCTCGACGGCACCTTCGTCGAGGGCCTCGGCGATCTCGCGAGCGAGACGGGGGCGATCCTTGTCGCCGGGCTCATCGAGGTCGGCGCGACCAGAACCGACCGCTTTCGCAACACCGTCGTCGCCGTCGCGCCCGGCGGCGCGCTGCTCGCTGTCTCGCGCAAGTTGCACCTCTACGACGCGTTCGGCGCGACCGAGTCGGCGTGGGCCGAGGCGGGCGCGCTCGAGCCGCCGCAGCTGTTCGATGCGGTGGGGCTGCGCGTGGGCATCCAGACCTGTTACGACCTGCGGTTTCCCGAAGTGACCCGCCGCCTCGTCGACGCGGGCGCCGAGCTCGTGCTCGTACCGAGCGAGTGGGTCGCCGGCCTCGGCAAGGTGCACGCCTGGACGACTCTGCTCACCGCGCGGGCGATCGAGAACACCATGTACGTCGCGGCCGCCGACCACACTCCGCCCATCGGCGTCGGTCACAGCATGATCATCGACGCCCGCGGCGAGGTGCTCGCCTCGATCGAGACGGCGACGGATGCGGTGGTCGCCCCGGTCTCGCGCGATCACCTCGACGAGGTGCGCCGCATCAATCCCGCCCTGCAGCTGCGCCGGTTCGGAGTCGTGCCCCTCTAGCGGCGCAGCCCCTGCAGCCGCCGCACGCCCTCGGCGATCACGGCGTCGGGCTTGCAGAACGCGAAGCGCAGGGCGCTCGCGCTGACCGCGCTGCCGAAGGCGCTCAGCGGAATGGCCACGACGCCCGGATCGACCGCGAGGGCGCGAGCGCTCTCGGCGGCATCGCCGAGGCCGAGCGCAGCGCCGTCGACGACGATGAAGTACGAGCCCGCGGTCGGGGCGATCGTGAAGCCCGCGTCGACGAGCCCGGTTGCGAGCAGGTCGCGCCGGCGCTGCATCGTCGACCGCAGCCCGTCGAAGAAGTCGTCATCGAGCCGCAGGCCGCGGGCCACCGCGCCCTGGAAGGGTGCTCCGTTGACGTAGGTGAGCCACTGCTTCACGCCGAGCACGGCCTCGATGAGCGCGGCGGGGCCGGTGACCCAGCCGATCTTCCACCCGGTCACGCTAAAGGTCTTCGCGGCGCTCGACACCGTGAGCGTGCGCTCGGCCGCCCCGGCGAACGACGCCGTCGGCCGATGGCGTGCTCCGTCGTAGACGAGGTGCTCGTAGACCTCGTCGCTCACGATCACGGCGTCGTGGCGCACGGCCGCGGCCACGATGCGCTCGACATGCTCGGGGGCGAGGATCGACCCGGTGGGGTTGTGCGGCGAATTGAGCACGATCACGCGCGTTCGGTCGGTGATCGCCGCGTCGATCGCCGCGGCGCTCGGCTGAAAGCCGGGCTCGCTCAGCGGGATGGTCACGTGCCGCGCCCCGCTTAGCCCGATGACGGCCGCGTAGGCGTCGTAGAACGGCTCGAGCGTCACGACCTCGTCGCCCGGGCCGGCCAGGGCGAGAAGGCTCGCGGCGATGGCTTCGGTCGCCCCCGCCGTGACGAGCACCTGCGTCGCCGGGTCGAGCGACAAGCCGTAGAAGCGCTGCTGGTGCTCGGCGATCGCTGCCCGCAGCTCGGCCGTGCCGCGCCCCGGCGGGTACTGGTTGACGCCCGCGCGGATCGCCTCGACGGCGGCCTCGAGCACGACACTCGGTCCGTCGTCGTCAGGAAAGGCCTGCCCCAGGTTGACGGCGTCGTGCTCGAGCGCAAGCGCCGACATCTCGGCGAAGATCGTGGGGCGCACCGTGCCGTCGGCACCGATGAGGCCGGCCGAGCGCGCAGTGCGCATCCACGGGGCGTCGGTGCTCACGGGGCCAGCGTACCGGCGGCCGTCGACCGATCGAACGGGCTCAGTCGTCTTCGCGCGGCACGGTGAGCTTTGTCGCCCAGTCGAAGAACACGGCCTTGCCCGGCGAGGTGTCGACCACGTCGGTGTCGACGCCGCGCGACAGCAGAGTGGCGAGACCCTCGATGATGATGCCGAGATCGTCGTGCGGCGCCGTCAGGGCGAGCCCGGCCGAGCAGGCCGAGAGCACGCTCGACACCGTGCGGGCATCCACGTCGTCGCGCACCATGCCGGCCGCCTGCAATGCCTCGATGAGCTCGCCGCGAATGCCGATCGTGGGTGTGTAGGCGAAGCTGTGCGAGTTGCGCATGATCGAGTTGAGCGCTTCGCGGTCGATCACGAACAGTGTCTTCGCCAGGGGGCGCTCGTAGACCGCGCTGAGAATGTAGGTGTACATGCGCGAGAGCAGGCCGCCGCGCGGGTCGCGATCGATGTTCTGCACGATGAGCCCGTACATGCCCTGAAACTCGCGGTTGAGCATGGCGACCATCGCGTCGTTCGCGGTCGGGAACATCTCGGCGACCTCGTCGAGCGTCGTGCCGCAGCGCGAAGCGATCGAGGCGAGCGTGACGGCTGCGTAGCCGTCGTTCATGATGATGTCGCCGGCGGCATCGAGGATGGCCGTGACATCGGTCACAGGGGGCTGCGTCATTCGGGAGCCCTCGGGATCGGTGGTCGTCGGTCTCTCTGCGAGTCTATGTGGCGGACAGACGAATCTGTGTACCCCCTTCGGGGCCCACGCTCGGCAGCGTCGATGTGGAGAAACGGCACGGGATGCGGCGCGCATGCCTACCGTGACGGGCATGATCCGACGCCTCGCCCTCGTCGCGCTGCCGCTCGCCCTCGTCGCCGGCGCCCTGACTGCCTGCACCGAGTCGACCCGCATCCCGCCCGCCGAGCCGACCGCCGACGTCGCGCCGCTCTTCGCGACGGACGAGGAGGCCCTCGCCGCGGCGACGGCGGCGTACGAGGAGTTTCTTCGAGTGTCGAGCATGATCCTCCAAGATGGCGGCGCTGATCCTGAACGCTTGCGCCCGCTCGTGTCTGATGAAGTGTTCGAGTCCGAAGCGGAGGGCTTCGAGGTCTTCGCTACCAACGGCTATAGAGCCATCGGCGAATCGACGCTGGTGGATGTCCGCCTCCAGCAGCACATCAGTGGAGCACCAGGGTCGGCAGAAGTTCAGATCTACGCGTGCGTATTTGTCGGCGATGTCGAGGTCGTCGACGAGTCCGGAGCCAACGTCGTCAGCAGTGACCGCGTGGACTACTTGGCATATGAGGCAATTCTTGTTTCAGAGCCGGCGGGCAACTTGATCGTCGAGGACGAATTGACCTGGCCCGTTGGTGACCTATGCGACGCCTAACACTCCTTGTCGTGATGGTCTTGGGATTGAGCATTGCGGGACCTTCGGCTCCAGCATTCGCTGCAGACTCCTGCGACAAAGGGTCGGCGGTGCTCGGCGGGTGCCCCGACGTGCGCGGCGAGGTCGGCGACGGGGCGGCGATCATCGATGGAGAGCTCACCAACGGCGGCGGCCCAGGCTCGGGCAGCGGGGGTGGGGGAGGCGGAGCATCCGGACCCCCCGGATCGGTCGAGATGCCGATGCCCTGCGACGAGGTCTTTGCCGGCTACTGCTACGGCGAGGGCCAGCCGAAGCCCGTCGACGCCGAGCCGGGCGTGCCCGCCGTGACCTGGAGCGACATCGCGATCTTCCGCCCGCGACCCCCGACGCAGTTCATGCAGCCGGACGGCTGGATGGTCGTCGGGTTGCCCACGAACTTCGTGGCCCGCACCGAGCCGCACATCGTGTCGGGCACGCTGCTCGGCGCCCCGGCCGACGTGCGTTTCACTCCCGTCGGCTATCGCTGGAGGTACGGCGACGGATCAGCGGTGCGGCGCACGACCACCGGAGCGACGTGGGCGGCGCTGGGGCTGCGCGAGTTCGACGCGACACCCACGAGCCATGTGTACGACGCGCCGGGCACCTACGTCATCGAGCTCGACGTCGAGTTCACTGCTGAGTACCGCTTCGCGGGCGGGGCGTGGCGGTCGCTCGCGGGGGTCATCGTGCTGCCCGCCAACGACCTGATCGCGACCGCGGGAGACGCGGTGACGGTGCTCGTCGATCGCGACTGCACGGAAGGGGCGGTAGGCCCCGGCTGCTGAACGCCGAGTCGGCGACCGACCGAGAGAGGCTTGGGCGAAGCGTCGGGCCGCGCTCAGGCGGGGCAAATAGAATGCACAGGTTTGCGGAGGACGCTGACAGCGCCGAAAGGAGCACCTCCCGATGACCACCACGCCTGAGAACCACGAGGCCCCCGAGACCACCCCGCTCGACAGCGCGCCCGCGCCCGAGCCGGCAGCGGCACAGGCCGAGCCAGCGGCCCCGCATGCGGAGCCCGCGCCGCCCGCGCCGAGCCCGCAGGCCGCCGCCCCGCGCGCCAAGAGCTCGATGGCTCCGCTGCTCGGCATGCTCACCGTCGGCGCCCTCATCGGCGGGGTCGCGGGCGGCGGAGTCGTCGCGGCCGTGCTCGCGAGCGACGCCGCGCCCGTCGTCGGCACCCCCGCCGCGCCGACCTCGATCACCGTCAACGACCCCGACGACGCCACGCTCGTCACGGGCGTCGTCGCCAAGGCCATGCCGGCCGTCGTGACCCTCACGGTCGCGGGCGGCGGGTCGTCGGGCAACGGCTCAGGCGTGATCCTGAGCGACGACGGCTACGTGCTGACCAACAACCACGTCGCGACGCTCGAAGGCGCCACGAGCAGCCCGAGCATTCGCGTCACCCTCGCCGACGGCCGCATCTTCGATGCCGAGCTCGTCGGCAGCGACCCCATCGCCGACCTCGCGGTCGTCAAGCTCGAGGGTGCCGAAGGCCTGCCGACCATCGAGTTCGCCGACTCCGACGCGCTCAACGTGGGCGACCGCACGGTCGTCATCGGCGCGCCGCTCGGTCTCGCCGGCTCGGTGTCGAACGGCATCGTCTCGGCGCTCAACCGCTCGATCACGGTGCGCTCATCGGCCGTGCCCGACCAGCAGGTCGAGCAGCAGCCCGACGACAGCACCGATGCCCCCTTCGACTTCTGGGACTTCGACGTTCCGGGCGCCGAGGGCACCGACCCGCGGCCCATCTCGAGCGGCACGGTCTCGCTGCCCGTGATCCAGACCGACGCGGCGATCAACCCCGGCAACTCGGGCGGTGCCCTGCTCGACGACGAGGGCCGACTGATCGGCATCGTCGTCGCCATCGCGACGGCGGGCGGCAGCGGCGGCCAGTCGGGCAGCATCGGCGTCGGCTTCTCGATTCCGTCGAACTTCGCCCAGCGCGTCGCCACCGAGCTCATCGAGAACGGCACGGCCTCGCACGGCCTGCTCGGCGCGACCGTCACCGACTCGATCAACGACGCCGAGAGCACCGTCGTGGGCGCCCTCATCGACAGCGTCGTGCCGGGGGGTGCCGCCGAGCAGGCGGGCCTGCGCTCGGGCGACGTCATCACCGTCTTCAACGGCGTGCCGATCGCCGGCAGCGTCGACCTCACCGCGCAGGTGCGCGTGCTGCCCGCGGGCGCGAGCGCGACCCTCACCTACGTGCGGGGCGGCTCGGCGCAAGACGTCACGGTCTCGCTCGGCGAGCTGCAGTAGCGCCCCGGCCCATACCTGCCAGGCGCTAGCCTCGCAGGTATGGGCCAGCCTGCACCGACGCACCCCGGCGTCAGCTTCGTCATGCCGGTGTACAACGAGGCGGCCTACATCGACGACGCGATCGCCAGCGTGCTCGCCCAGCAGTACACCGGCGAGCGCGAGCTCGTCGTCGTGCTCGGCCCCTCGACCGATGGCACGACCGAACGGGTGCAGGCGCGGGCGGTGCAGGATGCCCGCATCCGCATCGTCGAGAACCCCCAGCTGTCGATTCCGCTGGGCCTCAATCTCGGCATCCGTGCCGCTGCCCACGACGTGATCGTGCGGGTCGACGCGCACACCGAGCTCGAACCGCACTACACGGCGACAGGGGTCGCGACACTGCTGCGCACCGGTGCCGCGAGCGTCGGCGGCCTCATGGTCGCCACGGGTCGGGGGCGGCTGCAGTCTGCGGTCGCGCGGGCCTACAACCACCGCCTCGGGCTGGGGGGCGGCGCGTACCATGGCGCAGCATCCGAGGGCCCCGCCGAGAGCGCGTACCTGGGCATCATGCGGCGCGAGGCGCTCGTGGCGGTGGGGCTCTACGACGAAGGGCTCAAGCGCGGCGAAGACTGGGAGCTCAACCTGCGCCTGCGCGACGCCGGGCACCTGGTGTGGCTCGACCCGGCGCTGCGCGTGACCTACTGGCCGCGATCGACCTGGGCGAGGCTCGCCCGCCAGTTTCGTGCCACCGGCATCTGGCGCGGCGAGCTCGTTCGGCGGCTCGGCGGGCGCAACCCGGTGCGCTACTTCGCCCCGCCCGCCCTCGTCGTCTCGCTCGCGCTCAGCGCCGTGCTGCTGGTGCTGCAGCTGACGGGCATCGTCGCGGGCCTGCCGAGCTTGCTGCTGTCGGTCGTGCACCTCGGCCCCGCGCTTTACCTGCTCGTGCTGCTCGCCCTGCTCGTGGTGCCGTCGAGCGGGCAGCGGTTCGCCGACCGTCTCACGTTCGCGGGAGTCATCGCCGTCATGCACTTGAGCTGGGGCACGGGGTTCGTGCGCGGCTTCGTGCTCGGCGCGCGCGACGCCGTCGACACCTCGCGCATCGAGTCGTAGGGCGGGTCAGCCCCCCTCGAGCTTCCCCTCGGCGATGATGCGCGCGACCACCCGCTCGGCGGCCCGACCGTCGTCGAGCGCCGTGAAGCGCTGCCGCCAGGCCGCGAGCGCGGGGGATTGCGCCGCCGTATCCGGCGCGGCGGCACGCCGGGCGAGTTCGGCGATGAGCCCCGCGCGACTGTCGGTCACCGGCACGGGTGCCTCGGCGAGCAGGTCGAAGTAGAAGCCGCGCAGCTCGCGCTCGTAGTGCTCGCGGTCGGGCGCGAAGAGCACGAGCGGCGTATCGGTGGCCGTGATGTCGAACATGAGCGAGCTGTAGTCGGTCACGACGACGTCGGCGGCCAGCAGCAGCTCGGCCATGTCGGGGTAGGTCGTCACATCGATGAGACCGTCGACGGCGAGGTTGCGACCGTGCCGCAGCGTGCGGCTGTGCCCGCGCACGAGCACGACGTGCTCGCCGGGCAGTTCGGCGAGCGCGCTCGGCAGGCTCGGCAGGTCGAGGTAGTCGACGATCTCGCGGGCATCGTCGCGCCACGTCGGCGCGTAGAGCACGGCGCGCTGCTCGGGCCGCAGCCCCAGGCGCGCACGCACCGCCCGGCGCATCGCCGGGTCTGCCCAGACCAGCACGTCGTTGCGCGGGTAGCCCTCCACCCACAGCGCACCCCGGAACGCGTAGGCGCGGCGCAGAATCTTCGCCGCGTAGTCGTTCTGCGCCAGCAGCACCGTCCACCGGCGGCTCTCGCGACGCACGGCGATGCGCGTGCGCAGGCCCACGCCCTCGCGGTCGAGCGCGAGCCGCTTGAGCATCGTGCCATGCCAGGTCTGCAGCACGGTCTGGTGGGGGCGAGGCATCCACCGCTTGCGCAGCCAGTCGTTCACGACGAGCAGGCGGGCATCGGCTCGCACGCGCCACCACTCGGCCGAGCCTTCAACGATCGCGATTGCGCCCTCCGGCACGGCGATCGAGCGGTCGACGACCGACCAGTAGCGGGTGACATCGGGACGCACGCGCGCGAGTTCGCGGTCGATCGCGAGCGGGTTGCACGCGACCGTCTGGCTGTAGAAGCTCTCGAAGAACACTGCGTTCTCAGGGGTTGCCGGGCGGCGGCGGTACTCGGCTTCGAGGCGCTTCTGGGCGGATGCTCCGCGCTCGTCGTCGGCCAGTGGGGCCGCGACGCGCAGCACGAGGGTGCCCGCGTCGGCGCGCAGCTCGGCCCGCAGCAGCGGCGAGCGGAACCCGGGGTCGAGCTCGGCCGCCACCACCGCGCGTGCGCTCGCGTTCACGTCGCCCTCGAGGGTCACCTCGAGCCGGTAGTCGTCGCTGCGCGGCGGCAGCCCCTCGGCCCCCCAGCGGTCGTCGAACAGCGAGGCGCCCGCCGTGAACTCGTCGCGCGCCTGCGAGACGTCGAGCTCGATCGTCTGCCGCGGGCCCACGAGTGCGAGGTGCGCGATGCGGGCGGGTGCGGTGCCGCGCAGGCTGACGGCGTGATCGTCGAGCTCGGCGGCGGTGATGACGAGGCGTCGCCGGGCGGCCGGGGGCGCAAGGACGGCGGGCGCGGTCGGTGCCTCGCCGAGCAGCCCGAGCACGGCGTCGAGCACGCGGTCGGTCGCGCGCCCGTCGAGGTGGTCGACGACCTCGTCGCGCAGCCAGGTGGCGTGCGCGAGCGCCTCCGCACGCGCCGGGCCGTCGACGAGCACGGCGTCGAGCCGGTCGAGCGTCTCGGCCCAGGTGCGCGCGGGCTCGCCGCCGCTGAACGTGCGGTAGGGCTGGTACAGCCCGCGGGTCGCGAGGTACTGCGCCAGGTCGGGAGCGAAGAACACGCTCGGCACCCCGGCGATGGCGGCGTCGAACGCGATCGAGCTGTAGTCGGTGACGAGGGCGTCGAGCGCCGGCAGCGCTGGGGTCACGTCGGTCAGGGCATCGCGGCCGAGCAGGTGGATGCGGGCCGAGCCCGCGGCGCCCTCCGCGTACGAGCCCGCGCCGAGCGGGTGCGAGCGGATCAGCAGCGTCGCGCCCGCGCGGTCGGCCCAGGCGGAGATCGCCTGCCACTCGGCGGGTGTCGGGATCGCGGCATCCACCGCCCCGTCGCGCCAGGTGGGGGCGTAGAGCACGACCGGGCCGGCATCCGGGAGCGGGGCCCCGCCCGCGGCGACGAGCGCCGCCGATACGAGTGCGCGCGCCGTCGAGCGCCGGGCCTCGGGCGTGCCCGCGAGCAGCACGTCGTCGCGCGGGTCGCCCGTCACGATGACGCGGTCGGCCGGCAGCCCGAACGCCGAGCGGATGCGCGCCGCCACGAGCTCGGACGCCACGGGGAACAGCGCGATCTGCGCCCCCGCCCGCCGGTACAGCCCCGCCATGAGCCGGCCGACGCCCGGCAGCGAGCCGATGAGGGGCAGGCGCAGCGCGGCGCCCGTGTCGAGGTGCAGTCGCTTGAGCGGGATGCCGTGCCAGAGCTGCACCACGCGCGCGCCGCTCACCCCGAAGCGGTTGACGTCGCCGAACCCGTGCGTCACAACGACCACGCCGGCGCGCAGCGTCGCCCACAGGCCGCGCGATCCGCGCTTCGGCAGTGCCCGCAGGCCGCGCGCCCGCGCGGCGGCGAGCTCGGCGCGGTCGGAGGCCAGCCACGTGAGGTGGCGGTCGGGCTCGCGCTCGGCCGCGCGCTCGAGCAGCACGAGTGCCCCCTCGCCGAGCCCGATGCCCGATCCGAAGACCCAGCGGCGGGGGCTGCGCGGCACGAGCACGGCGGCGAGCGCCCCGAGCGCGTAGAGCGGGGCGCGGGCGAGAACGCGCGCGTTGCCGGCGCTGAACGTGAAGCGGGCCATCGCGCCCGATTCTGTCACGCCTGCCGTGTTCGCAACTCAGGCTGAGCGGCCGATTCGTGCGCGCGACGAACGGGCTCGGCCCGCTCAGCCTGAATTGCGAACAAGTGGATAACAGTGTGGTCGTTTGGCGGGTCGGCCCGGGCGCCCGCTGGGAGAATCGTGATCGTGAAGCTCATGAGCCAGTACAAGACCGCGCGCCGGATCGTGCGCGACCTGCTGCGCTCGCGCCGCAACCGCAACGCCCTCGCGGTGCGGCTCGAGACCGAGACGCCGCCGACCCCCGGCACGATCGAGATCGCGGTCTACTTCGCCGACACCCGTGTGAACCTGTACCAGATCCGGCAGTGGTACGCGCCACTCGCCGAGCTCGCGCGCGAGCATCCGGTCGCCATCATCAGCCGCAGCCCTGGAACGATGATGACCCTGCTCGACGAGGCCCCCGTGCCCGCGGTCTACCTGCGCAAGGTCACCGACCTCGAGCGCTTCGTCGCCGAGCAGCCGCTGCGCATCGTGTTCTACGTCAACCAGAACACCAAGAACTTCCAGATGTTCCGCTACGGCCGCATGTGGCACGTCTTCATCAACCACGGCGAGTCCGACAAGATGTACATGACCACCAACCAGTACAAGGCCTACGACTACGCGTTCATCGCGGGCGACGCGGCGCGCGAGCGCCTGGCGCGCAAGCTCTGGGACTACGACCTCGACCGCAAGACGCTGCAGATCGGCCGCCCGCAGGCCGACCACTTCGCCGGCGAGACCCCCTACACGCCCGACGACCGCACCGTGGTGCTCTACGCGCCGACCTGGGAGGGCGACCGCCCCGCGGCGGCCTACGGCTCGATCGCGAGCCACGGCGAGGCCCTGGTGGATGCCCTGCTCGCGACCGGCCGCCACCGCGTGGTCTACCGCCCGCACCCGCGCAGCGGGGTGGTGAGCCGCGCGTACGGTGCGGCCAATCGGCGCATCATCGCGGCTCTGGAGCGCGCCAACGCCGCCGACCCCGCGGCCCAGCACGTGCACGACACCGGGTCGGCGCTGGGCTGGCAGCTCGCCGCCGCCGACGTGGCGATCACCGACATCTCGGCGATGGTCTACGACCGCCTCGCGACGGGTCGGCCCCTCATCATCGCGCGGCCGGCCTCGCCCGAGGCCGAGATCGACGACACGGGCTATCTGAGCGCGTGCGAGTGGGTGACGGCCGAGCAGGCCGCCGAGGTGGTGCCGCTGGTCGACCGGGTGCTCACGAGCACCGAGGCGCACGAGACCCTCACGCACTGGGTGACGCGCTACTTCGGCGACACGGCTCCGGGGGCGGCGACGGCGCGGTTCCACGCGGCGGTTGACGCGCTGTATGCCGAGTGGGATCGTGTGGCGGCCATCCACGCCCTCGATCCGATCACGTCGGAGTCGAACCCTTTCGACGACGAAGACGACGAGGACGAGGCTCCTTCGGGGGACTGACTGCGTCGAGCTCGGCGGGCCAGCGCGTCGGGGCCGGGCCGAACGCCTGCTGCGCCGTGCGCACGACTTTGCCGCCGATGATGCGGTTGCCCGCCCCGCCGATGACCGCTCCGATGCCGAAGGGCACGAGCCGCCCGGCCATGCTGCCGCCCTGCTTGACGGCCATGTTCTTCACGAGCTCGTCGCGCAGCCGCTTGTTGAGCAGGCCCACCAGGGCTTTGGGCATTCCGGCCGTGATCGATTCGCCCCAGTACTGCGTGCGGTCGGGACCCGAGCCGGTGGCCTGACCCACGAACTGCTGCACGAGGTCTTTGCCGGGCCCGCCGAGCATGAGGGCCATGACGAGGTTGTGGGCGCGCTCTTCGTCGTCGACGACGATGCCGTGGATCTCGGCGACCGACTGCGCGAAGAGCGCCGTCATCTCGAAGAAGGCCACGGTCTCGACGCCGATGACCGTCAGGCCCACGGCCGTGCCGACACCGGGGATGAGCGCGGCGGCGCCGCTGCCCGCGCCCGTGAGGGTGACGCTGTTGAGAAACCGGCGCTCGAGGATCATGATGACCTGCTCGGGCGTCGCCGCGGGGTACTGCCGCCGGATCGAGAGGATGTGCAGCAGCACGGCGGGCCGCTGCGCCGACATCGCCGCGCGCAGCCCGCGCACGAGCAGCGGGTCGACGGCGGGCGGCGCGATCGCGGTCGGCGGCGTCTCGAGCGCATCGTCGATCGGGATGCCCCGCAGAGGCTCGCGCTCGACGGCGCCGTCGTTCTCGCTCGGGATCAGGGTCACCGGGGTCCTCCTGCTGTCGCCGCCAGTCTACGAGCCGCCGCTGTGCGGGGGTCGGGTGCGGATCAGACCGCGGTACCGCCGTGGTCGCGGTTGTACGCCGCGAGCACCTCGCCGATCGGCGCGTCGAGCACGAGCGATCCGCCGTCGAGGTACAGGCCGCGCGTGCAGAAGCGCTTGAGGTCGCGCTCGTTGTGCGAGACGAAGAAGAGCGTGCGCCCGCCGGCGAGCAGCTCGTCGATGCGCTGGTAGCACTTATCGCGAAAACCCTTGTCGCCCACCGCGAGCACCTCGTCGACGAGCAGGATGGGCTCTTCGAGGCGCGAGATCACCGAGAACGCGAGCCGAACCTTCATGCCGCTCGAAAGGTGCTTGTAGGGGGTGCCGACGAAGTCGCGCAGCTCGGCGAAGTCGATGATCTCGTCGTAGCGCGCGTCGATCTCGGCCTTCGACATGCCGTGCAGCCCGGCCGTGAGGTAGAGGTTCTCGCGCACCGTGAGGTCGTCGACGAATCCGCCCGTGATCTCGATGAGCGGAGCGACCCCGCCGTGCACCTCGACGGTGCCCTCGTCGGGCAGCATGACGCCCGCGACGAGCTTGAGCAGCGTCGACTTGCCCTGGCCGTTGCGCCCGACGACGCCGATCGCCTCACCCGCCCGCACCTCGACGTCGACACCGCGCAGCGCCCAGAACTCGTCGGGGCGCGAGCGACGCTTCGAGCCCGCGAACAGGTCTTTGAACGACCGGCGGCCGCGGCGGTTGCGACGGAACCGGATGCCGGCGTCGGCGACGCGGATGACTGTCTCGGGTTGCATCAGACCTCCTTCAGCACAGCGCGCACCATGCGGCGGAAGACGAGGATGCCGATGCCGAGGATCGCGATGCTCATGGCGGCGGCGATGAGCACGGCGCGTGCATCCAGCTGATCGGGGAAGAAGCTCGCCCGGTAGAGCGAGATGATGCCCGCGAGCGGGTTGAACGATGCCCAGAGGTCGAGGCCCGCCGGCAGGTCGCCGAGCCCGTAGATGATGGGGGATGCGTAGAACAAGAACCGCAGGATGAGCTTGACGGCCCGCTCGAGGTCGCGGAAGAACACGACGAGCGGCGCGATGATGAGCCCGAGGCCCACGGTGAGCACGGCCTGCAGCGCGATCGCGAGCGGCAGCCACAGCACCCCCCATGTGGGCTGCGCGCCGAAGATGACGGCGAAGATGATGATGACGGGGATCGCCGCGATGAACTCGATGCCCTTCGAGAGCACGATGCGGTTGACCCAGACGGTGCGGGGGATGCGCGTGGACCGCACGAGCTTGGCGTCTTTGATGAACGCCCGCGTCGCGTCGCCGACGGCACCGTTGAACCACATCCACGGCAGCAGCCCCGCGAGCAGGAACACGATGTACGGGTCGTTGCCGATCGCGCGGTCGACGATCTGCGTGAAGACGAACCAGTAGATGACCGCCATGACGAGCGGGTCGAGCACCGACCAGAGGTAGCCGAGGGCCGAGGTCGAGTAGCGAACCTTGAGGTCGCGACTCGTCAGCAGCCACAGCGACTGGCGGTACACCTGCGCGGGGCTGCGCGGCGGGCGCGGCGGCAGGTCGGGGGTCACGAACGACAACGCTAGCGCCACGCGTCGCGCTTCGCCCGCGAATCAGGCGTCACGAAGTGCTCGAGCGACGGACGCCCGCGTGAGCTCGTGGCTCAGACGTGCAGGTTGGCGCGCTCGAGGTCTTCGGCGAAGTCGATCTCGACCGCATAGAGGTCGCTGATGTCGACGGGCTCGACCGTGATGCCGTCGTGCTCGATCGCGAGCTCGATGCCGCGCTCGAAGTAGTCCTGGTCGGCGCAGCGGGCGAGGTGGTGCATGAGCACGGCCTTGTCGCGGCTCGAGATGTAGTTGATGCCCACGGCCTCGCCGAGGCCGTCGGCCACCGTCTTCGAGAGCTTCTGGATGAAGCCCTCGGCGTCGACGGTGTACTTGACCTCTTCGTCGCTGACGGTCGAAGTGTTGACGCTCACGAACGAGCGGTCGGCGTGCACGAGGCCCGCGACGCGCACGAGAACCTGCGGGTCGAAGACGACGTCGCCGTTCATCCACAGCACGCCGTGCTTGCCGGTGGCCTTGAGGGCGCGCAGCAGGCTCTTCGAGGTGTTGGTCTGGTCGTACTGCTCGTTGTAGACGTACTCGACCTCGGGGAACGCGTCGATGATGTGCTCGAGCTTGTAGCCGACGACGGTCGTGATGGTCACGTCGGCGCCGAACGCGGCGGCGATGTTGTCGTGCTGCTGGCGCATGATGGTGCGCCCGTCGCTGAGCTCGGTGAGCGGCTTCGGAAGGTCGCGGCCGAGACGGCTGCCCATTCCGGCGGCGAGAATGACGACCTGAGTGGTCATGTGGTGGCTCCTGATGTGTCGTGTGAACGTTTGAGGGACACATCGTTGTGCCCGACCAGGTTAGCCGGGAGGCCTCCGACTCGTCATCTGCTGTTTACCCATTGTTTCCGAACTGTGACCCGGGCACCAGGGTCTGTGGCCGCGGGTCGAGGCGCGCTCACGCTGGTTGGTAGCGTGGTGTCGTGGAATCCTCGTCAGCGTCTCCGAAGCGAACGGGGAAGCCCGCTCGGCCGTCGAAGCCTGCCCGCCGGCCCACGGCCAAGCCGACCCCGCCCCGCCCCGCTTCGCCCGCGCCCGTCGTGCTCGAGGTCACCGGGCTGCGCAAGTCGTTCTCGTCGGCGCTCGCCGTCGACGACGTCGACCTCACGGTGCGGCGCGGATCCATCTTCGGCTTCGTCGGCCCGAACGGCGCTGGCAAGACCACGACGCTCTCGATGATCACGGGGCTGCTACGACCGGATGCCGGCACCGTGCTCGTGGCCGGCACCGACGTGTGGGCGGCACCCACCGCCGCCAAGCGAAAGATCGGCGTACTGCCCGACCGCATGCGCCTGTTCGACCGGCTCACGGGCGCCCAGATGCTCTACTACGCCGCCGTGCTGCACGGGCTCGACCGGTCGGCCGCGCGGTCGCGCAGCGACGACCTCGCCCTCGCCCTCGGCCTCGACGGCTCGCTCGACCGGCCCGTGCGCGACTACTCGGTCGGCATGATCAAGAAGATCTCGCTCGCCGCGGCGCTCATCCACTCGCCCTCGGTGCTCGTGCTCGACGAGCCCTTCGAGTCGGTCGACCCGGTCTCGACGGCGCAGGCCGTCGACCTGCTGCAGCGCTTCGCGGGGGCGGGCGGCACCGTCGTGCTCTCGAGCCACAACATGGACCTCGTCGAGCGCGTCTGCGACAGCGTGGCCGTGATCGTCGAGGGGCGCATCCTGGCCGCGGGCACCCTCGATCAGGTGCGCGACGGCGAGAGCCTCGAAGAGCGCTTCGTCGAGCTCGCGGGCGGACGCGTCGCGGTGGAGGGGCTGGAGTGGTTGACCACGTTCTCCGACTGAAGCTCGCGCTGCTCGGCTCGGCCTTCCGGCCCGGGGTGACGCTCGCGCGCACCCTCGCCGTCGTCGTGCTGGGGCTCGCGATCGGGATCGCGATCATCCTGCTCGCGGCCGAGGCCGACGTGCGCCTCGCGAGCCACCGCGCGGGCCTCGTGATCGTCGCGAGCGCCCTCTCGGTCGCCATCGCCGTCGCGCCGCTCAGTGCGGGCCTCGGCTCGGCGCTCGAGCCGCGGCGGTTCGCCTCGTACCCGCTTGAGCCGCGCCGGCTCGCCGTCACCCTCGCCGCCGCGGCCGCGGTCGGGCTGCCGGGGCTGCTCGCCGCCGCGCTCGGCATCGGCCTCGAGCTGGCCTGGTCGGGCACCGCGACGGCCGGCGCCGCGATCGCCGCGGGGGTGCTCGCGGCCGCCGCGATCATCCTCATGACCCAGTATCTCGTCGCGATCGGCGCCCAGCTGGCCGTGTCGCCCGCCGCGCGCCGGCTCGTCACGGCCGTGGCCCGCACCGTCATCGTCGTCGCCATCGCCGCGGCTGCGACGACAGTGCTCATCGTTCGCTCCGCGGCCGACGACGACGCCCTGGTCGCGATCGCCCGCACTCTCGCCAACACTCCGGTCGGCATGCTGTGGGCGGTGCCGGCGAGCGACACGGGCCCCTTGTTCGCGCGGCTGCTGGGCGGCGTGATCATGCTCGCCGTGCTCGCCTTCGGCTGGCTCTGGGTCGTGACCCGCCTGCTCGAAGCCCCGCAGCGCTCGCGCGACACCGCATCGGTGTCGGGTCTCGGCTGGTTCGACCTCGTTCCCGCGACCCCCTCGGGCGTCATCGCCGCCCGCAGCCTGCTCTACTGGACACGCGATTCGCGGTACCGCGCGGTGATCCTCGCGCTGCCCGTCGCGCCCATCATCATGATGCTCGCCTTCGCGATCGCCGGGGCTCCGCTGCCGCCCCTCTGGCTCGTGCCGCTGCCCGTGCTCGCGCTCTTCCTCGGCTGGTTCAGCCACAATGACGTCGCGTACGACCACACCGCGGTGTGGATGCATGTGGCAGCCCCCGTGCCGGGCGCCGCCGACCGCTGGGGGCGCTGCGTGCCCCCGCTGCTGCTCGGGGTTCCCCTCGTGCTCGTGCTCGCCCCGGTGCTCGCCCTGTGGTCGGGGGTCGACGGCGTGCTTGCCGCGCTCATCGGCATCAGCATCGGCCTGCTGCTGACCGGGCTCGGGGTGTCGAGCGTCAGCTCGGTTGTCGGCGCCTACCCCGCCGCCCGCCCCGGGGCCGGACCCTTCGACCAGCCACCCACGCTCGGTGCCCGCGCCGGCTGGTCGCAGTCGATGGCGCTGCTCGCGATCCTCGTCTTCATGGCCCCCTCGCTCGTCGTGGCGAGCTGGGGCTTCGCCGAGCCCTCGTGGTTCGCGGTCTCCGGCATCGCCGGGGCGGCGACGGGGTTCGGGATGCTGCTGCTGGGTATCGTCGCGGGCGGCCGGGCGTTCCGGCGCCGGGCTCCCGAGCTGCTCGATCTCGTGATGCGCACCTAGCAGCGCCGCGACGCTCGGCGGGCGCCTCGCCTCGTGCGAGCATCCACGCCGGTCGTAGACTGGCGGCATGGCGACACTGGACGAACCGGGCGGGGCGGGGCAGGGCGGGGGCACCGACGTGCTCGACCGCGAGCTCGAGAAGCTGCTGAACGAGGAGCAGCTGGAGGACGGCGACCACGAGCGCTTCTCGCACTACGTGCCCAAGAACAAGATCATCGAGTCGGCCCTCACCGGCAAGCCCGTGCGCGCGCTGTGCGGCAAGAAGTGGACCCCGGGGCGCGACCCCGAGAAGTTCCCGATCTGCCCCGACTGCCAGAAGATCTACGAGCGCATGCGCGACGAGTAGCCCCGACTTTCTCCAGATCTGGGGCGTAAGGGCGCTATTCCCTCACAGTTCAGGCTCCTTGGGGTAAATCTGACCGAGTTCGAGGCCCTCCGGCGTGAGGCCCCGCGTG
Source organism: Microcella sp. (assembly GCF_046296455.1). Taxonomy (GTDB): domain Bacteria; phylum Actinomycetota; class Actinomycetes; order Actinomycetales; family Microbacteriaceae; genus Microcella. The sequence continues at coordinate 17,989 of NZ_JBKBLF010000015.1, forward strand.
CACGGGATTCTCTCGGACATGTCCAGAGCCCCGAACCCGCTCCCGTTCGTTGTCCTCGGCGAGTCGCTCTCGACTGCTGAAGCGATTCGTCTCGGTGTACCTCCCGATCGACTGCGCCGAGCGGATGTTCACCATCCGTTCCGAGGAGTCGCGACTTTCTCCGTTCCTCCACAGACACCGGCTGACCGCGCATGGGCCTATGCGCAGGTCATGCAGCAGCCGGCGTGGTTCTCGAACACGACTGCGGCGGGGCTCCGGGGGCTTCCGCTTCCGCGTGCGGTCGAGAACGGCCCCCTGCATGTCACGGTCCCGCGCGGTGCGCACACGCCTCGCGCTCAGGGCATCATCGGGCACCAGCGCGATATCGCAGAACCCGCCTACGAGCAGTTGCTAGTGCCTTGCTCGACGGGAGAGCTCGTGCCTCTACCGGTGGCGACGATTGGCGCGACGCTGCTGACGGCGGCGACCGATCTCGAGTTGCCTGATCTCGTCGCCCTTGTCGACGCGGCGCGCTTCTCCGACGAACTCGCGACCCTCGCCGACATTGACAGGATGCTCGCGCGTAGCGCCCGTCGCGCCGGCGCCGCAGCTCTTCGTCGGGCGGTTGATCGTTCTCGGCCCGGCGTCCGTTCCCGACCAGAGTCGCACCTCAGGCTGCTACTGACCCAAGCCGGCTTCCCCGAGCCAGAGGTAGCGCCCGAGGTCTCGACGCCGCTCGGGCTGCTCCACCCCGACCTTGCGTGGCCGTTCTATCGAGTGCTCATTGAGTACGAAGGTGACGGTCACCGCACCGACAATCGGGTGTTTGCGCGCGATCTGCGTCGCTTCGATGCGTTCACCGACGCCGAGTGGAGCGCAATCCGGTGCTCGCGGGAGGACCTGTACTCGGACCCGAGTCGAGTGCTCGGCTCTGTCGCGCGGCGCTTGCGCGCGCGCGGCTGGCGCACGCGGACGCGGCTGCGGTTGGCCATCCCGCCCATGGCGAGGCCTTGAGAACCGCGTTTGCCCAACCTGACGCGGTGGGCCCCAGATTCTCCCCTTCTCGGCGAAACTGCTCCACCGATACGCCCGTTTGCCCCAGATCTGACGAAAGTGGCGCGAGGGGTGCACACGACTAGGCTGGAGGCATGGCTGAAGGGTGGAGGCTGGGCGGCGCGCTGCGCGGCCTGTTCACGAGCCCGACCATCGATGACGACACCTGGGACGACCTCGAGACCGCGCTGCTCGGCGCGGATTTCGGCCCCGACATCACCGAGTCGCTGCTCGACGAGCTGCGCGCCAAGGTCGCCAAGTACAAGACGACCGACCCGCGCGATCTCACGCGCATGCTGCGCGAGGCCCTCGAAGAGCGGCTCGCCGCGCACGACCCGACTCTGACGCTCAGCAACCGCCCCGCCGTCGTGCTCGTGGTCGGCGTCAACGGGGTCGGCAAGACGACGACGATCGGCAAGTTCGCGAAGTTCTTGACCGGATACGGGCGCACGGTTGTCGTCGGCGCTGCCGACACGTTCCGCGCCGCGGCGGTCGACCAGCTCGCGACCTGGGCCGGGCGCGCAGGAGCGCAGGTCGTGCGCCCCCAGCACCCGGGGCAAGACCCCGCGAGCGTCGCCTACCAGACGGTGCAGTTCGCGATCGACAACGGCATCGAGATCGCCATCATCGACACCGCCGGGCGGCTGCAGACGAAGTCGGGCCTCATGGATGAACTGGGCAAGGTCACGCGCGTCATCGAGAAGCTCGCGCCGATCGCCGAGGTGCTGCTGGTGCTCGACGGCACGACGGGTCAGAACGGTCTCGCACAGGCCGAGGCGTTCATCGAGAGCGCGGGGGTGACGGGGCTCGTCGTCACGAAGCTCGACGGCTCGGCCAAGGGCGGCTTCGTGCTGCGCGTGCAGCAGCAGACGGGCATCCCGATCAAGCTCATCGGGCAGGGCGAGGGCATCGGCGACCTGACGGGCTTCACGCCGCACGTCTTCGCCGCGAGCCTCGTCCCCTGACCACGCTTCAGGTGCCAGATCTGGGCCACAGCGGCGTATCAGCGTCGACCTAGCGCCGTTCTGCCCCAGATCTGGGGCCGAGAGCGGCTAGTCGAGGGCGGCGTGCTCGGCGGCGAGCATGCGGTACGTCTCGGCGTTGCGGCGGATGCCCGCCACCTCGTCGTCGGTCAGCTCGCGCCGCACCTTCGCCGGCACGCCGGCGACGAGCGACCGGGGCGGCACGATCGTGCCCTCCAGCACGACGGCGCCCGCGGCGACGAGCGACTCGCGCCCGATGACGGCGCCGTTGAGCACGGTCGCGCTCATGCCGATGAGGCAGTCGTCCTCGATCGTGCAGCCGTGCAGCATCGCCGCGTGCCCGACGCTGACCCCGCGGCCGACGATCGTGGGCTTGCCCGGGTCGCCGTGCACGGTCACGTTGTCTTGCAGGTTCGAGCCCTCGCCGAGCTCGATGGCGTCGCGGTCGCCGCGCAGCACGGATCCGTAGAACACCGAGGCGCGCGGGTGGATGCGCACCTGGCCGATGAGGGTGGCGTTCGGGGCGACCCAGGCCTGCGCATCCACCTGGGGTTCATGACCGAAGATCGCACGACGCATGGTTCCTCCTCGAAAGCCGGTGGGCCCAGTCAACCAGAGCACGCCGCCTAGAATGGGGCCACTATGGCGACCTTCGGCACTCTCTCCGACCGGCTCACAGCGACCTTCAGCGCCCTGCGCACGAAGGGCAAGCTCAGCCCGGCCGATGTCGACGGCACCGTGCGCGAGATCCGCCGCGCGCTGCTCGATGCCGACGTCGCCCTGCCCGTGGTGAAAGACTTCACGGCCGCGGTGCGCGAGCGCGCGCTCGGCGACGAGGTCAACAAGGCGCTCAACCCCGCCCAGCAGGTCGTGCAGATCGTCAACGACGAGCTCATCACGATCCTCGGCGGTCAGCAGCGCCGGCTCGAGTTCGCGAAGACCCCGCCGACCGTCATCATGCTCGCGGGCCTGCAGGGCGCCGGAAAGACGACGCTCGCCGGCAAGCTGGCGAAATGGCTGAAGGCGGATGGCCACACGCCGCTGCTCGTCGCCGCCGACCTGCAGCGCCCCAACGCGGTGCAGCAGCTGCAGGTCGTGGCCGAGCAGGCCGGGGTCGCGGTGTTCGCGCCCGAGCCCGGCAATGGTGTTGGCAACCCCGTGAAGGTCGCCAAAGACGCCATCAAGCACGCGCGTGATCGTCAGCACGACGTCGTGATCGTCGACACGGCCGGCCGCCTCGGTGTCGACGCCGAGCTCATGAAGCAGGCCGCCGACATCCGGAAGGCTGTCGACCCCGACGAGGTGCTCTTCGTCATCGACGCGATGATCGGTCAAGACGCGGTCGCGACGGCCAAGGCCTTCCAAGACGGCGTCGACTTCACGGGCGTCGTGCTGTCGAAGCTCGATGGCGACGCGCGCGGCGGTGCCGCGCTCAGCGTCGCGAGCATCACGGGCCGGCCGATCATGTTCGCGAGCACGGGTGAGGGCCTCGACGACTTCGAGCCGTTCCACCCCGACCGCATGGCGAGCCGCATCCTCGACCTCGGCGACATCCTGACCCTCATCGAGCAGGCGCAGAAGGCCTTCGATGACGAAGACGCGCGCAAGACCGCCGAGAAGTTCGCGACCGACAGCTTCACGCTCGAAGACTTTCTCGCCCAGATGCAGCAGCTCAAGAACATGGGCTCGATCAAGGGCATGCTCGGTATGCTGCCGGGCGCTCGGGGCATGCGCGAGCAGCTCGACAACTTCGACGAGCGCGAGCTCGTGCGCACCGAGGCGATCATCCAGTCGATGACGCCCGCCGAGCGCCGCGTGCCGAAGCTGCTCAACGGGTCGCGGCGCCTGCGCATCGCGCGCGGCTCGGGCACGACCGTCACCGAGGTGAATTCGCTCGTCACGCGCTTCGAGCAGGCGGCGAAGATGATGAAGACCGTCGCCAAGGGCGGCATGCCGCAGATTCCCGGCATGGGTCCGATGCCCGGCATGGGCGGCGGTGGGGGAGCCGCGACGGCCCGCAAGGCCGCGGCCAAGAAGAAGGGCAAGGGCGCCTCGAAGTCGGGCAACCCGGCGAAGCGCGCGGCCGAGGAGGCCGCTCGCGCGCAAGGGCTGAAGCCCGGGGCGGGTGCGGGCGCATCCGGCGCCGGATTCGGACTCGGCGGGGGAGCACCCGCGGGCGCGCAGCCGAGCGCGGAGGACCTCGCGACCATCCAGAAGCTGCTCGGCCGCTGATCTCCGCGTGCCCCGAGCGCGCGACGTAGGGTGATGCCATGAGCTCGCCCGACGCCGTGCACGCACCCGCTCTGACCGCTGTCGACACCGCCGCCGCCGTGCGCGCCGGCACCACGACGGCCGTCGCCGAAACCCAGGCGGCCCTAGCCCGTATCGCCGAACTCGACCCGGCCCTCGGCGCCTTTCAGCTCGTGCGCGCCGAGCGGGCGCTCGCCGAGGCCGCAGCGCTCGATTCGACGCTGGATGCGCGCGTCGCCGCGGGCGAGCACCTGCCGCTTGCTGGCGTGCCGATCGCGATCAAAGACAACATCCCCGTCGCGGGCGAGCCGATGCGCGAGGGCAGCGCGGCCACGAGCGCCGAGCCGCGACCGGCCGACCACGAGGTCGTCGCGCGGCTGCGCGCCGCCGGGGCCATCGTCGTCGGCCTCACGCGCGTGCCCGAGCTGTGCGTCTTCGGCACGACCGACTCGGTCTACGGCACGACGCGCAACCCGCACAACCCCGACCGCACCTCGGGCGGCTCGTCGGGCGGCTCGGCCGCCGCGGTCGCGAGCGGCATGGTCGCCGTCGCGCACGCCGCCGACGGCATGGGGTCGATCCGTATCCCCGCCGCCAACTGCGGGCTCGTGGGCCTCAAACCCGGCTCGGGGCTCGTGCCCGCCGACATGGGCGCGCACAGCTGGTTCGGCATGAGCGAGAACGGCCCGCTCGCGACCACGGTGGCGGATGCCGCGCTCATGCTCTCGGTCATGGCGGGTCGCCCGGCGCTCGCCGAGGTGGCGGCCCCGCGCGCGCTGCGCATCGGGCTTGCGACGGGCATCCCGACGCCGCTGGCGACACTCGACCCCGCGTGGAGGGCGGCTGCCGATCGCGCTGCCGAGACCCTGCGGGCCGCCGGCCACCAGGTCGTGGAGTTGCGCATCCCGTACCCGGCCGACCCGCTGCCCGTGCTCGCCCGCTGGTTCGCCGGTGCCGCCGACGATGCCGCGCACGACGGGCTCGACGTGCGCCGCCTCGAACCGCGCGTGCGAGCCCACGTGCGGGCGGGCCGCGTGCTGCGGCGCCTCGGCGGGCTGCGCCCCGGGCCCGTGAACCGCCTGCGCGCGCGGGTCGAGGCCGCCACCGCCGGCGTCGACGTCATCCTCACCCCGGGCCTTGCGCAGTCCGGCCCGCTCGCCGAGGGCTGGCACCGGCGCGGCTGGGTCGCCAACCTGCGCGCCAACATCGGCTACGCGCCCTACGCGGCGCTGTGGAACCTGCTCGGGTGGCCGGCCGCCGCGGTTCCGGCCGGGTGGCACGACGGCGCGCAGGTGCCGCTGAGCGTGCAGCTCGTGGCGCATCCCGCTGCCGACGGCGCGGGGGAGGCGCTGCTGCTCGGCGTCGCGGCGCAGCTCGAGGCCGTGAGCCCCTGGGCCCGCACCGCCGCCGCGTCTGCGACCGTAGGCTGAGCGGCATGACAACTCGACCCGTGCGCCTCGGCGTGCAGCTGCGGCCCCAGCACACCTCGTACGAGCGGATCCGCGATGCGGCCGCCGAGCTCGACGCCCTCGGCGTCGACGTCATCTTCAACTGGGACCACTTCTTTCCGCTCTACGGCGAGCCCGACGGCCAGCACTTCGAGTCGTGGACGATGCTCGCGGCGATCGCGGAGCAGACGACGCACGCCGAGCTCGGCGCGCTCGTCAACTGCAACAGCTACCGCAACGCCAACCTGCAGGCCGACATGGCCCGCACGATCGACCACATCAGCGCCAAGGGCGGCACCGGGCGGTTCATCTTCGGCACGGGTTCGGGCTGGTTCGAGCGCGACTACGACGAGTACGGCTACGAGTTCGGCACCGTTGGGGGGCGGCTGGATGCCCTGGCCGATGCCCTGCCGATCATCCGTGACCGCTGGTCGCGCCTCAATCCCGCCCCCACCCGCGACATCCCCATCCTCATCGGGGGCGGCGGCGAGAAGAAGACGCTGCGCATCGTCGCCCAGCACGCCGACATCTGGCACTCGTTCGCCGATGTGCCGACGCTCGAGCACAAGCTCGGCGTGCTCGCGGCGCACGGCGAGGCGGTCGGACGCGACGTGAGCGAGGTCGAGATCTCGGTCGAGATCCGCGAGCGCACGATGCAGCAGGCCGACGAGCTGCACGCCGTCGGCGCGACCCTGTTCACGCTGGGCCTGGACGGCCCCGAGTTCGACATGGCGCCCGTGCGCGAGTGGCTGAGCTGGCGCGACGGGCACCGCTGAGCCCTCTCATCGGTCTGCGGCGGCGACCTCGCCGAAAATCTGCCAGAATAGGGGGTCGAGTGCTCGCGCGCCCGACCCTCTAATCAGGCGGCGCGAGCATCCATCACGAGCTTTCGCGCCGAGTGTGCCCCACGCAGCCGGTCGCAACTCATCCCTTCACACATTTCGGAGAAACGTGGCTGTCAAGATCCGTCTCAAGCGCATGGGCAAGATCCGTGCACCGTACTACCGCATCGTCGTCGCCGACTCGCGCACCAAGCGCGACGGTCGCGCGATCGAGGAGATCGGCAAGTACCACCCCACGGAGGAGCCCTCGGTCATCGAGGTCAACTCCGAGCGCGCCCAGTATTGGCTGAGCGTCGGCGCGCAGCCGAGCCCCCAGGTGCTCGCGCTGCTCAAGCTCACGGGCGACTGGGGCATGTTCAAGGGCGAGAAGGGTGCCAAGAGCACCGTCAAGTTCGCCGAGCCCAAGGCCGCGTTCGTCATGGACGAGAAGAAGAAGCCGGTGCTCAAGCCCAAGGCCGAGAAGCCGGCTGCCGCCGAGAAGGCCCCCGTGGCCGAGGAGGCGCCTGTCGCTGACGAGGCCGCTGAGGCTCCCGCTGCCGAGGTCGTCGAGGAGGCCGCTGAGGCTCCCGTCGAGGCCCCCGCGGACGAGGCTGCCGCCGAGGCGCCTGCTGAGGCCGCCGCTGAGGCTCCCGCCGCTGACGACACCGAGGCCGAGAAGGCCTGACGACAGTGCTCGCTGACACGCTCGAACATCTCGTCAAGGGGATCGTCGATCACCCCGACGATGTCGCCGTCGTCGCGCAGAGCTCTGCTCGCGGCGAGGTCCTCGAGGTGCGCGTGCACCCCGAGGACCTCGGCCGCGTGATCGGCCGCGGCGGGCGCACCGCCAAAGCCCTCCGCACGGTCATCTCGTCGCTCGCCGACGGGCGACGCGTGCGCGTCGACGTCGTCGACACCGATCAGCTTTGAGCGCCCCCGCGCAGCAGCTGCGGGTCGGCCGTCTCACGAAGGCGCACGGCCTCAAGGGCGCCCTCAAGCTCGAGCTCTTCACCGACGACCCCGATAAGCGGTTCACGCCCGGGGCGGTCTTCACCCTGCAGGTGCCGACGAGCTCGCCGTGGCACGGCAAGACGCTCACGCTCGCCGAGCTGCGCTGGTACAACGGCCAGCCCGTCGGGTTCTTCGAGGGCGTCGCCGATCGCACCGGGGCCGAGAGCCTCGTGAAGGCGATCCTCTGGATCGACCAAGACGCCGACGAGGCCGACGAGCCCGACGCCTGGTACGACTTTCAGCTCGTGGGCCTGCGCGCGCTGCGCGACGGCGTCGAGGTCGGCACGGTCGCCCGCGTCGAGCACTTCCCCGCGCAAGACCTGCTGGTCATCTCCTCTGGTGAGCGCGAGGTGCTCGTGCCCTTCGTCAGTGCGATCGTGCCCGCCGTCGACATCGCCGCGGGCACCGTGACGATCACCCCGCCGGCGGGGCTCTTCGAAGAGCTACCCGACGACGAGCAGCCCGCCGCCGAGCCCGAGGCCGACGTCGCCCCCTCTGCCTAGACTGCAGAGCGTGCGCCTCGACATCGTCACGATCTTCCCCGAGTTCTTCGGGGTGCTCGATGTCTCGCTGCTCGGGCGCGCGCGTACTGCGGGCGTCATCGAGGTCGGCGTGCACGACCTGCGCGACCACACCCACGATCGCCATCGCACGGTCGACGACACGCCCTACGGGGGCGGGGCAGGCATGGTCATGAAGCCCGAGCCCTGGGGCGAGGCGCTGGATGCCCTGCTCACCCCGCGCAGCGTGCTCATCGTGCCCAGCCCCGCCGGGCATCCGTTCACGCAGCGGAAGGCTCGCGAGCTCGCCGAGCACGAGCACCTCGTGTTCGCGTGCGGTCGCTACGAGGGCATCGACCAGCGCGTCGTCGACCACTACTCTGAGCGCACGGAGGTTCGCGTGCTCAGCATCGGCGACTACGTGCTCAACGGCGGGGAGGTGGCGACGATGGCGATGATCGAGGCGATCGCGCGGCTCGTTCCCGGCGTCATCGGCAACCCCGAGAGCCTCACCGAAGAGAGCCACGAAGACGGCCTGCTCGAGTACCCGAGCTACACGAAGCCCGCCGTCTGGCGCGACCTCGCGGTGCCGCCCGTGCTGCTGAGCGGCAACCACGGCGCCGTCGCCGCGTGGCGCCACGAGCAGCAGCTCGAGCGCACGCGGGCGATCCGTCCCGACCTGATCGAGAAGCCATGACCGCCGGCGAGCGCATGTGGCTGTGGTCGCAGCCGCTCGTGGCGGTGCTCGCCGGTGTCGCGGGGGTCGCGGCGTGGTACCTGCAGCTCACGGGCGACCTCAGTGCGCTGCCCACACTGCAGGCCCTCATCACGGGCTCGTTCGTGCTGCCGGGCCTCGCGCTCTCGCTCACCATCAATCACGCGGCGGTGATGCTGCGGCGACCTCCGATGCTCACCGTGGGCGAGAAGCTGCTGCTCATCGTCGAGTTCGCGCTCGTCGTCGCGATCCTCGCCATCTCGCCCAGCCCCGATCTGCTTTTTCTCGGCTACCTGCTGTGGCCCCTGCTGATCGCCGCGGCCGCGACGGCGTTCGCCGCGATGGCGTCGACGACCATCCGGTCGCGCCGCCCCCGCCCCGACGAAGGGTCGACCGATGAACTGGCTCTCGAATCTTCTGGGGTCTCCTGACGACAGCCTGCTGACCGCGGGCGGGCCGTCGGCCGCGGCCTGCTAGTCGCGCGCGGTCAGCACGACCGGGCCATCGGCCGTGATGGCGACCGTGTGCTCGGCGTGGGCGGCGCGGCTGCCCGTGCGGCTGCGCAGGGTCCAGCCGTCGGCGTCGGTGTAGATCTCATCGGTGTCGGGAATGAACCACGGCTCGATCGCGAGCACCAGCCCGGGCTTGAGCTTGAGCCCCCGCCCTGGGCGGCCGTCGTTCGGCACGTGCGGATCGCCGTGCATCGTGCGGCCCACGCCGTGCCCGCCGAAATCGAGATTGACGGGGTACCCGGCGTCGGCGGCGACATCGCCGATCGCCGCCGAGATGTCGCCCATGCGGTGGCCGGGGCGTGCCTGCTGGATGCCCGCCGCGAGCGCGGCCTCGACCGTGCTGATCATCGCCAGGTCGTCGGGTCGCGGCGTGCCGACGACGATCGTGAGCGCCGAGTCGCACACCCACCCGTCGACCGAGGCCGCGAAGTCGAGCGAGAGCACATCGCCATCGCGCAGCCGGTAGTCGTGCGGCAGCCCGTGCAGGGCGGCGTCGTTGACCGAGGTGCAGATGACCTTGCCGAACGGCGAGCCGCCGAACGAGGGGTGGTAGTCGATGTAGCAGCTCTCGGCGCCCTCGGCGCGGATCATCTCGTGCGCGAGCGCGTCGAGCTCGAGCAGGTTGACCCCCACGTCAGCAGCCGCGCTCGTGGCGCTGAGCACGCTCGCGACGAAGCGGCCCGCCGGTCGCATCTCGTCGATCTCGGTGGGCGTGAGCAGCTCGATCATCTACGTCCTCGGCAGGGGGATGCGGGTGCGCAGGTAAGTGCCGCACAGGTCGCGCGTCGCTTCGATGAAGCGCGCATCCCCATTCTTGTCGAGCTGGAACGCCCGCGTGAGCAGCCCGCTCGCGATCTCGATCGCCACTTCGAGGTGGAAGACGATGTCGTCGTCGGGCTCGAAGTCGTAGGTGCGGCCCACTTGCAAGGCGAACTCGCGGGCGAGGATCGCGTTGTTGCTGAGCTCGGGACTGATGAAGCGCTGGTCGATGACGTCGCCGAAGCGCAGGGCGCGGAAACCCGGCTCGTGGCGCGTCATGTCGATGAAGGCGTCGAGGGTCGCATCGAACGACGACCACGGCTCGGGCGGCGAGTTCTCGACGCCCTGCCAGACGCGCTCGAGGTAGCGCTCCATGTTGCGTGCGGCGAGCGCTCGCAGCAGCGACTGGATGTTCGGGAAGTAGCGGTAGACGACGCCGACCGATGACCTCGATCGCTTCGCCACCGCGCTCGTCGTGACGCCGTCGATGCCGGAGTCGTCGATGAGCGTGGCTGCCGCATCGAGCAGCAGCGTGATGCGTTCTGCGCTGCGCTGCTGGATGGGCTCGGTGCGCATGACGACCTTGTCGGTCGCGAGTGCTGGTTGTGCATTCATGGTGTACCCCCTGGATCGTCCCCCGACGGTCCTTCCTTGCCTATCCGACCATCCTTTCATTGATTGGGCGCGAGCCGCACGATGTGGCATGATTTCTCTTTGTGCCTCGGCACGGCTCTGCCACAGGGGAGCCGTGGATCTGCGAGTGCCGTGCGTTTCTTCGAATTTCCCCGGAACCGCGATCGACCTGTGGCGGTTGCAGAGAGCGAATCACCATGCACATCCTCGACCACGTCGACGCCGCCTCGCTGCGCACCGACATCCCCGACTTCCGCCCCGGCGACACCGTCAAGGTGCACGTCAACATCGTCGAAGGCAGCCGCTCGCGCATCCAGGTGTTCCAGGGTGTCGTTATCGGCCGCTCGAACGAGGGCATCCGCGAGACCTTCACGGTGCGCAAGGTGAGCTTCCAGGTCGGCGTCGAGCGCACGTTCCCCGTGCACTCCCCGGTCATCGACCACATCGAGATCGTCACCCGCGGCGACGTGCGCCGCGCCAAGCTCTACTACCTGCGCAACCTGCGCGGCAAGAAGGCCAAGATCAAAGAGAAGCGCGACGCGTAGTCCGCGTCCTGCAGCACTCTCGAGGGCCTCGTCGATTCGTCGGCGAGGCCCTCGGTCGTTCCCGTCGGCAGCCGCCTAGACTGGCGGGGAGCACCTGGGGAGTCATGACAGAGCAGAATCCGCCCGCCGCGGGCACAGCATCCATCGCGGCGCCGTCGCACCGTGCGACGACCTCGCGGGGCCGCAGCGTTCTGCTGTTCCTGCGCGACGTGCTCGTCATCGTCGCCGCCGCCCTCGTCATCTCGTTCCTCATCAAGACCTTCCTCATCCGGTCGTTCTACATCCCCTCCGAGTCGATGCAAGACACGCTGCTCGTGAACGACCGCATCATCGTCAACCAGCTCGTGCCCGACGTCGTGCCGATCGAGCGTGGCGACGTCGTCGTCTTCGCCGACCCGGGCGGGTGGCTGCCCTCGGCCCCCGAGGCGCCGCAGCCCCCGCTCGCCGCGGCGGGCGACTGGGTGCTGTCGCTGATCGGGCTCAGCGCCTCCGACAGCGACGAGCACCTCGTCAAGCGCGTCATCGGGCTGCCGGGCGACCGCATCACGTGCTGCAACGACCTCGGTCAGTTGAGCATCAACGGCGTTCCCCTCGACGAGCCGTATGTGACGCTGCCGAACGGCACGACCGACGTGAGCGGGCAAGACTTTCAAGAAGACGTGCCCGACGGCACGCTCTGGGTCATGGGCGATAACCGCTACGACTCGGCCGACTCGCGGTTCAACGGCGTCGTGCCGATCGCCGACGTCGTCGGCCGCGCGTTCGTCATCAGCTGGCCGATCGACCGCTGGCAGTGGATCGACAGCTACCCAATCGTGTTCGACGGGGTCGAGCGCACCGAGTGAGCCGCACCGCATGAGCGCGGCCCCGACGCTCGAGGTCGAGCTCGCACTGTTCGCCGCCGGAGCCCCCGTTGTGATCGGGGTCGATGAGGTGGGCCGCGGGGCCATCGCGGGCGTCGTCGCGGTGGGCGTCTGCGCGATCATGCCCGGGGTGGATGCTGCGCCCGAGCGCCTTCGCGACAGCAAGCTGCTCAGCCCCGCGCGTCGCGCCGAGGTCGAGCCCCTCGTGCACGCCTGGGCGGCTGCGGTCGCGGTGGGGGAGGCGGAGCCGGCCGAGATCGACGAGCACGGCATCGTCGCCGCGCTCGGCATGGCCGCGCGGCGCGGCCTCATCGCCCTCCACGCGGCGGGCATCGATGTCGGCGCCTCGACGGTGCTGCTCGACGGAAGCCACGATTGGCTGACGCCCGCGCTCACGTCGCCCCCGCGCATCCTGACCCGCGTGAAGGCCGACCGCGACTGCGCCTCGGTCGCGGGCGCCTCGGTCGTGGCGAAGCAGTACCGCGACGCGCTCATGGTGGCCGATGACGAGCGCTGGCCGGTCTACGGCTGGAGCGGCAACAAGGGCTACGGCAGCCCCGATCACCTGGCGGCCGTCGCGCAGCACGGGGCATCGCCCCGGCACCGCGTCACGTGGTTGCGCCAGCCCTCGCTGCTCGAGGGGCTCGACTCGGCCCCGGGCGCGACGGTCTAGACTCGACTAGCCATGGACGACGAAGAATTCGACGACTACGACCGCGAGGTCGAGCTCGCCCTCTACCGCGAGTACCGCGATGTCGTTTCGCAGTTTCAGTACGTCGTCGAGACCGAGCGACGCTTCTACCTCGCCAACGAGGTCGAGCAGGTCGTGCGCGACATGGGCGGCGACTTCTACTTCGAGCTCACCCTCACCGACGTGTGGGTGTGGGATGTCTACCGCGCCGACCGCTTCGTGAAGAGCGTCAAGGTGCTGACCTTCAAAGACGTGAATGTCGAAGAGCTCGGCAAGAAAGAACTCAAGCTGCCGAAAGAGCTCGCGCTCGACGAGTAGACCGACAGTTTCGTCACACGTTCGAAACGTCTTCGGGTTAGCCTGATGGTTGGCGTGCCCCCGCGCGCCGCGTTTCTCTCACCCGAGGCAGGAATCCCGTGTCGCTTTCGCGCCGTTCACCCCGTCGACCCTGGGCGGCAGCCCTCGCCGCGCTCGCGATCGTGGCCTCGTCGTTCGCCGTCGGTGCGACGGCGGCCAACGCCGCCCCTGGCGCGCCGTCGATCACTACGCCTGTCGACGGGTTCGAGACCGTTGCGACCACCTTCACCGTCTCGGGTGATCTGGCCGACAGCATCGACCAGGTGGTCACGGTCTCTGCTCGCGTCAACGGCGTGCTCTCGACGACCTGCAGCGTGTCCGTCGCCTACTTCGACACCACGTACAGCTGTGACATCACCGTGGCAGGCCCCGGTCGGTACGTGCTGACCGCGACCTCGTACGACGCCTTCGACGCCGAGCAGGTCTCTAGCCCGGTGAGCAACGCCGTCACCGTGACCGTCGGGGGCACGGCGCCGGCTCTGCTGGGCTACTCCGAGTCGGGCACCGCGTGGTCGAGCGTGTCGCCGGCGCTCTCAGGCACCGGCCCGGCCTTCGGCACGGTCGAGGTCGAGATCCTCGCGAGTGAGGGCTCCACCACGTACTGCGTGGTCGAGGTGCCGGCATCGGGCCAGTGGTCGTGCTCGCCGACCGGGAATCCCTTCTGGACCTGGGGCGACGTGGAGTTTCGGGCATACGGCTACGACGTCACCGGGGCGTCGACCGCCGACGACCAGATCGTCGGCGAATTCGTGCCGCCGGCCCCGACGAGCGGTCTGACGCTCGGCCCCGCTCGCGTCTCGTTCACGGCGCAGGGCAGCCCCGACACCTTCTTCGAGACCCGTGTCTACCGGGCGGTGCTCAACGGCGAGGGCTCCAGCTTCACGCTGCGCGAAGAGTGCTCGGCCGAGGGGCAGCCGCCGGTCATCGAGTGCAGCGTCACCGGGTTGCCGGCTGGCATCTGGAACTTCTACACGGTGCAAGACTTCGAAGAGCGCTACGTCTCGACCCTCGATGAATACGTGCGCATCCCGTCGACGCCGACAGGCTTCGCCGCGACCGTGCTCACCGACCAGCAGGTGCGATTCTCTGGCGAGGGCCAGCCGGGCTTTCGGGCGATCGTGCGCGATGCCGACGGCGGCGGGGTGTGCTCTGCGACCGTGGGCCAGAGCGGTGCGTGGCAGTGCGTCGTGGCTTTGCCGGTGGGCACCCAGAGCTTTCGTGCACTGCAGCAGTCCGTCGGGTTCGACACCGCCGACTTCTTCGTCAGCTCGGACCGCTCGCTCAACGGGTTCTCGGCCTACACGTCATCGCGCACCGTGACGATCGCCGCGCCCGTGCCGCCGGCGCCGCCCGTGGCCGAGCCGACCCCGCTGCCCTGGGTGCTCGAAGGCTACGACGGTCAGCCGCTCACTCCCGGCCAGCAGTTGAGCCTGACCGCATCGGGGCTTCCGGTCGGCACGGATGTCGTCGTCGAGATCCGCTCGACGCCGCAGGTGCTCGGCTCGACCGTGGTCGGCGAGACCGGCGCCTTCGCGCTCGATGTCGTCGTTCCCGCCGACCTCGAGCCCGGTGACCACACCCTCGTGGCGATCGCGACGCCGCCCGAGGGCGTCGCCTCGCCCGTCTCGATCCCCGTCTCGGTGCTCTCCGCTCCGGCCATCGATCCGGCGAAAGAGACCGTCGACTCCATCGCCCCCGCGAAGAGCGACGCTGCCGTCTCGGGCGACGGAGGATCAACCGGTGGTGCGACCGATCGCTCCGATCCCGCGGCTCCCTCGGCGATCAGCGACAGCATCCCGACGATCGATCGCATCGTGCGCACGCCCCTGCTCGCGATCGCGGCGGGCGGCATCGCGCTCGCGATCCTGCTGCTCGTCGCCTTCCCTGCCGAGCTGCTCAACAGCACGCTCGCCTCGAACTCGCGCCGCCTCGGCCGCTGGTACGCGGCGATCGAGAACCGGGTCGAGCGCGCGACCGAGTGGTTCGCCGCCGTCACTCGCACGCGGGCGCTCGCGGCCGCCGTGCTCGTCGTGCTCACGGCCCTGATCTTCGGGTTCGTCGACCCCGAGTACGGCTTCGACGCCGTGTCGGTGCGCATGACCCTGTCGCTCGCGATCGGTCTGTTCATCGTCACCTACGGGGCTTCGTGGATCAGCGGGGTCATCATCCAGCGGGTCTGGAGCATCCCGACCCGCGTCAGCCTGCAGCCCGCGGCGCTCGTCTTCGCCGTCGTGGGTGTCATCGTGGCGAGACTGCTCGAGTTCTCGCCCGGGTTCTTGATCGGCCTCGTGATCGGGCTCGATCTGCTCACGCGGGTCGGGGCGCCGCACCGGGTGCGCGCCACGCTCACCAACATCGGCGTCATCGTCGGTCTCGCGCTGCTGGCCTGGGTGGGCTTCTCGATCATGGCGGCCTTCTCGTCGGGCGACCCGACCGTCGTCGGCCTGCTCGTGAGCGACGCGCTCGTCGCGACGACCGCCGAGGGCCTCACGGCCGCGCTCGCCGCGCTCATGCCGCTCGGCTTCTTGCAGGGTCACGAGATCTTCCGACGCTCGAAGCCGCTGTGGGCCGCGGTGTTCGCGGGGGTCGCCGCACTCTTCGCGCTCATCGTGCTGCCGACGGCGGCGGGTGAGCAGGGCGAGGTCGCCGATGTCGGGTTCTGGATGCTCGTGATGGTGATCTTCGCGATCGTCGCGTTGTCGCTGTGGGCCCTCTTGCACTTCACCGACCGGGATCGCGGCGACGACGACGACGCGCTGCTCGAGCCTCAGGAGGCTGCCACGCGGTGACCCGGCGGAACTGCCGGGGACGCGTGAAGATTTCCTCATGCGTTCCCGGGTTTCCCGGGTTATCCTGACCGCGTCGGCGCCGACCCGAAAGCGCCCCCGTCTTCGAGGCTGATACGCATGTCGGTTTCCCCCCTCTCGGTGCGGCGCGCGCTCGCGGCGGCCGCGGTCGTCGTTCTCGCCGCGACCGGCGCCCTCGTCGCCACGTCGGCGGCGCCGGCCTTGGCCGCGCCGCCCACCATCCAGGGCCCGCTCGACGACACGCAGGGCATCTTTTCGGTCGACGTCATCCCCGTCGACAACGGGCTCGAGCAGACCATTCGGGTCTACTACCGCTCTGTCGAGACCGGCGTGACGACCGAGGGGTGCGTCGTGGTCGTCACGACCGACCCCGATTCGTGCACCGTGCTCGTGCCCGAGGGCGCCTACGGCTTCTACGACCTGTTCGCGATCGCGACCGACGTCAATGGCGACAGCCCGGCGAGCAACACCATCAGTTCGCTGCGCTACGGGGCCGCGGCGTCGCCGACCTCGCTCGATCTCGCAGCGCCCCTCGACAGCGCGGCCGACCCGATCCCGGTCGCGAGCGACGGCACCGTGGTGATTTCGGGGCTCGCGCCCGCCCTCGGCACCGTCGAGGTGCTGGGCTACCGCGTCGACCTCGGGGTGGGCACCGAGTCGTCGCTCTGCCTGACCTCGGCGCCCGTCGCCGGCACCTTCTCGTGCCCGACGACCTTTCCCACCTTCGGCGAGTGGGAGCTGCGGGTCGTCGCGACCGACGTTCAGGGCGGCACGGTCGAGCTGCCGGGGGGCGGAGCGACCATCAGCGTCGCGACCACTCCGACCGAGCCCGATGTGACGCTCACCCCCGGCGCGGCCTCGGTGACCACCCAGATCGACGGGCTCGCGAGCGCGACCGTCGGCGGGCGGCTCGTGCTCGACGCCTTCGGTGCCGCGGTCGCGGGGGGCACCTGCCCCGCGAGCTGGGACGGCACGACGGGCAACCCCTCGGTCGAAGGGCCGAGCGTGTCGTGCGGGTTCGCGGGGCTCGTGCCGGGCATCCACCGCGTCGAGGCGCTGCAGTTCGCCGACGGTGTCACGAGCGTGACGCGCGACGACGTGGTGCTCGTTCCCGCGACCCCGACGCTCGTCGTCGACCCGTTCCCGGGCGGGGCGTTCCTCAGCGGCACGACCGACACCCTGCAGACCGAGCTCGCGGCCGCGGGCGCGCGCGTCGACGGCATCGACGTCGTTGTTCGCGATGGCGCGGCGCAGCCCGTGTGCGTCGCCACCGTCACCCTCGGCACGGGCGAGTGGTCGTGCATCGCCGAGGTCGAGTCGGGCACCGAGCTCTTCACCGCGACGACCGAGGTCTCGGGCTTCGCCGACGACCCCGGCGTCGCCGGGGCCGCCTCCGGGTACGCCGCGGCCGTCTCGACCACCTCGGCGGGGGTGCCGACGACGATCCCCGCGCGCGTCGTGCCGCCGGCCCCCTCGATGTCGTACGGGCTCGGGCCGGCGTCGATCGACGTGACCGCCGTGGGTCAGGCCGACTCGGCGGTGGGGGTGCGGCTCTACCGGGTCGCCCAGTTCCCCGGCGATGCGTACCTCTACGGTGAGCCCGTCGACTCGTGCGGCGTCATCATCGACAGCAACTGGGAGGGTCCGCCCGTCGTGACCGAGCCGTCGATCATCGACGACTGCCGCTTCAGCGGTCTCTCGGCCGGCATCTGGAACGTGTACTCCTCGCAGTACTACTACTTCGACGAGAGCGCCTACCGCGACCACTACGTGCTGATCCCGCCCGTGCCGACGATCTCGGAGGTCGCGGCGCAGGGCGGCCAGATCGTCTCGAGCGGGCAGGGCGAACCCGGCTACCGCGTCACCGTGCGCCAGCTCGGTGCCAGCGCGTCGTGCGATGCGACCGTGGCGGCGGACGGAGCCTGGAGCTGCACGATCCCGAACGCCGGGGGAGAGGTGCTGCTGCGGGCCCAGCAGCGTTCGCAGGGATTCGTCGCGACCCCGCCCGCTCCGGGGCTCGTCGAGTCGTACGACGGATTCTCGGCTTTCACCGCGCCCGTCTCGGTGCCGGTTCCCGTCGTCGCGGCGCCCGAGCCCCTGGTCTGGACGCTCGAGGGCTACGACGGCAGCCCGGTGCTGCCCGGTCAGGTGCTCTCGCTCTCGGCGCAGGGTCTGCCTGCCCAGACCTCGGTCGACGTCGAGATCCGCTCGACCCCGCAGCAGCTCGGCGCGGGCGCCGCCGACGATCTCGGGCTCTTCGCGCTCGACGTCACGATCCCGCTCGACCTCGAGCCGGGCGAGCACACGCTCGTGGCCACCGCGACGCCGCCGGGCGGCGTCGCCTCGGTCGTCTCGATCCCCATCACTGTGCTTCCCGCCGAGACCGATGACGACGGCACCCCCGTGCCACCCGCCGCCGCGCCCAGCGAGGGCTCGGGCGGGTCGGGGTCGGCGGTCGACCGCTCGGATCCGGCGGCCGCCTCGGCGCTCAGCGACAGCATCCCCACGATCGATCGCATCTTCCGCACGCCGCTGATCGCCCTCACCGCCGGGGGCCTCGCGCTCGCGATCCTGCTGCTCGTCGCCTTCCCGGCCGAGCTGCTCAACAGCACGGTCGCGGCCAACTCGCGGCGGTTGGGTCGCTGGTACGCCGCGATCGACGACCGCGTCGAGCGGGCCACCGAGTGGTTCGCGGCGATCACCCGCACGCGGGCGCTCGCGGCCGCGGTGCTCGTCGTGCTCACCGCGCTCATCTTCGGCTTCGCCGACCCCGACTACGGCGTCGACCCCGTCTCGCTGCGCATGACGGTCTCGCTCGCGATCGGCCTGTTCGTCATCACCTACGTATCGGCCTGGATCAGCGGGGCGATCATCCAGCGCGTGTGGAGCATCCCGACGCGCGTGAGCCTGCAGCCCGCGGCCCTGCTCTTCGCGGTCGTCGGTGTCGTCATCGCGCGCCTGCTCGAGTTCTCGCCCGGGTTCCTCGTCGGCCTCGTGATCGGCCTCGACCTGCTCACGCGCGTCGGCGCGCAGTACCGCGTGCGGGCGACGCTCACGAGCATCGGCGTGACCGTGGGGCTCGCCCTGCTCGGCTGGGTCGGGTACTCGATCGTGACGGCCCTCGCGACGGGCGAGCCGACCGTGCTCGGCATGCTCGCGACCGACGCGCTCGTCGCGATCGCGGCCGAAGGCCTCACGGCGGCGCTCGCGTCGATGCTGCCGCTCGGCTTCTTGCAGGGGCACGAGATCTTCCGCCGGTCGAAGGGCCTGTGGGCGGGCACGTTCCTTGTCGTCGCTACCCTCTTCGCGCTCGTCGTGCTGCCGACCGCGTCGACGACCGAGGGCGAGGTCGCCGATGTGGGCTTCTGGATGCTCGTCATGGTGATCTTCGCCGCCGTCACCCTCACCCTGTGGGCGGTGCTGCAGTTCACCGGCCGCGACGACGCCGAGGCCGACGACGAGCCCGTCGAGCAGCCGACGGCTGCCGCCCGCTAGAACGCCCTCCCTCACACCCGGCCCCCGCCTCCGCCCTACCGTCACGCCGGGCGGGCGGGGGCCGAATCGCCCCGCGCCTGCGCCATGCTCCTCGGCGGGAGGCGACATGGCACGCAAAGACGAGCTCGGCCGCAGGGGCGAGCAGCTCGCGGTCGAGCATCTGAGCAGCGAGGGCTACACCATCCTCGATCGCAACTGGCGGTGCGCGATCGGCGAGATCGACATCATCGCGCAGCACGGCCCGACGACGGTCGTGGTCGAGGTCAAGACGCGGTCGGGGCTCGGCTTCGGGCACCCGCTCGACGCGGTCACGCCGCGCAAGCTCGCACGGCTTCGGCGCCTCGCCGGGGCGTGGTGCGCGGCGACGGGGCGGGGCGCATCCGCGCTGCGCATCGACGTCATCGGCGTCACCGCCTCTCGTGAGGGCACCGTCATCGATCACGTGCGGCAGGCCGGCTGATGGCCGTCGCGCGCACGCTCGCCGTCGCCTTGCACGGCGTCGACGGCGCCCTCGTCGAGATCGAGGCCGACCTCGCGAACGGGTTGCCGGCCTTCACGATCATCGGGCTTCCCGACACCTCGCTCGGCGAGGCGAAAGACCGCGTGCGGTCGGCCGCTGCCAACTCGGGGTGCGACCTGCCGAGCCGCAAGCTCACGGTCAACCTGTCTCCCGCATCGCTGCCCAAGCACGGTTCGGGCTTCGACCTCGGCATCGCGGTGGCGGCGCTCGCCACGACCGGCGTCGTGAGCCCCGCGGCGATCAGCGAGGTCGTGCACCTCGGCGAGCTGTCGCTCGATGGGCGGCTGCGTCCGGTGGCGGGCGTGCTGCCCGCGGTGCTCGCGGCGCGCCGAGCGGGGGCCCGCGCGGTCGTCGTGCCGAGCGGCAACGCCGACGAGGCGGGGCTCGTGCCGGGCATCCGGGTCATCGGGGCCGCCTCGCTGCGCGACGTGCTCATTCGGCATGGGGCGATGCTCGACTCCGTGCCGGTCGAGCCGCTTGGCTCGCCCGAGCCGCCGACCGCAGCGATCGAGTCGGGCGATCTCGCCGATGTCGTCGGCCATCCCGAGGCGGTCGAGGCCCTGCAGGTCGCTGCAGCGGGCGGTCACCACATGCTCATGCTCGGCCCGCCGGGAGCGGGCAAGACGCTGCTCGCCTCACGGCTGCCGGGGCTGCTGCCCGATCTCGAACCCGACGCGGCGGTCGAGGTGTCGTCGATCCGCTCGCTCGCGGGCCTGCCCCTCGGGTCGTCGCTCGTCACGCGTCCGCCACTCGAAGCCCCGCACCACAGCGCCACTATGGCCTCGCTCGTGGGCGGCGGAAGCGGGCTCGTGCGCCCCGGTGCGATCTCGCGGGCGGCGCATGGCGTGCTCTTTCTCGATGAGGCGCCCGAGTTCTCCGGGGCCGTGCTCGACGCCCTGCGGCAGCCGCTCGAGACCGGCGAGATCACGATCCATCGCGCGCGAACGGTCGCCCGGTTCCCGGCGCGGTTCCAGCTCGTGCTCGCCGCCAACCCGTGCCCCTGCGGGCAGGGCGGTGGTGACGAGTGCACGTGCACCCCGATCATGCGCCGTCGCTACCTCGGCCGGCTATCGGGCCCCCTGCTCGATCGCATCGACCTGCACCTCACCGTGCGCCGCGTCTCGGTCGCCCAGATGACCGAGGGCGGCCAGGGCGGCATCACGACCTCGGTGGCGCGCGCCCGCGTGATCGACGCCCGGCTGCGTGCCCGCGACCGATGGGGCGAACACGGCTGGTCGCTCACGGCACACGTGCCCGGGCCCGCGCTGCGATCCCCGCGCTGGAGGCTCGCGGCGGCCGACCGCGCCGCCCTCGACCGCGCGCTCGAGCGCGGCGCTCTGACCATGCGCGGCTACGACCGCGTGCTGCGGGTGGCGTGGACACTCTGCGACCTCGACGGGGCCGACCGTCCGAGCGCCGATCACCTCGGTCGAGCGCTCTACTTGCGAAAGGGGATCTGAATGAGCATCTGGGGCATCGACGAACACCGCATCGCGGCGGCGGTCGCCGCCGTCCGTCCGGGCGGCGACGCCGAGTGGGCCGAGGCGGCTGACGAGCGGCAGGTCGAGTGCAGAGGTCCAGGCGATCCGGAGATCGAGACCGGCCAGGGCAGCGAACCCGATGAGCTCGACGAGCCGAGCGTGCTCGACGCCCTCTTCGCGCGCGCGATCTGGAGCGTGCTGGCCGAACCGGGAGACACCGTCGCCGGAGCGCTGATCGCGGCGGTCGGGCCGGTCGCGGCAGCACGCCTCGTGATCGACCGCGTCGCGCCCCTGACCATCACCGAGGCGACGCGCGGCGAGATCGACGTCGATCGGGCGCGCGACGGGTTGCTGCGCTGGACAGAGCGCTTGCGGGCCGCCGACGTGCTGCGCAGCCTCGAGAGCGCTGCCCGGTGCGGCGCCCGCATGCTCGTCCCCGGTGACCCGCACTGGCCCGAGGGCGTCGATCGGCTCGGCGATGGGGCGCCGGTGCTGCTGTGGACCCGAGGCGATGTCGAGCTCTTGCGTCGCCCGGGCGTCGCGATCGTGGGGGCGCGTGCCGCCACCGGCTACGGCGAGCACGTCGCGATGGAGCTCGCGGCAGGGCTGTGCGCGCGAGACGTCGTTGTCGTGTCGGGCGGCGCGTACGGCATCGATGGCATGGCGCACCGCGCCGCCCTCGCGAGCGGGGGAGCCACAATCGCCGTGCTCGCGGGCGGTATCGACCGCTTCTACCCGAGCGGGCACGAAGCCCTGCTCACGCGCGTCGTCGATCAGGGCTTGCTCGTCGCCGAGGTGCCGTGCGGCACCCCGCCGACGAAGTGGCGCTTTCTGCAGCGCAATCGACTGATCGCCGCGCTCTCTGCCGCGACGGTCGTCGTCGAGGCGGGCCGCCGCTCGGGTTCTCTCAACACGGCGAACCACGCTCTCGAACTGGGTGTGCCGGTCGGCATGGTCCCCGGGCCGATCACGAGCGCCGCGAGTGCCGGATGCCACGCCTTCCTGCGCTCCGAGCCCACGACGTGCGTCACGAGCGTCGCCGAGATCATGCAGCTCGCCTTCGGCGACGACGGCGTGCTGCCGGTGCCCGAGCCCGTGCACGCCATCGGGGCGGGTGGGGCGGGTGGGGCGGGCGACGTCGGTGATGCAGACGATGGGCAGCGCGACGGCGCCGCACCCCGTGCACGGCGAGACGACCCGATGCAGGTGCGCGTTCTTGATGCGCTCCGACCCCGGCGCGGCCAAGAACCCGCCGAGATCGCGCGGTCCGTCGGCGAGAGCACCGCGCGCATCCGGGCGGCGCTCGGGGTGCTCGAGCTCGACGGCCGGGCGTCGCTCGGTGACGACGGGCTCTGGCGCCGCACACCGCCCGTGCGCGTGCAGCCGTCGCGCCGCGTCACGGCCGACGTTTCCTGAACCCCGTCGAGCGGGCGCGGGTAGCCTGGAGGCATGACGCAGATGGGGCAGTATCCACCGGCCGGGCATGTGCTCGTGCACATCTCCGACACGCACCTGCTCGGCGGTGGTCGCGCACTGTACGGCACGGTGCCCGTCGAAGAACGACTCGCGTCGGCGCTGCGGCGGCTCGAAGCGAGCCAGGTGCGCCCCGACGCGCTCGTCTTCACGGGCGACCTCGCCGATCTCGGCGAGCCCGACGCCTACGTTCGGCTTCGCGCGGCGGTCGAGCCGGTCGCGGCTCGCCTCGGCGCCGAGATCATCTGGGTCATGGGCAATCACGATGAGCGGGCTCCCTACGCGTCGCTGCTGTTCGACGAGCCCGAGAGCGATGCGCCGCAAGACCGCGTCCACGACATCCGCGGCCTGCGCGTGATCTCGCTCGACACGACCGTTCCCGGATACCACCACGGCGAGATCTCGCGTGAGCAGCTCGAGTGGCTCGCGGGCGTGCTGGCCAAGCCCGCGCCGCACGGCTCGGTGCTCGCCGTGCATCACCCTCCTGTGCCGACCCCGCTCGAGGTCATGGCGGTGCTCGAGCTTCATGACCAGCCGGCGCTCGCGGAGGTCGTGCGCGGCACCGATGTGCGGCTCATCCTGGGCGGGCACCTGCACTACTCGACGCACAGCACGTTCGCCGGCATCCCCGTGTCGGTCGCGGCCGCCACGTGCTACACGCTTGACCTCGGCGCCGATGCCGCCCGACTGCTCAGCGGCGTCGACGGGGGTCAGTCGTTCGACCTCGTGCACGTGTACGACGCGCAGGTCGTCACCTCGACCATCCCGCTCGACGCGTTCCCCGAGGTCACCGGCTTCTCGGTCGAGTACCGGCCCATGATCGACGCGATGGCGCCGGATGTCCGGCTCGAGCAGCTCTCGAGCAAGTCCTCGCACCTCAACCTCAACGAGGCCGCGGCGAGCGACGTCTAGCGCGGTGGCGCGTCGGGCCGCCACCCGCGCGCCCGCTCCGTCGACCCCGCGTGATCGCGGTAGGCGCCGACGACCCGCTCCAGGTAACGCGTGATCGTGGCGCGCTCATCCTCGTCGAAGTCGTGGATCGCGCGGTCGACCGCCGTGATCATGGGGATGAGCCGGCCCATCGCCCGTCCGACCGATGCCGGTTCCGGCACGACGATCGTGCCGCGTCGATCCGCGGGGTTCGGGGTGCGATGCACGTGCCCGAGCGACTCCAGCCGGTCGATGACGGACGTGACGGCCGCCGACGACAGCTCGAGCCGCTCGGCGAGGGCCGTCGGGCTCATGGGCCCCGCAGCGATCAGGTGCTGCATGGCCGTGAGGTCGGTGGCGTTGACGGCGAGCTCGTTACCGAGCGAGCGCTCGAAGTCGCTCGTCACGTCGAGGAACTCGCGCAGCAGCAGCGTCGCGGCGTGGGATTCGCCGAAGCTGGGAGTCTGCTGATCCGATTGGCTCACCGCCTCAGTCTACCGCTATCTTCTTCGAGAGTCGAATATCTCGATGATCGAGGTAAATGCTTCCACCCCTTCCCCGCACACCCCGCATCCTCAGGAGCCCCCATTGATCGCGATCACGCGCTTCATCACCGCCGCTCGAACGTCGTGGATCGTCCTGGTCGTCGGCATCGCCGCGACCGCGGCGCTCTTCGTCGCCGCCGGCTACCAGAGCGCTGACTCCGCGCCTCCCGTCGGCCTGCCCGACACGGCCGAGTCGGTGCAGGCGGCGGCGCTGCAAGAGCAGTTCGCCGACGACGACGCCACGAGCGGCATCTTGGTGTTCGGGCGTGAGAGCGGCGAGCTGAGCGACGACGACCTCGCGGCGATCACCGAGCGCACCGTCGAGCTCGGCGAGATCGCGCTCGACGGCTTCGTACCGCCGCCGACGGTGTCGGACGACGGCACGACCGCCCTCGTCGTCGTGCCGCTGTCGATCGAAGAGAGCGTGTCGACCCAGTCCGAGCGCGCCGACGAGATCCGGGCGATCGCGTCCGACGGCCTGCCCGACGGCGTCGTGGTCTGGTTCACCGGCGCCGAAGGGTTCCTCGTCGACATCTCGGCGGTGTTCGAGGGCGCTAACTTCGTGCTGCTCGGGGTGACCGCCCTGGTCGTGGCACTGCTGCTCATCATCACCTACCGCAGCCCCGTGCTCTGGATCGTTCCCCTCGCCGTCGTGGGCGTGGCTGACTTCATCGCCGGGATCGTTGCTCGCCTCGTCGCCGACGCCGCCGGCATCACCCTCGACGGCTCGGTGACCGGGATCCTCTCGGTGCTCGTCTTCGGTGCCGGTACCAACTACGCCCTGCTGCTCATCGCGCGCTACCGCGACGAGCTGCGGCTGCACAGCGACCGCCGCGAGGCCATGGCCATCGCGCTGCGGGGTGCCGGCCCCGCGATCATCGCGAGCGGCTCGACCGTCGCGCTCGCCCTCGCCACGCTGCTGCTCGGCGAGCTCTCGGGCAACCGTTCGCTCGGTCTCGCCGGCGCGGTAGGAATCGTCGTCGCCATGGCCTACGCGCTCATCGTGCTGCCGGCGGCGCTCGTCGTCTTCGGCCGCTGGCTGTTCTGGCCCATCGTGCCGCGCTTCGGCTCGCCCGACACGGTCTCGCGCAGCCCCTGGGGCAAGCTCGGCCGCGCGGTCAGCCGGCGCCCGGTGCTCGTCGCCATCGCGGGCTTCGCGGTGCTCGGAGCGCTCGCCTCGGGCCTCACGACCCTCAACGTCGGCCTCTCGCAGAACGATCGCTTCATCGTCAAGCCCGAGGCCGTGCTCGGCCAGGAGCGCATCGCTGAGGCCTTCTCGGCCGGCAGCACGGCGCCCGCGGCGGTCATCGTTCCCGTCGGCGATCTCGACGAGGTGCTCGATGGCGTGCTCGAGGTCGAAGGCGTCGTCGAGTCGCGCCCCGGCCCGGCCAACGACGACATCGCGCAGATCGACGTGGTGCTCGACGCCGACCCCGAGAGCCAGCGCGCGTTCGAGATCATCGCCGAGCTGCGGCTCGCGCTCGACGAGCTCGGTGACGGCTCGGGCCTCGTGGGCGGCATTGACGCCGAGGGCCTCGACCTGCGCGACGCCCAGCAGCGCGATCAGAACCTCGTCATCCCGCTCATCCTCGTGCTCGTGCTCGCGGTGCTCATCGTGCTGCTGCGCGCGCTGCTAGCCCCGCTGCTGCTGCTCGTCGCGGTCGTCGCGAGCTACTTCAGCGCCGTCGGCATCGGCTCGATCCTGTTCGCGACAGTCTTCGGGTTCCCCGGCGTCGACACGACGGTGCTGCTGTTCAGCTTCTTGTTCCTCGTGGCGCTCGGAGTCGACTACTCGATCTTCCTCGTGACGCGGGCTAAGGAGGAGGTGCCCACGCTCGGCACGACCGAGGGCATGGTGCGTGCGCTCGCCGCGACGGGCGGCGTCATCACGAGCGCCGGAATCCTGCTCGCCGCCGTGTTCGCCGTGCTCGGGGTTCTGCCGCTCATCACGCTGACCCAGATCGGCGTCATCGTGTGCATCGGTGTGCTCATCGACACCCTGCTCGTGCGCACCGTGATCGTGCCAGCGATGGCGTTCATTGCGAAAGACCGCTTCTGGTGGCCGCGCCGACCCGAGCTCACCGATGCCGAGGCGGCCGAGCGCGGCGCCGACGGGCGTGCGGCGCGCATGCCCGAACCGGCCGAGAGCGGGGCGGACTCCTCGACGCGGCAGCCCACGACGCCGGCCGCGGTCTAAGCCCGCGGCGAGCATCCGGCATCGCGACCGTGCGCGTCA
>NZ_JBKBLF010000015.1:44605-73727 GCF_046296455.1 Microcella sp.
TGCGGCGCACGGTCGCGAAGGCGCATGCTGGTCGGGTGCACGAGCCGACCACCGCGCTGCGCGAGGCCATCGCGCTCTATCTGCGCGCCGTCGAGCTCGAGCGGGGCGCGAGCGCGCACACCGTGCGCGCCTATGCGGGCGACCTCGAGACCTTCGCCGCCTTCGTCGAGCAGCGCGGCGCTGAGCCCGACCCGGCCCTCATCGACCTCGAGCTGCTGCGCGAGTGGGTGTGGAGCCAGAGCGACACGGGCCTCGCCGCCTCGACGCTTGCGCGCCGCGCCTCGACCCTGCGCGGCTTCACCGCCTGGTTGGCGCGCACCGGTCGCGCGCCCGCCGACGCCGCGGCCCGGCTGCGCGCGCCGCGCCCCGATCGCCACTTGCCCCGCGTGCTGTCGCGTGCGCACGTGGATGCCCTGCTCGACGGCCTCGCCGCCCGCGCCGCGACACGCGACCCGCTGGCGCTGCGCGACCTCGCGATGATCGAGCTGCTCTACGCGAGCGCGCTGCGCGTGAGCGAGCTCGTCGGGCTCGACCTGGGCGACGTCGATGCCGCGCGGCGCGTCGTGCGCGTGCTCGGCAAGGGCGCGAAGGAGCGCGTGGTGCCGTTCGGCGTGCCGGCCGCTCGCAGCCTGGCCGGATACCTCGAGCACGGGCGGCCCGCGCTGCTCGGCGAGCGGTCGGACCCCGCACTCTTCCTCGGCGCTCGCGGGGCGCGCGAGTCGACCCGCGCGGTGTACGCGCTCGTCGCCGGGCTGCTCGCCGACCACCCCGGCACGGGGCCCTCGGGCCCGCACACGTTTCGGCACACGGCAGCCACACACCTGCTCGACGGCGGGGCCGACCTGCGCGCGGTGCAAGAGATCCTCGGCCACGCGAGCCTCGGCACGACCCAGATCTACACGCACGTGAGCGCCGAGCGACTCGCCTCGGTCTACCGCACAGCCCACCCGCGCGCCTGAGGCACAGCCCACCCGCGCGCCTAAGGCACAGCCCACCCGCGCGCCTGAGGCGTGGTCAGCCGAGCGGCAGCAGCACCGCGCGCTGCAGGCCGCCCAGGTAGAGCAGCGGCGAGACGTACTCGCCCGCGACGCGCACGCCGAGGTGCACGCACGGACGTGCGCAGTGCCCGGGCTCGAGCGTGCCGATGACCTGGCCCGCCTCGACGGCGTCGCCCGTCGCCACGAGCGGTGACACGGGCTCGACCGTCGCGAGCACCTGGCCCTGCCGAACGGTGATGACCGGGCGGTCGACGACCACGCCCGCGAAGTGCACGACGCCGCTCATCACCGCGCGCACCGCGACGGCCGAACCGTCGGCGGCGAGGTCGGCGCCGCGGTGGCCAGCGCTGTACGGCGTTGCGGGGGCGAGGAACGGCCGCACGACGATGCGCGGCCCCGCGACGGGCCACACCCATCCCGACGCGGCCGGTGCGACCGCGGCGGGCGCGGGCGCAGCGGGCGACCCGGGCAGGCCGAGCACGAGCAGGGGGACGAGGGCGAGCACGGCGCGGCGCATGCCGACAGCATCGGGGTGCGCGCCGCATCCGGATGCCCGGACAGGCCCCGCGGGGGAGAACTCGACGCCCGCGAAGGGCGCGGGGGAGCGGTGATATGCTGGCAGACGCAGTCGCGCGTGTCGCGGCTGACTTCGCGTGTCCATTTCGTGGCGCACACTCCCATCAGTCCTGGCGGTCCCCGAGCGATCGGGGGCACAACCGTGCGGGTCGGGAGCAGCGCCGGGCACCAGGGCCCCTCCCGTCGGGCGGGGCGACAACTGAGAACAGAAGGAGTACGGCCATGGCCGTCGTCACTATTCGCCAGCTGCTCGACAGCGGCGTGCACTTCGGGCACCAGACCCGCCGCTGGAACCCGAAAGTCAAGCGCTTCATCCTGACCGAGCGCAGCGGCATCCACATCATCGACCTGCAGCAGTCGCTCGCCTACATCGACAAGGCCTACGACTTCGTCACCGAGACGGTCGCACACGGCGGCACGATCCTCTTCGTCGGCACCAAGAAGCAGGCGCAAGAGTCGATCGCCGAGCAGGCCACGCGCGTCGGCCAGCCCTACGTCAACCAGCGCTGGCTCGGTGGTCTGCTGACCAACTTCCAGACCGTGTCGAAGCGTCTCGCGCGCATGAAAGAGCTCGAAGAGCTCGACTTCGACGACACCACCAAGGGCTTCACCAAGAAAGAGCTGCTGATCAAGAAGCGCGAGCTCGACAAGCTGCACAAGTCGCTCGGCGGTATCCGCAACCTCACGAAGACCCCGAGCGCCATGTGGGTCGTCGACCCCAAGCGCGAGCACCTCGCCATTGACGAGGCCAAGAAGCTCGGCATCCCCGTCATCGGCATCCTCGACACCAACGCCGACCCCGACGAGCTCGCGTACCCGATCCCGGGCAACGACGACGCCATCCGCTCGGTGGCGCTGCTGACGCGCATCATCGCGGATGCTGCTGCCGAGGGTCTGATCCGCAAGCACGCGAAGCCCGAGGCCGAGGGCAACGTCTCGGCCGTCGAGCCCCTCGCCGAGTGGGAGCGCGAACTGCTCGAGCAGGGCGCTGCCGCCGCTGAGGCCCCCGCTGCCGAGGCGCCCGTCGCCGAGGTCGCTGCCGCCGAGGCCCCCGTCGCCGAGGCCCCCGCGGCCGAGGTCGTCGAGGAGCCGGCCGCGGAGGTCGTCGCTGAGGCCCCCGCTGCTGAGGAGCCCGCCGCCGAGGCCCCCGCCGAGAAGCCGGCCAAGAAGGCCCCCGCCAAAAAGAAGCCCGCCGCCGAGGCTGACGCCCCGGCCGCTGAGACCGAGTAAGGACACCTCTATGGCGAACGTCAGCCTGGAAGACATCAAGACCCTGCGCGAGCGCCTCGGCACCGGCATGGTCGACACGAAGAACGCCCTGGTCGAGGCCGAGGGCGACCTCGAGAAGGCCACCGAGATCTTGCGGCTCAAGGGCGCGAAGGGCAACGCGAAGCGTGCCGACCGCTCGACGAGCGAGGGCCTCATCGCCGCTCACGAGGCCGCTGGTGCGACCACGATGATCGAGCTCGCGTGCGAGACCGACTTCGTCGCCAAGGGCGAGAAGTTCGTCGCCCTCGGTGAGCGCGTGCTCGCCGCTGTCGTCGCCGCCGGTGCCGGCACGGTCGAGGCGGCCCTGGCCGCGTCGGTCGACGGCTCGACGGTCGCCGCGATCATCGACGAAGAGGCCGCGATCATCGGCGAGAAGTTCGAGCTGCGTCGCGTGGCGCGCCTCGAGGGCTCGCAGTTCGCGATCTACCTGCACCGCACCAACAAAGACCTGCCCCCGCAGGTCGGCGTGGTCGTGGCCTACGAGGGTTCCGACGCCGAGACGGCGCGCAGCATCGCGCAGCACATCTCGTTCGCCGACCCGCAGTACCTGAGCCGCGACGAGGTTCCGGCCGAGGCGGTCGAGACCGAGCGCCGCATCGTCGAAGAGATCTCGCGCAACGAGGGCAAGCCCGAAGCCGCGCTGCCGAAGATCGTCGAAGGCCGCGTCGGCGCCTTCTTCAAGCAG
The DNA here is from genome assembly GCF_046296455.1 of Microcella sp. Classification (GTDB taxonomy): domain Bacteria; phylum Actinomycetota; class Actinomycetes; order Actinomycetales; family Microbacteriaceae; genus Microcella. Next base: position 48,134 of record NZ_JBKBLF010000015.1, read on the forward strand.
GTCGCCCTGCTCGAGCAGGACTACGCGCGCGACAACAAGCTCACGGTCTCGACCGTGCTGAAAGACGCGGGTCTGACCGTGACGGGCTTCGCCCGCTTCAAGGTCGGCGCCTAGCTCGCAGAACCGTGAAGGGCCCGAGACGCGTGAGCGACTCGGGCCCTTCTTCCTGCCCGTGTGCCGCGGTCGCCCGAGCGTGCGGCCCCCCGTGAGGCGCGCGCGCACCGCTACGCTGAACCCGACCCCGAGACGAATGGATGCTCCGCCATGACCGAACCCCGCCGCCGTCGCGTTCTGCTCAAGCTCTCGGGCGAGGCGTTCGGGGGAGGGTCGCTCGGGGTCAATCCCGACGTCGTGAGCGCGATCGCGCGCGAGATCGCCGAGGCGGCGACCGATGTCGAGGTGGCGATCGTCGTGGGCGGCGGCAACTTCTTCCGCGGCGCCGAGCTGAGCCAGCGCGGCATGGACCGCGGCCGCGCCGACTACATGGGCATGCTCGGCACCGTCATGAACGCGCTCGCGCTGCAAGACTTCCTCGAGCAGGCGGGTGCCCAGGTGCGCGTGCAGTCGGCGATCCAGATGACCCAGGTGGCCGAGCCGTATATTCCGCTGCGCGCCGAGCGCCACCTCGAGAAGGGCCGCGTCGTCATCTTCGGCGCGGGCGCGGGCCTGCCCTACTTCTCGACCGACACGGTCGCCGCGCAGCGGGCGCTCGAGATCGGCGCGGTCGAGGTGCTCGTGGCCAAGAACGGCGTCGACGGCGTGTACAGCGACGACCCGCGGCGCAACCCCGACGCCCGCAAGCTCGACGCCATCACCTATCAAGAGGCGCTCGTCACGGGCCTCAAGGTCGTCGACTCGACGGCGTTCTCGCTGTGCATGGACAACGGCATGCCCATGGTGGTCTTCGGCATGGAGCCGGGCGGCAACATCGCGCGGGCGATCCGCGGCGAGCGCATCGGCACGCGCGTCTCGAACTGAGCGGACCGGTGGCCGGTTAGGTATGATCTAAGGGACGCGATCGCGTCGCCCGCCGACGACCTGCCGGGAGAGCATCCATGACCGACGCCGTCACCATCGACACGGGCGTGCCCGGCATCAGCGTGCGGCTCTCGCCCACCGAGCGCTTCACCTTCGGAAGCTTCGTCGACTGCAACATGGCCACGGCCTGGGTCGGTGACCGCTTCCGCATCTTCCCGGGCAAGTACGGCGAAGACCCCGTGTGGGGTCAGGCGAACGAGCTCAAGCACGCCGACGGTGCGACCGTGACCGAGGCCTTCTCGCGGCGCCCCGACGAGTTCGTCGAGCCGACGATGCCACCCAACACCCCGCCCGGCGAGCCCGGCCTGCACGGCGCCGTCTGGTTCGAGACCGTCTACCAGGACCCGTCGGACGGCACCGGGCGCACCCTCTACGCGCTGTACCACAACGAGAACTACCCCGAGACGCTGCCCTACGACCCCGTGACGGGCGAGGGGCTGCGGGCCGACGACTGGCCGCCCGGGCTGACCGGCCCCGAGTCGGTGCAGGCCGTGCCCCGCATCGGCATCATGAAGTCGGTCGACGGCGGAGAGAGCTGGGCCAATCGCGGCATCCTGCTCGAAGATCGCGACGAGCGCATGATCCGGCTGCCCGTCAACCGCAACAACTGTTTTCCGGGCGGGGTCGGCGACCCGAGCGCCGTCGCCTCGGGTGATCACCTCTACGTGTTCTACGGCGAGTACGCCTACCCCGAGGCGTGGGATGCCCGCACGTGGTCGCGCGAGACCGAGGCCGCGGCGCAGTGCGTGAGCGTGGCCCGCGTGCCGCTCGCCGCGCTCGACGAGCCCACGGGTGCCGCGCGGCGTTGGAACGGCACGGCCTTCGATGCCCCGTGGGACGGCGTCGGGCAGCCGATCACGAGCCTGCGCATCCCGGCATCGGAGGGCGGCGGTGCCGTCTCGCAGGGCGACGAGCTGTACTACTGGGGCCCCTCGGTCAGCTGGAACGAGCACCTCGAGGCCTGGGTCATGCTGCTCGGCCGGGTCGACGGCAGTTTCTGGGTGGGTGACAGCCTGTTCCTCTCGATCAACCCGCACCGCGACCTCGGCGAGGGCGACAACGCCCAGCAGTGGTCGACGCCCGTGCGCATCGTGCACCGCCCCGGCCACACGCTCTGGTACCCCTCGCTGCAGCCGACCGACTCGCCTGACGACCTCGCGGCGAAGCGCACGTGCTTGCGCCTCGGTCGCGAGGCCCGGCTGTTCTTCAAAGACATGGCGGGCGACGAGCACGTGTACATCAGCGACTACCGCGTGGAGTTCGAGCGCACGTGATCGCCGCGGCGGCGCAGCCTTGCGAGCGCGCCTAGGCTGATCGCGTGATCGCCGCCCTGCTCGTCGCCGGCGCCGCCATCGCCCACGCGGTGTGGAACATCGCGATGAAGCGCGCGGGCACGAGTGGAACGACGTTCATTACCGCGACGCTCGTGATCGGGGTCGTGGCGCTCGCGCCGGTCGGGGTGCCGGCTCTCGTCGTGGCACCCCCCGCGAGCGCCGCGTTCGTGCCGCTCGTGCTCGGCAGCGCGGCGCTGCAGCTCGCGTACTTCTTGCTGTTGCAGCGCGGCTACCGCCTGGCCGATGTCGGCGTCGTGTACCCGCTCGCGCGCGGCGCCGGTCCGCTGCTGAGCGTCGTCGGCGCGGTGCTGCTGCTGGGCGAGCGGCCCGGCGCCGTCGCGCTCGCGGGCGCGGCGCTCGTCGTGGCCGGGGTCGTGATCGTGGGGCTCGCGGGAGCCCGCGCGGGCGCAGACGCCGGCGGCGAGGTCGTGCATGCCGACGCCGCGGCCCGTCGCTGGCGCGGCATCCGCTACGGTGCGGCGGTCGGCGTGGTCATCGCCGCGTACACGCTGTGGGATGCGGCCGCTGTCACGCGCGCCGATCTCGAGCCCGTCGGCTACTACTGGGCGAGCATGGTCGTGCAGTTGGCTGTGCTGCTGCCGCTCGCCCTGCGCGAGCGCGGGGCGCTCGCGCGAACCGTGCGCGAGCATCCCGTCGCCGTGTCGCTCGTCGGCGTGCTGTCGCCGCTGGCCTACGTCGCGGTGCTCGCCGCCTATACGCTCGCGCCCGTCTCGCTCGTGGCGCCCGCGCGCGAGGTGAGCGTCGTGCTGATCGCCCTCGCCGGCTGGCTGCTGCTGCGCGAGCCGCACCCGGCACGCCGACTGCTCGGGAGCGCCGTCGTGCTGGCCGGCATCGCGTTGCTCGCCTTCGGCTGATCGCGGTCTGTCTCGGCGTCGTTTCAGCGAATTCCGGGCAAATTGCCAGCCGAGTGCTATCATCCAGAAGGCGAATGTCGTTCATCCGTCGTGCTCTCTGCGAAAGGACCCACTTCCATGGCTCGTCCCGCATCCGCTGGCCGCCGCATCATCGCTGCTTCTGCAGCGCTCGCTCTCGCGAGTGCGGGCGTGCTCGTCACCGCCTCGAGCGCCGCGGCGGCGGATGCCGATGTCGCGACCTCCGACTGGCTCTGGGAGGCCGTTGACGACCGAGCCGGGTTGATCGACGACGCCGCGTCGTACTTCGTCGACTACCTCGACACCCCGCTCGACCTCTACGGCTTCACCGACGACGCCTTCGACGGGTTCCTCGAGGACGAGGTCGACGTCACCCTCGGCGCGACAACCCTGGGCGTCACGTTCACGAGCACCGCGAGCGACTGGGTCGACTTCGGCCTGAGCGAGTTCACGGCCACCGCGTCGGCCGACTTCGGCGACGGCGACATTCTCGAGATCACGCGAACGCTCGAAGTGCAGGGCTCGTTCGCCCGGTGGTCATGGGCCATGACCACGAGCGGTGGCGCTCCCCTGGCCGACTACACGATCGACACTGTCGGCGACCTCGGTTCTGATGGCGGCAGCATCTTCCTGACCCCCTCGGGATCGACGATGGTGTCGTACGAAGACGGCGGGGGAGACCCGGTCATCGGCTACTCCGTGGCGGGAGCCACCTACGTGGCCACCGACGGCGACGAAGACGTCGAGTTCTCGTTCACGGCCGACGACGCGCCCGTATTGACGCTCGCGCTGCTCGAGTACGACCCCTGCTCGCTCGACGACGCCATTACCGCGATGCAAGATCTGCTGCCGACGCTCGCCGCCGACTTCGGTGACACGCTCGACCCCGTCTACGCCGACGACTGCCTCTCGGTCGACGAGCCCGACGCGGTGACCGGCCCGACAGACCAGCGACTCGAGTTCGTGCAGCAGGAGGGCCTCGACGACTGGGGCTACATCTACGACGGCGCTGTCGACGACGGACTCACGGTGCGGGTGCTCGGTGCCCCCGCGGGACTCTCGTTCTCGGTCGTCGCCGACCCGGACACCAACCTGCCGCAGCTGCGCATGACCGGCACGCCGACCGACGGGGGCGGCGAGGTTCGCGTGCTGCTGTACTTCGCCGATGGCGACTCCAGCGGCGATGAGCCGTTGATCGTGACCTTCGACGTGGTGGTCGAGCTCGCGGCGACCGGACCGGCCGATATCGCCCCGATCGCGATCGGCTCTGCCGCCGTGCTCGTCGGTCTTGGAGCCCTGCTGCTCGTGCTGCGCCGCCGCGCGACCACGCGCTGAGCGACGCCGCATCCGCACCATCAGGGGCGTGCATCCGCGGATGCGCGCCCCTGATGCGCGCCCACTAGACTCGGGGTCGACCCACCGAAGGAGCCGCACGTGATCGCCGATGTTCTGGCCGAAGCCACCGAGAAGATGACCAAGGCCGTCGAGGTCGCGAAAGAGGACTTCGCGACCGTGCGCACGGGCCGGGCGAATCCGCAGCTGTTCCAGAAGATCCTCGTCGAGTACTACGGCACGCCCACGCCGCTCGCGCAGCTCGCGAGCCTGCAGAACCCCGAGGCGCGCACCATTCTCATCACGCCCTACGACAAGAGCGCGCTGAAAGAGATCGAGAAGGCGATCGTCAACTTCCCGAACCTCGGGGCGAGCCCCAACAACGACGGCGAGATCATTCGCGTGACGATGCCCGAGCTGACGGAAGACCGTCGCAAAGAGTACGTCAAGATCGTCAAGCAGAAGGCCGAAGACTGCAAGGTCGCCATCCGCAACATCCGCCGCAAGGCGAAAGACGACCTCGACGCCCTCAAGAGCGAGGTCGGCGACGACGAGGTGGCCCGCGCCGAGAAAGAGCTCGAGGCCATCACGAAGCGCGCCACCGACGCCGCGGAGGACGCGCTCAAGAAGAAGGAAGCCGAGCTGCTCGAGGTCTAGATGCCCGAGACGCCCGAATCCGCGCCGCCCACAGCGGCACCCGAGCACGAGGCCCCGCGCACCGCGCGGCGGCCCGCTCGAGGCCGTGCCGGCTCGGCGCGCGGCGAGGTCGAGGCGGCCATCCACGACATCGAGAACACGGTGCACAATCTCGAGGCGAAAGCGCGCGAGATGGATGCCCGCATCGAAGCCCGCGCCGGTCGCAGCCTGACCAAGGCCATCTTCTTCGGTCTCGTGCTGGGCTTCGCGCTGCTGTTCAGCCTCATCGTCATCAAGCAGCTGTTCATGATCTTCGTGGCAGCGCTCGTGGCCTTCACGGTCTACGAGCTCGCGAGCGCGCTGCGGTTCGCGGGGCGCGATATTCCGCGCATCCCGCTCGTCATCGCGGCGATCGGGGTCGTGCCGCCCGCGTTCTACCTCGGCGCGCCGGGGCTCTGGTGGGCGTTCCTCGCGGGCGTTGCCTTCGTGAGCCTCTGGCGCATCGTCGAGACTGCGCGGCCGGCCATGCGCCAGCCGGGGGTCTCGCTGCGCACCGACCTGGCCGCGGGCGTCTTCGTGCTCAGCTACGTGCCGCTGCTCGCGGGGTTCGCGGTCGTCATGACCGCCCAGCCGCGCGGCGAGTGGTGGGTGCTCGCGTACCTCATCGTCGTCATCGCGATCGACACCGGCGCCTACGCGGCGGGCGTGCTCTTCGGCAAGCACCCCATGGCGCCGCGCATCAGCCCGAAGAAGACCTGGGAGGGCTTCGCGGGCTCGGTCGTCGCCGCGACCCTCGCGGGCATCCTGCTCGCCGTGCTCATGATCGGCACCGAGTGGTGGGTGGGCCTCGTGCTCGCCCTCACCCTCGTGGGCGTCGCGACGCTCGGCGATCTCACCGAGTCGCTCATCAAGCGCGACCTCGGCATCAAAGACATCTCGACGTGGCTGCCCGGCCATGGCGGGTTCCTCGACCGGCTCGACTCGATGTTGCCGTCGACGATCGCCGCCTACGTCATCTTCACGCTGCTGGGCTGAGCCGCGCGCCGCCTGGCGCGGCGGGGTCGACGACTGCGGCAGAATGGTGCGGTGACCTCGACCTTTCCCCTCGCCCGATCGGGCAAGCCCGGCTACGACGCCGAGGAGGTCGACGCGTTCCTCGAGCGGGCCCGCGAGGCGTTCTCAGCCCCCGCGCCGATGAGCCCCGACCCCGACGGCACCTCGGCCGACGCCCCCGCAGTGCTCTCGAGCGACGAGATCCGGCACACGGCGTTCCGCGTCGTGCGCAAGGGCGGCTACTCGGCCCGGCACGTCGACGCGGCGCTCGAACGGCTCGAAGAGGCGTTCGCGGGGCGCGAGCGCGATCAGGCCATCGCGCGCATCGGGGCCGAGGCGTACTACGCCGAGGCACGCGCGACGGCGCAAGAGATCATCGATCGCCTCGCCCGACCGGCCGCAAAGAAGTTCCGACGGCTCAGCCCGCTCACACGCGGCTACCACCCGGCCGACGTCGATGCTTTCGCCGTGCGTATCTTGGCCTACTTCGAGAACGGCCAGGCGCTGCCCGTCGAGACGGTGCGCACGATCGCCTTCCGACCGCGCTACCGCGGCTACGACGAGGCGCAGGTCGACCTGCTGCTCGACACCGTGATCGGCCTCATGCTGGCTGTTCGCTGACCCCCGCGGGGCCCGTCGGGTAGAATCGGGGCACTGTGGGAAAGCATGCTTCGACGTCGACGCGCCCCACTGCGGTGACCGAGCGGTGGATGCGCGCCGATCGGCGACCCCTCCCGGCCTCGACCGAGCGGCACGTGCGCACCCCCTGGTCGCTGCCCGTCTTCGCCTCGGTCGTCTCGCTGGCTTTCGTGCTCGTGTCGATTACCGACCACTCGCCGGCCATGGCGCTCGAGGTCATGGCGCCCGCCTCGGCTCCGCAGACGCAGGTGCTCGCGGCGACCGACGACTACGTCAGCAGCATCGAGCGCACGCAGTGGAAGACCTCGCAGGTCGTCACGTACGGCACGGCTCCCGCCGCGGGCACCCCCGACCCGGGATCGGCCAAGGCGATCGCGCTCGAGATGGTGACGGCGCGCGGCTGGTCGCAGAACCAGTACAACTGCCTCGTCGCCCTGTGGAACAAGGAGTCGGGCTGGAACGTCTACGCCCACAACAAGAGTTCGGGCGCCTACGGCATCCCCCAGGCTCTCCCCGGCACCAAGATGGCCTCGGCGGGCGCCGACTGGGCGACTAACCCCCGCACCCAGATCACGTGGGGCCTCGGCTACATCCAGGGCCGGTACGGCGACCCTTGCGGCGCTTGGGGGCACAGCCAGCGCGTCGGCTGGTACTAGGCCCGCGCATCCATGCCCCGCAGCAATCGACCGCGCAGCCGGCGGCGCGGCGACGACGACGGTGAGCCGCTCGACCTCGACCGCCTGAGCTTTGGGCTGCGCCGCACCGAGGTCAAGCGCTCGGGAACCTGGAACGTGCAGCCCGTCTCGGCCGCCTCGGCGCAGAAGGTGTACCTCTGCCCGGGCTGCCGCCTCGACGTGCCGGTGGGCCAGGCGCACATCGTCGCCTGGCGCGCCGACGGGCTCATGGGCGAGCAGGCCGATCTGGCCGATCGTCGGCATTGGCACGCCCACTGCTGGAGGATGGAACCATGAGCGAGCCGATCCGCAGCGCCACCGTGCTTGCCGCCGTGCGCACCGACATCGAGTTGCGCACGCCCGACGGTCTGACGCTCGTCGGCGAGCTCTCGATGCCCGAGAGCCACGATCCCGTCGCGACGCTCGTGTGCTTGCATCCGCTGCCGACGGCGGGCGGCTACATGGACTCGCACATCATCCGCAAGGCTGCCGCGCGACTGCCCGCGCTCGCCGACATCGCCGTGCTGCGCTTCAACTTTCGCGGCGTGAGCTCACCGCGCGGCACGAGCGAGGGTTCGTTCGGGCACGGCGACGACGAACGGTTCGATCTGGATGCGGCGATGGCCTTCGTCGTCGAACGCGGTCTTCCCGACCCCTGGCTGCTCGGCTGGTCGTTCGGCACCGAGGTGGCGCTCAAGCACGGCCTCGAGCACGACATCGTCGGAGCGATTCTGCTCTCGCCGCCCCTGCACCGCACGAGCGCCGACGAGGTCGCGGCCTGGGCGGGCAGCGGCAAGCGCCTGGTCGTCGTGGTGCCCGAGCTCGACGACTACCTGCGGCCGCCCGAGGCGCTCGAGCGCTTCGCAAGCGTGCCCGAGCGCGAGTTCGTAGCGGTCGAGGGCGGCAAGCACCTGTGGGTCGGCGAGAACCAGACCGTGCGCGTGCTGAGCGAGATCGTCGCGCGGCTCAATCCCGCGGTACTGCCGCTGCCGACCGAGTGGCCGTGACCACGCGAGCAGCGCGCGCCTGAGCGCAGCCGCGCGGCTACTTCTCTTCGAGCTTCGGCACGACCACCTGATCGATGATGATCAGGATCGAGGCGGCCACGGGGATGGCGATGAGCGCCCCGAGGATGCCGAGCAGCGTGCCGCCGATGAGAGCAGCGATGACGACGACGACCCCGGGCACCTTGACGGCGCGGTTCATGATGTTGGGGCTGAACACGTAGGCCTCGACCTGCATGTAGACGAGGTACCAGATGCCCGCCGCGACGACGGTGATGATCGAGTCGGGGTTGACGAGCAGCTGGGTCGAGACGATGAGGATCGAGCCTGACAGGGTTCCGACGAGCGGCACGAGCGAGAACAGGAACGCGATGAAGGCGAAGAGCGCCGGGTAGGCCGCTCCGATGATGCTGAGGAAGATGAAGCTCAGCAGGCCGTTGATGAAGGCCAGGGTGACCTGACCCACGACGTAGCGGCCGACGGCCTGCGCCACCTGCTCAGAGATATCGATGAACTGCTCGCGGCGCGAGCGCGGAACGAGCCGGTAGAGCGCGCGCTTCATCGAGCTCAGCGAGGCCGTGAAGTACAGCGTGAGGATCAGGATGATGAGGGCGCCGAACACGCCGGTCGCGATCGACACGCTGACCGAGAGCACCCCGCCGCCGATCTGCGCGAGGTTGTCGGGGTCAGTGAGGTACACGAGCGCGTCTTGCGCCGCGGCGCGCACATCGAGGATCTCGATCGGGATGATGCTCTGCACCTGCGCGAGCAGCTCGTCGAGCGAGGCCGGGTTGGTGACGTACTCGGTGATCTGCGCGATGAGCTTCGACGACTGCTCGACGACGACGGGGATGATCGCGAACACGAGGCCGGCGAAGAGCCCAAGCACGCCCAGCAGCACCGTGAGGATCGCGGCCCAGCGGGGCCACTTGCGCGACTCGAGCCACGAGATGAGCGGGTCGAGCCCGAGCGCGATGAAGATCGCGGCGCCGATGTAGGTGAGGATCGTGGCGAGCGAGGCGAAGGCGCCGCCGATGAGCAGGGCGATGAGCACGCCCAGCCCGCCGAAGATGCCGAGTCGGAACGCGTTCTGGATCTTCACCGTTGTCCTCCGGTCGTGGTCGACGAGGACTACTCGTCGCGGGTCGAGAGCGCCTCTGCCTGCGACAGTACCCCGCGCAGTCCTTCGAAGTACCCCGCCACGGCGTCGCGCTCGACGCGGATGCGGGACATGCGCTCTTCGGCGTCGGCGACCATGGCCGCCGTGCGCTCTTCGGCGTCGCGCAGCAGCTCGGCGGCGCGACGCTCGGCGTTCGCGAGCACCTCGCGCGCGGTCGCATCGGCGGTCGACCGCAGGCTCTCGGCGGTATCGCGAGCCGAGCGTTCGAGCGCCTCGGCCTCGGTGCGCACGGCGGCCGCGCGCTCCTGCGCGGCCGTGAGCTGCGCCGTCGCTTCGTCGAGATAGCGCTGCGTCTGCGCCACGGCCTCTTGCTGGCGGCTGAGGTACTCGCGCTCGGCCTCTTCGCGACGTGCCGTCAGCTCGACATCGAGGTCGATGCGAGCCTGCTCGGCCTCGCGGGCGAGTCGGGCGCGGTGCTCGTCGGCGGCATGCTGCAGCTGCGCGCGCTGCTGCTCGGCCGCGTCGGCGAGCTCGCGGCGTTGCGCCTGGCCCGCGCGCTCGAGCGCCGTGCTCTGCTCGGCGGCGGCGGCGGCGTGGGCGGCGCGCTGCTCGGCGACCTCGCGCTCGACCGCGGCGCGCGCCTCGGCGATCTCGCGGTCAGCGGTGGCGCGGGCGTCAGCCACCTCGTGGGCAAGAGCAGTGCGCGTGCTCGACACTTCTTCGGCCAGCGCGGTGCGGGCGGACTCGAGCTCGAGCTCGAGCGCGGCACGGCCGGCGCTGATGTGCTGCTCGAGGGCCGACCGGCTGCGGGTCTCGAGCTGCTCGACCTCGGCCCGGCGTCGGGCCTCCTCGGCCTCCCACTCGCTCTGCCGGCGGGCGAGCTCGCCCTCGACCTCGGCGCGGGCGGCGCTCAGCTCGGTCTCGAGGTCGGCGCGCGCATTGCGCACGTCATCGTCGAGCTGCGCACGGCGCGCGGTGTCGTCGCTCTCGAACGCGGCTCGTGCCCGCTCGGTGTCGCGCGCGAGCGCCCCGGCCGCCTCGCGGGCCTCGGCCACCTCGCGGTCGGCGACGACCCGCAGCTCGGCGAGCTCGCGCTCGGTCTCGGCGCGCAGTGCGGCCGCCTCGCGCTTCGCGGTGGCACGGGCCTCGGCGGCCTCGGTCGCGACGGCGCCCCGGATAGCGGCGGCTTCGCGGGTCGCCTCCTGCACGAGCGCGTCGGCCTCGGCCCGGGCACGGGTGATGGTCTCGTCGGCCTCGCGTGCGGCCGACTCGGTCAGCTGCGCCGCGCGCGCGGCGGCCTCGGTGACCATGCGCTCGGTGCGCTCGGCGGTCTCGGCCTGCAGGCGCTGCGCCTCGGTCTGGGCTGCGGCGCGCAGCTTCTCGGCGTCGATGTCGGCCTGGCTGATGAGCCGCGTCGACTGCTCTTCGGCGACGCGCAGCGTCTGCTCGAGCTTGGTGCCGAGTCCCGCGTAGGTGGGGCGCCCGACCTCGTCGAGCTCGGCCTGCAGGTCGTCGATGACGGCCTGCAGCCGACCGACCTCTTTCGCCGCCTCGGCGCGATCGGTGTTCGACTTGATCAGCTCGCGGCGGATCTCCTGCAGCGTTCGGTCGACGTCGTCGCGCTTGTAGCCGCGCATCTCGGTGCCGAAGTCGTACTCGGTGTCTGCCACGTGCCGTCTCCCGGAAGTAGGGGGGTGAACCCGTCCGAGTGTAGTCGGCGCACGGGTCTACATCGCCGCCGAGTCGCTCGGTGAGCGGGCCGCGACGCCCGCCCGAATGGGCGCTCAGCCGCGCATCCGCTATTCTGGAACGTCTTTGTTCTGCTGGACGACCGTTGTCCACGACGGGAATCGCCCGTCGTCGAGCGCAGGTCAGTCGAGGCGAGGCGTGTTCGACGCTCGCATCACGGCTGCACGGTCACGGGGCGCGACCGCCCCGGATCACGTCGTTCCAGCACGAGAGGAGGAGAACCCGTGCGGTTCATCGCAGCGATCGTGTTCTTCGTCGTCGCCGTCGTCGGAGTCGGTCTGGGGGTCGCCCAGCGCACCGTGTGGGCTCCGCCCGACCGCGTGACGGCCGACCTCGCGCTCGACACCCCGGTGTCGGTCACCGTCATCGACGGCAGCGCGCTCAACGCCTACGAGGGGCGCCAGACCGTCGAGATCAGGGGGGGCGTCGTCGCGTCGCCCGTTCCCGAGCCCGAGCCCTCCGACACCCCCGCGCAGGCTCCCGAGCCCACGGAGTCGGCCGACCCCGACGCCGCGACCACGACCGAGGTCGTGAGCGCCGCCTACGGCCGCACGAGCGACGTGCTCGCCTGGGTGGGTTCTGCCTCGTACACCCTCGTGACCTTCGACGCCGAGCTCGGCGAGCTCGTGACCGAGACCATCGCGGGCAGCGAGACCGTGGTGCCGAACCCCTACGGGGGCGACCTCTGGTACGGCGACTTCGAAGGCGAGGGCGAGCTCGCGCTGACGATCAACGTTCCCGATGACATCTCGCTGCTCGTCGTGTCTGACGGCACCCTGCCGGCCCCGCAGCAGCTCTCGATCACGTGGCCGCTCGACAGCAGCACGCCGTTCTCGACCATCCTCATTCTCGGCGGCGTCGGGTCGCTCGTCATCGGGCTGCTCTTCCTGCTCTGGGCGCTGCTGCACATGCGTCGTCAGCGCGGACCGCGCCGCAAGACGCCCAAGATGCCGAAGGTGCCCAAGCCCTCGCGCTACCGCCCGACCTCGAGCCGATCGTTGCTCGGTCGGCCGAAGGGCCGCCGCGCCGCGCAGCGCATCGCCCTGCTGCCCGCCCTGCTCGTCGGGTCGGTACTGCTCGCCGCCTGCACGACCGGGGGAGCGGGCGTCGTCGCGACGCCCACGCCCGAGGCGACCGAGGTCGCCGAGACCCCGGCCGTCGCCGTGACCGAGAACCAGCTCGAGCGCATCGTCTCGCGCATCGCCCTCACGATGCAGCAGGCCGATGACGAGCTCGACGCCGACCTCGCGGCGACGCGCCTCGCGGGCCCCGCGCTCGAGCTGCGCGAGGCGAGCTACACGATCCGCGACGACGAAGACGACTTCGCGATCGTGCCGTCGATCCCCGCGGGCGACGTGCAGCTCACCCTGCCGCAGCGGCTGCCCGCCGAGGGCGACACCTGGCCGCGCGCTGTGCTCGCGATCGTGCAGGCTCCGCCGACGGTCGACGACGAGGGGGTCGAGACGCAGACGCCGCCGCTTGCGGTGCTGCTCGTGCAGGATGACCCGCGCAGCCAGTACAAGGTGCACTACGCGATCACCGTGACCCTGCCCGAAGACGCTGATCGCCCCGAGGTCGCGCCCGCCGCCCTGGGCGCCCCGCTGCTGCCGCGCGACACCCCGCTGCTCGCCGTGAGCCCGGCCGATGTCGCCGCCGGCTATGCCGACCTGCTGCTCGAGGGGGAGGAGAGCGAATCCTTCCCGCTCTTCCAGGCGGAGGGCGACACGCTCGTCGAGCAGATCGGAGCAGCGGCCAAGGCCGAGCGCAAGGCCGACCTGCCCGACACCGCCTCGATCGCCTTCTCGAACGCTGTCGGCGAGGCCGAGATCTTCTCGTTCGTCACGAACGACGGCGGGGCGCTCGTGATGCTTTACCTGACCGAATCCGAGAGCGTCAAGCCCACGCAGGCCGGCGCTGCCGTCAACGCCCCGGCCGCCGTCGCGGCGCTCGCCGGTCGCTCGCAGAGCACGCGCGGCATCGTCGCGACCTACGGCATCCAGGTGCTGTTCTCGGTGCCGCCCGTCGGCAGCGACGAGCAGGTCGTGCTGCTGGGCTACACGCAGGGACTCATCGCCGCGAGGGAGATCCGATGACCGACGCCCGCCTGACGGGGGGCGCCCTGCGGGGTGCCGTCGACCTCTCGGGGCTCGTGCGGGCCGCTCAGGCCCCCGTGCCCGCGACCGGGGCGGCTGAGGCGTCGGCGCCCAGCGGGGGCGTCGTGCGCGACGTCGACGATGCCTCGTTCGGCGAGGTCGTCGAGCAGTCGCGCACCGTGCCCGTCGTCGTCGAGTTCTACGCCGACGGCATCGCCCCGGTGCTCGGGCCGATCGTCGCATCGTACGGTGGCCGGCTCGCGCTCGCGACCGTCGACGGCAATCGCAGCCCGCAGGTCGCGCAGGCCTTCCAGATCCAGCAGGTGCCCGCGGTCGTCGCCCTCGTGGGCGGGCGACCGCTGCCGCTCTTCGTGGGCATTCCGAGCGAGCCCGAGGTGCGCCAGGTGCTCGACCAGGTGCTCGAGCTCGCCGCGCAGAACGGCGTGACGGGCAGCATCCCCCTCGATGGCGACGCGGTCGCCGAGGAGGCGGCCGAGCCGCCCCTGCCGCCCCTGCACCAGGCGGCCTTCGACGCCATCAGCGCGGGCGACTACGCCGCAGCCGCCACGGCGTACCGCGCGGCGATCGCCCAGAACCCCCGCGACCAGCTGGCCGTCGCGGGCCTCGCACAGGTCTCGCTGCTGCAGCGACTCGAGGGGCTCGTGGCGGCCGACGTGCGCGCCGCCGCTGCCGCCGCCCCCGATGACGCGGATGCGCAGCTCGCGGTCGCCGACCTCGACCTCAGCGGGGGCCACGTCGACGACGCGTTCGCGCGCCTGCTGCGCGTCTTCCCCAGCCAGCAGGCCGAGGCGAAGGCGGCGATCCGCGCGCGGCTGCTCGACTACTTCGAGATCGTCGGCGTCGACGACCCGCGCACGATCGCGGGGCGCCGCGCGCTCACGAACCTGCTGTACTAGGCCCGCCCGTCGCGACCGGTCGCACCGCGGCGCCGCGGCCCGCCGTCACTCGCGCTGCAGGTACAGCCCCGCGAGCGGCGGCAGCGTGAGCTCGACAGAGGCCGGCCGCCCGCCCCAGGGGGTGTCGGTCGCGTGCACGCTGCCGAAGTTGCCGACCCCCGAGCCGCCGAACTCTTCGGCGTCGGTGTTGATGACCTCGCGCCAGGTGCCCGCCGAGGGCAGCGGCAGGCGGTAGGGCCCCACGGGGTTGCCGCTGAAGTTGAAGACGCCCACGAGCGGGGTGCCGTGCGCATCGCGGCGCTCGAAGGCGATCACGTTGTTGCCCGCGTCGCCGCCCTCGAGCCACGAGAAGCCCTCGGGCGAGTTGTCGAGCTCCCACAGGGCGGGCGTCTCGCGGTAGACGCGGTTGAGCTGGCTGACGAGGTGGTGCAGTCCGCGGTGCACGGGCTGGTCGAGAATCCACCAGTCGAGCCCACGCTCTTCGCTCCACTCGCTCGGCTGCCCGAACTCTTGCCCCATGAAGAGCAGCTGCTTGCCGGGGTGCGCCCACATGAACGACAGGTAGGCGCGCACGTTGGCGAGCTTCTGCCACTGGTCGCCCGGCATCTTGGCGAGCAGCGAGCCCTTGCCGTGCACGACCTCGTCGTGGCTGATTGGCAGCATGAAGTTCTCGCTGAAGGCGTAGAGAAAGCTGAAGGTGATCTCGTTGTGGTGGTGCGAGCGCCACATCGGGTTGCGGGCGAAGTAGCTGAGGGTGTCGTGCATCCACCCCATGTTCCACTTCATGCCGAAGCCCAGGCCGCCCTCGCTCGTGGCCTTCGTAACGCCCGGCCACGAGGTCGATTCCTCGGCGATCATGACGATGCCGGGCACGCGCTTGTAGGCCGTCGCGGTCGCCTCCTGCAGAAAGGCGATGGCCTCGAGGTTCTCGCGGCCTCCGAGCACGTTGGGCAGCCACTGCCCGTCGCTGCGCGAGTAGTCGAGGTAGAGCATGCTCGCGACGGCATCGACCCGCAGGCCGTCGATGTGGAACTCTTCGAGCCAGTACAGGGCGTTCGCGACGAGAAAGTTGCGCACCTGGCTGCGGCCGAGGTCGAAGATGTAGGTGCCCCAGTCGGGGTGCTCACCCCGTCGGGGGTCGGGATGCTCGTAGAGGGCCGCGCCGTCGAACCGGCCGAGCGCCCACTCGTCTTTCGGGAAGTGCGCGGGCACCCAGTCCATGATCACGCCGATGCCGGCCTGGTGGAGGCGGTCAATGAGGTAGCGCAGGTCATCCGGGTGCCCGAATCGCGAGGTCGGGGCGAAGTAGCCCGTCACCTGGTAGCCCCACGAGGGGCCGTAGGGGTGCTCGGCGAGCGGCATGAACTCGATGTGCGTGAAGCCGAGCTGCGTGACGTACTCGATGAGCGGGTCGGCGATCTCGCGGTAGCCCAGCCCGGGACGCCACGAGCCGAGGTGCATCTCGTAGACGCTCATGGGGGCGTCGTGCGGGTTGCGAGCCGCACGGCTCGCCATCCACGTGTCGTCGCCCCAGGCGTAGTGCGAGTCGCCCACGACGGATGCGGTGGCCGGGGGAGATTCGGTGTAGCGCGCCATGGGGTCGGCGCGCGTGACCCACGTGCCCTCGGCCGTGAGCAGCTCGAACTTGTAGGTCGAGCCGGCACCGAGGCCCGGCACGAAGAGCTCCCAGACGCCGTTGTCGTTGAGGCGCCGCATGGCGTGGCCGAGGCCGCTCCAGCTGTTGAAGTCGCCGACGACGCGCGCGGCTTGCGCGTGCGGGGCCCAGACGCTGAAGCTCGTGCCGTCGACGCCCTCGTGCGGGCGGTGGTGGGCGCCGAGCACCTGCCACAACTGCTCGTGGCGGCCCTCGGCCCACAGGTAGAGGTCGACCTCGCCGACGCTCGGCACGAAGCGGTAGGGGTCGTCGGCGTGCCAGTCGGGGCCGCCCTCGTAGCTCGTGCGCACGGTGTACGCCTGGCCGTCGTCGAGGCCGCCGGGCAGTAGCCCGTGCCAGAGGCCGTCGGCGTCGTGCGCGAGCGCGTGCTCGGTGCCGTCGGCGCGAACGACCGTGACGCTCGCGGCGAGCGGGCGCACGACCCGCACGAGCCAGCCGCCCTCGACGTGGCGCTGCCCGAGCGCATCGTGCGGGCGGGGGTGCCGGCCCTCGACGAGCGCCCGGCGGTGGTCGGGGTGCAGCGCGGGCGGGGTGGGCTTCTTCGAGGCGGCCATCAGGAGCCCTTCGGGTAGTCGATGCGCAGAATGTGCACGGGTTCGACGAAGGCGTCGAGGCGCACGAAGTTGTCGGCGCCCCAGCGGAACTTCTCGCCCGTGATGAGGTCTTTCACGTCGAAGGTCGACCCCGCCTCGAGCCCGAGCGCGGCCAGGTCGAGGTGCACGGTGGTCTGACGCGCCGAGTGGGGGTCGACGTTCGCGACGACGATGATGCCGTCGCTGCGGCCACTGCGCACGAACCGGCCGGGCAGCACCTTCGCGTAGACGAGGATCGCCTCGTCGTCGCTGTGGTGCACCGAGAGGTTGCGCAGCTGGCGCAGGGCGGGGTGCTCGTTGCGGATGCGGTTGAGCGTCGTGAGGTACGGCGCGATCGACGCGCTCGCCTTCTCGGCGGCGGCCCAGTCGCGCGCCTTGTACTCGTACTTCTCGTTGTCGATGTTCTCTTCGCTGCCCGGCCGCGCGACGTTCTCGATGAGCTCGTAGCCGCTGTACACGCCCCACGTGGGGCTCGCGGTGGCCGCGATCGCGGCACGCACCTTGTACGCGGGAACCCCGCCGAACTGCAGGTACTCGGTGAGGATGTCGGGGGTGTTGACGAAGAGGTTGGGCCGCAGGAAGGCGCTCGACTCGTGGCTGAGCTCGGTCAGGTAGGTCTCGAGCTCGACCTTCGTGTTGCGCCACGTGAAGTACGTGTACGACTGCTGGAAGCCGGCCCCCGCGAGCGCCTGCATCATGGGCGGCCGCGTGAAGGCCTCGGCGAGGAACACCACGTCGGGGTGCGCCGTGCGCACCTCGTGCAGCAGCCACTCCCAGAAGTGCAGCGGCTTGGTGTGCGGGTTGTCGACGCGGAAGATGCGCACACCCCGCTCGATCCACAGCAGCACGATGCGCAGCACCTCGCGGCTGAGCCCCTCGAAGTCGTTGTCGAAGTTGAGCGGGTAGATGTCTTGGTACTTCTTCGGCGGGTTCTCGGCGTAGCGGATCGTGCCGTCGGGCAGCGTCGTGAACCATTCAGGATGCTCGCTCACCCACGGGTGGTCGGGCGCGCACTGCAGGGCCAGGTCGATGGCCACCTCGATGCCGTTCTTGGCGGCGGCGGCGACGAAGGCCTCGAAGTCGGCGACGGTGCCGAGGTCGGGGTGCACGGCGTCGTGGCCGCCCTCGCTCGAGCCGATCGCCCAGGGGCTGCCGGGGTCGTTCGGGCCGGGCGTGAGGGTGTTGTTGGGTCCTTTGCGGTTGAGCCGCCCGATGGGGTGGATCGGCGGCAGGTAGAGCACGTCGAAGCCCATGCTCGCGACGGCGGGCAGGCGCTTGGTCGCGGTCGCGAAGGTGCCGCTCTGCCACGAGCCGTCTTTGCGCCGCTTGGCGCCCTCTGACCGCGGAAAGAACTCGTACCACGCGCCCACCGCGGCGCGCGTGCGCTCGACGGTGAGGGCGAGCCACTCGCTCGCCGTGCGCAGGCTCTGCAGGGGATGCTGGGCGATCGCGGCCACGACGCGGGCGTCGGTCGCCACGGCGAGGCGCGCGGCGGGGGTCAGCGTCGCCTTGAGCATCGCGGTGCGCGCGTCGGCGAGCACCGCGGCCGAGGCGCCGCCCGCGGCGAGCTGGGCCGCGCGATCGAGCAGCTGCGCGCCCTCGAGCAGCATGAGCTCGACGTCGACGCCCGCCGCGATCTTGACGGTGGCCGCGTGCAACCACGTGGCCCAGTCGTCGGCGTAGGCCTCGACGTGCCACCGCCAGGTGCCCGCCTGCTCGAGCTGCACCTCGGTCTGCCAGCGGTCGGTGCCCGGCACGCGCTGCTCGAGGGTGTGGCGCTCGACCGTGCCGTCGGGTGCCGTCAGCACGACCTCGGCACCGAGCAGGTCGTGGCCCTCGCGAAAGACGGTGGCGGCGAACGGCACGACCTCGACCACGAAGGCCTTGCTCGGCCAGCGGTTCTCGGGCTGCTGAGGGCTCAGGTGACGGATCGGGATGCGCCCGATGCGGTGGGTGAAGGGCGGGGTCTGCGTCGTTGCCACCCCTCGACCCTACGCCGGGGGCGGGGTGGATGCGCGGGTGGCCGGGGCGCGGAATGCGGGCTCTCGAGCGCTGTCGGCACAAGGGGGGACAAAATGTACCCCGACCGGGGTACGCGAATCATCGTCAAGACCTGGAGCGATGGCCAGGGGTCGACGTACAGTGATGTTCGGAAAACGAACCGGTGGCATACCCGAAGCCGCCCGAGCGTTCCCCGACTAGCACGGTGCGACCCGAACGGCCCCGTGGTGCAGGACCGAGACTCGATTCCCCCCAATCGCGAGTCCGGTCCTGTTCGTCGTTAAGGGCGCCGGTGCTGCTGTCGTGACTGCTGCTCGGGCTGGAACCGGTTCCCGACCCTCCTCCCGCTCGCCTAGAGTGAAACGCGGGGTGCCCCCACCACGCCCCGTGCCGAGGAGTGATGAGCGTGAAGGCGATCCGCCGCTTCACCGTCCGTACCGTTCTGCCCGAGTCGCTCGCCGCGGTCGCGGCGCTCGCCGCCAACCTGCGCTGGTCGTGGCACGAGCCGACCAAGGCGCTGTTCGCGCGCATCGACCCGCAGCGCTGGGAGGATCTCGACCACGACCCGGTCGCCCTGCTCGGCGCGGTCGACCCCGCGCGGCTCGACGAGCTCGCCGCCGACCCGGCCTTCATGGCCGAGGCCGAGTCGCTGCGCGCCGATCTCGCCGCCTACCTCGAGCAGCCGCGCTGGTACCAGTCGCTGCCCGACGCCCCGCAGCGCATCGCCTACTTCTCGCCCGAGTTCGGCATCGCGTCGGCGATTCCGCAGTACTCGGGCGGGCTCGGCATCCTCGCCGGCGACCACCTCAAGAGCGCGAGCGACCTGGGGCTGCCCCTCATCGGCGTCGGCCTGTTCTACCGCGCCGGCTACTTCCGCCAGGCGATCGACCGCGACGGCTGGCAGAAAGAGAGCTACCCGCTTATCGACCCCGACGGTCTGCCCATGCAGATGCTGCGCGAGCACGACGGCAGCGCCGTGCGCATCTCGCTGAGCCTGCCGGGCGGCGAAGCGCTGCACGCGCGCGTCTGGCAGATGCAGGTCGGTCGCGTGGTGCTGCTGCTGCTCGACACCGACATCCACGACAACAGCGACGAGCTGCGCGGCGTCACCGATCGCCTCTACGGCGGGGGCGGCGAGCACCGGCTGCTGCAAGAGCTGCTGCTCGGCATCGGCGGCGTGCGCGCCATCAAGCGCTACGTCGACGTCACGGGCACGCCCGCTCCCGAGGTGTTCCACACCAACGAGGGCCACGCCGGGTTCCTCGGTCTCGAGCGCATCAGCGACCTCATCGCCGAGGGGCTCAGCTTCACCGAGGCCCTGCAGGTCGTGCGCGCCGGCACGCTCTTCACGACGCACACCCCTGTTCCGGCGGGCATCGACCGCTTCGACGGCGAGCTCATCGAGCGCTACTTCTCGACCGATCTGCTGCCCGCCGTGAGCGCGGATGATGTGCTCGCGCTCGGCACCGAAGACTACGAGGGCGGCGACCGCGCCGTCTTCAACATGGCGGTCATGGGGCTGCGGCTCGCTCAGCGCGCCAACGGCGTGAGCAAGCTGCACGGCGACGTCTCGCGCGGCATGTTCGGGGCGCTCTGGCAGGGCTTCGATCAGGATGACGTGCCGATCACCTCGGTGACGAACGGCGTGCACGCCCCCACCTGGACCGACCCGCTCATGGTCGCGCTCGCGAAGCAGAAGCTCGGCACCTACGAGACCTCGTCGTGCGACTGGCGGTCAGAGGCCGTGACCGATGCCGACCTGTGGTCGGTGCGCCGCGCGATGCGCCAGCAGCTCGTGACCGACGCGCGCGAGCGCGTCACGGCCGCGTGGGCCGAGCAGAACCCGGGTGTCGCCGCGCCGAGCTGGATGAGCGAGCTGCTCGACCCCGACGTGCTCACGATCGGCTTCGCGCGCCGCGTTCCGACCTACAAGCGGCTGACGCTCATGCTGCACGACCCGGATCGCCTGCGCGCCCTGCTCACGCACCCCGAGCGACCCGTGCAGCTCGTCATCGCCGGCAAGTCGCACCCCGCCGATGACAGCGGCAAGGCGCTCATCCAGAAGCTCGTGCAGTTCGCGGCCGAGCCCGAACTGCGCCGCCGCATCGTGTTCCTGCCCAACTACGATATCGGCATGGCGCGCGTGCTCTACCCGGGCACCGACATCTGGCTGAACAACCCGCTGCGTCCGCTCGAGGCGTGCGGAACATCCGGCATGAAGGCGGCCCTCAACGGCTCGCTCAACCTGTCGATCCTCGACGGCTGGTGGAACGAGTACTACGACGCCGAGAACGGCTGGGCGATCCCCACCGCCGACGCCGCGGGTGATGGCGCCGAGCGCGACAAGCTCGAGGCCGAGGCCATGTACGACCTCATCGAGCACCAGATCGCGCCGCGCTACTACGACCGCGACGCCGAGGGGCTGCCGCGGCGCTGGCTGCAGAGCATCCGCCACACGCTCGCGACGCTCTCGCCCGAGCTCTCGGCCGACCGCATGGTGCGCGAGTACGTCGAGCGGCTCTACGTGCCCGCCGCGCACGCCGAGCGCGCCATCACGGCCGACGGCAACCGTCCCGCGCGCGAGCTCGCCGCCTGGAAGGCCCGCGTGGCTCACGAGTGGCCGCACGTCGCCGTGACGCACGTCGAGTCGGGCGGCGTGCAGTCGCCCCAGGTGGGCGACGAGCTGAAGGTGCGGGCCCACGTGCAGCTCGCGGGGCTCTCGCCCGACGACGTGCTCGTCGAGGTTGCCTTCGGTCGTGCGCGCAACGGCGATGACCTCGTGGATGTTCGGCGCCAGCCGCTCGAGCTGGCCGAGCACGAGCTGGGCCAGCCCGCGACGTTCGTCGGCACGGTGCCGCTCGCGCGCTCGGGCTCGTTCGGCTACAACGTGCGGGTCACCCCGAAGCACGCGCTGCTCGCCAACCCGGCTGAGCTCGGCCTCGTCGCCGTCGCGCACTGACCGCACGCTGGTCGCACACCCGCCGGGCGCTCGCCGCGCCCGGCGGGTCAGCACCCCCGCCAGTCAGCGCGCAATGTCGGCGAGCCGGCCGCCCGTGATGCGCAGCAGGTCGTCGGGGGCGAGCTCAATGTCGAAGCCCCGGCGTCCGCCCGAGACGTAGATCGTCGGCCAGAGCGCGGCGGTCTCATCGAGCACGGTCGGCAGCGCGGTCTTCTGCCCGATGGGTGAGATGCCGCCGACGACGTATCCCGTCTTGCGCTCGGCGAGGGCCGGCTCGGCCATGACGGCGCGCTTGGCGCCGACGGCCGCGGCGAGCGACTTGAGATCGAGCATCTCCGTGACCGGAACGATGCCGACGACGAGCCGGCCGTCAGCATCGGCGAGCAGCGTCTTGAACACGCGATCGGGGTCGAGCGCGAGCGCCGTCGCGGCCTCGAGGCCGTAGTTCGTCGTCGCGGGGTCGTGCGCGTAGGTGTGGGCGGTGAACGGGATGCCCGCCGCGACGAGCGCCACCGTCGCGGGCGTGCCCGGGGCGGAGGAACCGGCTCTAGCCATGCGCGCGGAACAGCAGCATCGACGTCGGGCCCACGACGAGCGTCTCGCCCGGCGCGTGCTCTGACACGAGCTCGCTGATGTCGTCGTGCGAGCTGTCCCACAGCAGGGTGTAGCCGTCGACGCCCTCGTGGGCGGGCAGGGTGACTTCGACCGACTCCTCGATGCCGTGCACGACGAGCAGGATGCGGTTGAACTCCTCGAACTCGGGGGTCGAGGCGGCGAGGTACTGCAGGGTGCGCTCCGCGGGCGAGTCCCAGTCCTCCATCGTCATCGCGAGGCCCTCTTTGTTGTACCAGTCCATCTGCGTCGCGTTGGGTACGGTCTCACCCCAGCGGCCGTAGCGCACGGGTCGCAACGCCGGGTTCTCGCGCCGCAAGCGCAGCAGTCGCTGCACGACGCGGTACAGGTCTTGCTGCCAGCCGTCGTGATTCCAGTCGAGCCAGGTCAGCTCGCTGTCATGGCAGTACGCGTTGTTGTTGCCGCGCTGGCTGCGGCCCACTTCGTCGCCCGCCGTGATCATGGGCATGCCCGCGCTCAGCAGCAGGGTCGCGAGCAGGTTGCGCATGGCTTTGCGTCGCGCGGTCGTGATGACCGGGTCGTCGGTGAGTCCTTCCACTCCGAAGTTGTAGGAGCGGTTGTTGTCGGTTCCGTCGCGGTTGTCTTCGCCGTTGCCGATGTTGTGCTTGACGTTGTAGGCGGTCAGATCGGCCACCGTGAAGCCGTCGTGCGCCGTGATGAAGTTGACGCTCGCGAGCGGCCCGCGATCCTGCGCGAAGACGTGGGCGCTGCCGGTGATGCGCCGGGCGAGCGAGCCGATGCCCTCGGGAGCCGTGCCGTGCGCGCGGGCCGCGCCGGCATCCGTCAACCAGAAGGCGCGCGCGCGATCACGGAACCCGTCGTTCCACTCGTGGTAGCCCTGCGGAAAACGGCCGACCTGCCACCCGCCCATGCCGACATCCCACGGCTCGGCGATCATCTTCACGCCCTGCAGCGCCGGGTCGTCGAGAATGGCGCGCAGCAGCGGGTGCTCGGGGTCGAACTCGGCCCCCGCATTGCGGCCGAGCGTCGCCATGAGGTCGAAGCGGAACCCGTCGACCTGCACCTCGTTCGCCCAGTAGCGCAGCGAGTCGAGCACGAGGCGCTGCGCGGCCGGCAGCGAGAAGTCGATCGTGTTGCCGCAGCCCGTGGTGTCGATGTAGGCGCCGTCGGGAGTCTGCCGGTAGTAGCTCGCGGCGTCGATGCCCCGAAAGCTCGTGGTGGGCCCCTCGGGGCCCTCTTCGGAGGTGTGGTTGTAGACGACGTCGAGCACGACCTCGAGGCCTGCCTCGTGCAGCAGCTTGACCATGCCCTTGAACTCGCGCAGCACCGCGCCCGTGCCGCCGAACTGGGCAGAGCGCGTGGCATAGGCGGCATGCGGGGTGAAGAAGTTGAGGGTGTTGTAGCCCCAGTAGTTGACGAGCCCCTGGCCCTGCAGGCGCTGCTCGCTCACGAACTGGTGCACGGGCAGCAGCTCGATCGTCGTGATGCCGAGGTCTTTCAGGTAGGCGATCGTCGCGGGGTGCGCGAGTCCGGCGTAGGTTCCACGCAGCTCATCGGGCAGCTCGGGGGCGAGCTTGGTGAGGCCTTTGACGTGGGCTTCGTAGAGCACCGTGTGATCGAGCGGGATGCGCGGCTTCTGCACGCCCGCCCAGTCGAAGGCGTCGTCTTGCACGTAGCTGCGCCACTCGCCGTCGGGCGTGCGCGCGAGCCCGCGCGCGTAGGGATCGAGCAGCAGGCGCTCGCGATCGAAGGCGTGCGTGGCGCCATCGGGTCCGTCGACCCGCAGGGCGTAGCGCGTGCCGGGGGCGAGCGAGCGGCTCGTCGTGTGCCAGACCCCGAAGCGGTTGCGCTGCAGATCGTGCGTCTCGGCGATCCACGTGGGGTCGTCGGTCGCGAAGATGCACAGCTCGATCGCGGTCGCGTTCGCGCTCCACACCCGCAGCTCGCCGCCTCGCGGCGTCTGCCGCACGCCCAGGTGCGCGAGGGTGTCCATCGTCGCCATGCGTCTTAGGCTAGGTCAACGACGGAGAGGCCCCGTTCACCCCACGGGGCCGGCGGCCGCGACCCGAGAGGAGTCGAGCGTGATCTATCTCGACCATGCCGCCACGACGCCCATGAGCGATGAGGTGCGGGCGGTCTATCTCGAGGCGCTGCAGCTCGTGGGCAACCCATCGTCGATTCACTCGGCGGGCCAGCGCGCTCGCGCCGTGCTCGACGACGCGCGCGCGCGCATCGCGGCCACGCTCGGCGTCGATCCCATCGAGGTGACGCTCACCGGTGGGGGCACCGAAGCGGTCAATCTGGCCATCAAGGGGCTGTACTGGTCGCGGGCGCACGATCGCCGTCGGCGCATCCTGGCCCCGCGCACCGAGCACCACGCGGCGCTCGACGCCGTCGAGTGGCTCGCGGCGCACCAGGGCGGCGAGGTCGTGTGGCTCGAGGTCGACGCGATCGGCAGCCTGCGCCTCGACGCGCTCGCCGAGGCGCTCGGAGACGGCCACGACGTGGCCCTGCTGACGATGCTGCACGCCAACAACGAGGTCGGCACCGTGCAGCCCGTCGCCGAAGCCGCGGCGCTCGCCGCGGCGGTGGGGGTGCCCGTGCATGTCGACGCGATCGCCGCCTACGGCCAGGTGCGGCTCGACCCGCTGCCGCCGGGGGTCGCGGCCGTCTCGCTCTCGGCCCACAAGGTCGGCGGGCCCGTCGGCGTCGGCGCGCTCGTGCTGCGCCGCGGCTGGGAGCTCGTGCCGTTGCAGCACGGCGGCGGCCAGCAGCGGGGCCGCTCGGGCACGATGGATGCCGCGGGCGCTGTGGCCTTCGCGCTGGCGGCCGAGCGCGCGCACGCCGAGCTCGACGAGCGGGCCGCGCACAAGCGCGCGCTGCGCGATCGGCTGGCGCGGGGCATCCGCAGCAGCGTGCCCGAGGCGGTGCTGCGCGGGGCCGCGGGTGCGCTCGCGGGTGCGAGTACCGGTGCGAGCGATCGCGAGCCGGATGCCGACCTCGAAGCCCTCGCCCTGCCCGGCACCCTGCACTTCACCGTGCCGGGCGCCGAGGGCGACTCGCTGCTCATGCTGCTCGACGCCGAGGGCTTCGCGCTCTCGACCGGCTCGGCCTGCCAGGCCGGGGTGCCTGAGCCCTCGCACGTGCTTCTGGCCATGGGACTGAGCGAGCAGGATGCGCGCGGCGCGCTGCGGGCGACGCTCGGCCCGCACACCACGGTCGCCGAGGTGGATGCCCTGCTCGCGGCTCTGCCCACCGCGGTCGAGCGGGCGCGGGCGGCGGGGCTCGCC
>NZ_JBKBLF010000016.1:0-68396 GCF_046296455.1 Microcella sp.
GGGCGGCGCGGCGACGGCGGACTCCAGCGCGGCGGCGTGCGCGGCCGGAGTCTCGGCGGGCGGTGCGGCGGGAGCCGCGAGCGCGGCGGCCGCGGTCTCGCGGCGCATGCGTCCGATGATGTCGAGCCGCGCATCCAGCGCATCGGCGATGTCGGCCGACGCCGCCGCGAGGTCGACGGCGGCGGTGTGCCGCAGGTCGAGGCCGCAGCTGCGGCACACGGTCGACGTTAGCGGGGTGAAGCAGGCGGGGCAGATGCTCGTCGACCGCAGTTCGGCGGCCGAGCGGGGAAAGAGCACGCGGCCGGCCCAGGCGCGATCAGGGGTGGTGTCGCTCATGCGCTCACGCTATCGCCGTGACGTTCGACGCGCCCGAAACGTTGGGGTGCCTGTGCACGGCCCGCGCCGCCAGACTGTGACCATGCCCGAGTCGACCGAGCCGTTCGTGGCCGTCTACACCCAGCACCTTCCCGCGGTCAGCCGGTATCTCGCGCGCCGTGTCGATCGCAGCGACGTCGACGACCTCGCGGCCGACGTGTTCGCGATCGCGTGGCGCAAGCGCGACTCGGTCTCGCCGGGCGAAGAGCTGCCGTGGCTGTACCGCATCGCGTCGTACCAGGTGGCGAACCACCGGCGCCGGCTGGCCGCGCGCGCTTCGGTGCTCGGGCTGCTGTCGGTGCCCGACTCCGCACCGTCGGCGGAATCCCTCGTGACGGCCGACGCCGAGCTCGCCCGGGCGTGGGCCGCCATCGGGCCGCGCGACCGCGAGGTGCTGGCTCTCGTCGTGCTCGACGACCTGTCGGTGGGCGATGCGGCGCTCGCGCTGGGGGTCAGCGCGAATGCGGTGAGCATCCGGTTGCACCGTGCCAAGAAGGCGCTCGCCGCGGCGCTCGGCGAATCCGGGTCGAGCAGTTCTGAAAGATCGCCCGCCCCCGCGACATAAACCGGGTATGAGTGACAACACCGACCCCCTGACCGATCGCCTGCGGCGCTCCGCCGGCACGGATGCTCCCGCTCCGGCACTGTCGCCCGAGCTCGTCGCTGCGGCCCCCGGCCGTCGCGCTCCCCGCCTCGTCAACCACGGCCGCACGACCCGCTTCGCGAGCGCGTCGCTCGCCGCGGTCGCCGCCGTCGCGGTCGGCTCGCTCGTCGTCACGAACCCCTTCGCTCCGCAGGCGCCGCTCTTCACAGCGGCCGCGGCGGGCAGCGGTCCGGCGAACGCGCAGAGCGCCGAGACCTCGGCGCTCGCCGATGACGCCCGCATCGCCATGTGGATCGACTACGACTACGTCGCTGGCCCCGGCCTCGGCACCGAGGGCGGCAGCGGCGGCGTGTACCAGTTGCGTCGCGTCGGCAGCCCCGAGCAGGTGCTCGCCGACATGGCCGAGCGGTTCGGCGTCGACGGCGAGGCGGTCGAGTCTCAGTACTTCGACCCGGAGTGGCCGAGCTACGTGGTCGGCCCGGAGGACGGCTCGGGCCCGTCGATCATGGTCACGTGGAGCGGCACCGGCAACTGGTGGTACAACAACCCCGCCGCCTACCCCGACCCGGTGTGCGAGCTCGTCGAGTACGAGACCGAGAACGGCACCGAGCAGTTCGAAGAGTGCATCGCTCCCGAGATTCCCGCGAGCGAGTCGCTCGCCCCGAGCGAGGCCGAGGCCCGCGCGCAGGCTGCCGAGCTGTTCGCCTCGATGGGTCTCGACGTGCAGCCCGGTGACGTGCGGGTGTTCGGCGACGTCTGGCAGACGATGGCCACCGCGAGCCTGCGCGTCGACGGCGTCGACACGGCGATCGACTACAGCGTGGCGTGGAGCCCGCTCGGCGAGATCGCCTGGGCCTACGGGCACTCGATCGAGGTCGTCGACCGTGGCGACTTCGGCACGGTCTCGGCCACCGAGGCGGTCGCGCGTCTCGACGACGGCCGCTGGTACGGCGCTGCCGGCCCCGACTTTCAGGGCGGCATGAACATTCTCGCGGCCGAATCGGGCGTGGCACGGGATGCTGTGCCCGCGACCGCGGGAGGCGACACCTCGGTCTCGTCCCCGGCCGACGAGCCGACCGAGCCGGGCACCCCCGGTGAGGCGCCCGTCGAGCCGACCGAGCCCGTCGAGCCGTCAGAGCCGACAGAGCCCACGGAGCCCGCTGAGCCGACGGAGCCCACCGAGCCCGTCGAGCCGACGGAGCCCGGCGAAGAGCCGATCGTTGAGCCGACCACCGAGCCGGCGCCGCTGCCCGAACCCGAGCAGGTGACGGTGACGGTCGACTCGGCCGAGGCGACCCTGCTGCTCATGTGGGACGCCGACGGCAACGCCTGGCTCGTGCCGGGCTTCGCGATGCAGCACCCCGACGGGTTCTTCAACACGATCGTCTCGCTCGTCGAGGGCGTCATCGAGCTTCCCGCACCCTTCGAGGGCGAGATCACCCCGTTCCTCGAAGACTGAACCTCCCGTGAAGACGGCGCCCCCGCAGGTTGGGCTGCGGGGGCGTCGTCGTGCGCCTTCAACGGATACGGAACTTCGCGAATCCTGTTCACGAAGTTCCGTATCTGTTGAAGCTAATGGGGTGGCCCCCTCCCTCTGGCCATCGCCCCAGTCGCCGACGCGACTGCCCGAGGCGTGGCGCTGACATCACGAGGGCTGAGAGAGTGACCTCATGGGACTCTTCTCTCGACGACAGAAGCCACCGTCACGGGGCGCGTTCGCAACTGGCCACGCAGGCGACGATCAGCTCCTCGGAATTCTCAGCGAGCGCAGTGATCTCGCGAGCCCTCGCCATTGGGTTCACTTTCTCTACTTTTCCGACGAGTCGAGCGCTCGAACGGCGGCGGCGTCGGTCGAGGAGGCCGGGTGGGCGCTTCAGGCCGTGCAACCCGCAGCGACAGATAGCGGCGATTGGATCGTCATCGCTGAACGCCACGACGCCGTCGTATCGCCCGACGCCGTGAGAGAGGCACGGATCTACTTCGAGTCGATCGCGTCGGCGCATCCGGGTGCCGACTACGACGGCTGGGAAGCGAGTCTCTGAGCCTCGACGGAGGATGACGAGCCGGTCGCGTTCTGGCAGATGGAGGGGCTGACGGGAATCGAACCCGCATCATTAGTTTGGAAGACTAAGGCTTTACCACTAAGCTACAGCCCCGCTGCAGGCCCGGAAGCCCGCGTGTTTTCTAGGGTATCGCATCGGGGCGGGCGCCCAGCGGTGCGGCTCGTCGACTCGGCTAGACTTGCCGAGGCCATTTTTCGAAGCGACGCCGCGTCGTGACGCTGACGTGGCCCACGGTCACGGTTTCGGGGCGTAGCTCAGCTTGGTAGAGCGCCCGCTTTGGGAGCGGGAGGCCGCAGGTTCAAATCCTGTCGCCCCGACCAGCACCCTCGCTCACGAACTCAGCACACATATTCAGGAGAACCCCTTTGGTCCAGTCCACGGTCGAGAAGCTCAGCCCGACGCGCGTCAAGATCGCGATCACGGTCACGCCCGACGAGCTCAAGCCGAGCATCCAGCACGCCTACAAGCACATCGCCGAGACGGTGAACATTCCGGGCTTCCGCAAGGGCAAGGTGCCGCCGCCCATCATCGACCAGCGCGTGGGCCGCGCCGAGGTGCTCAACCACGCCGTCAGCGAGGGCCTCGACGGCTTCTACCGCGCCGCCGTGCAAGAGCAGGGCCTGCGCGCCCTCGGCCGCCCCCAGGCCGACATCGCCGAGTGGCCGAGCGAGAAAGACTTCTCGGGCGACCTGCTGGTCACCGTCGAGGTGGATGTGCGCCCCGAGTTCGAGATCCCCAAGTACGACGGCCTCACGGTCGAGGTCGACGCCACCGACGTCACCCCCGACGAGGTCGAGGCCGAGCTCGAGAACCTGCGCAGCCGCTTCGGCACGCTCGTCACGGTCGACCGGCCGGCCGCGAAGGGCGACTTCGTGCAGCTCGACCTCATCGCCACGGTCGCCGGCAACACGGTCGACACGGCCAATTCGATCTCGTACGAGCTCGGCTCGGGCGAACTCATCGATGGCATCGACGACGCCGTTGAGACCCTCACCGCGGGTGAGACCACCACGTTCGAGTCGAAGCTGCTCGGCGGCGACCACGAGGGCGAGACGGCCCAGATCGAGGTCACCGTCATCTCGGTGAAAGAGCGCGAGCTGCCCGAGGCCGACGACGACTTCGCCCAGATCGCCAGCCAGTTCGACACGATCGGCGAGCTGCGGGCCGACCTGCGCGAGCAGCTGCTGAAGCAGAAGTCGTTCGGCCAGGGCGCGCAGGCGCGCGACAAGCTGCTCGCTGCGCTGCTCGAGAAGGTCGAGATCCCCGTGCCCGACGCGCTCGTCGAGAACGAGGTGCACCGCCACCTCGAGAACGAGGGTCGGCTCGAAGACGACGAGCACCGCGCCGAGGTGACCGAGTCGAGCACGACGACGTTCCGCACCCAGATCTTTCTCGACGCGCTCGCCGAGAAAGAAGAGGTCAAGGTCAGCCAAGACGAGCTGACCCAGTACCTCATCCAGGGCGCCGCGCAGTACGGCATGGAGCCCGGCGAGTTCATCAAGATCCTCGACCAGAACGGCCAGATCCCCGGCATGGTCGGCGAGGTCGCCCGCTCGAAGGCGCTCTCGGTCGCCCTCAGCAAGGCGAAGGTCGTCGACTCGAAGGGCAAGGCCGTCGACCTCACCGCGTTCACGGCCGCGGCGGTCGCGCCGATCGCCGAGGCGATCGACACCGATGACCACGAGGGCCACGACCACGAGGGCCACGACCACTAGGTCACAGACCTCCCCATGATCAGCCCGCCATCGGGCTCGACGGCCACGGGTGCGAACCCGATGTGCTCGTAGAAGCCGATGGCGGGCTTGTTCGTGCCCGAGACGCCGAGGTGCACGCCCGCAACGCCGCGCTCGCGCAGTTGACCGAGCAGGCGCTCGATGAGCGCGCGCCCCAGGCCCAGCCCCTGCGCCCGCGGCAGCAGGTTGATGTGCAGGTGCGCCGGGTGCGCATCGGTGATGGATGCGGGGGTCGCCTCGGGCGTGTGCAGCAGCGCGACGAGTCCCTGGTCGCGATCGCGGCGCGGGGCCTGCAGGGGGTACCGGTCGCGCAGCGCCGGCCACCACATCCGCTCGCACCACGCCTCGAACGAGACCGTGTCGGCCGTGGCGACGAGGTAGCCAGCGGGGCCGTCGTCGTCGACGACGATCGTGGCGAGCGCGGGGTCGGCCACGAGGTGCGGCGCGGCCCACAGCTGGGCGAGCAGCTCGGGGTCGTCGTAGACGCCGGTCGCATCGCGGCCGTCGTCGCCCGTGAGCGTGCAGATGCGCGTGACGGCAGGCAGGTCGTCGAGGGTGGCGGGGCGCAGCAGGGCCATGCAGCCACTGTAGAGGCGGGTACTTTTTGCTCATTGCCCCCCGATGGGCCGCGGCGGTAGCGTCACCGCATGAGTCGACTCCTGAGTCTCGCCGCGGGTGCTGCGGCCTCCCTGCTGCTGCTCGCCGGTTGTGCCGCGCCCATCGACACCTCGAACGCCGAGCGTGTCGACGGCGAGTCGCCCGCGACGATCAACGGTGTCGAGCTCGCCCTCGACGCCGAGCGCATCGTCGAGGCGCAGGGCTTCTTGGTGACGATGGACTGCGGAACCGACGACGTGCCCTTCGTGGCGGGAACGAGCGTCGAGTGCAGCGCCGTCGATTCGGCGACGGGTGAGTCGGGCGGCTACACCGTGACGATCACCGCGGTCGATGGCAGCGACTACGAGCTCGACGTCGTCGGCTCGGCCGCGACGCCGCAGCCCGCGCCCGATTCGGCGCTCGAGAGCGCGCAGGCGTTCGCTGATCTCACTGCGCAGGCGATCACCGAGTCGCTCGGCGAGGCTCCCGCGGTCGACTGCGGCACCGCCGACATCGAGATCTTCGAGGGGCAAGAGGTGCGCTGCGCCTACGAGACCTCGTCGGCGAGCGGCTTCGTCATCGCGACCGTCACGTCGTTCGACGGATCGTTCTACGAGATCTCGGTCGTCGAAGAGTAGGTCGCTCGCTCGACCCCTGCCGCGAGTTCGCCGAGCACTGCTCTGCCCACGGCGAACACGGCCGTTCGCGCGCGCCCGCTTCTGTAGATTCGAGGCACGAGACGAACAGGAGCTCCTTCCATGGCTGAACCGGCAATGCCGAACAGTGTTTTCGACCGACTGCTGAAAGACCGCATCATCTGGCTGGGGTCAGAGGTGCGCGACGAGAACGCCAATGAGATCGCGGCCAAGCTGCTGCTGCTCGCGGCGGAGGACCCCGAGAAAGACATCTACCTCTACATCAACTCGCCCGGTGGCTCGGTCACGGCCGGCATGGCCATCTACGACACGATGCAGTTCGTTCCCAACGACATCGTCACGGTCGGCATCGGCATGGCCGCCTCGATGGGGCAGCTGCTGCTGACGGCGGGCACGAAAGGCAAGCGCTACATCACGCCCAACGCGCGCGTGCTGCTGCACCAGCCGCACGGCGGCTTCGGCGGCACCTCGAGCGACATCCAGACGCAGGCGCAGCTCATCGTCGACATGAAGAACCGCCTCGCCGAGATCACGGCCGAGCAGACCGGCAAGACGGTCGAGCAGGTCAATGCCGACGGCGACCGCGACCGCTGGTTCACCGCCGAAGAGGCCCTCGCCTACGGCTTCGTCGACCACATCCGCGCCTCGGCGAGCGATGTCATCGGCGGCGGCGGAACGAACGACAAGTAGCCCCGGCGCGAGACGAAGGACGACACTCATGGAATTCCCCACCTACGGCGCCGCGACCCCCGGCATGCCCAGCAGCCGCTACATCCTTCCGAGCTTCGAAGAGCGCACGGCCTATGGCTACAAGCGCCAAGACCCGTACGCGAAGCTGTTCGAAGACCGCATCATCTTTCTCGGTGTGCAGGTCGACGACGCGTCGGCCGATGACGTCATGGCGCAGCTGCT
Source organism: Microcella sp. (assembly GCF_046296455.1). Lineage (GTDB taxonomy): Bacteria > Actinomycetota > Actinomycetes > Actinomycetales > Microbacteriaceae > Microcella. Next base: position 6,941 of record NZ_JBKBLF010000016.1, read on the forward strand.
CGTACTCGAGTCGCAAGACCCCGACCGCGACATCGTCATGTACATCAACAGCCCGGGTGGCTCGTTCACGGCCATGACGGCGATCTACGACACGATGCAGTACATCCGCCCGCAGATTCAGACCGTGGTGCTCGGCCAGGCGGCCTCGGCCGCGGCCGTGCTGCTCGCGGCGGGCTCGCCGGGCAAGCGCCTCGCGCTGCCGAACGCGCGCGTGCTCATCCACCAGCCCGCAACGGGCGATGCCGGTCGTGGCCAGGCGAGCGACATCGAGATCCAGGCGAAAGAGATCGCGCGCTTGCGCGAGTGGCTCGAGCACACGCTCTCGAAGCACTCCAACCGCACGGTCGAGCAGGTCAACAAAGACATCGACCGCGACAAGATCCTGATCGCCGACGAGGCGCTCGAGTACGGCCTCATCGACCAGGTGCTCACGAGCCGCAAGACGCTGCCGGCGGCCATCGCCTCCTGACGCGTCGAGCGCTCACGACGAGAGCCCCGCATCCGATTCAGGATGCGGGGCTCTCGTCATGCCTCGGCGCCCAGGGCGCGGCGCGCAGGTCGGCCGGTTACTCGGCGTCGGTGCGCGGCGCCTCGGGCTCGGCGGCGCCGCTCGAGCGCCCGCGCCGCGCGAGCACGGCGATGACGACGCCGAGCACCACGAGGCCGGCGACGATCGCGGCGATGATGCCGAGCACGACGGCCGACTCGTCGGCGGCGTCGTCCGCCGCCTCGGCCACCGGGGTCGCGGCGGTCGTCGGCTCGGGTTGCGGCTCGGTCGTGGCCGAGCTGCTCGGCTCGGGCAGGGGCTGCCCGCACACCGGGGGCTCGGCGAGCCCCGGGCGGGCCTCGGCCGCATCCACGGGCGCGAATGAGAACGCGATCGTGTCAGACAGCGTGTGGCCGTCAGACGAGACGTACTGGTACGTGAGCGTGTACTCGCCGGCGGCTCCAAGGGTCGCGGGCATCGAGAGGGTGTCGCCGGCGACGGTGAGGCAGCCGTCGCCGTAATACAGGCCGGCGGCGTCGGTGACCTGCAGGCCGAAGCCCGCCGCGTCGCCGCTGAGGTCGAGCATGGGCTGATTCGTCGAGACCGAGAACACCTCGGGCACGGTGGTGAGCACCTGCCCGGGGCTCGGGGTCGAGGTGGTCACGGGGTCGTGCGCCATGGCCGCCGCGGCGGGGGCGAGGGCGAGCGCGGCGGTGAGCGCGAGCGTGGCGAACAGGGGAGCGGTGCGGGTGCGGATGGTCATGATGGCTCCAGGCTAGGGCGCGCTCCTATGAGGCGCGTCATGGTGCATTCGGCGCGGAAGAGCCCCGGGTTCGCCCGCGGCGACACCCGGGAGGGGGGCAGTGCACGACGAACGTCGTCGCGCCGCGTTAGGCTCGCTGCAAGGTCGACTTCTGTCGATCCGCTGCCTGAGTGAGGGGTGAGGCCATGGCTCGCATCGGAGAGACCGCCGACCTGCTCAAGTGCTCGTTCTGCGGAAAGAGCCAGAAGCAGGTGCAGCAGCTCATCGCCGGCCCCGGCGTGTACATCTGCGACGAGTGCGTCGAGCTGTGCAACGAGATCATCGAAGAGCGCCTCGCCGAATCGGGCGAGACGGCCGTGGCCGAGTTCGACCTGCCGAAGCCGAAAGAGATCTACGCCTTCCTCGAAGAGTATGTGATCGGGCAAGACGCGGCGAAGAAGTCGCTCTCGGTCGCCGTGTACAACCACTACAAGCGCATCCGGGCCCGGCAGACCATCACGGCCGCCGACCAGCTCGCCGACGATGTCGAGATCGCCAAGAGCAACATCCTGCTGATCGGCCCGACCGGCTGCGGCAAGACGTATCTGGCGCAGACGCTCGCCAAGCGCCTCAACGTGCCCTTCGCGGTCGCCGACGCGACGGCCCTCACCGAGGCGGGCTACGTCGGCGAAGACGTCGAGAACATCCTGCTCAAGCTGCTGCAGGCCGCCGACTTCGATGTGAAGCGCGCCGAGACGGGCATCATCTACATCGACGAGGTCGACAAGATCGCCCGCAAGGCCGAGAACCCGTCGATCACGCGCGACGTCTCGGGTGAGGGCGTGCAGCAGGCGCTGCTCAAGATCCTCGAGGGCACCGTGGCGAGCGTGCCGCCCCAGGGGGGCCGCAAGCACCCGCATCAAGAGTTCATCCAGATCGACACGACGAACGTGCTCTTCATCGTGGCGGGCGCCTTCGCGGGGCTCGAAGACATCATCAGCCAGCGCGCGGGCAAGCGCGGCATCGGCTTCGGCGCCCCGCTGCACGACAAGTCGCTCGAGAAGAACCTCTTCAGCGAGGTGCTGCCCGAAGACCTGCACAAGTTCGGGCTCATCCCCGAGTTCATCGGCCGCCTGCCGGTCGTCACGACCGTCACCCCGCTCGACCGCACGGCGCTCATCGAGATTCTCACCACGCCGAAGAACGCGCTCGTGCGCCAGTACCAGCGCATGTTCGAGATCGATGGCGTCGAGCTCGAGTTCGAGCAAGACGCGCTCGACGCGATCGCCGACCTGGCCGTCTTGCGGCAGACCGGCGCGCGCGGCCTGCGGGCGATCCTCGAGGAGGTGCTCGGGCCGATCATGTTCGAGGTGCCGTCGCACGACGACGTCGAGCGCATCGTCGTCACGCGCGACGCCGTGATCGAGAACGCCGCGCCCACGATCGTGCCGCGCAGCATCGCCCCGCGGCGCGAGAAGTCGGCCTAGCCGACGCCCATGACCGAGCTCGCGGTCGGCACCGTCGACGGCGCCGCGCAGCCCGCCTGGCTGACCGCCGAGAAGTTCAATCGCCACACGTTCTGGTGCGGCCAGAGCGGCTCGGGCAAGACCTACGCGCTCGGCGTCGTGCTCGAAGAGCTGCTGCTGCGCACGGCGCTGCCGCTCGTCATCATCGATCCGAATGCCGACTTCGTGCGCATCGGCGAGGTGCGCGAGGGGGTGGATGCTGAGACCGCGGCCGCACTGTCGGCCCGCGAGATCCGCGTGCTGCGGCCCGCGACGCTGCCCGGCGACGACCTGCGGGCCCGGTTCTCGTCGATGCTGCCGCAGTCGAAGGCGGCCGTGCTGCGGCTCGACCCGATCGCCGATCGGGCGGAGTACAACGCCTTCTTGCACCTCAGCGCGGTCGGTGCCACCGCCGATGCGCGAGCGCTCATGCAGCGGCTCATCGGCTCGGCCGACCCGGGTCAGCAGGCGATCGCGCAGCGCATCGAGAACCTCGGGGTGCTCGACTGGCAGATCTGGGCGGGCGAGCATGCGGCGGCCTCTGAGGTCATCGACGCGCGGCCCGATGCGACCGTGCTCGACGTCGGCGGGTTCGCGCATCCTGATGAGGCGCTCACCGTCGTGCTGTCGGTGCTCGACGACCTGTGGCAGAAGCGCGAGCAGCGGCGACCCGTGCTCATCGTGATCGATGAGGCGCACAATGTGTGCTCGCCCGAGCTGTCGGGGCCGCTCGCGGTGGCGGTGCGCGAGCGCATCATCCAGATCGCCGCCGAGGGGCGCAAGTACGGTCTCTGGTTGCTGCTGTCGACGCAGCGTCCGTCGAAGGTGCACCCCGGGGTCATCTCGCAGTGCGACAACCTCGGCCTCATGAAGATGAGCTCACCCGCCGACCTGGCCGAACTGGGATCGGTGTTCGGCTTCGTGCCCGCCGAGCTGATGGCCCGCGCGGCGATGTTCGAGCAGGGCCAGGTACTGCTCGCCGGGGGCTTCGCGCCCGTTGACGGCGTCGTGCGTATGCGCGCCCGCTACACGCACGAGGGCGGCGCCGATGTGCGGGTGCCCGTTCGCGGCTGAGCCGACTACCCTGGCGGCATGAGCGAGACCCTGCGCGACCGCCTGCGGGCCCTGCCCGCGTTCGCCGCCGAACTGCCGTCGTTCGACCCGGCGGCCGCCCCCGATCGAGCCGACGAGCTCTTTCTGCAGTGGCTCGATGATGCACTGGCCCGCGGGGTGGCGCAACCGCACGCCTGCACGCTCTCGACGGCGGGGCCCACGGGCCACGTCACGGCGCGCACCCTCATTCTCAAAGACCTGGTCGACGGCCAGTGGGTGTTCGCGGGGGCGCGCTCGACGCGCAAGGGCATCGATCTGGCCGCCAACCCCAGTGCGGCGCTGACCTTCTACTGGCCCGAGGTGGGCCGTCAGGTGCGCGTGACGGGCGAGGTCGAAGAACTGCCGAGCGAGGTCGCCGCCGCCGATTGGGCCGCGCGGCCCGCGGTCACCGAGTCGCACAACCCCGACTGGGCGGCCTGGGCGCTGACACCGACCGAAGTCGAGTTCTGGCAGGCGCGCCACGACCGCCAGCACGTGCGGCACTGGTACCGCAGCGCGCCCTAGGCTCGACCCCGTGCTGCAGCCGATCATCGCCGGGGTCATCGGCGCGCTCACGGGCTTCGCGAGCTCGTTCGCCCTCGTCATCGCGGGGCTGCTCGCCGTGGGTGCGAGCCCCGCGGAGGCCGCGAGCGGGCTGCTCGCGCTGTGCATCGGCCAGGCGCTGCTCGCGGGGCTGCTGTCGTGGCGGTTGCGCCTGCCGCTGAGCTTCGCGTGGTCGACGCCGGGCGCGGCACTGCTCGTCGCGGCCGAGGGCACGACGGGCTCGTACGGCGCGGCCATCGGCGCGTTCATCGTGTGCGGGCTGCTCATTCTCGTGAGCGGGCTGTGGCCGTGGCTTGGGCGGGCGATGACGCGCATCCCGATGCCGCTCGCCGGGGCGATGCTGGCCGGAATCCTGTTCCCCATCTGCATCGCGCCCGTCACGGCCGTCATCGAGCAGCCCCTGCTGGCCGCGCCCGTCATCATCGTGTGGCTGCTGCTCGTGCGCTGGCTGCCGCGGTGGGCGGTGCCGGCGGCCATGCTCGTCGCCATCATCGGCGTCGTGGTGAGCGCGGGCGACGAATGGATGCGCGGCGCGAGCCTCGCGCCCGCCTTCACCCTCACGATGCCGAGCCTCGACCCGCTCGTCATCGTGTCGCTCGGGCTGCCGCTCTACATCGTCACGATGGCGGGGCAGAACGTGCCCGGCTTCGCGGTGCTGACGACGCTCGGCTACCGCAACGTGCCGGCGCGCACGATGCTCGCGGCGAGCGGCGCGGCGACGGCCCTCACGGCACCGTTCGGCAGCTACGCGCTCAACCTCGCCGCGATCACGGCCGCGCTCATGGCCAGCCCTGACTCGCATCCTGATCCCGCTCGTCGCTGGGTCGCGCCGGTCGCGGGCGGCGCCACCTACGTGCTGCTGGGCCTCGGCGCGGGGGTCGCGACGGCCCTCGTGGCCGCCGCTCCGCCCATCCTCATCATTGCCGTTGCGGGGCTCGCGTTGCTGAGCGCCTTCGCGACGGGGCTCGTGAGCGCGTTCGAGGCGCCCGAGACCCGCCTGACGGCCGCCGTCACGCTCATCGTCGTCGCCTCGGGGGTCGTCGTGCTCGGCATCGGCAGCGCGTTCTGGGGGCTGCTCGTGGGGGCGCTCGTGATGCTCGTCACTCGTCCGCGCCGCGCAGCCGAGCCTCATCCAGAGCCTGCTGCGCCTGATCCGACTGACCCCTGAGGTCATAGAGCGCGGCGAGCGTCAGCCAGGGGTCGGCCCACGCCGGGTCGAGTTCGGCGGCGAGCAGCAGGTCGCGCTCGGCCCGTTCGAGGTCGCCCTCGAACAGCGCGATGCCGCCCGATCGATGGCGGGGCCATGGATGCCGCGGCACGCGCTCGATGAGGGCGTCGACGCTCGCGCGCGCGAGCGGCAGGTCGCCCTCGGCGATGGCGAGCGTCACAGCTGCACGGCCCGCCGCGAGCGAGCCGGGCGCAGCGAGTGTCGCCCGGTCGACCCACTGCCGCGCGGCGCTGATCGCGCCGCGGTCGCCCGCATCGACGCGGGCCACGAGCAGCTCGGCGCCGATGATGGCCACGTCGGGGTCGAACGGTCGTGCGGCGCGGGCGCTGCTCAGCGCCGCGTCGATTTCGGTGACGGTCGTGGTGCCAGGCCCGGCGGGGGAACCCGCGAGCTGGGCGGCCCGCCCGAGGTGCAGCTCGCCGACAAGCAGCACCGCGAGGGCGGCTGCGACGCCGGCGAGCAACGCGCCCGTCGCGAGCGTGCGACCTCGGGGCGCGCTCGTCGGGGCGGGCGCGGCGAGCAGGGCACCCGCGAGCAGCCCGAGCAGCAGCAGGGTCGCAGCAGCGGTGGGCTGCACGGCGAGCGGCACGAGCACAGCGATCAGCCCGCTCGCGGCCATGATCACGACGGGCGCGTGCGCGCCGCGCCGGCCGCGCACGACTGCCGCGACCGTGAGGGCGAGCAGCGCGAGCCCGACGAGCAGCAGCAGGGGGCCTCCGCCGACCGCCAGCTGCAGTGCGAGGTTGTGAGGGCTGTCGAGCACAGTCTGCTGGCCGACGGCGGCGAACCACGCCGCGCTGTGCTGGGCGGCCACGGCGTCGATGAAGCCGCCGGGGGCGGTGCCGAGCAGCGGGTGGGCGGCGAGCGTCGCGAGTGTCTCGCCGTAGATGAGTACCCGGTCGATCGCCGACTCGGCGGCGAGCCCCGTCGCGTCGAGCAGTCGCTGGGCGGTGCCGGGCACGACGAGCGCGCCCGCGATCAGCCCGGCGAGGCTCGCGCCGATGATCCCGAGCGTGCGACGGCGATCGGGGTCGGCGTGCCGCACGGCGAGCAGCGCCGCAGCGACGAGCGCCAGGGCGGCACCGAGCAGGGCGGCGCGCGAGCCGCTCGCGGTGACCGTGGCAAGCGCCGCGATCGCCCCCGCGAACGCCGCGGCGAGCTCGAGGCCGCGCGCGCGAGGCAGGGCAGAGACGGGCAGGGCCAGGCGAGCCACGAGCAGGGCCAGCGCGACGGCCGCGACCGTGCCCTGGTCGCTCGCCGAGCCGAGCAGGGCGCCGGGGCGGTCGAGGTCGCTCGCGATCGGCCGCAGTCCGAACTGCTCAGCGGCCGTCACGAGGGCGAGCACCCCCGAGCCGATGGCGACGGCGAGCGTCAGGCCGCGCACGGGGGCGTGCGGTGAGCCGGGGCCGGGGCCGAGCAGCCGGGCGCCGAGCCAGGCGGCGATGGCGACTCCGCTCAGAGCGATGAGCCCGTCGAACCGGGGCCAGCGACCGAGTGCGGAGGAGATCGGGTCGGCGGTGAGCAGGGCCGAGGCGACGATGAGGGCCGCAGCGAGCATCCCGAGCCCGATGACGAGGCGGGGAAGGCGACCGCGTGGGGGAGCGGCGAGGGCGACCAGGGCCGCGATCGCGAGCACGAGCAGCTTGGGAATGGTCCAGCGGTCGAGCGCCTCGGGGGCCCAGGCGAGCACGGCGGCGACGATGAGCGCGGTGGTGGCGGCAACCGCCACGCCTCGCAGGGTCGGCGCGCGCAGACCGGTGGCCGGCGTCGAGCGGGACTGCTCGGCGCCGGCCACCGGTTCGCTGCGTGGGCCGGGGATCGCGGCTACCTCACGACGAGGGGCGCCGAGATCGCGAGCGGCGAGTCGAGATACCCGGCTCGCGACGCGGTCACCACCACGCGCACCGACTGCCCGATCTCGATGTCGGGAATCTCTTCGATCACGAGCGACTTCTGGTCTTCGCCCTCAAGGTCGACCCAGTTACCGTCGCCCCGATTGATTTGCCACTGGTAGCGCAGATCAAGGCCGACCGCGGGCCACGTGCCTGCGGTTGTCGTGACTGTCTGGGTGACGAGAACGCCTGTCACCGCGAGACCGCCCACGCGCAACAGCGGCAACCCTGATGCGCTGACGGCGGCCCCGAGCCCGACGGTGAGGGTCGGCGAGGCCGTCGGGGTCGAGTTCGGGTAGCCGGTCTTGCGCGCCACCACGGTCACCCCGATCTCGTCGCCGAGGTCGCCCACGAGGGGGGTGTAGGTGCTCGACGTGGCGCCGACGATCGGCGTCCCGTTGCGCGTCCACTGGTAGGTGTACGACGTCGGCGTGACATCCCACGTGCCCGCGCTCACGGTGAGGGTCGAGCCCACGCGGGCGCTCGCACCGGCACTGACGCCGCTCACCGGCACGGGGCCGAGCGCCGTGATGACGCCCGCGCTCGGCGTGACGGTCGCGTTGGCGTACCCGGTGCGCTTGGCGATCACGGTGACAGTGATCGTCTTGCCCAGGTCGGTGCTCACGAGGCGGTAGCTCGAGAGCGTCGCCCCGGTGATCGCCACGTTGTTGCGTCGCCACTGGTAGGTGTACGACGAGGGCGCGGGTGCCCAGTCGGCGGTCACGACGCGCAGCAAGCGACCGACCGAGGGCGTGCCCTCGATGGTGGTCGTACCGGGCACGAACGGCTCGACGGGCAGGATGACGACCCCGGTGAGGGTGGTCGCCGTGCTCGTCGGGTGCCCGGTGGCGGCCGCCGTGATGCGCACGCTGATCGTGCGCCCGACGTCGGTCGTCGTCGGCACGTAGGTGCTCTTCGTCGCGCCGGTGATCGCCGCGCCGTTGCGCAGCCACTGGTAGGCGAGCGTCGTCGTGGTCGGCGTCGTCTGCATCGACTCGGTGTCGATCGAGAGCGTGAAGCCCACCTTCGGCGTACCGGCGATGCTGGGCGGCGTGTCGATCGTCACCTGGGGTCCCGAGCGCACGGGCACGATGACGGTCGTCGGGGTGTAGCCCGCTCGCGTCGCCGTGACGGTCGCGACGATGCGGCCCGGCGAGCCGATCACCTCAGGAGTGGTGAACGTGCTGCTCGTCGCGGTGTTGACCCCCGCGTGCTCGGTGTACGTGCCGTCGGCCAGGTAGTAGCGCCACCCGAAGGTGTAGGTCGCGCCCGAGGGGCTCCATGCTCCGGCGCTCACCCGGTACCCGCCCGCGACCGCGGTCACGGTGCTCTTGGTCGTCTGCACCATGGCCACCGCAGGAACGACGGTGCCGATCGCCAGCTCCTCCGTTGCGCTCGCGAAGCCCGTTCGGCTCGCGGTGACGCGCAGCGTCAGCTGGGGTGCCGTGCTGTTCGCGGCAACGTCGGCCGTCACGAGCTTGTAGGTGGATGCTCGCGACACCACTACCGGATCCCCGCTGTTCGTCGACCGCACCCACTCGTACGCGTAGGTCAGTCGATCGATGCTCCAGGTGCCCGGCTTCGCGGTGAGGGTCTGCCCCACGCGCAGGGCGCCGGTCACGGCGGGCGCGACGGAGAGGGTCGGAGCGTCGCCGAGCTCGACGACGGGGGACTGCGGAGTGGTGTACACGTCCGTGATGCCGTTTAAGCCTTCTTCGTAACCGAGAATGCTCACCGTCACGTACACAGAGATACGTGCACCTGCATCGCCGGGGGCGAGGACGTAGGTCGATCCGGTGGCGCCGATGATATTCCGGCCGTCTCGCAACCACTGATAACGGATGACTCCGACGTCGCCGGTCCAAGTTCCTTCCGTTACGGTGACCGTCTCGCCGACAGCGAACCCGAATGGAGCGACGATCTCGGGCTCCATCCCGATGACTCGAGTCGGCGGCTCAAGCCCTACCGCTTCGTCGACCTCGAAGTCGACGGCTTGCGGTCCAGGCAACTCGAGATCTCCATCAAGCACGGTGGTCGACCCGCCGGCAACACTGACAGCCAAGAAGTCTCGAGGCTCGTACACGGTCGAGACTTCGCCGTCATACGACGACTCGGAGAATAGGCGCACGTTGTAAGTACCCGGTGCCAAGTTCTCGATGGGGAACAGGTCGTCGAGAATGCGTGTGGTGGCACAGGGGTCACCGAGTATTGAGGTTCCTGGCGTGAGGCTCCACACCACGTTGCCGTCGACGACCCGTTCAACTGTGATGCAGCCCCACCGTCCGTCATCGAGTATCTCGGCGTCGATCACGCCCGTTCTCACCGGCAGTGCGATGTTTCTGCCCGTGAGTGTCGTTCCAGTAGCCGAAACGCGCGTTGCCGTGGTGGAATCGTCGACCCCGCCCAGGTACGTCAGGGGGTACTGCTGCGAATCGTCGATCACCTTGACGACGTACGTGCCGCGGTCGACGCGCAACGTGTAGTTGCCCAGTGCGTCAGTGGTTGTCGCGGTGGTGCCGACGCTGGGATACTCATCGATCACAACCCCGTCAATCACACGTTGAGCGATGACCGTCAGGTTCTTCACCCCAACGCCTCCACTCGTGACTTTGCCGGTGATGCGAACCGTCGGGAGCAGTGAGATATTTCGAGTCACGGCCGACCCGGTCGGCACGAAGACAGTTTGGGAGCTCTGCGAGAATCCTGTGCCCGCGTTCGACGAGCGCGAGTTGAAAGTCACGTCGTACGAGCCGCCACTGAGTCCTGGCAACACGTAGCTGCCGGTCGCGCTGGTTGTGGCCTCCCAGTACTCTCCTCCGAAGATTTCTTCATTGCGGTCGTTGCGCCCAGCAGAGATATCGATCCCGGCAACGCCAGCGCCGGTCACAGCGTTCTTGATGACGCCCTGGATCGTGCCACCTGCGTACAGGCGCGCCTCCACGAATCGGGTCGTCCCCTCGGAGGAGAGGGCGACCGTCTCAGACAGTCCCCGATTACGGGAACCGCCGAGATACTGCCCTGCATATGCCGAGGCGCCTTCTCCCGGAGAGAAGTACAAGATGTACGTTCCCGTCGGAAGACTGTCGAGCGTGAACTTCCCTCCCGAGTCGGTCAAGAAGTAGTCCTCGAAGGTCGTGTCGGGCAGCGCGCCGTCGATGCGTTCGGCGTACACGCCTATGTTGGCGAGCGGAGTTCCCGTTCGACCCACGACGATTCCTTCAATGACTGATGACCGTTCGATCGCAATATCGCCCATGTCGACGGGTTCCGCGTCTGTCGTCACCGCGGGCCCGTCGACAGCCTTTCGTGCAAACTCTTGGGTATCGGTGCTGAAGACATTCCGGTTTCCGACGAACACCTGGGTCGGACCCGAATCAAAACCACCAAGGGTGAAGGTTCCGTCCTCCGCCGTCGTCGTTTCGTCGGACAATGAGCCATACGAATCGACGGGAATCCCGGCGATTGGATCTCCGGAGCTGTCGACAATCCGTCCCGTCAGTCGCCCGGCCAAGTTGAGCAATAGGTCGGGTGCGACAGCGACCCCGCTGGTCAAGTCGAGCCGCGTCGCCAGGCTCTTGCGGGTTGTCTCACCAAGCCATTCGTCGAGGTAGAAGTCAGGGCCGCTCTCCCAATAGGGCGTCGCAGCGGTCACGGTGTAAGACCCGGGCGGCAGAGGGGGCAAGTCATACTCGCCGGCAGAGTTGGTGGAGAAGGGTCCGCTCACGTCGGTCCTACTCCCGGTGTCCGAGATGAATCGGTGCAAGTAAACGCTCATGCCCTCTAGCGGCAGGCCCGAGCTCTCGGCTTTAATGACGCCGCTCAAGTCGACTGCGTTGTCGAACTGCACGTCGAGATTGCCCAGCGTTTGGGGCGTCGTGAGCGTGTAGACATCGGCGACGCTCTCGGAGTACTCACCGCCGACGAATCGCTCGGGATATTGCGCCCCGTCCTGTGACCCCGATGGGTCGGCCAGTCCGACGTACTCGCCTGAGTTGAGTCCCGTCACCTCGTAGCGCCCATCGGCATCGGTGTAGTCACTCGACTGGTTGCTGTAGTCGGTGTACCCATTGTTGGTGCCGTACCACGTCACTTGCACGCCTTGGAGGGCCGTACCTTCCGGGCTGCGAATCGTGCCCGTCACCGTGGCTCCGGGGTCGAGCTGCACGTTTTTGCTGGTGACCGCGGCGCCGGTGCTCACCGTGAAATACGTGGCGTCGTCGAGTGTCTCAGAATTCGTGAAGTACTCGTCTCGGTAGTTCTCGGCACCCTCGTACGACACGAACACTGTGTACGAGCCAGCGCGCAACCCGGTAATGAGGTACTTGCCATCGTTGGCCACGTCTGCCTCGCCCTGGCCATAGCAATCGGTGTACTCGTTCACGAGGTCGCGCTTGCACGCGATCACGGAGGCATTCATCGGATCCTCATTGGGAAGCGCGCCCGAGGCGAACGAGACCGTGCCCGCGATACTCGCCGCACGGTCGAGCACAACGTTGACGCCCGTCTTGGTTGCTCCAGCAGATACCGCCACCGGGGTGCCCTGGTAGTCGTAGATTTTGTTGTTATAGAACTCGGGCAGGTAAATGGTCGTTCCGGTCGTCGGCGGTGTGTAGCCGATGATGTACGAACCGGCGGGTAGTCCAGCCAACGTGTACGTACCGGTGGTCGAGGTCGTCACCGAGGCAATCTCCTGGATGCCCTGGTTGTCGTTTCGGTACGCAGTCACCACGACGCTGCGCAGCCCACTGCCCGCGGTGTTCTTGACGGTGCCCGAAATTCTGCTGCCGAGCGCGAGCTGAGCGTCGATCGCCGATCGCCGCTGGCCCGCCGTGAGGTCGATCGGGTTGGTGTCATAGGCCTCTTCGGCAGATGCCGTGAATCGCAGGTCATTCCAGTACTCCGACAGATAGCCGCTTCGACCACCGATCTCGACGGCGTACTTACCCGGGGGCAACTCGCGCACTTCGTACCGTCCGGTCGAGAGAGTCGAGACAGTCGTCACTTCTTCGAAGTAGACCGAACCGTACTCAGTCCGGCTCTGACGCCACACCACGACGTCCTGACCTGCAAGATTCGTTCCTCCGGTCGAACGCACGAGGCCCTCGATGATCGCTCCCTGCAGCAGCGTGATATCGACGTTGTCGCTGGTGTAGGCGTCGCCGACCTGCACAATGTGGTTGTTGTACAACGCTTCATTGGCGCGGTACGAACCGCCCTTGAATGCGTCGGCGATGTTCGATTGGTTCCCTCGGTACTCGAACTGCACCAAGTACTCGCCAGCCTCGAGACCGCTCACGCTCCAGTTGTCGGCGCCGGGCGCCGCATCGACCGTGAAGACCGTCGGTTGCGCGCTGATCATCGCGCCGAACTCGTCATAGGTGACCTGCCAGGCCGTGACGGCCACCTCATCGAGACCTGCCTGATAGGTCGACGCACCGGAACCAACGTCTGGCGTCACGCTCACGGTGCCCGAAATGCTGTAGCCCGAACCGGGGTCGCCACCGCCCCCGTCGCCCCCGCCGCCGTCTCCGCCGTCAACGAATTCGAAGTATGCGTCGAAGTTTCCGAGGCTGGATTCGCCGATGGTGCTGGGCTCCAGCCAACTCGCGTAGTAGAGAGCGTCATCCAACGACGAAAAGGCTCCATACCCGAGGTACTGATCAGCCAGTCCGGCTTCAAGGGGCGCACTGAATCCGAAGAGATACGCCCCATCGCCGACGTCGATGGACCAGTTGTCGCCTTCAAGGTCAGCTGCAGAGACGACCGTCGACCCTGCCTCGGTCGCGGTGACGAGCTCGGTGTCGACCAAGTATGCGGTCACCGTGATGTCGTCGGTGGCCGTGGCGAGACGGTATTCACCGCCGACCTCCATAGGGGGCAGGTACACCGTGCCCGAGACCGTGTAGGGCGCCTCGGCGTTCGCGACGGTCGCCAGCCCGAGCAGCGAGCTCGCGGCGACGGCGATGCTGGTGATCAGGGCTGCCGCGCTGCGACGTGCGCGACGGTGCCGTGCGGGAGTGGCGGTGGGGGTGGGCGCCGACATCTGAGTCCTCCGAGGGTCATGCTGAACAGCCCTCAGGTGCGAGGATTGGTCTCACTGTAAGCGCACGACGCCCATTCGTCACGAGCAATTTTCGCGACAGCATGGGGAGAAGTACCCCAGTGCGGGGGAGGCCCCCAGCTCCACCGCTCAGCGGCCCGGCAGGAGTAGGGTCGGGGGCGCCTGAGCAAAGGAGCCACCGATGTCGACCACCCCTGTTTCGACCCGAACCGCCGCGGCCGAGCACCGTCGCGGCGCCGCGATCGGCGCCGCGCGCAAGGGCGCTATCTACGGCATCATCGTGTCGTTCTCGCTCGCCGCGATCGTCGGCATCATCGCCCTGCTGAGCGGCGACTTCGGCGAGACCCAGGGCCGCATCATCCTCATGACGCTGCTGCTCGGCGCCACGAGCATCACGGCGCTCTGCCACCTGGCGATCGCCGACCGTGCCATGCGCATCGTGGGCTTCGTGGGCCTCGCCGCGAGCGCGATCACCCTCATCACGGGCCTCGTGCTGATCTGGCGCGACTGGGATTCGCCCGGCTTCGACGAGTGGTTCAAGGCCTTCGCCACCGCGGGCATTCTGGCGGTGAGCTTCGCGCACGCCAACCTGCTGCTGCTGCTCGCGGGGCGTCGCCGCGCGGTCATTCGCTACGGCCTCATGATCACGCTCGTGATGATCGCGGTCGTCGCCATCATGTTCATTCTGCCGATCCTCAGCAACGGCGAGATTCCCGGCCCGGGCAATGAAGAGTGGTACACGCGCGTGTTCGGCGTCGCCGGCATTCTCGACGTGCTCGGCACGGTCGTCGTGCCCGTGCTCGCCATCTTCGTCAAAGACGCGCCCGCGGTGGCCGTGGCCGACGCGATGGGGGTGGATGCCGAGGCCTCTGCCCCCGCCCCCACCGACCACCTCGCGCTCACGCTGCCGGCCGATGTGGCCCGTGCGCTCGAGCAGCGCGCCGCGGCCGATGGGGTGGATTCGACCACGGCCGCCCTCGACGCCCTGCGCCGCGGCCTGCAGTAGCCCGCTCGCTAGCCTGGCTGCATGACCGATCCGCAGAACGCCCTGCCGCTCGACGAGCACTCGCGTGCGGCGCTCGCCGCCTCGGCGCTGACCTACGACGCCCTCACCGGCGCCGATGCGTCGGCGTTCGACCGCTGGCTGCAGGCGGCCTACCGGGGCTTGCACTTCGACGCGTTGACGCCCGAGCAGCTGGCCCAGTATCGCGAGGGCTTCGGCCCGACCCGGGCGATCGGGGTGTGGGATCCGACGTCGGCCGAGCCCGAGAGCCCCGTGGCCACAGTCGCCTCGTGGCGCTCACCACTGAGTCTGGGCGACGGCCGCAGCGTCGATGCCTGGGCGATCAGCCTGGTGTCGGTGGCGGCGACCCACCGCCGCCGCGGCATCGCGCGGGCGCTGCTCGAGGGCGAGCTGCGGGCGGCGCACGCGGCGGGCATCCCGCTCGCGATGCTCACCGTCTCTGAGGCGACCATCTACGGGCGCTGGGGCTTCGGCCCCGCGGCGTACACGGCCGACTACCGCATCGACACGCGCGGTCTGCGGGTCAGCGCCCCGCTGCCGGCGGGGCGCGTGCACCGGGTCGAGACGGCGGCGCTGCGGCCGGCAGCGCCGGCGCTCATGGCGCGGTCGCACGAGCGGGTCGCGGGCGAGGTGCCTTTCGACACGCAGCAGTTCGACCGCATGTTCGCGATCGCCGCGCGCACCGCATCCCGCGCCGCGAGCCTGCGGGCCGTGCGCTTCGACGATGCGAGCGGCGTTGCGCAGGGCTTCGCGCTCTACTCGGTGGCCGAAGACCCGCACGATTTCGCGGCCCACACGCTGACGGTCGAGTACCTGTGCGCGGCGACCGACGACGCGCTCGTGGCGCTGTGGCACCACCTGCTCGATCAGGATCTGGTCGCGACGGTGGTGGCGCCGCTGCGCCCCGTCGACGAGCCCCTCGAGTGGATGGTCTCGAACCCCCGCGCCGTGCGCACGACCGACCGCCGCGAGCACCTGTGGCTGCGCGTGCTCGACGTGCCCGCGGCGCTGAGCGCGCGCCGCTACGCCGCCGCCGATTCGGTGCTGCTGCGGGTCACCGACCCGCTGGGCTTCGCCGAGGGCGAGTGGATGCTCACGACGAGCCCCGACGGCGCCGCGACGGTCACGGCACACGCGGGCGAGCTGCACGGCGCAGCAGTGATCGATCTGGGCGTCGAGGCGCTCGGAGCGCTGCTGCTCGGCGGCACCCCGGTCGAGGCGCTGCGCCTGGCCGGTCGACTCGCCGAGGGAGCGCCCGGCTCCGCCGACCGCCTCGCGGCGGTGCTGCGGCCCGCGCGCGCGCCGCACCTCAGCACCTGGTTCTGACGAGCTACGCGGCGAGCCCCCGCCGCTGCAGCAGCGGCTCGATGACCGCGTCGCGGCCGCGGAACGCGCGGTAGGCCTCGAGCGGGTCGCCGGCGCCGCCGATGCCGAGCACGTGCTGCCGAAAGCGGTCGCCGTTGGCGCGCGTGAGTCCGCCGTTCTGCTCGAACCACTGCACGGTGTCGGCGTCGAGCACCTCGCTCCAGATATAGCTGTAGTAGCCGGCGTCGTAGCCGCCCGAGAAGGTGTGGGCGAAGTACGCCGAGCTGTAGCGGGTGGGCACCGCGGGGTTGTCGAGACCCACGCGCGTCAGGGCGGCGGCTTCGAAGGCGGCGACATCCGTCACGGCGGCGGCCTCGTCGGCGCTGAGCGTGTGCCAGGCCTGGTCGAGCAGGGCCGCGGCGAGGTACTCGCTCGTGGCGAAGCCCTCGCCCCACAGCTGCGCGGCGCGCACGCGGTCGAGCACCTCGGCAGGGATCGGCTCGCCCGTGATGTGGTGCACCGCGTAGTCGCCCACGATCTCGGGCCAGAGCATCCACATCTCGTTGACCTGGCTGGGGAACTCGACGAAGTCGCGGTACACGTTCGTGCCGGTGAACCGTGGGTAGGTGACGTGCGCGAAGAGCCCGTGCAGCGCGTGCCCGAACTCGTGGAAGAACGTGTTGACCTCGTCGAAGGTCAGCAGGGTCGGCTCGCCCGCGGCGGGCTTGGGCACGTTGAGATTGTTGACGACGATCGTCGGATGCCCGAGCAGCGTGTTCTGCCCGATGAGCTCGTTCATCCACGCGCCGCCGCGCTTGCTGTCGCGGGTGTAGAGGTCGAGCAGGTAGAGCCCGAGGTCGGATCCATCCTCGTTGCGCACCTCGAACACCCGCACCTCCGGGTGGTACCCCACGAGGTCGGTGCGCTCGTCGAAGGTGATGCCGTACACCTTCGTGGCGGCCGCGAAGATTCCGCGCCACAGCACGCGCTCGGCCTCGAAGTAGGGGCGCAGCTCGCTCGTGTCGACGTCGTAGTCGGCTTTGCGCACCTTCTCGTTGTAAAAGGCCCAGTCGTGGGCCTCGATGGGGTGGCCGGCCAGGGCCTCGAGCTTGGCCTGCTCGGCGGCGGCGTTGCGGGCCGCGGCGGGGGCGAGGCGCTCGAGCATCTCGGCGACGCGCCTCGGGTTCTGCGCCGTCTGGTCGGCGGTCACGAAGGCGGCGTGGTTGTCGAATCCGAGCAGCGCGGCGCGCTCGGCGCGCAGGCGCACGATCTCGAGCAGCACGGGGCGGTTGTCGTGCTCGCCCTCGCGTCCGCCCCGCGCGCGCGAGGCGGCCATGATCCGCTCGCGCACCTCGCGATTGGTCAGGTTCTCGAGCCACGGGTGACCGGTCGGCAGCACGAGCGTGATCAGGTACTGGCCCTCGAGGCCGCGGTCGGTCGCGGCCTGGGCCGCGGCGCTGATCTCGCCGGGCGAGAGGCCGTCGAGCTCGGCAGGGTTGTCGATGACGACCGCGAGCTCGTTGGTGTCGGCGAGCAGGTTCTTCTCGAAGGCGGTCTCGAGCGTCGAGAGCCGGGCGTTGAGCTCGCTCAGGCGCCCCTTCTGCGCGTCGTCGAGGCCCGCGCCCGCGAGGGTCATGGTCGTGTAGTGCCGCTCGATGAGGTAGCGCTGCTCGGGCGTCAGGTCGAGCTCATCGCGCCGCTCGTGCAGCTGCGCGATGCGCCAGTAGAGCGCCGAGTCGAGCGTGATGGCGTCGGTGTGGGCCGCAAGCTTGGGGGCGAGCTCGGCTTCGAGCGCATTCGTGACGTCGTTCGAGTCGGCCGAGGCCTTGTTGTAGAACACGCGCAGCACGCGCGTCAGCAGCTGGCCGCTCGACTCGAGCGGCACCATCGTGTTCTCGAAGGTGGGCATGTCGCGCCGACGGGTGATGTTCCCGATCTCGGCGAGCTGCTCGGCCATGCCCTGCTCGATCGCGGGGGCGTAGTGCTCGTCGCTGATCTCGGCGAAGGGCGGCAGCTGGTACGGCAGGGTGCTCGGGGAGAGGAACGGGTTCGACATGCCTCCACTGTAGGGCCGATGTTGCAAAGGTTCCTATGCAAACAAATGCTTGCAAAGAAATGCTTGCAAAGACTTCTTTGCATTGCTATCGTCGTCGACATGGAGAAGAACCTCGACGAGCACGGCGGCCGCACCGCCGACCTCGACGGCCTCAAGGCGCTCGCGCATCCCTTGCGCATGCAGCTCATCGAGGCGCTGTCGACCTACGGCGAAGACACCGCCAGCGGGCTCGCCGAGCGCCTCGGCGAGTCGAGCGGTGCCACGAGCTACCACCTGCGTCAGCTCGAGAAGCACGGCTACGTTCGCGAGGTCGAGGGTCGCGGCACCGGTCGCGAGCGGTGGTGGGAGCGCGTGCCCGGCCCCATCCATCTCGGCAGCGCCGAGCTCGACCACAGCGAGGCCGGCCGCGCCGCCTCGCGCGTCATCATGCGCGAGTGGCTGCACCACCGCGAGTCGGGCGTGCGCGACATCATCGAGCGCGGGCACGACGTGCTCGCCCCCGAGTGGCGCGAGGCCATCGCGCTGCAGTCGGCGAGCGTGCACGTCACGGCCGAGCAGCTCGAGCAGCTCAACGAGCGCGTCTCCACCCTGATTCTTGAGTTCGCCCGCGAGCACCGCGGGCAGCGCATCCCGGGCTCGCGGCCCGTGCACCTGCAGTACTCCGGTTTTCCTGTTCTCGACGGCGTCGAGATCCCCGCCACCACGACCCCCCAGAAAGAGAGCTGATCATGACCACGATCTCGCTCACCGTGTGCGACGCGACTCCGCGCGAGTCGACGCTGCGCCGGCTCGCCCTCAACGCGGGCGTCGCGCTCGTGCGCTGGGCGCACCGCCGCCCGGCTGCTCCGACGCACGAGCAGCAGGCGCTGCGCCTCGCCGCCCAGCAGGCCTCCGCGCGCCAGCGCGACAGCCTGCGCTACGGCTTCGTGCAGTAGTCGCCCGCTCGCAACCCGCGGGCAACCTTCGCCCATCAGCCTCGAGCGGTGCGCTGCCGCAGCGCTCGACCCCGACCGACACCCCGCGTTCAGCGACGCGCAGCACCGATGCACCACCCGATGATCCGAGCATCCGCATCGGGCGGGAGATACGCCCCGCGCCTCCCGTCGCTCAGCGCGGGGTGTCGCCGTTCTCGGTCACGATCGTGCCGTCGTGCGCCACACGGATGACCGTGCCATCGTCGAGCTCGACGACCGGGCGGTTCTCGAGCCACGTGAGCGTCCAGCGCCACAGCGTGGTGTCGAGCCCGAGCAGCTCGCCCTCGACGGCGCGGATCGCCGCGCGAACCTCGGGGCTCAACCGTGCGGGCGGTTCGCCGCCCACCGACCAGCGGGTTCCGAGCTGCATCGCTCAGACCTCTTTCTCGTACGTGACCCACGTCGTGCGGGTTGCGACACGATCGTAGACCCGCTGCGCGCGCTCGTTGTCGGCCGCGGTGATCCAGCGGATCGTGCCGCCGCCGTGCCCGCGGGCGTGCTGCTCGATGGCCGCGAGCAGCGCCGTGCCGGCACCCGAGCCGCGCACCTCGGGCACGGTGTACAGGTCGTCGAGAAACCATGCGGGGCCGGCCGTGAAGGTGTCGGGCTGCTCGCGCACGTGCGCGAAGCCCACGACCTCGCCGCCGTGCTCGGCGACGAGGCAGAACAGCAGGTGCTGCGCATCCATCAGCCAGGCCCACACGCCGTCGAGCACGGCGTCGTCGAACTCGGTCTCGTAGAAGACCCCGTACGCCGTGAACAGTTCGCGCCACCGCGCGGCGTCGCGCGCCTCGATCGGCCGCACCGTCACGTCGCCCATGCTCAGGCCTCCGGCATCTCGGCGAGCTCGATCGAGACGACGGAGACCTCGTCGGCGGGCTCGAACGTGAGCTGGGCGATGCGCCCGACGGCGGCCAGGTCGGCGGCCGCCAGTTCGAGCAGCGAGGGCCCGGCGATGACGGCGCTCGAGACGGGCGTCTTCTGCGAGGCCTTCGCGTCGGTCTTGGCGCGGCGGATTCCGATGAGCGCCTCAGACATGAGGGGCAGCAGGCCGCCGTGCTGCGCATCCACGCCCAATTCGTCGACGGTCGGCCACGGGGCGCGGTGCACCGAGCCGGCGTGGGTCCAGCTCCACACCTCTTCGGTGGCGAAGGGGATGACCGGCGCGAACAGGCGCACGAAGACGTCGATCGCGAGCTGCAGCGCCGTGACGGCGCTCGCCTGGCCGGCCTCGCCCTGCGAGCCGTAGGCGCGCTCTTTGACGAGCTCGAGGTAGTCGTCGGTGAAGGTCCAGAAGAACTGC
Organism: Microcella sp.; assembly: GCF_046296455.1. Taxonomy (GTDB): domain Bacteria; phylum Actinomycetota; class Actinomycetes; order Actinomycetales; family Microbacteriaceae; genus Microcella. Next base: position 27,174 of record NZ_JBKBLF010000016.1, read on the forward strand.
TCGGCCACTTCGAGGGCGCGCGCGTGGTCGTACTCCTCGTACGCGCGGGTCGCGGTGGCGACCACCTCGCCGAGGGTCGCGAGCATGTCGATGTCGAGGGGCTCGGTCACCGCATCCGGGCCCGTCACGGTGCCCGCGGGGGCCTCGAATGAGTAGACGAACTTGGCCGCGTTGAGCACCTTGATAGCCAGGCGGCGCCCGATCTTCATCTGCTTGGGGTTCTGCGGGTCGAAGGCCGCGTCGGTGCCGAGGCGCGAGCTGGCCGCCCAGTAGCGCACCGCGTCGCTGCCGTGCTCGTCGAGCATCGCCGCCGGGGTCACGACGTTGCCCTTCGACTTCGACATCTTCTTGCGGTCGGGGTCGACGATGAAGCCCGAGATGCCGGCGTGCTTCCACGGCAGGGTTCCGTGCTCGAGCTCGGCGCGCAGCACGGTCGAGAACAGCCAGGTGCGAATGATGTCTTGCCCCTGGCTGCGCAGGTCGTAGGGGAACACGAGACCGAAGAGCTCGGGGTCGTCTTCCCACTTCGCGGCGATCTGCGGGGTGAGGCTCGAGGTCGCCCAGGTGTCCATGATGTCGACCTCGCCGATGAAGCCGTGCGGCTGGCCGCGCTGCGCCTCGTCGAACCCGGGGGCGGGCATCGACGCGGGGTCGACGGGCAGCTGGTCTTCACTCGGCACGATGGGCTCGCCGGTCTGCTCGCCGTTCTCGTCGAGGCGGTACCAGACGGGAATCGGCACCCCGAAGAAGCGCTGCCGCGAGATCAGCCAGTCGCCCGAGAGGCCGCCGACCCAGTTCTCGTAGCGCACACGCATGAAGTCGGGGTGGAAGGCGATCTCGCGCCCGCGCTCGAGCAGGCGCGCGGTGAGGGCTTCGTCGCGCGCTCCGTTGGCGATGTACCACTGGCGCGTGGTGACGATCTCGAGCGGCTTGTCGCCCTTCTCGAAGAACTTCACGGGGTGCGTGATGGGTCGCGGCTCACCGATGAGGTCGCCCGATTCGCGCAACAGCTCGACGATGCGCGCCTTCGCGCTGAACACGGTCTTGCCCGCGAGCTCGGCGTACACCTCGGCAGCCGCACCCTCGATGCCCTCAGGGGCCTCGGCGAGCACGCGCCCGTCTTTGCCGAGCATGGGCCGCAGCGGCAGGTCGAGCTCGCGCCACCACACCACGTCGGTCACGTCGCCGAAGGTGCAGACCATGGCGATGCCCGAGCCCTTGTCTTGCTGGGCGAGGTGGTGGGCCACGACGGGCACCTCGACGCCGAACAGCGGCGTGCGCACGGTGGTGCCGAAGAGCGCCTGGTAGCGGGGGTCATCAGGATGCGCGACGAGGGCCACGCAGGCGGGGATCAGTTCGGGGCGGGTCGTCTCGATGTCGATCGTGCCGCCGTCGGGGGCGTGGAAGCTCACGCGGTGGAAGGCTCCGGGCATCTCTTTGTCTTCGAGCTCGGCCTGGGCCACGGCGGTGCGGAACGTGACATCCCACAGCGTCGGGGCATCGGCCCGGTAGGCCTCGCCGCGCGCGAGATTGCGCAGAAAGGCCCGCTGGGCCACGCGCTGCGCCTCGTCGCCGATCGTGCGGTAGGTCTGGCTCCAGTCGACGCTCAGGCCGAGCGTGCGCCACAGGTCTTCGAACTGTTTCTCGTCTTCGACGGTCAGCCGCTCGCACAGCTCGATGAAGTTGCGGCGCGACACGGGAACCTGGTCGGCGGCCTTCGCGCTCGCGTTGTCGCCGCCCTCGAGCGGCGGCGTGAAGTCGGAGTCGTAGGGCAGCGTCGGGTCGCAGCGCACGCCGTAGTAGTTCTGCACCCGGCGCTCGGTGGGCAGTCCGTTGTCGTCCCAGCCCATCGGGTAGAAGAGGTTCTTGCCGCGCATGCGCTGAAACCGTGCGGCCAGGTCCATGTGCGTGTAGCTGAAGACGTGGCCGATGTGCAGCGAGCCCGAGGCGGTGGGCGGGGGAGTGTCGATGGCGTAGACCGAGTCGGGCCCCGCATCCAGCGCCGCCTGGCGGTCGAAGCGGTAGGTGCCCTGCGATTCCCAGGCCGGCGCCCACTTGCTTTCGAGGCCTTCGAGGGCGGGCTTGTCGGGCAGGCTGGCGTGGCTCATCGCAGGTCTCGCTTCGGTATGTGCGGCACCGTGTCAGAAGGGTGAGGTGCCTGAGTGTGAGGGGTGCTGCCATCGTACCGGCCCGGCACAACCGGCCGGGTTTCGTCACCCCCTGTTCTCGGGGGCGAAATCTGTTTGCGAATGCCGCTCGATACCGTAGCGTGACCATAACTCGTCTCTCTGATCACCAAGGGATCCCCGTGCGCCGTCGCAACTCCACCCTGTCTCTGCTGCTCGGCGTCGCGATCGCGATCTCGTCGGCCCCCCTGGCCGCGTTCGCGGCTCCGGATGCTGCGCCCGAGCCGCCCAAGGGTGGCGACATCGAGCGTCCCGCCGGCGAGGCAGCCGGCCTCATCGTGCGCTATGCCCCGGGCACGCTGCCCACGCAGGGCGGCGAGGTGACCGGAGCCGAGGGTCTCGACCTGCAGGTGAGCGCGGGCGACAACATCGGGCGCGGCCTGCGCACGATCGAGTTCGACGAGCTGCAGTCGGCCGAGGCGGCCCGCGAGGCCGCCGCGCAGCTCGAGCAGTCGCCGCTCGTGCTCGAGGCCTACCCCAACTTCATCTACCGCTTGAACGACACGATCGAGTCGACCGGCGTCGGCCCGCAGCCCGACTCGTTCGTGACGACGCAGACCTCGACGACGTGGGGCCTCGGCCGCATCGACCAGACCAGCGGAACGCTCGACTACCGGTACACCTACGACACGACGGGTGAGGGCGTCACGGCCTACATCGTCGACTCGGGAATCCGCCCGACGCACACGCAGTTCACGGGCCGCCTCGAGACCGGCTACAAACTGCCGCGCTTCGCCTCGACGGGCGACTGCAACGGCCATGGCACCCACGTTGCGGGCACGGTCGGCGGTACAACCTATGGGGTGGCAAAGAAGGTGACGCTCGTTCCCGTGCGTGTGTTCGGGTGCAACCCTGAACGCGTGGTAGCGCCCCCCGCAGTAAATCCAGATGTGCCCACGACCGAAGATCTGCTGGGCGCGATCGACTGGATTATCGCCGACCACCAGCCCGGTGAGCCGGCCGTCGTCAACATGAGTCTCGGCGGCCCCTTCCTGCAAGAGCTCAACGACAAGGTTCAGGCAATGATCAACGACGGCATCGTCGTCGTCGTCTCGTCGGGCAATGAGAGCGACTACAGCTGCGATGTCAGCCCGGCGAGCGCCCCGAACGCCATCACGGTCAACGCCGCGACGAAGACCAACAACGACGCCTCGTACTCCAACTTCGGCCAGTGCAGCGACCTCTACGCGCCCGGCAGTGAGGTCAAGTCGGCCTGGTTCTCGAGCAACACGGCCACCGCGACGATCAGCGGCACCTCGATGGCCGCGCCGCACGTCGCGGGTGCCGTGGCGCGCATGTTGAGCCACTACCCGACGCTGACTCCCTCGGTGGCGACCTTGACGCTGCTCGACCAGGCCTCGGACTTCGACCCCGGTCTCAACGCCGAAATCGAGTACTACTGCAGCTTCTTCCCCAGTGAAGAGTTCTGTTTCTGGGGTGACGACCCCGAGCTCATGCTCTTCACCCCGCGGCTGCAGACCCTCACGACGGCACCGATCCCGACCATCTCGGGTTCGCCCACCGGTCTCTCGACGCTCACCGCCACCATCGGCTCGTGGGTGCAGACCGGGCCCGAGCCCGACGTCGACCCCGACCTGTTCCTGCAGTGGAAGCGCTCGGGTGTGGTGATTCCCGGCGCGACCGACCTCGATTACACCCTGACGCCCGCCGATGTCGGCAAGACGATCACGGTCACCGTCACGGGCTACGCCGAGGGATACGCGTCCCTCTCGAAGACGAGCGCGGCCACGCCCACCGTCACGAAGCCCGCTCTGAGCGCGCCCACGGGCGTCGCACTGCGGGCGTATCCGGGGTCGATCGGCATCGAGTGGAGCCTGCCCGTCGACATCGGCGGCACGATCAGCGACTACGTCATCCAGTACCGGCCGACGACCTCGTCGACCTACCTGACCTTCAACGACGGTGTCGATGCGACCGTCTTCGACTCCGAGATCACCGGGCTCAAGTTCGGCACCTCCTACTACGTGAAGATCGCGGCCAAGACCGAGTTCGGGACGGGTGCCTTCACGACCGCCGCGCTCGTCAAGACCCAGACGGGCCTGCCGACCGCGCCGACCGGCGTGACGGCCACGCCCGCGCCGCGCAGCATCCAGCTCGACTGGACCGCGCCGGCGACGCTCAACGGCGGCACGATCAGCGACTACGTGATCCGCTACCGCGTGAGCGGCACGACCACCTGGAAGACGTTCGCCGACGGGGTGGGCACGACCACGACCGCCACGGTCACGGGCCTCTCGGGCAGCCGCACCTACGAGTTCGCCATCCAGGCGAAGACCCAGTTCGGCTCGGGCACCTCGGCCACCATCAAGCGCTCGACCCAGTCGGGGCTCGCCTCGCTGCCGACCTCGCTCGCGGGCACGCCGACGCGCACGACCATGGAACTCACGTGGAACGCGCCGACCACGACCAACGGCGGCGAGCTGCTCGACTACATCGTCAAGTACCGCCGCACGGGCACCACCACGTGGATCGTGTTCAACGACGGGGTGACCACCGGCACGGGTGTGACGATCTCGGGGCTCACGCGCGGCACCTCGTACGAGTTCGCCGTCGCCGCCAAGACGCAGTACGGCACGGCGCCGTCGGCGGTGCTCAAGAAGTCCACGCTCACGGGCATCCCGTCCGCCGTCAACGGACTCGTGACGGGCCCCGAGCTCACGGCGATGAACCTCGCGTGGAACGCTCCCGCCACCACGAACGACGGCGGCGACGTGACCGACTACGTCATTCGCTACCGGGCGACCGGCGCCACGACCTGGATCACGGTCAATGACGGCGTCTCGTCGCTCGCCGAGGCCGGCATCACGGGCCTGACGCGCAACAAGTCGTACGAGTTCACGGTCGCGGCCAAGACGATCTACGGCACCGGTCCGACGCTGCTGATCAAGAGGTCGACGCTCAGCGGCATCGCCTCGGCGCCGACGGTCCTCGAGGCCACCGAGCGCACGGCGAAGACCATCGCCCTGAGCTGGTACACCCCCTCGGCCACCAATGGCGGAACGATCACCGACTACGTCGTGCGCTACCGCGTGGCCGGAACGACCACGTGGACGACGTTCGCCGATGGCGTTAGCACCGCGACGTCGGCGACCATCACGGGCCTCACCCGCCTGAAGTCGTACGACGTCAACGTCGCCGCGCGCACCCTCGCTGGCTCGACGAGCCTCACGGGGTCGAGCGTGACACTGCGTGTCTCAACGCTCTCGGGTGCCCCCGCGGCGCCGGTGGTCACGCTCGATGAGGGGGGAACGCAGTTCCTCGAGGTGATTGTCGCCGCGACGGCCGACCCCGCGTACCCGATCACGGGTTACACGGTCGAATACCGCGAGGTCGGAGACTCGACCTGGTTGCCGGCGCCCGAGTCCCTTTCGGGAGGCGGCGGATCGATGACCATCCTCGGTCTCGATTCGAGCACTGAGTATGAGATTCGGGCCCGGGCGACCAGTGCGGGGGGTACGAGCGCCAACAGCGCCACCCTGACCGTCAGCACCGGGTCGTCGGCGCCGTAGGCGACGTCATGCGGCGCGCCCTCCTGACCCTCGGTCTCGCACTCGTGACCGTGGTGTCAGGGGTGCCCGCGAGCGCATCGGCCGTGACGGCCTCGGCCGTCACCACGACGGCGCTCTCCAGTGCACCGACCGCGGTGACGGCCATCGCGGGCGCGGGCACGGTGCAGCTGGCGTGGGGCGCTCCGGCGACACCGTCGGGAACGGTGAGCGACTACGTCGTGCAGTACCGCCTGACCACGTCGAGCACGTACACGACCGTCGTCGACGGCGTTTCGACCGATCTGGCGGCCACGATCACGGGCCTCAAGCGGGGCTCGTCGTACTACGTGAAGGTCGCGGCCGTGACCGAGTCGGGGCGCGGCACGTTCTCGAGCCCGAAGCTCGTGAAGACGCTGACCGGGCTGCCCTCGGGGGTCGTCCGACCGTTCGCATTGTCGCAACTGACCGCTATCGGGCTGGGCTGGGATCCGCCCGCGACCACGAATGGCGGCGGTCCGGTCATCGACTATGTCGTGCGGTATCGGGTGCTCGGCACCACCACCTGGAAGACGTTTCTCGACGGCGTGAGCGACGCTCCCTCGGTCGTCGTGACCGGTCTGACCAGGTCGCGCTCCTATGCGTTCACCGTGCAGGCGGTGACGGCCTTCGGCCGCGGCGCGGCCGTCTCGTTGCAGGGCTCGACCTTCAACGGCATTCCGAGTCGAGTGCGGTACCTCGGCGGCTCGACCTACGGCGTCGACCACCTGTACGTCAGTTGGGCAGAGGCGTATGCGCTCGGCTCACCGGTGACCGATTACGTCGTGCAGTACCGGCAGCTCGGCTACACCACGTGGCGCACGCACGCTGATGGTGTCTCGGGCACGCTGACCCAGACCGAGATCACGGGCCTCAAGCGGGGTGTCACCTACGAGGTCAAGGTCTGGGCGAAATCCCTCTACGGCTCGGGTTCGTCATCGACGACGCGGCTGACGGTCGACAACGGCCTGCCGGGCGCGCCGCGCTTCTTCAGCAGCCCCAGCACCGCGGTCGACTCGCTCACGCTGCAGTGGGCAGCCCCGGGTGCGTCATGGCCGGACTACCCCATCACCAGCTACACGGTTCTCATGAGAAAGACTGGCACGACCACGTGGCGCGAAGCCGCGCTCGAGTACCACGGCGCGACCCATGCGACCGTGCCCGGGCTGACGCGCGGCACCAGCTACGAGTTCGCGGTCTACGCCTCGACGGTCTACGGGCGGGGGCCCTCGACGCGGCTGACGGCCGTGACCCTCACCGGAGTGCCGTCGGCGGTGCCCTCGATCGAGTTCGAGCCGAGCGCGCACCGCGTGGTCGTCAAGTCGCAGAATCCGTGGGAGAACGGCAGCCCGATCGTCGACTACGTCGTGCGGTACCGGCCCGTGGGCTCGACCACCTGGCGCGTGTTCGATGACGGGGTCTCGACCACCCCGTGGGTCACGGTCACGGGTCTCTCTCGACTCACCGCCTACGAGTTCTCGGCGCACGCGGTGAGCGCCTACGGCGCCGGACTAGCGTCGCCGGTCGTTCGAGCATCCACGCTGAGCGGGGTGCCGAGTGCCGCGATCGTCACCTCGACGGGAACCCGCACGTCGACCAGTGTCACCAACCTGCTGCGGGTGACGCCTGACCCCGACTACCCGATCACGTCGTACGAGATCGACTACCGGGTCTATGGCGGCTCGCAGTGGACGACGCTGACGCTCACCGCGCTCGACCCCGATGACATGATCACGATCGAGGGGCTGTCGCCCTCGACGACCTACGAGGTGCGCGTCCGCGCGATCTCGTCGCAGGGCGCCGGCCCCTACGGCTTCACGCAGTACGTCTACACCCGCTCGTAGCGCGAGCCCTGCGCGCTACTGCCGCACGACCTCGACGGTCTTGTGGGTGAGGCGCCCGGCAGCGTCTTCGAGGGTGACCGTGTAGCGCTGGCTCGCCTCGCTGCACTGGTAGTTGAACGTGTATGTGGCCGTCGTGGGCACCGACTCGAAGGGCTCGGCCTTGGCGTTGGTCGTGCCGATGCCGAACCACGCATTGACGGCGTTCGTGCTGCTCCAACTCCACGTGATCGCCACTGAGCTCGAGGTGTCGGGGCAGGTGGCACGGTTGGGGCCGGTGAAGGTGGCGAAGCTCGGGCTCTGCGGCGCAGGCGGCGGGGCCGCGGTGGCACTCGGCTCGGTGCTGGGCTCGACGCTCGGCTCGGGCGACTCGGTCTCGGTGGGTGTCGGCTCGGGGCTCTCGCTCTCGCTCGCCGTGATCTCGGGCGCCGGCTGCGCGGTGTTCGCGCCGGCATTGCCCACGAGCACCACGATGAGCACGATGAGCGCGATGAGAATGGCGCCCGCGATGGCGATGAGCGCGATGAGCATGCGCCGATCGGGCCCCTCGGTCTCGGTGGTGACCGCGCCCGCCTCGCCGGCGGCGCCCGCGGGCAGCGGCGCGGTGGGCGGCTCGAACCGTTCGGTGGGGGTCTCGTCGCTCATCGCTGCTCCCGGAGGTCTCGGCGGCCTGCCGGCGCCGTCGGCGCGCCGGTCGCGCTCAGCCTAGAGCGCGGCGGGCGCGCGATGCCAGAGACGACGACGCGATGTGGCTAGCAGTGCTGTGCCCGTCGCGAGTGCCACGAGCGCGACGATCGCGATCGAGGCGGCTGTGCCGTCGATGCCCGTGTCGGCCAGTGCAGGATCCTCGGGGTTGTCGACCGGCGGCGCAGCCGGGTCGGCCACGTCGGCGGCGAGTGCGAGCCCGGTGCCGTTGAATCCCGATGACGCGAGTCCGCCGTTGTAAGTCGTGAACGAGGTGATGCCATCGGCAAACACCAGCTCGATCGTGCCCGAACACGCATTGGGTGCCGATGTCATGGTGCACTCGGCGGTGTCGCCGACGTACGCCGCCTCGAGCTGTGTCGGCGCGAGCTCACCGGTCGACGAGACGCGGTTGCCGCCATCGGCCACGAGTGCGAGGTCGACCGCTCCCAAGTTCGTGCGGAATCGTTGCGGGTCGGCCCCGCCCCCTGACGCCGCCGACTCAACGGCGAAGTAGTTGACGGTCAGTTGGTAAATCGGCTGGCTGAAGTTCCATTGCACCGAGCTCTCGGCGATACCCGAGCCGTCGGTAGCGAAGTAGTTCCAGAGCGTCCACGTTGCATCGAATTGTGCCTGAGGCCCGAGAACTGTCGTCACGACCACATCGCCGTTGACGGTGGTGATGGTGTCGCTCGGCGAGGCGTCGACATACTCGTAGGTGGCCGCCTCGTCGATGACGACCGCGTGACTCGCAACGGACGGGACGAGAGCGCACAGCACGACGACGAGCGGTCCGACTGTAGAAGCGAGCGCACGTCGAGTGTTCATCGGTTCGGGTTCCCCTCACGTAGACAGCCGCAGTCGTCAGAGCGCTGCGAGGGTCATCCTAGTGACTCGTCGAGCGACCAACGGGTGCAATAAATAGCTGCATTTCGTAATGCGAACACGCCCTAGCGTTCGCGCGTGCCGCTACAGCGCCGTCGGCGCGTCGTCGCGGTCGACCCGGATGCGGATGGCCACGAGCGAGGCCACGAACGTGATCACCGACATGCCGGCGAGCACGATGGCCGGGTGCCACCAGGCATTGCCGGTGGCCGCGCCGAGCGCGCCCGTGAGTGCGGGCACGAATCCGGCCACGACGGCGGCGAGCGCGTAGGCGAAGCCGAGCGCCGAGTAGCGGTAGCGCTCGTCGAAGAGCTCGGTGAAGATGCCGCCGAGCGCCGCCCAGCTCATCGTGGGCAGGATGCCGCCGATGATCATCATGCCGACGAGGAACGGGAAGCTCGCGTCTTGCAAGAAGAAGTAGATCGGGAACGACACGAGCAGCGTGCCGAGCGCCCCGATCGCCACGACCAGGCCCGAGCCGATGCGCGTCGCCCACGCGCCGAACAGCGGGATCGTGACGAGCTGCAGCAGCCCGCCGATCGTCGTGGCGATGAGCAGCTGGTAGTAGTCGTAGCCGAGCACGGCGGCGCCGTAGTTGATCGTGTAGGTGTTCATGAGCGAGTACGAGCCGATGCCGAGCAGCGCCACACCCACGGCGACCACGATCGTGACCGGCTGGGCGCGCAGCAGGGCGGCGAGGGGGATGCGCGGCGCGCGCCCCGCATCCTTCACCGCCGTGAACACCGGCGTCTCGGTGATCGCCAGCCGCAGGTAGAGCGAGATGGCCAGCAGGGGGATGGCGGTGAGGAAAGGCACCCGCCAGGCCCACTCGACGATCTCGGCGCTCGTGAGCGACAGCGTGAGCCACAGGAAGGCGACGGCCGAGAGGATCGAGCCGATGGGCGAGCCCAGCTGCGGCATCGCGGCGGCGAACGCGCGCTTGGCGCGGCTCTCATGCTCGGTGGCGATGAGCACGGCCCCGCCCCACTCGCCGCCGAGCGAGATGCCCTGCAGCACGCGCAGCAGCACGAGCAGCACGGCGCCGATCCAGCCGGCCTGCTCGTAGGTGGGCAGCACGCCGATGAGGCCCGTCGCGATGCCCATCATCGTGATCGTCACGATGAGCACGGTGCGGCGGCCAATGCGGTCGCCGAGGTGGCCGAAGATGATGGCGCCGATCGGGCGAATCACGAAGGCGACACCGATCGTGGCGAGCGCGGCCAGGTTCGCCCCGACCGCGCCGAGCGGCTCGAAGAACAGCGGGCCCGCGAAGAACGCCGAGAAGTAGGCGAAGAGGTAGAAGTCGTACGACTCGAGCGAGGTGCCCACGAGCGAGGCCCAGCGGGCGCGGCGCGCGATGCGGGGGTCAGACGGGGCGAGGGGCGCAGAAGAGGTCAGGGCGGTCACAAGTCCCTCAGCGTAGTAGCCCGACGGTTCATTCCCGAGACCCGGCCGGGTACGATTGACGCAACGACATCGATCCGGCCATCACCGGGGAGTCCTCGGAAGAACGCCGCTCTCGAGCGGCTACTAGACCCGAGCGGGGCAGGCCCGTCACAGCCGATGCAGAGAGGCGAGCATCCATGAGCCCCACGGGTGCCCGCAAGCGGGGTGGTACCGCGGCAGCGCCGACAGCGCCGTCGTCCTCGCGGTGAGCGCAGCAGTCGACACCGTCGAAACCAGGAGTACCGCCTCATGACCTACCCCCTGCACCGCGACGACGCCTCGGTCGTCGCCTCGCCCAACTTTCCTGCGCTCGAGCACGAGGTGCTCGCGCACTGGGCCGCGCACGACACCTTCCGCCGCTCGATCGCTCAACGCGAGGGCTGCGACGAGTGGGTCTTCTACGACGGCCCGCCCTTCGCCAACGGCCTGCCGCACTACGGCCACCTGCTGACCGGGTACGCCAAAGACGTCTTTCCGCGCTTTCAGACCATGCGCGGCAAGCAGGTGCACCGCCGCTTCGGGTGGGACACCCACGGGCTGCCCGCCGAGCTCGAGGCCATGAAGCAGCTCGGCATCACCGAGAAGTCGCAGATCGAAGACATGGGCATCGAGGCGTTCAACGCCAAGGCCCGCGAGAGCGTGCTGCGCTACACCGACGAGTGGCAGAGCTACGTGACGCGGCAGGCGCGCTGGGTCGACTTCGAGAACGACTACAAGACGCTCGACATCACGTTCATGGAGAGCGTGCTGTGGGCCTTCAAGACCTTGCACGAGAAGGGCCTCGCCTACGAGGGCTATCGCGTGCTGCCCTACTGCTGGCGCGACGAGACGCCGCTGTCGAACCACGAGCTGCGCATGGACGACGACGTCTACACGATGCGCCAAGACCAATCGGTCACCGTGACGTTCCCCCTCGTCGGCGAGAAGGCCGAGGCGCTCGGCCTCACGGGCGTGAAGGCGCTCGCGTGGACGACCACGCCCTGGACCCTGCCGACGAACCTCGCGCTCGCCGTCGGCCCCGAGATCGAGTACGCGATCGTGGATGCGGGGGCCGAGTCGTTCCTGCTGGCCGCCGACACCATGGGCGCGTACGTGAAAGAGCTGGGCTTCGCCTCGCTCGACGAGGCGCGCGCGGCCGTGTCGAGCACGGTGCGCGGCGCCGAGCTGGGCGGCGTGCAGTACGACCGGCTGTGGGACTACTACGCCGACGTCGAGGTGTGGGGCACGCAGAACGCGTGGCAGATCCTCGTCGCCGACTATGTCGCCACGGGTGAGGGCACGGGCATCGTGCACCAGGCACCCGCGTACGGCGAAGACGACCAGGCGACGTGCGCAGCGGCGGGCATCCCGATCATCATCTCGGTCGACGACGGCGGGCGGTTCTTGACCGCCGTGCCCGAGGTCGCCGGCCTGCAGGTTTTCGAGGCGAACAAGCCGCTCACGGCGATGCTGCGCGAGGCCGGCCGCTTGTTTCAGGTGCGCAGCTACGAGCACAGCTACCCGCACTGCTGGCGCTGCCGCAACCCGCTGATCTACAAGGCGGTGTCGAGCTGGTTCGTGCGCGTCACCGAGATTCGCGAACGCATGCTCGAGCTCAACGAGCAGATCACGTGGGTGCCTGAGAACGTCAAGCACGGCCAGTTCGGCAAGTGGCTCGAGGGCGCGCGCGACTGGTCGATCAGCCGCAACCGCTACTGGGGCAGCCCGATTCCGGTGTGGAAGAGCGACGACCCCAACCACCCGCGCGTCGACGTCTACGGCTCGCTCGCCGAGCTCGAAGCCGACTTCGGCACGCTGCCGCGCAACGCCGACGGCGAGGTCGACCTGCACCGCCCGTTCATCGACGAGCTGACGCGCCCCAACCCTGACGACCCCACGGGGCGCTCGACGATGCGCCGCATCGAGGATGTCTTCGACGTGTGGTTCGACTCGGGCTCGATGCCCTTCGCGCAGGTGCACTACCCCTTCGAGAACGCCGACTGGTTCGACTCGCACAACCCGGCCGACTTCATCGTCGAGTACATCGGGCAGACGCGCGGCTGGTTCTACACGATGCACGTGCTCGCCACGGCGCTGTTCGACCGGCCCGGGTTCTCGAACGTCATCAGCCACGGCATCGTGCTCGGCAACGACGGCCAGAAGATGTCGAAGAGCCTGCGCAACTACCCCGACGTGGGCGAGGTGTTCGAGCGTGACGGTGCCGACGCCATGCGCTGGTTCCTCATGTCGAGCTCGGTCATTCGCGGCGGCAACCTCGTCGTCACCGAAGAGGGCATTCGCGAGGGCGTGCGGCAGTTCTTGCTGCCGCTGTGGAGCACGTACTACTTCTTCACGCTCTACGCCAACGCGGGCACGCTCGGTGCGGCCGAGCGCCGCACCGACTCGGGCAACGTGCTCGACCGCTACCTGCTCGCGAAGACGCGCGACCTCGTGGTCGAGGTGACGACGCAGCTCGAGGCGCTCGACGCGCCGCTCGCCGCCGCCGCCCTGCGCGACTTCGCCGACGTGCTCACCAACTGGTACGTGCGCCGGTCGCGCGACCGCTTCTGGGCGGGCGATGATCGGGATGCTCACGACACGCTCTTCACCGTGCTCGAGACGCTCGCCCGCCTGTCGGCCCCGCTCGCGCCCCTCGTGGCCGACGAGGTCTGGCGCGGCCTCACCGGCGGCGAGAGCGTGCACCTCACCGAGTGGCCGCATGCTGAGGAGTTCCCGGCCGACGAGGCCCTCGTCGCCGCGATGGACCGCGTGCGGGCCATCGCGAGCTCGGGCCTCGCGCTGCGCAAGGCCCAGGGGCTGCGCGTGCGCCTGCCGCTGCAGAGTCTCACGGTCGTCACCCCCGACACCGCGGCGCTCGCCGACTTCAGCGACATCGTGCGCGACGAGCTCAACGTCAAGACCGTGACGCTCGTCGAGTTCGACGAGAGCCTCGTCGACGAGTACGGCATCGCGCGCCGCCTCGCCGTCAACGCGCGCGCCGCCGGCCCCCGCATCGGCAAGCAGGTGCAGCAGGTCATCGCCGCCGCGAAGGCGGGCGACTGGATGCTCGACGGAGACATCGTGGTGGTCGGCGGTGTGCCGCTCGAGGCGGGGGAGTACACCCTCGAACTCGAGCTCGACGACCCCGCCGCCGCCGTGCAGTTCTTGCCCGGCGCCGGCTTCGTGCTGCTCGACACGCGCGTCACGCCCGAGCTCGCCGCCGAAGGCCTCGCGCGCGACGTCATCCGCGCCGTGCAGCAGGCGCGCAAAGACGCCGGCCTCGACGTGAGCGACCGCATCGCGCTGACGCTCGGCTCGCACGACGACGCGGCCCTCGCCGCGATCGACGCGCACCGGCAGCTCATCAGCGCCGAGACGCTTGCCACGACCCTGCACGTCGGCCAGGCTGGCGAGGGCGCCGCGACCGCGGTGGGCGAGGGGGCATCCGTGACCGTATCGGTGGTGCGCGCGTGAGCGGCATCGATCGCGCGGGCGAGGGCGCGCAGGCCGCGGCCGACCGCGCGGCCGCCGAGGCCGTGCACGCCGAGCTCATCGCCCGTGGCAGCGAGGGCAGCCCGCAGCCGCGCCTCGACGCCGCGCGCCGGGCCGTCGAACTGCTCGGCGACCCGCAGCGCAGCTTCGCGATCATCCACATCACGGGCACGAACGGCAAGACCTCGACGGCGCGCATGATCGAGAGCATCCTGCGCGCCTACGGGCTGCGCACCGGGCTGCTCACGAGCCCGCACCTGCTGCGCATCAACGAGCGCATCGTCATCGACGGCGAGCCCATCGCCGACCGCGCGCTCGCCGACAACTGGGCCGATGTGGCGCCCTACCTGCTGATGGTCGACGCCGAGCTGGCCGCGAGCGGCGAGCCCGCGCTCAGCAACTTCGAGGCGCTCACGGCGCTCGCCTACGCGAGCTTCGCCGACGCGCCCGTCGACGTGGCCGTCATCGAGGTGGGCATGGGCGGCGAGTGGGATTCGACCAACGTCGCCGACGGCGATGTGGCTGTGCTCACGCCCATCGCGCTCGACCACACGCGCTACCTGGGCGGCACGGTCGCCGAGATCGCGCGCACCAAGGCGGGCATCATCAAGCCCGCCGCCACGGTCGTCACGGCCCTGCAGGCCACCGAGGCCATGGACGAGATCGCGAGCGCCGCGGCCCACAACGAGGCCGAGGTCGTCGCCGAAGGGGTCGGCTTCGCGCTGCGGGATGCCCGCCTCGCGGTCGGCGGCCAGCTCATCGACGTGCGCGGCCGAGCGGGCGAGTACCGCGAGCTCTTCGTTCCCCTCTATGGCGAGCACCAGGCGCACAACGCCGCGGTGGCCATCGCGGCCGTCGAATCGTTCCTCGGCGACGGCACGCAGCCGCTGGCCGACGACGTGCTCACCGAGGGCTTCGCCACCGTCACGAGCCCCGGCCGGCTGCAGCTCATCGGCATCGAGCCGAGCGTGCTCGTCGACGCGGCCCACAACCCGCACGGCGCCGAAGCGCTCGCGCGCGCCCTCATGGGCTCGTTCGCCTTCGACTCGATCACCGCAATCGTGGGCGTGCTCGCCGACAAAGACGACCGCGGCATCATCGAGGCGCTCGACCCCATCGTCGACCGCTTCATCGTCACGCGCAGCGACTCGGCGCGCGCCGTCGATGCCGACGAGCTCGCCGAGACCGTCACCTCGGTCGCCGGCCCCGAGCGCGTGCGCATCGAGCCCGAGCTGGCCGTCGCGCTCGCCCAGGCGCGCGCCGAGGCCGGGCCGAACGACGCCGTGCTCGTGACGGGCTCGATCACGCTCGTCGGTCAGGCGATGCTCATCGCGCGCGAGCAGAATTGGGCACTGTGACCGACACCACCGCCGCACCCGAACCGGCAGCGCGCCGCCCTCAGCGCGAGCGCGGCGCCCTCGAATCGCTGCTCACCGTGACCCTCGGCATGGAGGTGCTCGCCGTCATCTTCGGCACCCTCGCCATCAACGGCCTCGACATCGCCCCGCCCGGCATCGTCTTCGGGGTCGGCGGGGTGCTCGTGCTGCTGCTGCTCGTCGCCACGCGCGTCGTGCGCTACCGCTGGGGCGTCTGGTTCGGGCACGCTCTGCAGCTCGTGCTTCTCTCGACCGGGTTCATCGAAGTGCTCGCCGCCGTCACCGCGGCCATCTTCGTGGGATTCTGGATCTACTGCTTCGTCAAAGGCACCCAGCTCGACGCCGCGAAGCGCGCTGCCGCCGCCTGACCGCGCTCGAGCATCCACCACCCGAACTGAAGGAGCCCCCATGACCACGACCGTCGAAGAGACCCTCGTGCTGATCAAGCCCGACGGCGTCGCCCGCAGCCTGACGGGCGAGATTCTGCGCCGCATCGAGGCCAAGGGCTACCAGCTCGTCGATCTGCGCATGGTGCAGCCCGACCGCGACCTGCTCGCCGCGCACTACGCCGAGCACGAGGGCAAGCCGTTCTACGAGCCCCTCATCGAGTTCATGGAGTCGGGCCCCGTCGTCGCCGCCCGCGTCGCGGGCAACCGCGTCATCGAGGGCTTCCGGTCGCTCGCCGGCACCACCGACCCTACGACCGCCGCGCCCGGCACCATTCGCGGCGACCTCGGCCGCGACTGGGGCCTGCGCGTGCAGCAGAACCTCGTGCACGGCAGCGACTCGCCCGAGAGCGCCGCGCGCGAGCTCGCCCTCTGGTTCGCCTGAGCCCCGCCGCTGGGCTCAGCCGAGCAGCAGCCCGATGAGGGTGGGAAACTGCACGAGGATCGCGACGGCGATCGCCACGAGGTTCGCCACGACGATCACCCAGGTGAAGGGCCAGACGGCCCCGGCGATGCGCTGCACGGCGGCGTTGCTCGTGAGCACGTCGCCTTTGAGGCACCACAGCAGTAGCACCCAGAACATCGGGATGACCATCAGCCACACGAGCATGCACCACGGGCACAGGGCGCCGATCTGGTAGACGGCCTGGTCGAAGAGCCAGTGCACGAATACGAAGGCGCCCGTCACGCCCGTGAGAAAAGCCCACCAGAACCAGCGGTCGAAGCGCGCCCCGGCGAGCAGGGCCACGCCCACGGCGATCGGGGCGACGAGCCCGGCCACACCCAGCAGCGGGTTGGGGAACCCCAGCAGCGAGGCCTGCCATGAGGCCATGACGTTGCCGCACGAGATGAGCGGGTTGATGTCGCAGTTGAGCGTGTACTCGGGATCGAGCAGCAGCTTGACGCGCTCGGTGATGAGCGCCATCGCGCCGAGCCACCCCACGGCGCCCGTCACGATGAGAAAGAGCGCCAGCCCGATCGGGCGGCGGGCCTCGGGGCGGGCGGTCGTGTCGTCGGGCGCGAGGTCGGTCACCCCTCGATTATGGTCGGCGCGCCGAGGCGGCGCGGGGGCCGAACGTCCCGAGTTGACGAGTCCGTGCGATAATGAGGAGCAGTCGTCGCCAGCCGCGCTCGCGACGACGAACAGAAAAGCTTTCTGGGCGTTACCAGACCAGTATTGCGGCACCGATTGCCGCGACCGCGGGGAATAGCCAGTTTCCTCAGCCGCACCGCCGTGACAGGGCGCGTGGGGCGGCAGTGCCGCAACCGTGACAGGGTCGGCATCGCCAGCGCCGGCCGGCGCAGCACTCGACACGGGGGCCCGGCCAGCCACAACAGAAGAGTTCGGTGGGGGCCAGGCCCATCACCCGAGATTTCCCGTACGGGCGCGGCCCGAGCGGTCGAGGAGTGCACCAGCGATGGTGAGTGACGACAACGAGAAGACCAGCAAGAAGCGCACGCGACTGTTCGCGAGCCGCACGCCGAAGAAGGCCAGCGAGCACGCAGCGCAGAGCGAGCCCGGCTTCGACGGCGGCCCGCTCGCCGAGCCCGTCGCCGAGGCGCCCGCGCCGAGCGACACGGTGATGGATGCGGCCGCAGCCGCGCCCGCCGAGGCTGCTGCCGAGACGGTCGCCCCCGAGCCCGAGGCCACTGAGCCCGAAGCCCCCGAGCCCGAGGCCACTGAGCCCCAGCCCGCGGCCGCCGCGCAGCCTGCCGCGCCCGCGTTCCCCGAGCTCAAGCCCGAATCGACCACCTCGCTGCTGTTCTTCGCGCCGCCCGTCGAGGCCGTCGCGCCCCGCAGCGGCGCGCTCGACGGCCGTTCGGGTCGCGCGCCCCTCGATCTCGACGACGACGAGGGCACGGTCACGAGCCGTCGCCGCTCGCGCTCGCGCCGCACGCGCGGCGGGGGCGACAGCGAGACGGGCCGCCCCGAGACCTCGCGCGACGACGAGCCGAGCACGCGCTCGCCCCGCACACGTCGCCCCGCCGAGCTCATCACCGAGCCGCAGCGCATCAAGGGCTCGACGCGCCTCGAGGCCAAGAAGCAGCGCCGCCGCGATGGCCGTGACGCCGGCCGTCGCCGCCCCGTCGTGACCGAGGCCGAGTTCCTCGCCCGCCGTGAGAGCGTCGACCGCCAGATGATCGTGCGCTCGAAAGACGGGCGCATCCAGATCGGCGTTCTCGAAGACGGCGTGCTCGTCGAGCACTACGTGGCCCGCTCGCAAGAGTCGAGCCTCATCGGCAACGTCTACCTCGGCAAGGTGCAGAACGTGCTGCCGAGCATGGAGGCCGCCTTCGTCGACATCGGCCGCGGCCGCAACGCCGTGCTGTACTCGGGCGAGGTCGACTGGGATTCCGCGGCGCTCGACAGCGATGGCAAGACCCAGCCCCGCCGCATCGAGCTCGCGCTCAAGCCGGGCGACAAGGTGCTCGTGCAGGTGACGAAAGACCCCATCGGACACAAGGGCGCCCGCCTCACGAGCCAGGTGAGCCTGCCCGGCCGCTACCTCGTCTACGTGCCTAACGGCTCGATGAGCGGCATCAGCCGCAAGCTGCCAGACACCGAGCGCGCACGTCTCAAGAAGATCCTCAAAGAGGTGCTGCCCGAGAACGTGGGCGTCATCGTGCGCACCGCGGCCGAGGGCGCGACCGAAGAGCAGTTGACGCTCGACGTGCAGCGCCTCACGAGCCAGTGGGCCGAGATCAGCAAGCAGCTCGAGAAGACCCCCGCGCCGGCCCTGCTGCACAGCGAGCCCGACCTGCTCATCAAGATCATCCGCGACGTCTTCAACGAAGACTTCCGCTCGCTCGTCATCAGCGGCGCCGACGCCCAGCAGACCATCGAGGCCTACGTGCGCAGCGTTGCTCCCGACCTGCTCGATCGTGTGACGAAGCACGAGGGCGACCGCGACCCCTTCGACGAGTACCGCATCTCAGAGCAGATCGAGAAGGCGCTCGACCGCAAGGTCTGGCTGCCCTCGGGCGGTTCGCTCATCATCGACCGCACCGAGGCCATGACGGTCGTCGACGTCAACACCGGCAAGTTCGTCGGCTCGGGCGGCAACCTCGAAGAGACGGTCACCAAGAACAACCTCGAAGCGGCCGAAGAGCTCGTGCGCCAACTGCGCCTGCGCGACATCGGCGGCATCATCGTCGTCGACTTCATCGACATGGTGCTCGAGTCGAACCGCGACCTCGTGCTGCGCCGCCTCATGGAGTGCCTGAGCCGCGACCGTACGAAGCACCAGGTCGCCGAGGTCACGAGCCTCGGGCTCGTGCAGATGACGCGCAAGCGCCTGGGCCTCGGTCTGCTCGAGACCTTCAGCGAGTCGTGCGAGGTCTGCGCGGGTCGCGGCCTCATCGTGCACCACGAGCCGGTCGCACGGCACCGCCAGGGCTCTGACACCGCGGCGAACGGCGGCGGCATCGGCGGCTCGAGCGGTCGCCGGCGCGGCGGGTCGGGCAACGGCAACGGCGGCAACGGCGGCGGGCAGAACGGTGCGAACCGCGGCGGCTCCGGCCGCTCGGGTGCGCCGGCCGCGGCCCACGCCATCACCGACGACGTGAGCCGCGCGGTCGCCGCGATCGCTGCCAAGACCGTGCACCACGACGCTCCGGCGACGGGCGCGATCGAGCTGCCCGTGCTGGCGAGCGGCACCGCGACCGCCTCGGGGGCCGAGCCGGCCGTCGAGACCGCGACCGCGGCATCCACCGCCCCGGCCGAGGCCGCGACGGTCGAGATCCTCGACATCCCCGTCACCAAGAAGCCCGCGCGCGGTCGCGCCCCGATCGACGCGACGACGGCCGACCTGCTGCTCGGCTCGGTGCTCGAGTCGCTGCCCGAGCCGCCCGCACCCGGCACGCGCAAGCGCGCCTCGCGTCGGGTCTCGAGCGGCACCATCACGACCCAGGGCGCGCCCGAGCAGAGCTGACCGGGGATGCCGTCCGGGTCGTCGTGATAGCGCTGCGCTATCATGACGCTCATGGACGCACCCCTGGTCGGCGAGGCGCTGCGACGGCGTCGGCACGACGCAGGACTCACCCAACGTGAGCTCGCTGCTCGTGCCGGTGTGCCGCAGCCGAACATCGCCGCCTACGAGAGCGGTCGGCGCGTTCCGGCGGCAGCGACGGCGCAGCGACTCGAGCACGCGCTCCGCCTGCCTACCGTTGCCCGGCTGCGGTCGATAAAGGCGCAGATCGTGATCGCTGCCGAGCGGCGCAAGCTCAGCGACGTGCGCGTGTTCGGCTCGATCGCGCGCGCCGACGCGGGCGTCGAATCCGATCTCGACCTGCTCGTGCACCCCGCGCCCGATGCGTCGGTGTTCGACCTCGCCGGATTCAAGGCCGACATCGAAGAGCTGCTCGGGGTCGACGTCGATGTGGTCTCCGACCGCGGTACGGGCCCGGTGATAGATCGGATCCGCGCCGAAGCGGTGCCGCTGTGACGGGGCGCGACGACAGCGGTCGCATCCCCGCGATCCTCGATGACATCGCCCGTTTCGCCGTCAGCGCTCGCCGGGTCGTCGCGCGCGGCCACGAGCGATTCGTCGACCCGCACGACGACGACCAGCGCCGCATCGCCCGGTCGCTCATCGTCGACCTGTCGACCGCGGCCGACCGGCTGCCCGAATCCTTTCGCGCCGCACACCCCGAGGTCGACTGGCGAGGCCTTCGCGCCGTCCGAAACTTCATCGCCCACGACTATGACGGCACTGACGTCGAGATCCTCTGGCAGGCGATCGCCGTGCAGTACACGGCAATCGTCGGGTCGTTGATCGGGTCGCCCGCCGAGTAACGAGGGATCGCGCGTGACGACGTGTGCGGCGCGACGACCATAGGTGTGCCGCCTACAATTGCGGCGTGACGCAGAGCCAGGCTGACCTCGATCGGGTCGACGGCGCTCACGACACGCACGCCGGCCACGACCACGGCTCGGCGCCCGTGCGCCGCCGCGCGCGCGGTGTGCACGTGGCCTGGGCCGTCGGAGCGAGCGTGGTGC
Source organism: Microcella sp. (assembly GCF_046296455.1). Lineage (GTDB taxonomy): Bacteria > Actinomycetota > Actinomycetes > Actinomycetales > Microbacteriaceae > Microcella. The sequence continues at coordinate 48,053 of NZ_JBKBLF010000016.1, forward strand.
TCATCGCGCTCGTAGCTGTGCGGGCCGTCACCGCCGAGGCCGGACCGTGGGGCATCCCGAACCCGGTGCAAGACCTGCTGACGCTCTCGACGAGCGTCATCATCGAGTCGCTGCCGTTCATCATGCTCGGCATTGTGCTCTCGGTGCTCGTGCAGGTCTGGATTCCCGAGAGCTGGCTGCTGCGCATCCTGCCGCGCAACCCCTGGGGCCGCCGGGCGGTCATCTCGCTGTTCGGCATGTTCCTGCCGGTGTGCGAGTGCGGCAACGTGCCGCTCGCGCGCGGGCTCGTGCGGCGCGGGTTCACCGTGCCCGAGTCGATGACCTTCCTCATCGCCGCGCCGATCCTCAACCCCGTCACGATCATCACGACGCACCAGGCCTTCGGCTTCGACGACGGAATCCTCATCGCCCGACTGCTCGGCGGCTTCGCCATCGCCAACATTCTCGGCTGGCTGTTCAGCAAGCACCCGCAGCCCATGAGCCTGCTCAGCGGCCGGTTCGCCGACGAGTGCCGCCTCGACGACGGCCACGGGCACGGCCGCACCCGGCGCGAGCAGAGCCTCGACCTGTTCGTGCGCGAGTCGAGCATCCTGATGCCGGCGCTCGTCATCGGCTCGCTCATCGCCGGCGCGATTCAGGTCATCGTGCCGCGCGACGTGCTCGTCGCCCTCGGCAGCGACCCGCTCTACAGCGTGCTGGCGATGATGGTGCTCGCGTTCATCATCTCGGTGTGCTCGAACGTCGACGCCTTCTTCATCCTGCCCTTCGCGTCGACCTTCCTGCCCGGCTCGATCGTCACGTTCCTGGTCTTCGGCCCCATCGTCGACATCAAGATGCTCGCGCTCATGCGCACGACCTACTCGACCCGCACGCTCGTGCAGCTGACGACGATCGTCGCCCTGCTGAGCCTCGCCCTCGGACTGGTGGTGAACTACCTTGCCTGATCAGCAGCGCGCCACCCTCTGGCGCCACGTGCAGCGGTGGCGCGGCGTCGTCATCATCGGCGTCCTGGGCGCCATCACGCTCTGGCTCGCGGCCGTGGGGCAGCTCGTGCTCTACATCCACCCGCGCTACATCCTGTTCACGGTCATCATGTCGGCGATCGCCGTGGTCGCCGCCGTGCTCGCCCTCGCCTCGCCGCGACAGCACGACGACGAGGCCGTGGCGCCGCCGAGTCGTCGCTCGCGCGCCGTGAGCCTCGCTGCGGCCGGCCTCGCGGTCGTGTTCACCATCGGAATGGTGCTGATCCCGCCCGCGACCCTCAGCACGGCCACGGCCGAGCAGCGCGAGATCAACGCGACGGCGAGTGACGACGCCGAGACCCTCGCGGCCGCCTCGGTCGCCGACGCCGAGACCGTCGCGGCCTTCACCGTGCGCGAGTGGTCGACCGTGCTGCGCCAGACGAGCGACCTCGCCTTCTTCGACGACAAGCCCGTCACGGCCCTGCTCGGTTTCGTCACGGCCGATGCCGACGACCCCGAGAACACGTTCTACGTCTCGCGCTTCGCCGTCACGTGCTGCGCCGTCGACGCGCAGCCGCTCGGCGTTCCCGTGCACTTGCCGGGCTGGGCCGAGCAGTACCCGCCCGACACCTGGGTGCAGGTCTCGGGCGCGTTCGAGAGCAACCCCTCGCGCACGGGCACGCAGCCGATCGTGCTGGTGCCCGACGTCGTCGAGGTGGTGGACCAGCCGAGTGAGCCCTACCTCTTCTGACGCCGGCGAGCGGCCCGCGGCCGAGCTGCCCGCCGCGCGCCGGGTGGCGGCCGCCTCGCAGCGACTGCGCGAGCAACGAGAGCGGCGCCGCTTCTCGCGCACGTTCTGGATGCTCGTCGCGAGCCTCTCGGTCGTCTCCGCCGTCTTCCTGTTGCTCGGCAGCCTGCAGGGCCCCAAGCTCAGCTCGGCCGTCGTCGACCCCCAGCGGGTCACCGAGCAGCCCGGCCAGCAGCTGCGTCTGTTCGCCAACCAGCCCCTCGGCGAGGTGACGGCCGAGCAGGTGTCGGTGACCCCCGCCGCCGAGGTCTCGGTGAGCGTGCAAGACGACCTGCTCATCGTGCAGTTCGAGCAGCGCCTGCGCTACGGCACCGAGTACACCGTCGAGATCGCCGACGTGCCGGCGACGAGCCGCGAGGCCACGTCGACGTTCACCCACCGGTTCACGACCGCCCAGGGCGCGCTGCTCTACCTCGACCGTGGCGAGGCAGACGACGAGGTGCTGCGCGCACCCCTCGACGGCACCGGCCGCGGAGAGGTCGTGCATGCCGCGCCGGGTATTCAGCACATCGCCCCCATCGAGAACGTGCTCGTCGTCGCGCGCGACGCACCCGGCGGCACGAGCGTGCTCGAAGCCGTCTCGAGCGACGGCGGCGTGCAGCAGCTGCGCCTGCCGGAGGGCGTGCGCGTCGACGACCTCATCGTGCCGCCCGTCGGCACGCTGCTCGGCCTCGTCATCACGAGCGTCGGCGAGCCCCCCGCGGGCGCGCCCGAGCAGCAGTCCGGTGCGCGCTCGCTCGCCGTCATCGACCTCGGCGCCGACGGGCCGACGACGATCGTGCGCGCGCTCGACGGCACGCCCGTCACGGCGCGCGTCGCCCAGTTCCTGCCCGACGGCGCCACGATGATCGTGCACACCGTCGAGCAAGACGTGGTGCGCGTCGAGCTCGTGGGCGAGCCCGTCGCCCTGCCGATCGGGCAGATGCCGACCGCCTACGGGCTCTCGACCGACGCGACCCGCCTGACGGGCGCCGACGCCTTCGGCGGCATCGTGCTCGAACTCGCGACGGGTCGCGAATCACGGCTCGACCCCTCGCCGGTCGACGGTGCTTTCGCCTTCGGCGGTCAGGCGCTGCTGACGCGCACCGAGCTGCGCGTGCAGAAGGTCGCCGTGCCCGAAGATGCCACAGGCGGCGTCACGACCCTGCTCGTCGCCGACGACGGCACGGGCGCGGCGCGCGTGCTGTTCCGCACGATCGACGACCGCGGCAGCATCGGCGACTTCGTGCTCTCGTCGAACGACCAGTACGTCGCGGTCGAGGTGACGCCCTCGGTAGCGGATGCGGTGCCCGACGCCCGCCTCGTCAACGGCCGCCCCACCTCGGTCACGACGGTCATCGTCGACATCGAGTCGGGCGCCGTCGTGCGCACGCTCGAGGGGTTCTCGCCGATCTGGTGATGCGGGGGAGCGCTCGCGCCGCGGGCCCGAGTCGGCCCGGGGCTAGAGCCCCCGCTTCTCGCGCTGGCTCACCCGCAGCCCGGCGGCGTTCAAGCGCGCGACGAGCTCTTTGCCCGTCACGGGCACGGCACCCTGCGCGATGAGCGCCTCGCGGCGCTCGTCGGGGTAGTCGTAGTGGTCGTGGTCGAAGCCCCGGTCGGGAATTCCCGCGGCCGCCGCGAAGGCGTGCAGCTCGTCGAGCGAGGTATCGCTCACGAGGTGCCCCCAGAGGCGGCCGTGGGCCGGCCAGATGGGTTCATCGATCAGCACGGCCATGGTCGCGATTGTAAGCTGAGGGGGCGGGGAGCGCGCCGATCGGGCGCGTTTGACCGGGCATCCCGCGGTCGGCTATTCTTGACCGTTGGTGCGCGCTGGGCTGAGCCCGCGCTGGCACCCCTCAGCACGTCTCGACGCGTCGCACTCGGCGCGCGAGCAGGATTCTGTCAACAGAGCAAAGGTGAAACGTGGTCTACGCAGTTGTGCGCGCCGGTGGGCGGCAGGAGAAGGTCGAGGTCGGCACCGTTGTCGTTCTCGACCGCATCAAGGCGAGCGAGGATGGCACCATCCAGCTGACCCCGGTTCTGCTCGTTGACGGTGACACGGTCACCACCGACGCGAAGAAGCTCGCGAAGGTCACCGTGACGGCCGAGGTGCTGGGCGACCTGCGCGGCCCCAAGATCGTCATCCAGAAGTTCAAGAACAAGACCGGGTACAAGAAGCGCCAGGGTTTCCGCGCCGATCTGACCCGCGTCAAGATCACCGGCATCAAGTAAGAAGGGGCGCGAACAATGGCACACAAAAAGGGCGCATCGTCCACTCGCAACGGTCGCGACTCCAACCCCCAGTACCTGGGTGTGAAGCGCTTCGGCGGCCAGGTCGTCAAGGCTGGCGAGATCCTCGTCCGCCAGCGCGGCACCCACTTCCACCCCGGCGCCAACGTCGGCCGTGGCGGTGACGACACCCTGTTCGCCCTCGAGGCGGGTGCGGTGCAGTTCGGCCAGAAGGGCGGCCGCAAGGTCGTCAACGTCGTCAGCGCCTAGCGCACGACCCAAGAGTCACACGCGAGGGGCGGGCTTCGGCCCGCCCCTTCGTCGTTGAGCACCACCAGCAGCACAGCAGTCACGGGCACATCGGCGCCGCGGCAGAGCAGTACGAGGAGGCACCATCATGGCGACGTTCGTCGACCGTGTGACCCTTCACCTGCGCGCGGGGAACGGCGGCCACGGCTGCGTCTCGGTGCGGCGTGAGAAGTTCAAGCCCCTCGCGGGCCCCGATGGCGGCAACGGCGGCGACGGCGGCGACATCGTGCTCGTCGCGGCGGCCAACGAGACCACCCTGCTCGGCTACCACCGCCGACCGCACCGCTCGAGCGACAACGGCGGCCCCGGCATGGGCGACAACCGCTCGGGCTTCACGGGCGTCGACCTCGAGCTACCCGTGCCCATCGGCACGGTCGTGCGCGACGCCGATGGCACCGAGCTCGCCGACCTGACCGAGCCCGGCATGCGCATCGTCGTGGCCCCCGGCGGCCAGGGCGGCCTCGGCAACGCCGCGCTCGCCACGACCAAGCGCAAGGCCCCCGGCTTCGCCCTGCTCGGCACCGAGGGCTGGGAGGGCGACATCGTCCTCGAGCTCAAGACGGTCGCCGACGTCGCCCTCGTCGGCTACCCGAGCGCCGGCAAGTCGAGCCTCATCGCGGCCATCTCGGCCGCCAAGCCGAAGATCGCCGACTACCCCTTCACGACCCTGCACCCCAACCTGGGCGTCGTCGAGTCGGGCGAGAGCCGCTTCACGGTCGCCGACGTGCCCGGGCTCATCGAGGGCGCGAGCGAGGGCAAGGGCCTGGGGCTCGAGTTCTTGCGCCACGTCGAGCGCTGCAGCGCGCTGCTGCACGTGCTCGACTGCGCCACGCTCGAGCCGGGGCGCGACCCGATCAGCGACCTCGAGATCATCCTCACCGAGCTCGCCGCGTATCCCGTGCCCGAGGGGCAGACCCCGCTGCTCGAGCGGCCGCAACTCGTGGCGCTCAACAAGGTCGACGTGCCCGAGGGTCGCGATCTGGCCGCGCTCGTGCGCCCCGAGCTCGAGGCCCGCGGCTACCGCGTGTTCGAGATCAGCGCCGTCAGCCGCGAGGGCCTGCGCCCCCTCACCTTCGCGCTCGCCGAGCTCGTCGAGGCCGATCGCGCCGCGAAGACTGCCGAGGCCGTCGTGCGCGAGCGCATCGTGCTGCGCCCGCGCGCCGTCAACACCGAAGAATTCCGCATCGTCGTCGAGGGCGGCAGCGACGGCAACCTCTACCGCATCCTCGGGGCCAAGCCCGAGCGCTGGGTGCAGCAGACCGACTTTCGCAACGACGAGGCCGTCGGCTACCTCGCCGACCGTCTGGCCAAGATCGGCATCGAGGACAAGCTCTTCGCGGCCGGAGCGGTCGCGGGCGCCACGGTCGTCATCGGCCCCGGCGATGGCGTGGTCTTCGACTGGGAGCCCACGCTCACGAGCGCGGCCGAGCTCATGACGGCCCCCCGCGGCACCGACCCGCGCCTCGACGCGCTCAACCGCCCGTCGACGAGCCAGCGCCGCCAGAGCTACTACGAGCGCATGGATGCGAAGGCCGCCGCGCGCGCCGAGCTCGAGGCCGAGCGCGTGGCCGAGCGCGACGCGAGCAGGTACAACGACGAGGAGGGCGATGACTGAGCAGCAGCGCGCCGCCGTCACGGCGGCGAAGCGCATCGTGGTGAAGGTGGGGTCGTCGTCGATCAGCGGCCCCAACGTGGGCCAGATCGGCCCCCTCGTCGACGCGCTCGCTGCCGCCCACGGCCGCGGGGTGGAGGTCGTGCTCGTGTCGTCGGGCGCCATCGCCACGGGCATCCCGTACCTCGACCTCGACGCGCGCCCCACCGACCTGGCCACGCAGCAGGCCGCGGCCGCCGTCGGTCAGAACGTGCTCATCTACCGGTACCAAGAGAGCCTCGACCGCTACGGCATCGTCGCCGGGCAGGTGCTGCTGACGGCGGGCGACCTCGAGAACGCCACGCCCCGCAGCAACGCGCAGCGCGCCATGGAGCGCCTGCTGGGCCTGCGAATTCTCATCATCGTCAACGAGAACGACACCGTTGCGACGCAAGAGATCCGCTTCGGCGACAACGACCGGCTCGCCGCCCTCGTGAGCGAGCTCGTCAACGCCGACCTGCTCGTGCTGCTGAGCGACGTCGATGCGCTCTACACGCGCCCGCCGCACGAGCCCGGCGCGCAGCGCATCGACGTCGTCGCACATGATGACGACCTCGCGAGCGTCGAGCTCGGCGACATCGGCGCGGCCGGAGTCGGCACCGGGGGAGCGGGCACCAAGATCGCTGCCGCGAAGCTCGCTGTCGGCCAGGGGATCCCCGTCGTGCTCACGTCGACCGACCGCGTCGCACAGGCCCTCGCGGGCGACGTCGTCGGAACCTGGTTCGAGGCCGCCCCGGTAGGCTGAGGGCATGTCGACCCTCGTCACCGACGCGGTGACCTCTTCTCCCGCGGCGCTCATCGACGCCGAGTTGACGGCCGCGAAAGAGGCCTCGCGCCTGCTCGCGACCATGACGACGGCGCGCAAGAACGCCGCCCTCGCCGCGGTCGCCGACGGACTCGAGGCCGCGTCGACAGAGATCATCGCGGCCAATGCCGACGACCTCGAGCGCGGGCGGGCCACGGGGCTCTCTGACGGGCTCATCGACCGCTTGCGGCTCGACGACGCGCGCGTGCGGGCCCTCACCGCCGCGGTGCGCGACGTCATCGCCCTGCCCGACCCGGTCGGCACGGTCGTGCGGGGCTCGCGCCTGCCCAACGGAATCCAGCTCAGCGAAGTGCGCGTGCCCTTCGGCGTCGTCGGCGCCATCTACGAGGCGCGCCCGAACGTGACCGTCGACATCGCCGCGCTCGCCCTCAAGAGCGGCAACGCCGTCGTGCTGCGCGGGGGCAGCGCGGCCGAGAGCTCGAACCGCGTGCTCGTGGCCACGGTGCAGCAGGCCCTGCGGTTGACGGGACTGCCGCCCGAGGCCGTGCAGACCATCGACGCGCACGGCCGCGCCGGGGCAACGGCGCTCATGCGCGCACGCGGCTTCGTCGACGTGCTCATTCCCCGCGGCAGTGCCGACCTCATCCAGACCGTCGTGCGCGAGTCGACCGTTCCCGTGATCGAGACCGGCGCCGGTGTCGTGCACATCGTGCTCGACGCGTCGGCCGACGAGCAGCTCGCCGTCGACATCGTGCACAACGCCAAGGTGCAGCGTCCGAGCGTGTGCAACGCGGTCGAGACCGTGCTCGTGCACCGCGACGCCGCGGCGCGCCTGCTGCCGCCCGTGATCGAAGCCCTGCGCGCATCCGGGGTCGTCGTGCGCGGCGACGAGCGCGCACGCGACATCGACCCCAGCCTGCCGATCGCGACCGACGACGACTTCGCGACCGAGCACATGGCGCTCGAACTGAGCGTCGCGGTCGTCGACGATCTCGATGCCGCGCTCGCCCACATCCGCCGGTTCTCGACCCAGCACACCGAGTCGATCATCACGCGCGACATGGCCAACGCCGAGCGATTCCTCGCCGAAGTGGATTCGGCCGTCGTCATGGTCAACGCCTCGACGCGCTTCAGCGACGGCGGCGAGTTCGGCTTCGGCGCCGAGGTCGGCATCTCGACCCAGAAGCTGCACGCCCGCGGCCCGATGGGGCTGCCCGAGCTCACGAGCACGAAGTGGATCGTGCGCGGCGCCGGGCAGGTTCGCGGGTGACAGTCGGTAGACTCGACGCGCGGTAGCTTGCCGCGCATCACCGCCCACGACCACGGGAGCCTCGAATGCTGACGACGCTGGCCACTGCGATCCTCGCCTCGGAGGAGGAGCTTGCTCCGCTCATCGCCCCGCCCGAGGTGATCGCCGGTGCCGCCGCGCTCGTCTTCCTCATGCTCGGCCTCGTGACCTTCGCCTACCGCGATGTCGCGAACCGCCACAGCCACAAGACCGCGAACAAGCCGAGCGGGCACGACGCCGGCCACTGAGCCGGGCTGCCGACGCGATACCCATCGCCACCACAACCGCTTCCCCGCCCGCTGCGCCTCGCGCGCGGATCGGCATCATGGGCGGAACCTTTGACCCGATTCACCACGGCCACCTCGTGGCCGCGAGCGAGGTTGCGCATGCCTTCGAGCTCGATGAGGTCGTGTTCGTGCCGACGGGCGAGCCGTACCAGAAGCGCGGGGTGACGGCGAGCGAGCACCGCTACCTCATGACGGTCATCGCCACGGCGGCCAACCCGCGCTTTCGCGTGAGCCGCGTCGACATCGATCGCGACGGCCCCACCTACACGATCGACACGCTGCGCGACATGCGGGTGCAGCATCCCGATGCCGACCTGTTCTTCATCTCGGGGGCCGACGCGATCGCCCAGATCCTCGAGTGGAAAGACGCGGCCGAGCTCTGGCGGCTCGCCCATTTCATCGCCGTGAGCCGCCCCGGGCACGACCTCAGCGTTCGCGGATTGCCGGAGGGCGACGTAAGCTTGCTCGAGATTCCCGCGCTGGCCATCTCGTCGACCGACTGCCGCGAGCGCGTCGAGCACGGCTCTCCGGTCTGGTACCTCGTGCCCGACGGCGTCGTGCAGTACATCTCGAAGCACCAGCTCTATCGGAGCCCGACATCATGAGCAATCCCACCGACCCGCCCCTCAGCCGCCGCGCCGCGCGGCAGGCCGAGCTGTCGGCGCAGGATGCTCAGCCCGAGGGTTTCGCGCAGCCCGTCACCCGGCGCGTGCGCGGCGGCACCCCCGTCTCGGTGCCCTCGTCGGCGCCGAGCGATGTGGCGTACCGCACGCAGGTGCGGCCGCGCGTGCCCCACTACGACGCCCCGCCGGCGACTCACACGGTGATCACGGCGGGGGATCCCTCGGGGCAGGCCGCCTCGTCGCAGAACGGCGACACGCTGCCCGTCGCGCCGCTCGCCCCGCCCGTGGCTCCGCCGCCCGAGCAGCAGGTGCGCCGCCGCGACTTCCGTCCGCCCGTCGAGCAGCCGGCCGCGGCGCCGGCCGCCGGATTCGACACCGCGCTCGAGTACCACACGCAATTGACCCCTCGGCCGCCGCAGCCCGTGATGCCGGCGCCCGAGCCCGAGCCGCACGTCATCGCGCCCCCGACGCACGTCATCCCAGCGCCGCCCGTCGAGCCCGTCGCAGCCGCGGCCCCGAGCGCGTTCGAGCAGACCCTCTCGCGGCGCGAGCTGCGCGCCCTGCGCGAGCCGGCCGCCGAGGCACCGCCGGTCGAGGCGCCCCCGCTCGTCGCGCCGCTCGTCGTGCCTGCCCCCCCGGTCGTGCTGCCCCCGGTCGTTCAGGCCCCGGTCGTGCTGCCCCCGGTCGAGCCCGCCCCGCTCGCGCCGACTCCAATCGACCACGCACCGCTCGACTTCGCCCCGCTCGCACCGGCGCCCGCGCCGCTCGCCGAACCGCAGCCCGAGCCCTACCTCTCGGCCGGGTCGGCCCCCACGGGCTCGCACTGGTCGGTGGGCATCCACGATGACGACGACCCGTTCGAGAACACCTTCAGTCGCGAGGTCGGATCGACCGCGAGCCTGACCAACACGAACGCCCTCGTGCTGCCCGAGATGCCCACGGGCAGCATCGCGGGCCCCGTTTCGGGCACGGGCGAGATCATCATCACGGGCATGATCGACCTGCCCCGCGTCGTGTCGTCGACGGGCGCCGTGCCGCAGGTGCACGAGAGCCCCGACATCGACGACATGCTCGACCCCGGCGAGTTCCAGGTGGCGCACCCCGACTCGGCGCCCGTGAGCGCGCTGCGAGCCGTGAGCAGCCACACGGGCGCGTCGCCGATGATCACGCCCGGTAAGGGCTCGACGAGCAACACCGTCACGACGGTGCTCGTCGCCTCGACCGTCGTCATGGCGGTCGTCGCGATCGGCCTGTTCGTGCTCGCCGCGGTCAACGGGCTATTCTGAATGCTTTGACCTCCCGCCCCCCGTCGAAGGAACCTGTGACCGCCACCGAACGCGCCATCGCCCTCACCCAGGTCGCTGCTCTCGCCGCCGACTCCAAGCAGGGTGGCGACCTGGTCGCGCTCGACGTCTCGGGGCCGTTGCCGCTCACCGACGTGTTCCTGCTCGTGACGGGGCGCAACGAGCGCAACGTGCAGGCCATCGCCGCCGAGGTCGAAGACCGCATGATCGAGGCAGGCGCCAAGCCGTTGCGCCGCGAGGGCCGCGCCGAGGGCCGGTGGATCCTGCTCGATTTCGGCGACATCGTCGTGCACGTCTTCCACGAAGAAGAGCGGCTGTTCTACTCGCTCGAGCGCCTCTGGAAGGACTGCCCGACCATTCCGCTGACGCTCGGCGAGCATCCAGTCGACGCATAGCCGACGACGGGCAGACTGGGGGTATGAAGTGCCCCACCGACGACACCCTGCTCGTGATGAGCGACCGCAGCGGCATCGAGATCGACTACTGCCCGCAGTGCCGAGGCGTCTGGCTCGACCGCGGCGAGCTCGACAAGATCATCGAGCGCGCGTCGACCGCCCCCGCCCCCGCCGCCGCACCGCGTGTCGAGCTGCCGCGCGAAACGCCCGCTCGCCCCGCCGGGGGGTACCCGCCGGGCGGCTACGCCCAGCCGGGCTACCCGCAGCGCTGGGGCTCGAACTCGCCCGGCTCGGCGCCCCGCTACGGCGGCGGCTACGGCCACCCGGGCGGCTCGTACAAGCGCCCCAAGAATTGGTTGAGCGAGCTCTTCGACTGACGCGCTGGCCGGTCATGGCCGAATTGGTCGGGGGCCGCGGCGTGTACTAGTCTTGTCGAGTTGTCACCGGCCAGTCGGCCGGCAGCCACGGGCCTGTGGCGCAGCTGGTAGCGCACCTGCATGGCATGCAGGGGGTCAGGGGTTCGAGTCCCCTCAGGTCCACGCACGAACGAAATCCCGGTCTCGGCCGGGATTCGTCGTATCCGGCGCCTGCTGACCCGAGTGGCGGGGCGGCGCGCCGAAGGATCGCACGCCGAGCGTGCCGATCTGGTTCGAGAGGACCCGCCGTGAGCCGCGACCAGGCCGCATCCCCCTCCGCCTCCGCAACGCGCATGCACGCGATCACCGACGAGACGACCGCGATCGTCGACATGGTGCTCGAGTACGCGCGCCGCCGCATCCTGAGCGACGACACCCCGCTCGACAAGCCCTTCACACCGGCCGAGCTGCGGCGCCTGGCCGGCCGCACGATCAGCGAGGAGGGCATGGGCGCTCGGCGCGCGCTCGCCCTGTTCGAGAACGTTCTGGCGCCCTCGTGCATCACGACCGAGCACCCGCGATACCTCTCGTTCATCCCCTCGGCGCCGTCGAAGGCGGCCACCGCGTTCGACCTGATCGTCTCGGCGACGGCGGTGTACGGCGGCTCGTGGCTCGAGGGCTCGGGCGCGGTCTACGCCGAGAACGACGTGCTCGCGTGGCTCGCCCACGAGTTCGGGCTGCCCGAGACCGCGGGCGGAGTCTTCGTGCAGGGCGGCACGATCGGCAACCTCTCGGCGCTCGTCGCCGCGCGCGACCACGCCGACCGGCGCCGGCGCGAAGCCGGACGCGCGCGCCCCGAGCGCTGGGTCGTCATCGCGAGCGCCGAAGCGCACTCGTCGATCGCGAGCGCCGCGAAGGTCATGGACATCGATGTCGTCGCCGTACCCGTGGGCGAGAGCGGCATGCTGCGCGGCGATGCCGTGCTCCCTGCTCTCGTCGAGCACGGCGAGGCCGTCATCGCCGTCGTCGCGACGGGTGGTTCGACCAACTTCGGCATCGTCGACGACATCGCCTCGATCGCCGCGCTCAAAGACGATCACGACTTCTGGCTGCACATCGATGGCGCCTACGGTCTGGCCGCCGCGCTCGCCGAGATCGCCCGCCCGCGCTTCGCCGGCATCGAACGCGCCGACTCGCTCATCGTCGACCCCCACAAGTGGCTCTTCACGCCGTTCGACTCGTGCGCTCTGCTCTACCGCGACCCCGAGATCGCGCGGCTGGCGCACACGCAGCATGCCGAATACCTGGATGCCCTGACCGAGTCGAGCGAGTACAACCCCTCCGACTACTCGGTGCAGCTGACCCGGCGCGCCCGCGGGTTGCCCCTGTGGTTCTCGCTCGCCACCTTCGGCGCGCAGGCCTACCGCGATGCGATCGCGGCATCCATCGAGCTCGCGCACGCCGTCGCTGCCGAGATTGGGCAGCGCGACCACCTCGCCCTCGTGCGCGATCCGCAGCTCTCGGTCGTCGTGTTCGAGCGCGTCGGCTGGAGCGCGAGCGACTACGCGCACTGGTCGAACCGCCTGCTCGACGATCAGCGCGCCTTCGTCGTGCCGAGTTCGCACGCGGGCCGCACGAACGCGCGCTTCGCGATCGTCAACCCGCGCACGACGCTCGACGACCTGATCGGCATCCTCGACTCGATGCAGTGAGCCCGGGCGCGGCCCTACACTGGCGCTCGTGACCACCGGCGGCGCTGAGCCGAGCCCCGAGACGGCGCCCGAGACCGCGGGCCCGCGCGACGATGCCCGCTCGCGCACACCCGCGTGGGTGCCATGGGTCGTGACGCCGCTCGTGGTGCTGATGCTCGGCACCGCGCTCGACGCCGTCGATCTCGTCGCCCCCGAGGTGTCGGGGGGCAGCGCCGCCCGGTTCGTGCCGCCCGACGGGCAGCGCTCGGTCACGATCGACGCCCAGGGCGTGCAGAACGTCACCGAGCACACGCGCTCGATCGGCATCGAGGGCATCTTCGCGGCGCCCTCGACGATCGCGGCGAACCTGCTCGGCTCGCTCGGCGACGAGGCGGTGCGCTCTGCGCAGTGGTGGCGGTCGTCGACCGTGACCGACCGGGGCGAGCGGGGCGCCGACCTGTTCCGCCTCTCGAGCGACGGCGTCACCCAGGTCGCCTCGTGGGGCGGGCCCATCGGCTTCGTCTTCGAACCGGCGATCGTGCTGCTGCCGCCCGAGGTGCAGCCGGGAGACGCGTGGAGCTCGACCGGCTCGGCCCTGCCCGGGGGAGTGCTGACCTACTCGGCCGAGTTCGCCGCGCTGCGCGCCGATGGGCCGTTCACCGACCAGGAGGGCCGCGAGATCCCGCTCACGGGCGGCTGCATCGGCGTCGAGAGCACGGTGCGCATCGAGAACGTCGACGAGGGCATCTCGACGACTCTCGCCGAGTCGACCGTCTGGTGCCCGGGGCGCGGCGCGGTCTGGAGCAGCGGCACCGTCGACGGTCAGCCCGCGGGGCGCGCCGAGGTTCGGCCGGGCGCCCTCGAGCCGCTCGGCCGAACCGCGACCGCTGCGGCGACCTTCGGCTCACTGCTCGACCCCGCCGCGCGCCTCCTGCCCGGGCGAACCCTGCCGATCGCCATCACCGATCCCTTCTTCGGGGCCTCCGATGTGACCGGCCAGTACCCCGTCGCGCCCGCGGCCACCGCCGACGGGCGCCTCGTCGTCGTCAACGATCGCGGCGACGACGTGCAGGTGCTCGCGCTCGGGCGCGCGCAGGCGCGGCTCGCGTGGTTCGGGCATCCCGGCGGCACGGTCGTGGCAGTCGGCACCGCCGGCGACCTCGTCGTCGCGACCACGTCAAGGCGTCAGGTCGTCGCCTACGACGCGGCGGGTCGCCGGCTGTGGAACTGGGCGGCCGACGAGCTCGTGATCGCCGCCCCGGTCGCCGTGCCCGCGGGTGGTTCGCCGACCGCCGACATCGTGGTCGCCGCGCGCAGCGGCACTGTGACGCGACTGGATGCCCGCACCGGCACCGCCCGCTGGTCGCAGTCGCTCGGTGCCGATGCCCGCGCCGAAGTCGTCGTCGTCGACGACCTCGTGCTCGTGGCCGACGAGCGGGAGCGGCTCACGGCCCTCGACGCCGCCACGGGTGCGGTGCTCTGGCTCGACGAGCTCGGCCTCGTGGTCGAGCTCGCGGCCGCGGGCGGGCCGCAGGGGATCGTCGTGGCGATGCTCGAATCGGGCGAGGTCATCGCCCTCGATCGGGAGTCGGGCGACGAGCGCTGGAGCACCGGGTACACCGGTCTCGCGCGCGGCGTGCTCGTCGTCGGCGATGCCGTGGTCGTGCTCACCGACGAGGCCGTCGTGGCCCTCGATGCCGGGGGCGGGGCGGTGCGATGGCGCGGGGCCGGCGGGGAGGCCCTGGTGGGCGAGGGCGCAGCGAGCGTCGTCGCGATCGTGCGCGCCGCCGACGTCGAGCTGCGGTCGACCGCCGATGGCGCCGTCATCGACGCGCAGCCGATCGACACCGCATCGATCGCGGCGAGCCGATCGGCGCTCGCGGTCGGCGCCGCGCTCGTCGTGCTCGAGAGCGATGGCGTGCTGCGGCGCTGGGAGCTGCGATGAGCCCGCCCACCGTGACCGACTCGCCGTGGGCGCCGCGACCGCGCACCATGCCCCGCCTCCTCGCGGGTGCTCGCACGCTGTGGCGCGGCATCATCGTCGACCCCATCCGGCGCGGGCGCCTGCGCGACACCGGCTCGCCGGCCGGGCTCGGCCCCATCGTGGTCGTCGGGGTCGTGGCGTTCTGCCTGGCCGTCGCGCTGATCCTCGGTGCCCCGCTCGTGCGCGAGTTCTCGCCGCTCACGGTGAGCGTGGGCTCGATCGTGCTCTCGCTGCCGCGGCTGCTGCTGCCGACGATCTTCTGGCTGGTCATCCTGTCGCTCGCCCTCATGCAGACGGCGGCGCTGCACACGCGGCGCCGCACGACGGTCGTGCTGACGATCATGACCTCGCTCGTGCTGCTGTTCATCGGCTCGCTCGACCTCGGGGCCGATGGCGCCGGCGGGGTCTCGATCACCCCGGGCAAGGTCATCTCGATGCTCGCCGTCGCGGCCGTGATCGTGCTCGTCGTGCTGCGGCGGCGCGCGGCGTTCGCGTGGTGGGAGTTCCCCCTCGTGCTCGCGATCACGGGGCTCTCGGCGGTCGTGTCGCTCGGGCGCAGCGCCTCGCAGTCGGCCCCGTTCGGCCTGGACTTCGGGCCGACGACCGCCTCGCTCGTCATGTCGTCGCTCGGTCAGCTGGCCGTGCCCGCAGCGCTCGCGGCCGGCGTCGCTGTCGCCGAGTTCGCGATCGGGGCCGCGACGACGACGGTCGCCGCGGTGCACCGCCCGCTCGCGCGCGCTCGCGCTCGAGGGCTGATGCGCTCGGTGCCGCTGGTGCTCATCGTGATGTTCCTGCTCGTCGCGGGATGGCGCATCGCCGAGGTGGTGCTGGCGGTCACGACCGGCACGGGCGCCGTGATCGAGCAGCGCGATCTGCCGCTGTCGATCGGCATCGTGCTGGCGATCGCCGCCCTGTGGTGGGCAATCGCCCGCGCGCGCCGCGACGCGACCACCCGCATCGACGACGTCATGGCTCGGCTCGACGACGTGGGGCTGCCGGTCGCCGCGGCCCTGTCGATCACGCTCGCGCCCGTGGTCGTGCTGCTGCTGGCCGCTCAGGTCGTCACCGCGTGGGGCGCCGAGGGCGCCGCCGTCGGGTTCGTGTTCGTCATCGCCGATGCGCTGCGCGGCACCGTGGCGCTCACGATCGTGCGGGGCTCGGTCGGCGTCGCCCTCATCGTCGCGGCGTTCGTCGCGGCGCGTCGGGGGTCTCGCGGGCTGCCCGAGCTGCTCGCGGCAATCGGGCTGTTCGCGCTGCTGAGCGTGCTGCCGGCCGTGCTCGCCACCCCCCTGAGCTGGTCGTCAGAGGCGCTCGCGGTGGTCATCGCGGCGGGCACGCTCGCCCTCGCGATCGTGCTGGCCGTTCGTCGGCAGCTCGATGCCCGGCGCATCGCCCTGCTCACGGTGGCACTGCTGCTCTCGGCCGCTGCCGCGTGGCGCGACGTGCTGGCCGATCCGCTCAGCGCGCTCATCGGGGCCAGCGGCATCGCCCTCGTGCTGTTCGGCTTCGTGTGGGGGTTCGTGACCGATGCCGACGTGACGCACGAGGGCAGCGCGGCGTACCCCCGGGCATCCCGCGTCATGCTCTTTCTCGCCAACGCCGTCTTCGGCGTGACGGTGCTGGCCTTCGGAACCCTCGCGCGCGACCTGGGCGCCGCGATCGACCTCGACGCCTTCGCGCAGTTCGGCGACGAGCTGCTCGGCACCGCCCTCATCCTCGCCGCCGTCATGGCCGTCTGGGCCACGGCGACGGCGCGCGATTCGGCCGATTCCCGGCCCGAACCGCCTACCGTGTGAGCATGACCGACCCCGCCGCCTCCGACCCGACCATCGAGAGCGCTCTGCGCACGCACACCGACTACGGCATCGAGAAGCTCGACGAAGCGGACCTCGCGGACGACCCCTTCGCGCAGTTCACCGCCTGGCTCGCCGAGGCGGCCGAGCGCGGCGTCTACGAGCCGAACGCCATGGTGCTCGGCACGATCGACCCCGACGGCGCCCCGTCCATCCGCACGGTGCTGCTGCGCCGGGTCGACGAGCGCGGCTTCGCCTTCTACACCGACTCCACCTCGCGCAAGGGCCGCGCGCTGCTCGCGAACCCCGCGGTCGCCGTCGTGTTCCCCTGGTACACGCTGCACCGCCAGGTGAAGATCTTCGGCCACGCGCATCCGGTCGATGCGGCCGACAGCGACGACTACTTCGCGCACCGCCCGCGCGGCGCGCAAGTGGCGGCGTGGTCGAGCGACCAGTCGCAGCCCATCGCGTCGCGCGACGCGCTCGAGCAGAAGGTGGTCGACGCCGAGGCGCGGTTCGTGGATGCGCCCGAGGTTCCCCGGCCCGAGCGCTGGGGCGGGTTCTGCATCGTGCCCGATCGCGTGGAGTTCTGGCAGGGCCGAACCTCGCGCCTGCATGACCGGCTGCTGTTCCACCGCGAGGGCGCGGGCTGGCGGGTCGAGCGCCTGCAGCCCTGATCGGTCTGGCGGGAATACCGCGTGTCGTGAGACTGTTGAGCTGTTCGATACGTACGCATAGATAGGGGAGACCAGTGGCCATTGCCGACGCGAACGACCTCGAGCTGGGCATCGACACCTTCGGTGATGTCACGAACGGCCCAGACGGGCAGCCGTTGCCCTACGCCCAGGTGATCCGCAACGTCGTCGACGAGGGCGTGCTGGCCGACCAGGTGGGCGTCGACGCCATCACGATCGGCGAGCACCACCGCGACGACTTCGCGGTCTCGGCGCCCGACATCGTGCTCACCGCCATCGCCGCCCGCACCGAGCGCATTCGCATCGGCAGCGGCGTCACCGTGCTGAGCTCGGACGACCCCATCCGCGTCTTCCAGCGCTTCGCGACGATCGACGCGATCTCGAACGGCCGGGCCGACGTCATCATGGGCCGCGGCTCGTTCACCGAGTCGTTCCCGCTCTTCGGCTACGCGCTGCAGGACTACCAGGTGCTCTTCGAAGAGAAGCTCAATCTCTACGCCGAGGTGCACAAAGAGCAGCCCGTCTCGTGGCAGGGCTCGACGCGCGCGCCGCTGCAGAACCAGATGGTCTACCCCACGACCGAGAGCGGCAATGTGCGCACGTGGGTCGGCGTCGGCGGCAGCCCCGAGTCGGTCGTGCGCGCCGCGAACTACGGTTTTCCGCTCATGCTCGCCATCATCGGCGGCCCGGCCGAGCGCTTCGCGCCGTTCGTCGAGCTGTACCACCGCGCCCTGACCCAGCTCGAGAAGCCATGGCAGCCCGTCGGGGTGCACTCGCCGGGCTATATCGCCGACACCGACGAGCAGGCGATGGACGAGCTGTGGCCGGCCTACGAGCAGATGTTCGGCCGCATCGGCCGCGAGCGCGGCTGGGGCCCGACCACCTACGCGCACTTCCAGCAAGAGGTCGAGCACGGCTCGCTCTATGTCGGCTCGCCCGAGACGGTCGCCCGCAAGATCGCCGCCACGGTGTCGGCTCTCGGCATCCAGCGCTTCGATCTGAAGTACAGCACGGGGCCGCTGCAGCACGAGAAGCTCATGCACGCGATCGAGCTCTACGGCACGCAGGTTATTCCGCGCGTGCGCGAGCTGCTCGCCGAGCGCCTGGTGCCGGCCGGCGCCTGAGCGCGCGGCCGGCGAGCGGTGCGGACTACGGTCCGGTGACGACGGGAATGCCCGTGGCCGCCGAGGCGCTCTCGACGCTGCCGCCGTTCGTGAGGTCGGTGAAGCCGAGCGCGGTCATGCGGTCGATCGCCTGCCCCGACCGGTTGCCGCTGCGGCAGTACACGTAGTAGCTGCCCGCGGGGTCGAGCTCGCTCACGAGCGCCTCGAAGTCGGGCGACTGCACGTCGATGTTCACGGCGCCCTCGAGGTGACCGCCGGCGAACTCGGCGGGCGTGCGAACGTCGATGATGACGGCGTCGGCGTCGAGCGCGACGGGCTCGGCGGGGCTCGCGCACGCGGTCGCGCTGAGCGCGAGGCCGAGGGCGAGCGAGATCGAGAGCAGGATGCGGCGCATGGGTCCTCCAAAAGGGTCAGGCGATCAGGGTAGCATATACCCCCGGGGGTATTGAGAAGACTCGGAGCCGCCGAACGCCCGCGCAGTGCTTGACTGGCTCCATGCCCACCACCGTGCTCGACCGCCGCGTGCTCGTCGTCGCGATCATGGCCGCGTTTGTCGCGTTCCTCGACGGCTCGATCGTCACGGTCGCCCTCCCCGCCATCTCGGCCGAGCTGGGCGGGGGGCTGCCGGTGCAGCAATGGGTCGTGGATGCGTACCTCATCACCCTCGGAGCCCTCATCCTGCTCGCCGGATCGCTCAGCGACCTGCTCGGCCGCGTCGCGATCCTGCGCATCGGGCTCGTCGGCTTCGGCCTGACCTCGCTCGCCTGCGGGCTCGCCCCCACGGCCGAGCTGCTCATCGTCGCGCGCGCGGCCCAGGGCGTCGCGGGCGCGCTGCTCGTGCCGAGCTCGCTCGCGCTCATCATGGGCGCCCACCGCGGAGCGAGCCAGGCTCGCGCCATCGGGCTCTGGACGGCCTGGACCTCGGCCGCCTTCATCGTGGGCCCGCTGCTCGGTGGCGTGCTCACCGACCTCGCGAGCTGGCGCTGGGTGTTCGTCATCAACGTCGTGCCGATCGCGGCCACGCTCGCCCTCATGGCACGCATGCGCAACGAGCCCGCCGCGCAGCGCACCCCGATCGACGTGGCCGGCGCCGCGCTGGGTGCCCTCGGCCTCGGCGGCGTCGTGTTCGCCCTCATCGAGCAGGCCAACTTCGGGTGGGCCTCGCCGGTCGTGTGGGGGCCGCTGGCGGTGGGCATCCTGTGCCTCATCGGGTTCATCGTTCGACAGGCGACCGCGCTGCACCCCATGATGCCGCTCACGCTGTTCCGCAACCGCAACTTCGCGGTCGGTAACCTCGCCACGGTCGCCGTCTACGCGGCCCTGTCGGTCTCGGGGCTCGTTATCGTCGTGTACCTGCAGCAGGTGGCGGGGCTCAGCGCCACCGCCTCGGGACTCATCATGCTGCCGGTCACGATCATGCTCATCCTGCTGTCGGCGCGGTTCGGCGCGCTCGCCGGGCGCATGGGGCCGCGGTGGTTCATGGCGGCCGGCCCCGCGATCGCGGCCGTCGGCTTCGTGCTGCTACGCGCGATCGAGACGCCCTTCGACTTCGTCTCGCAGGCCCTCGTCGGGGTGCTGCTCTACGGGCTCGGCGTCGCGATCACGGTCGCGCCGCTCACCTCGGCGATTCTCGGGGCGATCGAACCCGAGCGCTCGGGCATCGCCTCGGCCGTCAACAATGCCGTCTCGCGCATCGCGGGCCTCGTCGCGATCGCGCTGCTCGGTGCCGTGATCGGCACCTCTGTCGATGACGCGTGGCTCGACGCCGGCCTGCTGCTGTGCGCGGGGCTCATGCTCGCGGGGGCCGTGATTTCGGCGATCGGTATCAAGAACCCCGCGCGCGAGCCCGCAGCGCCCCGCGAGGCGGGCTAGGCCACGAGCGACCCGGCGGCTGCCGCGAGCGTGAGCACCGCCGCGAGGGCCGCGAGCATGATGATGCGAAAGAGCGCGCGCGACGCGGGGGAGCGCACGAGCACAACGAGGCCCGCGACGAGCAGCACCACGGTGGCCGCGGCGCCCGCAGCGGTGACGGGCGTCGCCGCCCCCGGGCCGAGCACACCGAGCACCCCGGCGGCGGCGAGGGCCACGAGCGCCACGGCG
>NZ_JBKBLF010000017.1:0-25048 GCF_046296455.1 Microcella sp.
GCGTGCAGGCCGAGGCGCAGCTGCTCGTCGCGCGCGACGCCGTCGGCGCGGGCGGCTCGGCGGGCGCGCGGGCGCGGCTGGAGGATGCGGTCGACGAGCTGCGAGCATCCCGCGGCATGCTCGACACCGACCCGGTCGGCGCACTGGACGCGGTGCGCCGCGCCCTGACGCACGCGCGCGACGCCGAGGTGCTCGCCCGCTACTGAGCCCCCGCCGCTCTGTGCCAGATCTGGGCCAAAAGGGCGCATGCCGCCGCGCTGACGTGCCCTTTTGGCCCAGATCTGCGGCAGAAGGGTGGGGGCTAGCGGGCCTGGAGCCAGGCCAAGACCGCGAGCACGCGGCGGTGGTCGCCGTCGGCGGCGTCGAGGCCGAGCTTGGCGAAGATCGCCGAGATGTGCTTCTCGACCGCTCCGACCCCGATGAACAGCGCCCCCGCGATGGCCCCGTTCGTGCGGCCCTGAGCCATGAGCTCGAGCACCTCGCGCTCGCGCGCCGTGAGCGACTGCAGCGGGTCGACACGGCGGGCCATGAGCTGCGTGATGACCTCGGGGTCGAGCACCGTGCCGCCCGCCGCGACGCGGTCGAGGGCATCGCGCACCTCGTCGAGCGAGACGACGCGGTCTTTCAGCAGGTAGCCGACCCCGCCCGTTCCGGCGGCGAGCAGCTCTTGCGCGTAGGCGACCTCGACGTACTGCGACAGCAGCAGGATCGCGATGGCCGGGTACCGCCGCCGCAGCTCGATCGCTGCCCGAACTCCCTCGTCGCGGAACGTCGGCGGCATGCGCACATCGAGCACGACGGCGTTCACCTCGAGCGACGGCACCGCCGCGAGCAGGGCCTCCGCGTCGCCGAACGCCCCGACGACCTCGACGCCGGCGTCGCGCAGCACGCGAACCAGCCCTTCGCGCAGCAGCACCGAATCATCGGCGACCGCGACGCGAAGGGCTGACATGCCCTCCAGATTAGGCACTCGGCTCGCTGCCGTCGGCCGGGGCGAGGGATGCGGAGCCGACGCCCGCGAGCGGCAGCGCCACTCGCACCGTGGTGGGTCCGCCCTCGGGGCTCGAGATCGCGAACGTGCCGCCCATGCCTGCCGCGCGGTCGCGCAGCCCGGCGAGGCCGTGCCCGACCGACTCGACCGCGCCGCCCACGCCGTCGTCGGTCACGGCGACGACGAGCGCGCCGTCGGCCGTCGTGACGCTCAGCGTGATGGCGGTCGCCTGCGAGTGCTTCGCGGCGTTGGCGATGAGTTCGCTCGCCACGAAGTAGGCGTTGCGCGCCACCTCGTCGGGCAGGTTGGCGGTCGCACCGAGCTCGGTCTCGAGGGTTACGGGGATGCTCGAGCGGGTCGCGAGCGACTCGAGCGCGGCGAAGAGTCCGCGGTCGAGCAGCAGCGGCGGCGCGAAGCCCCGCGACAGGTTGCGCAGTTCGTCGAGCGCGTCCTGCGCCTGGCGCCGGGCATCCTGGATCAGACCGGCGGCCTCATCGGGGTTCTCGGCGAGGCGGCGCTCGGCGGCGGCGAGGTCCATCTGCAGGCGGATCAGACGTTGCTGCGGGCCGTCGTGAATGTCGCGCTCGATGCGGCGCAGGGCCGAGCCCTCGGCCGCGACGGCCGCCTGGCGCGAGGTGAACAGGCTCGACACCTGGGCCTCGAGCTGCTCGTTCGTGAAGCGGCCCAAGAAGGGGCGGGCGATCGCGGCGTGCAGCCAGGTGAGGCCGCGCAGCACGTAGGGCAGGGTGACGAGAGCGATGACGCCGAGCACGATCGCGACGATCACGGCAACGGGCGCGAAGTTCTCGACCCACGCGTTCGGGATGACCCAGCTGCCGCCGTCGCGACCCTCGATGACCCAGCGGTCGAGGTCGAAGAAGGCGACGCGGATCGGCACGGCGACGCTCGCCGCGATGAGCGACAACCACACGGTGACGACCACGAAGCTCAGCGTCGCGACGATGGGCGCGACGATCGCGCCGTGCAGCAGGCTCAGCCAGTAGCGGCCGTTGGCGAGCGGGCGCAACCAGCGCTTCCACCACACCATGCCCGGGTCGCTCGGCCACACCGGCTGCGCGATGGGCGTCTCACCCGAGAGTCGCAGGCGCGCGATCTCGAACTGGCCGGTGTAGCGCGCGAGCAGCAGGGTGAGGGCGAGCAGGTAGATGCCGACGATGACAATGAGCAGGCTCACGGCCGTCGAGACGAACGAGCTGAGCGCCACCGAGACGGCGATCGCGATCACGAAGGTCGGCAGCAGGTAGCCGAGGGCGCGGGGAACGCGGCGCCAGAGGGCGCCGTAGCTCCAGCTGTCGGCGACGGCGGGTGCCGGGGCTGCGGGGGCGGTGGTCATAGGGTTCTCCTGGTGTCAGACTGCCACGGCGCACGGCGCGCCGGGGTGACTCCAGCCTCGCGATCGGCCGCGCGCGGCGGCATCCGAGCGGCCCCCGGATCGTGCGGGGGCTAACCCCCGGGAGCGTCAGGCCTCGAGGCGCAGCGCGACCACGGTCACGGCGATCGTCACGCTGATGGGCGCCTGCCACTCGAGCAGCACCTTCTCGACCTTCGCGCGATCCTGGTGAAAGGCGTTGGGCCCCATGAACACGGCGTCGAGCGCCTGCTCGACCGAGAGCTGCACGCGTTGCCGTACGTCGACCGAGCTGACGAGGGTGGCGTCCGGGATGCTCGCCGCGACCTCCTCCGCCTTGCCGGCCGGCACCTTCATGAGCTTGAGACCGTGGCCCAGCTCGCGCATGTGATCGGCGTGCGGCACGGCGAACACCGCGGTGCCACCCGGCGCGAGGATGCGCCGCACCTCACCCGCGCTGCCGGGCGCGAAGATGCGCAGGGCCACGTCGACGCTGACGTCGCGCAGGGGCACACCTGTCCACACATCGGCGCTCACCCCGGCCAACCGCTCGTGCGCGCGGGCCGCGATGCGCACCGCCGGGGCCGAGGCGTCGAGGACGACGCCGTGCAGCTCAGGCCGGGCATCCAGAATCGAGGTCGCATACCAGCCGGTGCCGCCGCCGAGGTCGGCGAGCCAGCCGCGCGCGTCGGCCGGCACGGCCGCGAGCACCGCCGTGCGAATGTCGTCGTGAAAGCCCTCGGCCTGAAAGCGCTCGCGCGCCTCGAGCATCTCGGGGGTGTCGCCCGTCGCAGGGGCGCCCTTGCCCTTGTGCGCGGCGCGCAGGCTCAGGTAGCCCTGGCGGGCGCGGTCGAAGTGGTGGCGGTTGGCGCACGAGGCGCCGCCGTCGGCCGCGCTCAGCGGCTCGCCGCAGCTCGGGCACTGCAGAATGTCGAAGGCCGCGTCGAGGGTGATCACCCGCAACGGTACCGCGCGCGCCGCCGGTAGATTGGGCGCGGCGACTCCCGAGCAGGTTCGGCGGCCATCCCTCTCTCCGCGAAGGTCATTCCATGGCGGTCGTCTTCATCCTCATCAACGCGGTGTTCGTCGCCGCGAGCAATGTGATGGGCGGCGTCGCGGCACGTCGACTGCCGCTGCCGATCGTCGTCACCATCGCGGGCGTCACGACGATCGTCGTCTCGCTCACTATCGCCGCGGTCATGCCCGGCACCCCGAGCGCAGTCGGCATCGGGCTCGGTCTGCTGGCTGGCGCCTCGGCCGGCGTCGGCCTGCCGCTCGCATACCGCGCCTACGCGATCGGACCGGTCGGCATCGCCGGGGCCATCATCGCCGTCGTCAGCACGGCCGTGCTCACGATCGTCGGGCTCCTCACGGGCGACACGATGTCGCCATTGCGCGCGATCGGCCTCGTGCTCTGCGTGCTCGCGATCCTGCTCGTGACCTACCGGCCGCCGGTCGACGGCAAGCGCCCGAGCCTGCGCGGCCCGCTGCTCGCGTTCATCGCCGCTCTGCTGTTCTCGGTATTCGTGGTCTCGATCAGCTTCGCGCTCGAGGCCGACGGGTTCTGGCCGGTGTTCGCCGCGCGCATCAGCATCACGATCGTGGCGGCACTGCTGCTGGTGCGGATGCTCTCCCGAGAGGGCGGCCGCGCGGTGGCGGTGCACCTGCGGGGCCGGCACGTGCTGATCCCGGTCGTCACCGGCATCGCCGACATTCTCGGCAACCTGTTCCTCGTACTCGCGCTGCAGGCGGGCGACCTCGTGCTGCTCGCGATCCTCGCCCCGGCGGCACCGATCTTCACGGCGATCATCGGCCGCGTGTTCTTGCGCGAGCTCATGACGCGGTGGCAGATCACGGGCCTCGTCGTCGCCTCGGGCGCGCTCGTGCTCGCGTCGCTCTAGGCGCGACGTCGGGCGAGCAGCCGCGCCAGCACGCGCGCCCCGATGAGCACCTCGACTGCGGCGGCCGGGCGCAACCAGCGCGAGCGGGGCACGTCGACCATGCCGCCCTTCGCGAAACTCGCAAGGGTGAGACCGGCGACGGGGATCGCCCACGCGGCGAAGGTCGCGAGCTGCCAGCCGCGGCTCTTCTCGTGCGTCACGGTGAACCAGGTCCACAGCGCGGCATCGGCGAGGTAGTCGCCCTGCGTGCCGAAGCGGGTGACCGTGCTCGTGCGGCGAGCGAGCGTGCCGTCGATGAAATCCGTGGCCAGGGCCAGAACCGGAACGGCCGACCCGAGTCGCGCCGCGGCGGCCGGCAGATTGGCTCGGGCGACCGTGAGCAGATTGGGCAGGCCCATCGTGCGGCGCTCTTCGAGCATCCCGAGATGCGTCACGGTCATGAGCCAGCTCGTCGCGACCCAGACGCGGCCGTGCGGGTGCGCGAGCGCGGCCATGCCCGCGTGCACCGCGGTCGCCTCGGCGAGCGCGATCGGCCGCTTGCGGGCCTCGCGGATGCTGCGCAGCGTCGCGTCGGCGATGAACGCCCCGAGGGCGCGGCCGCCGAACCCGCCGCGGCGCAGGCCGCCGAGCAACTCGTCGGTCGCGGCGCGCGAGTCGGCGCCGTCGAGGATCGCCTCTCGGCTCATCGCCCCTCCCCCCTCGCTCGTCACCCTATTCGGAGCGGGCGGCGAGCTGGCGTGCGATGACCTCGACGATGTCGAGCGGCAGGGGCTGCGCGTGCGCAAAGTGCACCGAGTCGGTCTTCGCACGGTAGGGCCCGACCGCGGCCTCGAAGGCCTCGTCGCCGCGGTAGATGGGGTAGATGGCAAGGTGGTGCTTCCACGTGGCGTAGTGCAGCCCGTGGCGCGCGTCGACCATGACGGCGGGCATCCCATACCGGAACGCCTCGGTGCCACTCGGGATGGAGCGCAGCAGCGTCGCGCGCACGGCGGCGAGCCGCTCGCGCGCGGCCTCGGGCGCGGCGGCGATGTAGTCGTCGATCTCGCTCATGCGCTCATCAAACACCCGGGCAGGGCTCAGCGGGCGGCCGCCACCCGCGCGAGCGCGATGCGGTCGGCGGCATCGAGGGGCGTGATGCCCTCGGCCGCGGCCGTCGCGAGCACCTCGGCGAGGGTGCCGCCGATGCCGCGCAGGCGCGCATCGACGGTCTCGGGGGTCTCGCCGCGCTCGGTGAGGGCGAGGTGGATGACTCCGCCGGCGTTGACGACGTAGTCGGGGGCGTACAGGATGCCCCGCGCGGCGAGCGCATCGGCCCCACTGCGCTCGGCGAGCGGGTTGTTCGCCGGCCCGCAGACGGCGCGCACGGGTAGCTGCTCGATGACGGGTGCGGTCAGGATTCCGCCGAGGCCCGCCGGCACCAACACGTCGGCGGGGGTCGTCACGGCGTGGGCCGCGTCGATCCAGGTGGCGCCGAGCTGGTCGGCGATCGCGAGAGCGCTCGGGTTGATGTCGGTGACGGTGAGCACGGCCCCGGCGTCGGCGAGACGCCGCGCCAGGCGCGAGCCGACCTGCCCGAGGCCGGAGATCACGAACGACCGACCGGCGATATCGGTCGAGCCGAAGACCGCGAGCAGCACCTGCTCGATCGAGGCGAAGACCCCGAGCGCCGTCCCAGCGGCTGGCTCACCGGCGCCGCCGTCGGCGGCGGGCAGGCCGACGACGTGCTCGGTGCGCTCGCGCACGATGAGCATGTCGTGCTCGGTGACGCCCACATCTTCGGTCGTGATGTACGCGCCGCCGAACGACTCGACGAGGTCGCCGAGGTCGAGCAGGGCATCCCGCCGCTGGGCCGGGTCGAGAACGCGCCCCGGCGGCAGCGCGATGACGGCCTTGCCCCCGCCAGCCCCGATGTCGGCGAGCGCGTTCTTCATCGTCATGGCCTGGCCGAGCCGCATCGCGTCAGCGACGCCGTCGAGCCAATGCTCGTAGGCCCAGAGACGGCAGCCGCCGAGGGCGGGACCGATCGCGCTCGAGTGCAGGGCGACGGTGATGTGCAGGCCCGAGCGCTCGCCCGTGACGGTCGTGACGCGTTCGTGCGTGAAGAGGGGAAGAGGTGCGGTGGTCATGCGAGCTCCTTCACGCTCTCGGTCGGTCGGGTCGCGAGCCGCTGGGTGAGCTCGACGAGCAGACGCGGGGCGTCGTCGCGCGGCAGCTGCACGCGCACGAACACGGCGTCTCCGGGGGCCGACCCGGCCTCGGCGAGCGCCGAGCGCAGCTCGCCCGCGGTCGTCGCATCGAGCACGCGCACGCGCGCGCCGCCGAGCGCGGCGGGGATGAGCCGCCAGTTCCACGGCACGATGTCTTGGTAGACCGCCTCGGGGCTCTGGATCATGCGCTCGACGGTATACCCGGCGTTGTCGATGAGCAGGATGACCGGCGCGAGCCCGTGGTGGAACACCTGCCCGAGCTCTTGCACCGTCAGCTGCGCGGCGCCGTCGCCGATGATGAGCACGGGTCGGCGGTCGCGGCGGGCGAGGCCCGCGCCCAGCATGGCCGGGATCGTGTAACCGATCGACGACCACACGGGCTGGCCGAGCAGGTCGCTGCGCTCGGGCAGCCGCAGGTCGAGCGCGCCGTAGAACGAGGTGCCGGCCTCGGCGACGACCGTGGTCTCGCGCGGCAGCCAGCCCTGCACCTCGTGCCAGAAGATCGCGTGGTCGAGGGGCGCGTCGTCCGATGCCGCAGCAGGTGCCGCGAGGTCGGGAACGTCGATCGCCTCGGCGGCGTCGAACCCGGCCGCGGCGGTCACGCGCGCGAGCACCTCGAGCGCGTCGTCGAGCCGCACCTCGGGGTACACCGCGTAGCCGATGCGGGCGTGGTCGAGCGCGAGCTCGACGGTCGCGGTGGGGTCGAAGGCCTGCGTGAAGAAGCCCGTGGTGAAGTCGCTCACGACCGTGCCGACCATGACGAGCAGGTCGGCCTCGTCGACGGCGCGGCGCGCACGCTCGGTCTGCGTGATGGCGCCCATGTAGGTGCCGAGGCTCGCCGGGTGGTCTTCGTCGATCACGGCCTTCGAGCCCACCTGGCTGGCGATGCGCACGCCGGGCAGGTCGGCGAGCGCGGCGACGCGGCCCTCGACCCCGCGGCGGTGGATGCGCGGCCCCGCCAGCACCGTCACCGCACTCTCCCCGGCGAACCGCTGCGCCAGCGCACGCTCGAACGCGGCGAGGGCGCCCGGCTCGCTGCCCCGGGCCCGGATCGGCTCGGCCAGTCCGGCGGCGCTCACCCGCGCGACCGCGACGTCGGTGGGCACCCCCAGGTACACGGGCTTGCTCGAGGTGAGCGCGACGGTCAGCACGCGATCGATCTCGGCCGTCGCGGTCTCGGCGGTGAGCACGGCCTGGGCCGCCGTGACCTCGCGGAAGGCGCGCACGAAGTGCTCGTGGTCGCCGTCGAGCAGGCTGTGGTGCAGCAGGGCCCCGCTGCCGAGCGCGCCCGTCGCGGGCATGCCGACGATCGAGATGACGGGCACGTCTTCGGCGAAGGCGCCGGCGATGCCGTTGATGGCGCTGAGCTCGCCGACCCCGTAGGTCGTGACGACGCTCGCGATCGTGCGGCCCACGCGCGCGAAGCCGTCGGCGGCGTAGGCGGCGTTGAGCTCGTTGCTCGAGCCGACCCACGTGAGGCCCGGGTGCGTCAGCAGCTCGTCTAGCAGACTCAGCGTGAAGTCGCCCGGAATACCGAAGGCGTGCGAGCCCCCGCACTGCACGAGGCGGGCGGCGAGGTACTGGCCCACGCTGATGGTGTCGTCGTTGGTCATCATGACCAGAACCCTGTCGCCTGCCGGGTGCTCACGACAAGATCGGCGTCGAGAACTGGTCGATTCGACCAGAGTTCGGCGTAGAGTGGCGCGCATCATGGTCAGATCAGCCACCCTTCTCGACCCCACGACGCGCCGCATCGTGCGGGCCCTCGACGCCGACCCGCGGGCGACCGTGGGCGGGCTCGCCGAGTCGCTCGGCATCGCGCGCGGCACGGTGCAGAGCCGCATCGCGCAGCTCTTCGACGGCCGAACCCTGCGACCTCAGAGCGTGACGGTTCCGCCCGAGGCGCTGGGGTACAGCATCCGGGCCATTGTGACGGCCGAGGTCGATCAAGACCGGTTCGACGAGGCGATGGTGGCGCTGCGCGAGATTCCGACGATCATCGAGTGCCTCGCCACCTCGGGCCAGAATGACCTGCTGTGCCAGGTGGTCGCGCGCGACACCGACGACCTCTACGACGTCGGCCAGCGCATTCTGCGGTGCCCCGGCATCCGTCGCACGGCCACCTCGATCGTGCTGAAAGAGCTCATCGCCTACCGCACGACACCCCTGCTCGAGGCCTGAGCGGGTTCGTGCTCGATGTGCGTTCTGCCGTGATCCGGTCTAGCATCGCGCGAGTGGGAGATATGCAGTCGCACCTGACCTGCAACGTCGAGCAGTTCAGTCAGCGCATCAAGATGCGCGACAACGTCGATGAACCGCGCGAGGTCGAGCACTTCGCCAACTTCTCGGCCATCAAGGATGCGCGCTCGGCCGCCACCGCCCTCGAGTCGCTCGGCTACGCCGTGACGGTCGCCCGGCGCATGATCTTCCGCGGCACGCTGCGCGCGGCCAAGGTCGCCACGGTCGACGTCGAGACCGCCGACCGCATGGTCGAAGAGGTCTTCGCGGTCGTCGCGGCGCACCACGGCGACTACGACGGCTGGGGCGCCCCGGTCATCCAGGGCTGATACGGCTCACGCCCCCGGGTTCCTGCGCTCCCGCGCTCCGGCGCTCCCGCGCTCCCGCCGCAGGCTCGTCTGTTTCCCGGTCGTGCCCCGTGGGCTGCTGTGCTGTTTTCCGTCTGCGCGACTTCCATAACTTCGGAAGGGGGAACGGCCCCCACTCCGAAGTTGTGGAAGCCTAACGGGTGCGGAAGGTGCGGGCTGAGCGTCTGGCATCGAGCGGCTTCGCGGCTCACTCGCAACCACGGGGTGACCGGCGCGGCGAAGCCCGTGTACTGCCACGCGGTCGTGGGATTCGCTCCGCAGCAGTGAAGAGGCTCAGCGGCCAGCGGCCTCGAGGTCGCCGACGCTCAGCGACACCGCGTCGGCCATGTCGGTGATCGCGACCGGACGGTCGGGCATCCACGTCACGCGCTTCTTCCAGCGGCCGCGCCCGAACCCGCCGACGAGCGCGCGCAGCACCGCCGTCTCATCGAGCCCCGCGTCGGCGAGCGCTGTCAGCTCGTGCGGGTTGAGGCCGAGCGGCTGCTCGCCGTTGCCGAGGTCGCTGCCGTAGAGCAGCTCTCCCCCGGCGGCACGAAACGCTCGCACGTTCTCGATCGCGATCTCCTGGTCAGCCGGTTCGTGAATGGCGAGCGTCGACACCCAGCGCTGCCCCTGCGCCACCGCTTGCGTGATGACCGCATCAGGCAGCGCCTCGGTGAACGGAGCGTGCGCCAGCACGTCGACTCCCGCCTCGATCGCGCGCGCCGCCTGGCCTGCCCCCTCGACGTGCGCGACGACGGGCAGCCCGGCCGCGCGGATCTCGGCGACGACCTCGGCGAGCAGCGCGTCATCCCAGACCGGACCTGCACTGGCGTTGAGCGCGATCTTGATGCGGGATGCCCCTGCCGCCAGCTGCTCGGCCACCGCGAGCTCAGCATCGTCGGCCGAGGCGACCTCGCGCGACGAGCCCGCGGGCGCCCACGCCCGATCGCTCGGGTAGCCGCCGGGCGCCGTGAGGAAGGCGCCCGCGAACTCGAGCGCCGCGGCGAACGGGTCGGGCTCGGCGAGCACCGCGAGCGTGCTGGGGTCTCCCCCGAGGTCGATCACGCGCGACAGGCCGCCCGCGGCGAGCGGCTCGAGTGCGTCCGCCGGCAGCAGCTTCAGGTGCACGTGATGGTCGGTGAAACCGGGCAGCAGCACGCCGGGCAGGTCGACCACCCCGGCCGAGTCAGCGGCCGACGACGGCCCGACGTAGTGCAGGGTCGACCCGCCGCGGCGGAACAGGCTCGGGCCCATCCACGCGCCGCGCCAGGCGTCGGCAACGCGGAAAACGGCGGCAGGGGCATCCATCGCCTTCGGGGTCACGGTTGCCCGATCTCGGTGCGCACCGCGTAGAGCTCGGGGAAGAACGTGAGGTCGAGCGCGCGCTGCAGAAAGTCGACGCCCGCCGAGCCGCCCGTGCCGCGCTTGAAGCCGATCGTGCGGCGCACGGTGCGCAGGTGGCGGAACCGCCAGAGCTGGAAGTTGTCTTCGAGGTCCACGAGCTCTTCGCAGGCCTCGTAGACGCGCCAGTTCGACGCGCCGGCGTCGTGCGCGCCCTCGTAGATCTCGACGAAGACGGGCACGAGCTCGGGGGTGAAGACGTGCGCCGTCGTCACGTCGCGCTCGAGCACGCTCGCGGGGATCGCGATGCCGTGACGCGAGAGGTGCCGCAGAAACTCGTCGTACAAGCTCGGCTCGTGCAGCAGCCCCTCGAGCACGGCGTGCGCCGCAGGGTCGCTCTCGAAGACGGCGAGCATGCCCGCGTGCTTGTTGCCGAGGATGAACTCGATCGCGCGGTACTGATGCGACTGGAAGCCCGAGGAGTTGGCGAGGAACCCGCGGAACTCGGCGTACTCGGTCGGCGTGAGGGTGGCGAGCACGCTCCACTGCTGGATGAGCGCCTCTTGAATGTGCTTGATGCGCGCGATGCGCTTGAGCGCGCCGCCGAGGTCGTCGTCGATGAGGCACTGGCGTGCGGCGCGGGCCTCGTGCAGCAGCAGCTTCATCCAGAGCTCGCTCGTCTGGTGCTGGATGATGAACAGCATCTCGTCGTGGTGCTCGGGCTCGCTGATCGGGCGCTGCAGCTGCAGCAGCTCGTCGAGCGCGAGGTACGAGCCGTAGCTCATGCGGGTCGAGAAGTCGGTGACGATCGACTCTTCGATGTCGCGCGTGTTCTCAGTCATGGCAGCTCCGGGGTGTGCGGCGGTGGCACGCGTGTGCCGCCGAGTGCGGACCCGGGCCGGGTGGCCGAGGCTTCGTAGGCCGCTGCGAAGGCCAGCAGCCGCGAGTCGTCGTAGGCGCGGCCCGCGAAGGTCAAGCCCACGGGCATGCCGATGTCGCTCATGAGTCCCATGCCGACCTGCACGCAGGGGATGCCGAGGTGTCGCGGCACGAGGTTGCCGTTCGCGACCCAGGTGCCGTTGCGCCAGGCGAGCTCGGCGCTCGCGGGGTTCACGTCGGCGTCCGCCGGCCCCACGTCGGCGACGGCCGGGAAAACGACGGCGTCGAGGCCGAGCTCATCCATCCACTGCTCGAGGTCGAGGCGCCGCGTCTCCTCCAGCCCGCGTACGCCCTCGGCGATATCGGGGATGCTCTCGAGCGCCGGCACGCCCGTGGCGCGGGCGCGGTGCACGTAGTCCTCGAGCGGAACATCCTCGGGCGCGAAGCGGCTGAGGTGGTCGTCGTAGCGGCCGGGCAGCGAGCCGGGCGGGGTCGGGAAGATGAGCTCGGGATCCACGTCGGCGAGCCGCTGCAGTGCGGGGTCGCCGTTCGCCTGCAAGAACTCGTGCCACCCCCACATGCTCAACTCGTAGAGCTCGTGGTCGGCGAAGTGCGGGGGAACCAGGCCGCGCGCGACCATCGAGCGGTCATCCACCCGCCCCCGCGATTCATAGTTCGTGACGACCGGATAATCGACCTCGACGACGGTCGCCCCGGCCGCCTCGAGATCGGCGCGCGCCTTCTGCCACTGGGCGACGACCGACGGCCGCGTTTCGATCGGGTCGTCGGCACTCATGTCGCCGACATACATGCGCGGCACGCCGAGGCGCGCGCCCTGCAGCGCGGCCGGGTCGGCGAGGGCGGGGTACGAGGGCGGGCGCACGGTCGTTGCGGGCGGGATGCTCACCCACTGCTGCACGCGCCAGAAGTCTCCCCTGCTCTGCGGGTCGTCGGCCACGACCGCGTCGAGCACGAGCAGCAGCTCGGCCATCGTGCGCGTGTACGGAACGACGACGTCCATCGTCGGCACGAGCGGCCAGTTTCCGCGCACCGAGATGACGCCGCGACTGGGCGTGTAGCAGCAGAGGCCGTTGTTGCTCGCCGGTCCGCGGCCGCTCGACCAGGTCTCTTCGGCGAGCGCGAAGGCCGCGAAGCTCGCCGCGAGGCCCGTGCCCGAGCCGTTCGACGAGCCCGAGACGAAGGGTGCCGTGAGGTAGTCGGGGTTGTACGGGCTCTCGGCGCGCCCGTAGAGCCCGCGCTGCATGCCGCCGTTGGCCATGGGCGGCATGTTCGTGAGGCCGAGGCAGATCGCGCCGGCCGCTCGCAGGCGCTCGACCGTGAAGGCGTCGTGCTGCGCCACCAGGTCGGCGAAGGCGGGCGAGCCGCTCGCGACGGTGAGGCCGCGCACCATGTAGCTGTCTTTCGCGAGGTACGGAATACCGTCGAGCGGGCCGAGCGCGGCGCCGGATGCTCGCCGCGCGTCACTCGCCCGCGCCTCGTCGAGCGCCGCCGGGTTGTCGACCACCACGGCGTTCAGCGCGGGCCGCGAACCGTCGGCGGCGGGCTCGCGATCGTAGGTCGCGATGCGGTCGAGGTAGCCCTGCACCAGCTCCACCGCCGTCACCTCGCCCGCGGCGAGTGCCGAGGCGAGTTTCGTGATCGAGGTCTCGACCAGGGGGATGCGGGTCATCGTGCCGACGCAGCGGGCTGCTGCTGCGTGATGCAGTGGATGCCGCCGCCACGGGCGAGGATCTCGCGGGCGTCGACCGTCACGACCTCGCGCCCGGGGTAGGCGGCGCCCAGCAGCTCCCGTGCGCGCGCATCCGCCACCGGGTCGTCGTAGCCGCACGCGATGACGCCGCCGTTGACCGTGAGGTGGTTGACGTAGTTCCAGTCGACGAAGCCCTCGTCGTCGGTCAACTGGCTCGGCGCCGGAAGGTCGATCAGCTGAAGGCGGCGGCCGGCCGCATCGGTCGCCTGCTCGAGCACGGCGCGCACCTCGCGCATGACGACGTGGTCGGGGTGCGAGGCATCGGGCTGCTCGTGCACGAGCACGGTGCCGGGAGCGGCGAAGGTCGCGATCATGTCGACGTGCCCGCGCGTGCCGAGCGGCTCGTAGTCGCGCGTGAGGCCGCGCGGCAGCCAGATCGTGTGCGTCGCGCCCAAGGTGCGAGCAAGCTCGGCCTCGACGCGCTCTTTCGTGGCGTAGCGGTTGCGGCCCGGGTCGAGCTGCACGGTCTCGGTCACCATGACGGTGCCCTCGCCGTCGACGTGGATGGCACCGCCCTCGTTCACGAGCAGGCTCGGCACACGGGTGACCCCCGCCTGGTCGAGCACGAACTGCGCGATGAGGGCGTCGCGGGCGAAGCTGCCGCCCTGGTCGCCCCAGGCGTTGAAGACCCAGTCGATGCCGCCGAGCGCACCCGTCTCGTCGTCGATGACGAACGTCGGGCCGATGTCGCGCATCCAGAAGTCGTCGAGCGGGGCCTCGACGATGTCGATCTCGGCGCTCAGCAGCTGGCGAGCGCGGGTGAGCTCGCTCGGGTCGACGACCATCGTCACGGGCTCAAAGGGCAGGATGGCGTGCGCCACGCTCGTCCAGGCGGCGTAGGTCGCCTCGCGCGCGGCCGAGCTGTCGCCCATGACCTCTCCCTCGCGGGGGAAGGCCATCCAGATGCGGTCGTGCTCAGCGGTCTCTGCGGGCATGCGCCAGGTCATGAGGCGAGCCTACTGAGGGGGCCCGGCGAGGCACAGCAGCGATCGCGAGCACGGCGACGGACGCGATCGGCAGCGCGGGTGCCATACTTCGAGGCGCGGTCGACGTCTCGTCATCGGCCGCGGAGGGGGAACGATGGGAACACTGACCTACGACTCGACGCTGTCGGCCGATTTCGACGATCGCACCCTGGCGCACCTGCAGATCGTCATGGGCGCCAAGCTGCGACGCAACGAGGCCTTCTACTTCAGCTGGAAGGACGACGCTTCGATCGGCAACGGCCGCAGTGTCATCTGGATGCACCCCACGATCCCCGTGGCGTTCAAGTTCTTTGGCAGCCGGCCGCCCTCGATCAACCGCGCGTGGATCGACGAGCTCATGCTGCTGGCCAACACCCCGTCAGGGTTGCACCTGATTGCCGAGCCGACGACGGTACCCGCAGCGGGCGAGGAGGATTCGTGATGCGCACCACCATTCACTACGACGGCGAGGAGTACATCGTTCCCCGCCATGCCAGCGACCTCAAGGTCGAGATCGAGGCGATCCTCGCTACGGGTCAGGCCGGGTGGTTGCGCGTCAATCACGGCCGGGGCCAGCTCAAGACGGCCGACCTGCTCATTCACCCGGGCGTCGCGGTCGGGCTCATCGATACGAGCGACCCCGAGCACGTGGCGGGCGAGGAGTAGGCCTCCCGCACGCCGAGAAGGGCCGGTTTCCGACGGAACCGGCCCTTCTGCGTCGCTGGACGATCTAGCGCGTGGTGCCGGCGCGCGAACCGCGCGTCACCAGGCCGTAGATCAGCAGCACGATGATCGCGCCACCGATCGCGAGCAGCCACGTGGTGATGTCGAAGAAGCCCTCGAGTCCCACGTTGAAGAGCTGGCTGCCGATGAAGCCGCCGAGCAGGGCGCCGACGACGCCGAGAACGAGGGTGATCACCCAGCCGCCCCCTTGGTTGCCGGGCAGGATCGCCTTGGCAATCGCGCCCGAAACCAGTCCGAGAATGATCCATCCGATGATGCCCATGTCGACCTCCCAGTCGATTCGTCGTACTGACCCCGACGTTCAGGGCCCGCACGAGACAACCACAGGGGCCGCGACCGGCCCCACCCCTTGCCACGCACCACGCGACCGTGATACGGCACGGCCCTACCGCAGCGTCCCGCGCCGGTCAAGACCCCCGGCTGCGCTTGCCCCCCGAACGGGGGTCATGCCAGGGTGAGTGCTCGTACATCTTGGGGCCGTGCTGCCGGTCACCGGCGGCACACACGACTGAGGCGAGGACGACGGCCATGGGAACGCTTCGGTACCACAACGAAGACTTCAGCTTCGATGATCGGATGCTCGCGCACGTTCAGATCGTCATCAGCACGAAACTGCGCAGGGGCGAGAACTTCTTCCTCACCTGGTCGGTTCCGGCGGGCAACGGCAGCGGGCGTCACGCGCTGTGGATCGACAACGGTGTGCCCCTGCACATCACCTTCACCGGCTCTCGGGCGCCCCAGATCAATCGCGAGTGGATCGAGGCCTTGATTCTGTCGTCGGCCACGGGCGGGGTGCATCTCGCCGACGACCCTCCCGCCTCCGCTGACGGCTGAGGGCCGCCCGACCCGCGCCTGTAGCCGCCTGCGGCTCGAATAGCAAGGGCTGTCGCGGATCGCTCCGCGCTCCGTACCGTGGGGCGCGAAGGAAGGCAACCACCATGACGGCCGCACTGCTCGTGATCAACACCGAGCGCATCGCGCTCGCTGACGACGCCGATGTGCACGCGCTCATCGGCGAGATCACGGCGGTGCTCGAGCGCGGTGGCGCGTTCGTGCAGGTGACGGGCGTGCACGGGCAGCTCTTCGAGGTGCTCATCACCCGATCGACGCACGTGATCGTGCGCCACGGGGCCGTCACCTTCGAAGCCGGCACCGCCGCCGGCCCGTGGAACACCAGCATCGACCTCGACATTTAGCAGTCGGCACCCGCCGACTCGCACCCACTCTGCACACCGAGGAGCTCCCCGCATGACGACGCACGACCACGAGCCTCAGCATCGCCGGATGCGCACCGAGGCCTCAGCGAGCACCCACGACGGCAATGCCTGGGACGAGGTGCGCATCACCGCGGTCACGCGACCGGCTCACGCCGCGCCGCTCATCACCACGGTCGACTGGCTCGACGGCGAGTTGGGTGCCGCGATCAGCGCACCGAGCGGATCGGCAGCACCGCGAGCG
This sequence comes from Microcella sp., assembly GCF_046296455.1. Taxonomy (GTDB): domain Bacteria; phylum Actinomycetota; class Actinomycetes; order Actinomycetales; family Microbacteriaceae; genus Microcella. Next base: position 16,215 of record NZ_JBKBLF010000017.1, read on the forward strand.
CCCCGAGAACACTGAGGGCGATCGCGGCGGGAAAGAGCCCGACGAAGCCGAAGGCCAGCACGACCGCGCCCGCGATCGCCGGGGCGATGGTCTGCGGCAGGGTGGCGGCGATGTTGACGACCCCCAGGTCTTTGGCGTGCGCGTGCGAGTCGGGCAGCACCTGCGAGACGAGCGCGGTGTCGACCGCCTGGAAAGCGCCGAAGCCGAAGCCCGCGAGCAGGGCGAAGACGACCATGCCCTCGAAGGTCGGCCACACCCAGGGCACCACTTGCGCGAGGCCGACGATGAGCGATGAGGCCACGACGAAGGGCTTGCGGCGGCCGACCCGGTCGCTCCACGGGCCCGAGATCGCCACGGCGATCACGAGGGTGGGCAGGGCGGCGGCCGAGACGATCGGCAGCAGCACGACGGCCTCGTCGCCCAGGCCGATGTAGTCCTGCAGCAGGTACAGCTGGTACGCCACGACGAGGAAGTAGCCGGTGTAGAGCAGCAGCCGGCCCGTGAACGCCCAGAAGAAGTCGGGGTGCGCGATCGGGTTGACCCAGAAGGTGAGCAAGAAGTCGCGCAGCCGGAAGGGCGCCCGCGGCTCGCCCCGGTTGTCGCGCGGCCCCGTGAACACGGCGAAGAGGGTCAGCAGCACGACCGAGACCCCCGCGAGCACGAGGTACGCGCCGGGGATGCTGCCCGCGAGCAGCGAGGCGAGAATGACGCCGCCGAGCGAGCCGACCATGGTCATCGCGCCGATCATCGCGGCGAAGGTTCCGCGCACGGCCTCGGGCACCCGATCGGGCAGCATCGCCGAGTACGGGCCTTGCACGACGTTGAACGAGATCTGCACCAGGGTCCAGCACAGGGCGACCATGAGGATGCTGCTCGAGAGCCCGAGCGCGACGAGCGCGAGGCCGCCGATGAGCGCCCCGCCCACGATGTAGGGCGCGCGGTTGCCGAAGCGGCTGCGCGTGCGGTCGCTGATCGTGCCGGCGACGGGCTGCGCGATCATCGCGGCGAGCGCGCCGATCGTCGTGACGATCGCCAGGTTGGCGACCTTGTTGACGGGGTCGAGCTGCTCGACCTGCAGCGGCAGCAGCACGGTCGGGATCGCGCCCCACAAGATGAAGATGCCGAGCGTGCCCGGTATGAACCACAGCAGCAGGCTGCGCAGCGGGCCCTGGATGCGCACGCGCTCGACAGGCTGCGTGCCGTCGGCGGCGGGCGGGGTCGAGGTGGTCGTCACGGGAATCCTCTCGCGGCGCTCCCTTGCGCCGCTGCCAGCGTACGACGCGTGCACCGCTGCGCGGTGACGACCTAGTCTCGAGGTCGTGACGAACCGCATCGACGCGACCACGCTGAGCACCGACGAGCAGCTCTCGCTGCTGTCGGGAGCCGACTTCTGGCGCACGCGCGCGCTGCCCGAGCACGGGATCCCGGCCGCGATGACGGCCGACGGCCCGCACGGCCTGCGCGCCCAGCTGGAGGCGACCGACCACCTGGGGCTAGCGAGCAGCGTCGCCGCCACGTGCTTTCCGCCCGCGGCGACGCTCGCGAGCAGTTGGGATGCGTCGCTCGTGCGCGAGGTCGGCGAGGCCGTCGGCCGCGAGGCGCGCGCGCTCGGCGTCGATGTCGTGCTCGGTCCGGGCATGAACATCAAGCGGCACCCGCTGTGCGGCCGCAACTTCGAGTACTACAGCGAAGACCCGCTGCTGAGCGGGCTGCTGGCGGCGAGCGCCGTGCAGGGCATCCAGAGCGCCGGCGTCGGCGCGTGCCTCAAGCACTTCGCCGTCAACAATCAAGAGCACCGCCGATTCGTCATCGACGCGATCGTCGACGAGCGCACGTTGCACGAGCTCTACCTGCGCGGCTTCGAGATCGCCGTGCGCGCGAGCGCCCCGCGCATGGTCATGGCCGCCTACAACCGCATCAACGGCGACCACGCGACCGAGGCGGGCTGGCTGCTGACGAGCGTGCTGCGCGAGCGGTGGGGTTTCGACGGTGTCGTCGTGAGCGACTGGGGGGCGACGGCCGACCGGCCCGCGGCCGTGACCGCGGGCATGGATCTCGAGATGCCCGGCGGTGCCCGCACCGAGCCCGCGATGCGCGCCGCCCTCGCCGCGGGCGAACTCGATGCCGCCGATGTCGCGCGGTCGGCGCAGCGCGTCATCGACCTCGCGGTGCAGGCGCAGGATGCCCGTACCGACGCCGCCCCCACGATGGCCGAGCTGCTCGACCCGCACGACGCGCTCGCGCGCCGCGCGGCGGCGGCGAGCTCGGTCGTGCTCACGAACGACGGGATTCTGCCTCTCGCGCCCGCCACCCGCGTCGCCCTCATCGGCGCCTTCGCCGAGAGCCCTCGATACCAGGGCAGCGGCAGCTCGCTCGTGACGCCGACTCGGCTCACGACGGCGCGCGCGGCGCTCGAGGCCGCGGGACTCGAGGTGGCCTACGCCGCCGGCTACGAGCCCGTGCGCTCGGCGCCCGACGCCGCGCTCATCGCCGAGGCCGTCGCGGTCGCTCGCGCGGCCGAGGTCGCGGTCGTCATGGTCGGGCTGCCGGGCATCGCCGAGAGCGAGGGCTTCGACCGCGAGACGCTCGCGCTGCCCGCGCAGCACGACGCGCTCGTCGCGGCCGTCGCCGCGGCGAACCCCCGCACAGTCGTCGCGCTGAGCGCCGGGGCCCCCGTGCTGCTGCCGTGGCGCGACGAGGTCGCCGCCGTGCTGCTGAGCTCTCTCGGCGGGCAGGCGAGCGGCGGCGCGCTGGCCGATGCGCTGCTCGGCGTCGTCGAGCCCGCGGGGCGCTTGGCCGAGACCTGGCCGGCCGCGCAGGCCGACGTGGCCGCCGACCCGTACTTTCCCGGCGATCTCGCGCAGGTGCACTACCGCGAGGGCCTTTTCGTCGGCTACCGGCACGCGACGACCGCGGGCGTGGCCCCGGCCTTCGCGTTCGGGCACGGCCTCGGCTACGGCGCGAGCGCCTGGGGCGCGGCGCGCGCGAGCGCCGCGACGCTCGCCGAGGGCGACCGCCTGACCGTCGCGGTCGAGGTCACCAACACGGGGCCGACCGCGCGCTCCGAGCTCGTGCAGGTCTACGCCCACAACCGCTCGGGGGTCGTGCTGCGCCCGCGCCGCGAGCTCGTGGGCTTCGCGCGCGCGAGTCTCGCGCCCGGCGAGACCCGCGCGGTCGAGGTCGCCGTGGCTGCCGATGCGCTGCGCTTCTGGGACGTGCGGGTGCACGACTGGGTGCTGCCGAGCGGCCTGGTCGACCTCGAGGTCGCGCGCTCGAGCGAGACGATCGCGGCCGTGGTGGCGATCGAGGTGCTCGGCACGGCATCCGACTCGGCCGAGGGGCCGTCGACCGCGGCGATCGCGGCGAGCGATGAGCAGTGGGCGCGGCGCTTGGGCCGCGCCATCCCGAGCGCAGCACCGGCCCGCCCCTTCACGCGCGAATCGACCCTCGGCGACATCGGCGGCACGCTCGTCGGCCGCAGCCTGCGCAACGCCGTCGTGCGCATGGCGCCCGTGAGCGACGAGGATCGCGCCGATCCCGCCTCGCTCGCCCTCATCGAGCGCAGCATCGACGAGCTGCCGCTGCGCGGGCTCGCCCAGATGTCGCAGGGCAAGCTGTCGTGGGCGGTCGTGGATGCCGTGGTCGCCCTCGCGAACCGGCGACCGCTGCGCGCCGTGGCCACGCTGCTGCGGCGGCGCTGACCCGACGACTCTGACCCGACGACTCTGACCACGCGCGCGGGTGCACCCACCCGAAGGGTGCACCCGCGCGGGGCGGACCACCCGGCAGAGCCGGGCGCCGCGGTGAAGCGCTACCCCCCTAGCGCTCCTCCTCCTCAGCGCGGGTGAGGCGCTGAGAGACATAGACGGGGATGAACGAGAGCAGGATCAGCACGGTCGCGATGACGTTGACCTGCGTCGCCTCGTTGGGGCGGGCCATCTGGTTGAACATCCACAGGGGCAGGGTCTCGACGCCGGCCGGGGCCGTGAAGATCGTCACGACGATCTCATCGAAGCTCAGGGCGAAGGCGAGCAGGCCGCCCGCGACGAAGGCCGTGCGGAACTGCGGGAACGTCACGAGGCGGAAGGTCTGCCACAGGCTCGCCCCGAGATCCATCGACGCCTCTTGCATGCTCGGGTTCATGCGCCGCAGCCGCGCGAACACGTTGTTGAAGACCATGACGATGCAGAAGGTCGCGTGGGCGATGATCATGCCAAAGTAGCCGACCTGGATTCCGGCGGGCTCGAGCACGTTGTTGAACGAGTTGCTGAAGGCGACACCCGTGACGACGCCCGGCAGGGCGATCGGTAGCACGATGAGCAGGTTGACGGTGTGCTTGCCGAAGAACGAGTAGCGCTGCAGGGCGAAGGCCGCGAGCGTGCCGAGCACGAGCGCGATGACCATGGCGCCTGCGGCGACGATGGCCGAGTTCGTCACGGCCGTCCACAGGGCCTCGTTCTGGAAGGCGCGCACCCACCAGTCGAGCGTGAAGCCCGTGATCGGCCAGCTCGCGATGGGCGCGACGTTGAACGAGTTGATGATGACGAGGAACAGCGGCACGTACATGAACAGCAGCACGATCGCCACGACGATGCCGAAGGCGACGCGCGTGCCGCGGGTGAGTCTCAGCATGCGCCGCTCACATCCTCTCGAGGGCGCCGGTGCGCCGGGTGACCAGCAGGTAGATGACGACGAAGGCGATCGGGATGACCGAGAACGCGGCCGCGACGGGCGGGTTGAGGTTGATGTTCGAGGCGATGATGCTGCCGATCATCTGCGCGTTCGCCCCGCCCACGAAGCGCGCCACGATGTAGTCGCCGAGGCTCAGCGAGAAGGTGAAGACGCTGCCGGCGATGAGCGCGGGCCAGAGCAGCGGCAGCACGACGGTGCGAATGGTCGTGAAGCCCTGCGCACCGAGGTCGGCCGAGGCATCGAAGAGGTTGACGGGGATCTGCCGGATGGCCGTGTAGACGGGCAGCGCCATGTAGGGGAACCAGAGGTAGGTCAGCGTGAGCACGACCGTGACGATGCTGAAGCCCGGGCCGGTGATGCCGAGCGGCGCCATCAGCCAGTTGAAGAAGCCCTCCTCGGTGAACGTGATGCGCATGGCGAGGATCTTCACGAGGTAGCCAGCCCAGAGCGGCAGCGTGATGGCGACGGCGAGCACGGCGCGCATCCATGGCGAGGCGAGCTTGGCCATGAAGATGCCGAGCGGCACCGCGAAGAGGGCGCTCAGCACCGTGACGGCGAGCGCGACGCCGAGCGTGCGCAGCGAGGTCGTGATGTAGGCGGGCTCGCTGAACACGAGCACGAAGTTGTCGAGCGTGAATCCGGGGATCACCTTCGAGGTGAATGAGTCGATGTACCAGAACGCCGTGACGAGCAGCAGGGCAAGCGACACGATGTAGAGGCCGATGAGCCACGTGAGCGGCAGGCTCAGCAGGCCGACCAGGCGCATCCAGCGGTGCCGGTAGAGCAGCGTCGAGAGCGGCTTGCTCGTTCTCGCCGGTGTCGTCGTGGTGGTCACGGGTTTCCTTCGCGCGTGCGGGGGTGGAAGCGGGGTGGTGCGGAGGGGCGGGGCGGTCGGCCCCGCCCCTCCGCGGTCAGGGTCTAGCCCTTGATGGTCGCCCAGGCGTTGGTCCAGTCCTGGAACGAGGTGCACTGCACCTCGGTACGGCCGTCGATGCACTGCTCGATCGGGGTCGTCCAGTACCAGACGTTCTCGAAGTACTCCTCGTTGAGGGCGTTGAACTGCTCGCAGTGGGCAGCGGCCTCGTCAGAGAGCTCACAGAACGCGCCGTTGGCGGGAGCCATGCCGAAGTTCATGGCGATGGCGCCGTTCACCTCGGCCGAGCTCGTGTAGTCCATCCAGAGGTAGGCGCAGTTCGGCGCGTCGGACTGGCTCGAGATCATCCAGGCGTCCGACCAGCCGGTCGAGCCCTCGACGGGCAGCGTGCCGCCGAACTTCTCGGTGTCCTCCGTGAACTTGCGCAGCACCTCCCACGAGGTGCCCGCGACGGTCGTGCCGCCGAGGAACGAGGTGATCTGGGCGACCGGGTCGGCCCAGTACTCGGCGACGATCGCGTTCTGCTGCTTGAGCAGGTCGACCGCGGCGGCGAGCTGCGTCTCGTCGAGCGCGTAGGGGTTCTGGATGCCCAGCTCAGGCTGGTGGTACATCAGGTAGACCGCGGCGTCGGCGATGTAGATCGGGGCGTCGTACGCGGTGATCTGGCCGGCGTAGGGGCTGTCGGCCTCCCACACGATGTCCCAGCTCTCGGGCGTCTCGGTGACGACCTCGGTGTTGTACTGCAGGATGTTGGCGCCGCGGCCGATCGGAACGCCGTAGACCTTGCCGTTGATCGTGTCGTAGAGCTGGCCCTGCATGCCCGGAACGATGTCGTCGCCGAAGTTCGGCAGCAGATCGCGGTTGATCGGGGCGACGTCGCCGCCGACGATCAGGCGCAGGCTCGCGTCGCCCGAGGCCGAGACGAGGTCGTAGTCGCCCGTGCGCATGAGCTGCACCATCTCGTCGCTCGTGCCCGCGACCTTGCGGTTCACGACGCACCCGGTCTCTTCGGTGAAGGTGTCGGCCCAGGCCGGCTCGACGAAGCCCGACCAGGCGATGATGTCGACCTGGCCCTCGCCCTCGCCGAGCGCCTCGTGCATGGGAACGTCGGGCACGTCGAAGACGAGCTCGCCCGAGCCCTCGTTCGCGGCGGGCGCGGCGCAGCCGGCCAGCATGAGCGCCGACACGGCGGTGACCGCCGAGAGCGCCATCAGTTTCTGTCGCATGTTTCCTCCTTGATGTGGGGGGTGGTGCTGTGGGGTGGTGCTGTGTGGTGCCGGGGTGGTGCTGCTCGGGGTCGGGTCAGGGCACGATCGCGGCGTGCTCGGTGACCCAGACGGCGCGCACGGCGTCGCCGCGGTGGTAGGGCGCGGTGTCGCTCGGGGCGTGGTCGTTGTGGCGCTCGGCGACGACGCGCAGCCCGTCGGCGGTGTCGACGATGTACCGCGTCGTGGGGCCCGTGTAGACGGTCTCGACGATCGTGCCGTCGACGCAGGTCTCGTGGGCGGCGGGCTCGGTGCGAGCATCCATGAGGCGAACCCGCTCGGGGCGCACGCTCATGGCGGTCGCGACGCCCGTGAGGCGCTCGGCGTGCGCGGCGTCGATGAGGTTCGACAGGCCGAGGAAGCTCGCGACGAAGGCGGTCTGCGGGTACTCATAGACCTCGCGCGGCGTGCCGACCTGCTCGACCTTGCCGTTGTTGAACACGGCGATGCGGTCGCTCAGCGTCAGCGCCTCCTCCTGATCGTGCGTGACGAAGATGAAGGTGATGCCGACCTCGCGCTGAATCTGCTTGAGCTCGATCTGCATCTGCTCGCGCAGCTGCTTGTCGAGGGCGCCGAGCGGCTCGTCGAGCAGCAGCACGCGCGGCTGAAGAATGAGCGCGCGGGCGAGGGCGATGCGCTGCCGCTGGCCGCCCGAGAGCTGGTGCGGCAGACGGTCGGCGACGTGGCTGAGACGCACCTGCTCGAGCGCGGTGGCGACGCGATCCTTCTGCTCGGCCTTGGCGACCTTGCGCACGCGCAGGCCGTAGGCCACGTTCTCGGCGATCGACATGTGCGGAAAGAGCGCGTAGTCCTGAAAGACCGTGTTGACGGTGCGGTCGAAGGGCGCCGCCTGCGTGACGTCGGCGCCCGCGATCGCGATCGTGCCGCTCGTGACCTCTTCGAACCCGGCGATGAGGCGCAGCACGGTGGTCTTGCCCGATCCGGAGGGGCCGAGCATCGAGAAGAACTCGCCCGACTCGACGGTGAGCGTCAGGTCGTCGACAGCGGTCGTCTCGCCGAAGCGCTTGGTGACGCCGGTGAGTTCGACGCCGCCGTGGCCGCGGTCAGCGGGGCCGGGAGCGCCGGGGGCGGTCGTCGCATGAGGGGCGGACATGGCGGCGGGGATCCTCCGAGACATCGTTGGTCGGTGCAATAACTGTAAACGTATAGTTTCATATCTTTTATTTCGATCGCATAACGCCGGTGTAACGCTCTCGGTCGCGTGCCCGACAATGGGGCCATGAGCATCCGCAGCGCCGCGCCCCGCTCGGGCCGACCGACCCGGTTGCACAGCGCCGTCTTTCAGCCCATCGGCGACGAGGGTCGCGCGGCCCTCGTCGAGCGCCGCATCGCCGAGGCGATCATGGGCGGCGTGCTCGCCGCCGGTGAGCGCCTGCCCGCCGAGACCGAGCTCGCGGCTGCCTTCGGCGTCGCCCCCGCAACGGCGCGCGAGGCCCTGCTCGCCCTGCGCGAGCGCGGGCTCATCGTCACGCGACGCGGCCGCACCGGCGGCAGCTTCATCGCCGACAGCGCCGACCCCGTGCACTTCGCCACGCGGGCGCTGCTCGACGGCTCGCGCGTGAGCCTGCGCGACGCCGCCCAGCACTACCTCGCCATCACCGCCGCCTGCGTCGAGCTCGCCGCCCGCCGCGCCGACGAGAGCGAGATCGCCATGATCGTCGCCCGGCTCGAGCGCGGCGACGACCACGACCTCGCCGCCTGGCGCCGCGCCTCTGACGACGCCGTCATCGAGCTCGCCGCCCTGAGCCAGTCGGCGCGCCTCACGCGCGAGCAGATGAAGCTGCAGGGCGAGTTCTCGCCGCTGCTCGCCCTCATCGACACCGACCCCGCGAGCCGCGCCGAGAATCGAGCGCACCTGCTCGCGGTGCTGCGGGCCGTCGGTGCGGGCGACGCCGAGGCCGCCGTGCGGGCGCTGCGCGCCAGCACGCGCGCCACGATCGACTGGCTCATCGCCTACCGCGAGCGGCACGCGAGCGCCGTGA
>NZ_JBKBLF010000017.1:25058-57779 GCF_046296455.1 Microcella sp.
GCCCAGCGCGGCGACGACGGCCGCCCCGACCCCCACCGAGAGGAGCAGCACGTGAGCATCCACCCCGCCCCGCCCGCGTCGCGCACCACCGCCGAGCACCCCGTCGAGCTCGTGACCGAGTACTTCGCCCGCGCGATCGACGCCCTCGCCGAGTGGAAAGACGCACTGGCGCTCGAGATCGCGACCATGCGCCGCACCGGCCCCGTCACGACCGACCGCCTCGACGAGGTCGTCGAGCCCTCGGCGCTGCGCCTGTTCGACACCGTCGACCTGCCCGTCTACGGCTCGGGCTTCATCGCCGCGCTCGACTCGCTCGCCGACGCCAACAGCCACCTCGCCTGGTGGCAGGGGCCCGAGCGGGCGCAGCTCGTGCTCGCCTCACAGTCGGTGAACAAAGAGCACATCGACTACAGCGAGCTCGAGTGGTACCGCGTGCCGCTCGCGACGGGCGAGCCCCACGTCGCCGGCCCCTACGTCGACTACCTGTGCAGCGACGAGTACACGATCACCGTGGCTGCGCCCGTGCATGTCGACGGAGAGTTCGTCGGCGCCGTCGCCCTCGACCTGCTCATCGACCGCGTCGAGCGCGACCTCACCCCGCGCCTCGCGGCCTTCGGCGACGACATCTCGATCGTCAACGGCGTCGGTCGCGTGCTGCTCTCGACGAGCCCCGCGCGCGAGACGGGCGACACCATTCGCGGTGACGACCTCGCCGGCTTCGAGCGCTTCGCCTGCGCGGGCATGGCGCTCGACGTGCTCATCGCGCGCTGAGGCGGCTTAGCCGACGAGCACGCCCGCGAGCCACGTCAGGTACGGGATGCCCAGCACGAGGTTGATCGGGAAGGTGACCCCGATGCTGGCCGCGAGCGGCAGCGCCAGGTTGGCCTCGGGCAGGGCGAAGCGCACCGCGGCCGGCGCGGCGATGTACGAGGCGCTCGCGCACAGGATTCCGAGCACGACAGCGCCACCCTGCCCGAGGCCGGCGAGCACCGCGAGGGCGACGACGCCGCCGCCCACGACGAAGGGGAACACAGCGGCGAAGACGAGCAGCCCCGGGCCCGCCTCGCGCAGCGAGCCGAGCCGCTGCCCCGCCTCGATGCCGAGCCCGAGCAGGAAGAGCGCGAGCACGCCGCGGAAGGGCTCTTCGAAGAACGGCTGCACGCCCGCGTAGCCGCTGTCGCCGATCGCGTAGCCGAGCAGCAGGCCGCCGGCGAGCAGCACGATCGACTTGCCGGCGAGCACCTCGTGCAGCGCACCGCCCCACTTGACCCGGCCGGCCGACGCGCGGCTCGCGAGCAGGATGCCGACGACGATGCCCGGAATCTCGAGCACCGTCAGCAGCGTCGGAGCGTAGCCGGGGTAGTCGATGCCCGAGGTCTCGAGAAAGACGAGTGCCGCGGTGAACGTCACGAGCGAGGTCGAGCCGTAGTGCGCCGCGACGCTGCCGCGATCGAGGGGGCCGAGCCGCGACATCCACCGCAGCGCCCCGTAGGCGAGGAGGGGCACGATCACGCCGAGCGCGAGTGCGAGCGCTACGGGCCCGGCGACCTCGGCGAGCGTCGCCGATCGCAGGGCCACCCCGCCTTTCACACCGATCGCGAGCAGCAGGTAGATCGAGATCGAGGTCGTGAGCGCCTCGGGCAGTCGCAGGTCGCTGCGCACGGCGACGGCGACGAGGCCGAGCACGAAGGCGAGCACGGGGGCGGAGAGCAGGTTGGCGGCGGCGGTCTCGAGAATCACGGGGTGCGGCTCCAGGGGTGGTGGCAACAGGTGAAGTTCATTTCATGCTTCGAGGACTATACATGAAATCTGCTTCACCTGATGCATCGGGCGCGCGCCCTGCCTGGCACAATGGCCGCATGTCGTCGTGGACCTTCCTCACCCACCATGCGCACGTGCTGCTCGAGGTCGCGAAGAATCCCGACGCGACTGTGCAGCAGCTCGCCGACGAGGGGGGCATCTCGACGCGCTCGACCGTGACGATCCTCGGAGACCTCGCCGCCACGGGCTACCTCGAGCGCGAGCGCCGCGGGCGCCGCAACCACTATGCCGTGGTGCCGACCGCCCCGCTGCGCCACCCCTCGAACGCCGGGCACACGGTGGGCGAGCTCATCAGCGCTCTCGCCGAGCTGCGCTGAGGCGCGACGCGCGCGCCCACGCCGCTAGGCTCGCCCCATGTCTGATCACGACGACCGCCCGGTGGGCTTTCTCGGCAAGCTCCGCAGCATGAAGGTCATCACCTGGGTGCTCATCATCGGCCTCGTGGCCATCACCCTCAGCGGCACGACGCTGCTGTTCGTGCTGCTCGGCAGCTAGGCGAGAATCAGGGCCTTCTTCGCGTCGAATTCTTCGGGCGTCAGGATGCCCGCATCGCGCAGTTCTCCCAGCTGCTTGAGCTGCTCGAGCTTCGCGCCCATGTCGGTCGCCGGCGGGGCCGGCGCGGCGGCGGGCGCCGGGGCCGGAGCCGCGGGAGCCGACGCGGCGGCGGCCGGAGCGGCCGCGGTCTGCTGAGCCCACTGCGCCTGCTGGCGGCGCGAGACCCTGTTGTGCACCGAGCTCGCGACGGCGGCGTGGGTGGCGGTGCGAAGCAGTCTCATGGTCAGTCCTTCTCAGTCGCATCGATCGCGGCGACGAGCGCCTCGACCTCGATCGGTCCTTCGGCGAGCAGCACGGCGCCCTCGCCCTCCCACGCGGCGAGCGCCGAGATCATCGACAGCTCTTCGTAGATGACGACCACGGCCACGCTGCCGGGCGACATCGCGCCGCCGATCTCGTGAATGTCGTCGTCCTCGAGCAGGTACGAGGCGGCGCCGTCGAAGAAGCCCATATCCACGCCGTCGATCTCGCCGAGGTCGTGGGCGGGCACCGTCACCACGTGGCCGTCGGCGCTCTTGCTGAGGAACTCGATGTCGAGCACGAGGATGCGCGCGGCATCCGACATTTCGATGATGCGGCGAAAGCCCGCCCCCGTCACAGTGCCGTCGGGGAACTCGATGACGACGTAGTCGATCGGTCCGAGTCGTTCTGTCGTGTGGGCCATCGATGCTCCATCCGCTCGGGCCGCCGCGCTGGGGGCCGGTGCGGCTCACTGTAGCGAGGGTCGACGACCGGCAGAAGAGCTTCTCGATGAACGTTCAGGCTCTGCGCGCAGCACGGGCCACGCTCGCTCGTGACCGCGAGGTCTGCTCGTTACCGCGCCCGATTAGGATTCGCCACGACTCCCCCCTCGTGAAAGGCTCTCGTGCACCGACCCACACTCGCCGAACGCCTGCGCTACTGGTTCGACAGCGTCATGGCCCGCGGCACGATCTCCCTCATGGGCCTGCTCGCGCTCGCGAGCGCCGCGTTCATCCTCGCGGTCACCGGCATCGTCGTCGCTTTCCGGCTGTACCCGACGCGGCTCCCCGACGGATTCGAGTCGAACGATCCGCAAGAGATCCTTTGGGGATCGCTCGTGCGCATCCTCAGTTCGGGGTCGTTCCGAGAGGACGAGGGGTGGGGCTTTCGCATTGCGATGCTGTTCGTCACGATCGCTGGACTGATCGTCGTCGCGAGCCTCATCGGCATCATCTCGAGTGCCTTCGATCGCAAACTGCTCGAGCTTCGACGAGGTCGCTCGCGAGTGCTCGAGCAGGATCACACGGTGATCCTCGGCTGGAGCAGCAAGGTCGTGCCGATCGTCGCCGAGCTGCTCGCGGCGCGGGGCTCCGAGCGCCGGACGACGATCGTCGTGCTCAGCCAGCGCGACAAGGTGGATGTCGAGGACGAGCTGCGAGAGCGCATCCAGGGGCGACGAGGCGTGCGCATCATCGTGCGCAGCGGCGACCCGATGGATCCGTCTGATCTGGCGATGACGAGCCCCGAGTCGGCGCGCGCCATCATCATCGTGTCGCCCGACGCCGCCGCCGAGCCCGACATCGAGGTCATCAAAGCGGCCCTCGCCCTCAGCTCGACCTTCGCGAGGCGGGCCGGACTGCGGGCCATCGGCGAGTTGCGGTCGATGGATCTCATCGACGCCGCTCACCTGGCTGGCGGGGAGTTCGTGCGCTGGGTGGTCGGCGATGACTTGATCGGCCGACTCACCCTGCACAGTGTTCGGCACGAGGGCATCAGCGTCGTACTGCGCGACCTTCTCGACTTTCGCGGCGACGAGTTTCACCTCTCTCGTCGACCCGACCTCGTCGGCACGGCGTTCGGCACCGCTCGACGTCGAGTCGACCGCGCCTCGCTCGTCGGAATCGTGCGCGACGAGCGGGTTCAGCTGAATCCGCCCGGTGAGCTTGAGCTGCGCACCTCCGACGAGCTCATCTTCATCGCCGCTGACAACGACAGCATCGATGTGGGAGCCGAGCACCCGTTCGAGCCCGATCGCATCGACGTCAGCGGTGACGTCGGAGACCCGCCCGGTCGCGTCCTGATCCTGGGCTTCCATCGTGGGATGCGCACGCTGCTGTCGTCGCTGCACGACTATGTTCCCGCCGGCTCGACCGCCCACCTCGTCAGCAGCGAGCCGATCGAGGGGCTCGTCGACGTGCCCGGCCTCTCGACCGTCATCGCCGACACGACGAGCAGAACCGTGCTCGAAGGTCTCGCCATCGAGACGTTCGATCACATCATCGTCGTTCCCTACAAAGACACTCTCTCGTCCCAGAGCGCCGATGCGCGCACCCTGGTGACGCTGCTGCATGTGCGAGCGCTGCGCGGGGCCGACACTCGCGTGAAGGTCGTCACCGAGATGCTCGACGACCGGAACGCCGAGATCGCGAACCTCAACACGGCCGACGACGTGATCGTGAGCGACCTCATGGCGAGCCGACTGCTCGCCCAGGTGTCGCAGACCCCGCGACTGGTCGACGTGTTCGATCAGCTGTTCGCGCATCGCGGCAGCGAGACGTACCTGCGGCCCGTCGAACGGTATGTGCGGCTCGGCTCTCCGATCACGGTCGCGACCCTCATCGAAGCAGCATCCCGACGCGGCGAGACGTTCATGGGCTTCCGCTCGACCGCACACCGCCACGAGAGCCCGCACTTCGGCGTCGTGCTCAACCCTGCCACCTCCGCGTCGGTCGACCTGCGCCCGGGCGATCACCTCATCGTGCTCGCCGACCGCTGACGGCGCAGAACGGAAATCTGCCCGCCGCTGCCGGACATGGTGCAGTGTGAGAGCCGTGACCGATGCCGAGCGCGAGCAGCGCTTCCGCGCGCTGACCGAGCTGGTCGTCGAGCCCGTGCGGCGCTACCTCGCCCGGCGCACCGACGCGGCGACCGCCGACGAGGTGCTCAACGAGACGCTGCTCGTCTGCTGGCGCAAGCTCGACGAGGTTCTGGTCGAGCCAGAGCAGAGCATCCCGTGGGCGATCGTCGTCGCCCGCAACCTGCTCGCCAACGCGCAGCGGGCCGAGCGGCGCCGCACCCGGCTGGTGGGCAAGATCATCGCGCTCGACCCGCCGGCGACGGTGGTCGCGTATGAGACCGACGGTCTCGATTCGATCGCGGTGCGGGATGCCCTCACTCGGTTGCGCCGCGACGACGCCGAGCTGCTGCGCCTGTGGGCCTGGGACGACCTCGAGAGCCCGCAGTTGGCGACCGTGCTCGGCATCAGTGCGAACGCCGCAGCGATCAGGCTGCACCGGGCCAAGACGCGTTTGCGCGATGAGGTTCTGAAATCGACGGCCCCTGCCGGACATGTCGAGGCAGAGGAAGGGAGCACCGATGCACGACGATGACCGCTCGCTGCGCGAGCAGTTGCGCGGCGCCGACCCGGCGCGCGACCTGGCTCCCCTCCCCCCGACGTGGCTCGACCACAGGATGGAGCAGATCATGACCGACACCACTACCCCCGCGGTGCCCGCGCGCAGCGCTCGCCGCACCTGGATTCCGATCGCGGGAGTCGCCGCGGCGCTCGCCATCGGCGCCGCGATCGCCGTTCCACTCGCGATCGGCGGCACGCCGACCGTCGAGCCGCTCGCTCTGCCTGAGGGCGGCGGGCTCGCCAGCGGCAGCTGCCTGACCGTGGACGCCGCCGGGCTGCTCGCTCAAGAGCAAGCCTTCGCCGCGCGGGTACTGACCGTCGAAGGCGACATCGTGACCTTCGAGGTGACCGAGCGTTTCGCGGGCGACGTCGCTGACCGAATCACGGTGCCGCAGGTCGACGAGCTGACAACGAGCACCGACTTCTCACTCGAGCCCTTTGCTGCCGGCGACAGCTACCTCGTCACGGCGACCGACGGCACCATCAGTGCATGCGGACTCAGCGGCCCCGACACCCCCGAGCTGCGCGCCCTGTTTGTTGAGGCCTTCGGCGGCTAGATGCTCTAGATCAGCCAGCGGGCCTGCCGCACGAGCGCGAGTCGCTTCCACGGCAGGCCCGCTCCCCCCGTGTCGCCCGCGTGCGTGACGGCGATGACGGTGAGCGACAGCGCGTAGATGACGTGGTAGTTGACGATCGGGTTGGTCGAGCCCGCATCCATGCCGATCGGCCACTCGGCCAGGTACATGGCGAGCAAGACGAACGACCCGATCACGGCGCTCACGCGCAGCCCAATGCCGAGCATGACCGCGAGGCCGATGCCGAGCATCGCGAGCATGAACAGCACATCGGATGCGGGGCTCGCGATCGCCGCGAAGAACGGCTTGAGCGGCCCGACGACGGCGTCGCCCAGCAAGAAGCCCTGGCTCGGCGTGCCGCCGGTCACCCAGGCCCGCTCGGTGAGCGTGGAGTAGCCGAGCCCGAAGGTTTTGTCGAGAAAGGCCCAGAGAAAGATGAAGCCGGTGGCGAGCCGCAGCACGGCGAGCACGCGGCGGGCCAGGTCGGAACGCACGATGTCGAGCTGCGTTGCGAGGCGGGAGTCGGTGTTGGCAGGAGCGGTGGTGGTCACGGAGTGTCCTCAGCGGTCGGCGGGCAGATGAGCCGCTGCCAAGGTCTGGGGCAACTGGCCGAACGGTAGCACGCGCGCGAGTCGCGCGGGTATAGCGTGATCGAACCTCCCCTCTCTGTCGAAAGGTGCCCGACATGCTCCGGTTCCTCATCCGCCTCGCGATCTACGTCGGCACCGCCGCACTCGCGCTGCTCGTCACCTCGTGGATCCTGCCCGGATTCGGGCTCTCGCTCTCGGGCTTTCTCGTGGCTGTCGCGGTGTTCGCGCTCGCGCAGAGCATCCTGACCCCCTTCATCGTGAACATGGCGCGCAAGTACGCGCCCGCCGTGCTCGGCGGCATCGGGCTCGTCTCGACCTTCGTCGCGCTGCTGCTCGCGAGCCTCTTCCCCGGCGGCATCACGTTGAGCGGAATCGACACCTGGGTGCTCGCGAGCCTCCTCGTGTGGCTCATCACGGCGCTCGGCGGGTGGCTACTGCCGATGCTGCTGCTGCGCGGCAAACTCGCCGACCCGAAGGCCGGCGCGAGCTCGTAGCGGTCGGCGAGAGGGTTAGCGGCCCGCGAACGCCTTCAGGTACGACGCGTCGTGCCGTTGCAGAGAACCCGGTGCGCCGTCAGACGCGATCGGATCCGGTACGCGGTGTAGACGGAAGCCGGATGAGGCCTCGGGCCGGCTCGGTACCGTTCCGCGCAAGGTGGGCGGGCTCGTCAGGCGAGGGCGAATCGGCAAGGTGGCCTCACTCGTCAGACTGATCGGTCCCGCGACGCCGGGCCGCTCGCCCGTCACCGTGACGGCAATAGCTGCCCCCAGATCGGCGTCGACGAGTCGGTACTGAGCGCTCCTGGCCCCCGTGATCGGAACGCCGTTGCGCAACCACTGGAACGTCGTCGATGAGGCGGCGGGTGCCCACGGCAAGATCTCGACCGAGAGGTCTCGCCCAACGAACCACGGTCCCGTCACGCGGGGCGGCTGGGTCTCGAACACGCCGCCAGTGACGATTGCCGATTGCGCGCTCGTGGATGTCGCCGGCGCGTGCCCGCTCCGGGTCGCACTCTCCTCCACTGCCAGCCGACTGCCCGCATCGAGATTGGTGATCTCATACGTCGACCCGGTAGCACCGTCGATGACCTCGCCGTCACGTAGCCAGCGATACGCCAACGACGCCGGGGCAGGGCTCCAGCTTCCCCCGTCGACCTCGACAGTCGCACCGACAACCATGCCGTTCGGGGCGATGATCGTCGGTGGCGTTCCCGAGATCTGCGCCTCCCAGTCCGCAACCACCGTCGTTGGACCGGTGATCGCCGATGAGAAGTCATACGGGTCGCCAGAGACCGTCACCCACCGCACGAAGACCGATCCCTCGCGATTGGGCGCTTGCGGCTCTGTCGGATTCGACCCTCGAGGAACGATCTGATGGGCGACTGCTGTGCCGCCCAGAGAGTCAAAGAGCACCGTGTAGAGGAATCGGATCTCGGTCGACAGGTCCTCCCCGAAAGGCGCATTGACGAGCTCGTACCAGACGCCCGCCGGAACCACCGTGTTGATCGGCACTGGCCCTTGGGTTGGTCGTGAGGAGCTTCCCTCGATGCGCGTGCCGTGGATGTCGAGTGTGCCCTGGCCGCTTCCCCACTGACCCGCACCGATTGCGCGGGCCCACGCCGTCGACGTTCGGGGCCCTTCTGTCGCAGTGACGGTTCCGCCCTCAATGGTGACGGGCAGACCGGGCCCCTCGTTGCCGCCACCGATTCCGGCTCCGCTCACTCCGCCGCGGGCGATGACGTCACCCCCAGCGAGTCGCACGCTGATGTCTCCGTTATTGCCTTCGCCGCCGCCGATGCCTGCACCGAAGATGCCACCGACGGCCTCAACGGATCCCCCCGTGATGACGATCGAACCGGGGCCAGAGACGCGACCGCCGCCGATACCCGCGCCCGCGCCGCCGCCGGTGGCCATCACAGAGCCACCCAGAATCGTGATGGACCCGGCGCCGCCGTATCCACCACCTCCGATTCCTGCTGCGTATTCGCCACCCCGAGCGATCACGTGACCGCTCTCAATGATGATGGAGCCCGCCGAACTGCCGAACTCCGACCCGATCCCGGCACCCGTGGCGGCGGTCACGAACTTCGCGTCAGCGGTGAGGCTGCCTCCTCCCACTGAATCTCGAACGGTGAAGGTCATGCCCGAGACGACCCTGATTGCGGGCCGCGACGACTGTTGAGAGCTGACGACGACGTCATGTCCTGCCAGATCGAGAACAACGGCTGCGTTCACTCCGAGGCGCAGAAAGCCTCCGGTGATGTTCTGCGAAACCACAACGGTTCCGCTCGTCGCGACGGCGGCCGAGAGCTCGGAGAACGTGGAGACCGAGGTTTGAGACGCAGACGCTCGTGGAACGGGTGCGCCCAACACGGGAGTCAGCACGATCGCGAGCGCCGCGACACTTGCGAGAATCCGACCCCAGCTCGAGGTCGTGTTGGCGACGTGGCTGTCGACATCAGCGCGAGTCACGGTGCGAGGGCTCCTCTTTCTCGTGTGAGCCGTGAGTGACACCCACACCGTCGCCGACGTCAGTACGCACCGCAGCGGACTCACGGTCAGCGGTCTTTCCTGCATCATGACACAACGTCACGACTGAGGCGAGACTGCTCAGAGTCTCAGCGCCGCCCCGGCACAGCGGGCGGTCAGCGCGCACCGATGCAGCCGTCGGCGCGCATCCAGGTGACGTGCGTACTGTGAGAGCGCGTGAGGGACGCCGTTCGACGCTCCCCCGCCATCGCGTGAAGGGAACCGCTATGCGCAGCTCGTCCTCATCCTCCGGCTTCGACCTCCGCGAGGCCGTCGAGAACCTCCGCGACGCCTTCACGCCGCGCGGCGGCAGCCCGAAGGGCGCCGCGCACGGGGACCTGCGCACGGCGATCCTCACCGCGCTCGCCCACGAGGCGAAGAATGGCCACCAGATCATGCAGGCCATCGGCGCCGCGAGCGGCGGCACGTGGATGCCCACCGCGAGCCAGGTGTACCCGATGCTGCAGCAGCTCGCCGACGAGGGCCTGCTCAGCACCCAGAACGACGGCGAGCGCACGGTCTACGCGCTCACCGACGCGGGCCGCGAGGCCGCCGCGGCGGCGAGCACCGAGTCGCACGACACCGAGCGCGAGGGCTGGACGCGCCCCGACTGGGGCATGAGCGAGTTCACCGACCGCATGAGCGGGCGCTGGAACGACCACTGGAACGAGCGCACCACCGCGGTTCCCCGCGCGGGCGCCAAGCTCGCCCAGGCCGCCGCGCAGGTGGCGCAGAGCGGCACGCGCGAGCAGCAAGAGCGCGCCGCCGCCCTGCTCGACCAGACGCGCAAGGCGCTGTACGCGATCCTCGCCGAAGACTAGATCGTGCCGACCGAGGGCGCGAACCGCGCTCCGACGACCGATCCGGCCCTGAAGGCCCGCTATCGCCGCATCATGCGCTTCGCGGCGCGCGCGCTCGCCCAGGCGTGGTGGTTCGAGCTCGTGCTGCCGCGGTTCGGGCTCGCGCGCGTCGCGGCCAGGGGGCGCATCCGTCGCCTGCAGAAGCTCGCGCGGCGGTTCCACGACCTCGCCGCCGACCTCGGCGGGCTCATGATCAAGGTTGGGCAGTTTCTCTCGTCACGCCTTGACATCTTGCCGCCCGAGATCACGCGCGAGCTCGAAGGCCTGCAAGACGAGGTCGCGCCCGAGGCGTTCGCGCGCATCGTCGAGCAGATCGAGCGCGAGCTGGGCATGCCGCTCGATCGGGCCTTCGCGAGCATCGAGACCGAGCCCATCGCCGCCGCCTCGCTCGGTCAGGCCCACCGCGCGCGGCTCTCGCCCGGCATCGCCGCCGACGAGGGCTTCGAGCACGTCGTCGTCAAAGTGCTGCGCCCGGGCATCGAGCAGATCGTCGAGGTCGACCTCGCCGCTCTGCGCCGCGTCGGGCGCTGGCTCTCGCGCGTGAAGCTCGTGAACCGCCGGGCCGACGCCCCCGCACTCGTCGAAGAGTTCGCCACCACGAGCCTCGAAGAAATCGACTACGGGCACGAGGCGATCAACGTCGAGCGCTTCGCGGGCGACTTCGCCGACGACCCGCGCGTCGGCACGCCCGTCGTGGTGTGGGAGCGCAGCGCGCGCCGCGTGCTCACGCTCAGCGATGTGACGGCCATCAAGATCACCGACATCGCGGGCCTCACGGCCGCGGGCATCGACCCGAACGCGGTTGCCGCCGAGCTCGCCCGCGCCACCTTCGAGCAGATCTTCGTCGCGGGCTTCTTTCACGCCGACCCGCACCCCGGCAACATCTTCGTCACCCCGAGCGCCGAGCACGGCTTCACCCTCACCTACATCGACTTCGGCATGATGGGCGAGATCACCGACGAGCTGCGCACGGGCCTGCAGCAGTTCATCTTCGCGGTGGCCGCGCGCGACGCCCGCGGCTGGGTCGTCGCGACCCAGCGTCTCGGCGTGCTGCTGCCGAGCGCCGACACGGTCGAGCTCGAGCGCGCTATCACCGCCCTCTTCGACCGCTTCGGCGGCATGGGCGTGGCCGAACTCACGCGCATCGACCCGCGCGAGCTCGAGCAGTTCGCCCTGCAGTTCAGCGAGCTCGTGCGCACGCTGCCGTTCCAGCTGCCCGAGAACTACCTGCTGCTCGTGCGCACCATCTCGCTCATCTCGGGCGTCACGAGCGCCCTCAACCGCGACTTCAACATGTGGGATGCCGTCGACCCCTTCGCCCGCACCCTGCTCAACGGCGGCGGCGCTTCGACCCTGCGCTCGGTCGGTCGCGAGGGCGTCGCGATCCTCTCGGCGCTCGCGCGCCTGCCCCAACGGGTGGATGCTCTCGCCACGCGTCTCGATCGCGGCGAGCTCGCCACCCGCAGCCCCGAAGTCGAGCAGCGACTGCGCGTGCTCGATGGCAGCGTGCGACGCGCGACCTCGGCGATCCTCTTCGCGGCGCTGCTGATCGGCGGCGTGCTGCTGCGCGAGAGCGACGAGGTGCTCAGCTGGGTGCTGCTCGGCGCCTCGGCACTGCCCCTGCTGCACGTCGTGCTGCCCTGGCGCCTGCGCTAGCACGCCCCGCTCGCGTCGCTAGGGTTGGCCGCATGCGCCCACCCGCTCGGCTCGCTCTCGCCCTCACCCTCGCCGCGGCGTTCACCGCCGGTCTCGCCCCGAGCGCAGCCCTGGCCGACACGAGCGACTTCACCTTCGACTCGTTCGACGCCGACTACACGCTCAGCCGCGAGGCCGACGGCACCGCGACCTTGCAGGTCATCGAGACGATCGTCGCGCGGTTTCCCGACTTCGACCAGAACCGCGGCATCATTCGCGCGATCCCCGACGACTACGACGGCGTGCCCCTGAACACGCAGGTCATCAGCGTGGTCGACGAGAACGGGGAGCCGGTGCCCTACGAGTCGGCGTACTCCGGCAAGTTCGTCGAGCTCGCGCTCGGCACCGACGACTTCGTGCGCGGCGTGCAGACCTACGTCATCTCGTACACGCAGCAGAACGTCGTGCGCTCGTTCGACGACACCGCCTTTGACGAGTTCTACTGGGACGTCAACGGAACCGGCTGGCAGCAGCCGTTCGGCCGCGTGAGCGCGACGGTCACGCTCGCCCCCGACGTCGCCGAGGCACTCACCGGCAACGCCGCATGCTACGTCGGCGGCTTCGGCGAGAACGAGCAGTGCACGATTCAGGATGCGGGCGGCGTGTTCACCGCGAGCGCGACCGACCTCGGCCCCGGCGAGACGGTCACCGTCGCCATCGGATTCGAACCCGGCACGTTCCTCACCCCCGAGCCGACGCCGCCGCCCGTGCCGCAAGAGGTGCCGTTCTGGATGCACGTGCTCTCCGGCGGCGTCGGCCTCGCCAGCCTGGGCGCACTCGCCGCCGCGATCGTCTCGCGCGTGCGCGCGGGCACGGGGGCGAAGAGTCGGGGGATCATCGCCCAGTACTCCGAGCCCGAGGGCATCGACATCGTGCAATCGGCGCATCTGCTCAACCGGCCGGCCAGCGGCATTCCCGCCGCTGTCGTGCGCTTGGCCGTGCGCAAGAATCTGCGCATCCTGGCCTATGCGGTTGATGAGGGCGGGGCGCCCTACACGCTGCAGTACCTCGGCGACGATCGGGCCGACGCGCTCGACCTGGCCCTGCTCGACGCGATCTTCGGCCCCGACCGGGTCGCCGGCGCGCTGACGCCCTACGGCGAGTACGACTCGGCGCTTGCGGTGAAGCTCGACGCGCTGTCGACGGCCGCGCTGTCGTCGCTCGAGCAGCAGGATCTTCGGCGAAAGCCCCCCGGCCGCGGCTTCGGCTGGCTCATGCTCGCCGCGCAATGGCTGCTGCAGGCTCTCGCGTTCGGCGCGATCGTCGTGTCGACGGGGCTGTTCCTGAACGTCAGTCCGCTCGCCTTCGTGTCGCTGCTTGTCGCGTTCCTCGCGGGCTTCGCGGCCTTCGGCCTCGCGATCCGCCCGCTGCAGCTCACCGAGAAGGGTCGCGCGGCCAAAGACCACCTCGAGGGCCTCAAGCTCTACCTCACGGTGGCCGAAGAAGAGCGACTGCGCGTGCTGCAGAGCCCGCAGGGCGCCGAACGCATCGACGTCGGCGACAATCTGCAGCTCGTGAAGCTCTACGAGAAGCTGCTGCCCTGGGCGGTCGTCTGGGGCGTCGAAGACCAGTGGATGCGCGAGCTCGAGGTGCGCGTCGCCACCCTCGATGAGGCCCCCGACTGGTTCGTGGGCCGCACCGGGTTCGAGGCATCCCTGTTCAGCACTGCGGTGCGCGGCGTGACGGCGACGACCACCGCCCCCGTCTCGAGCTCGTCGTGGTCGGGCAGCGGCGGCGGCAGCTTCTCGGGCGGCTCGTTCGGCGGCGGCTTCTCGGGTGGTGGCGGCGGAGGCGGTGGGGGCGGCGGGCGCTAGCCCTGACGTGAGCGCCACCAACGGATCGAGAGCAGCGATGCGAGCGCCGCGCCGAGCGCGTTGATGAGCACGTCGTCGATCGACGAGACCCGGCCGAGCTGCAGCACGTAATGCAGGGTCTCGACCACGACCGAGAGCCCGGCGGCGACGAGCGCGACGACCGCCGGCACCCATCGGGCGCGCGAGAGCCGCAGGCGCATGGGCAGAAAGAACCCCACCGCGGCAAAGGCGAGCAGGTTGCCGACGAGCTGCACGATCGTGTCGCCGCCGCGCAGCACGTCGAGCAGGTCGCGCAGCGGCACAAGCTGCAGCCCGCCGGCCCCACCGGTTGGGGTGAGGATCATCCACAGCCACGGGGCCGTGCCCACGAGCATCCCGACCTCGCTGATGCTCGCGCGCCACGCCCACGATCGCGACCAGCCCGAGCGCACGCGGGCCCGCACAAGCAAGGCGACGGCGAGCGCGCCGAGCGGCACCCCCAGAAGCAGCGTGATCAGGATGACCGGGCCGTAGCGCTCTGCGATCGACGTCATCGTGGGTGTGGTCTCGCCCTTACGCGGCGGGGGCTCGGTGGTCGATCGCGAGCCAGCCGGTCAGCGCCCGCCGCAGCGCCGGTTCTTTCGCCCGGATGTCGTCAGCGTCGGCAACGGCGATGAGCCCGCGGATGTCGGAGGCCCAGTCGACGAGCCCCTCGTCGGCGGCGAGCACGGGGGCGCCCTTCTTGTCCTCCGGCCGTGTGGCGCCCATGTGCAGCACGAGCTTCACGAGGCCCTCTTTGTTGCGCAGGTTCATGGTGATGCGGTCTTCGCCGTCGAGCACGTAGCTCGGGGCGTTCCACTTGATGTGCTCGGTCAGCTCGGCGTCGAGCGAGCCGATGATGTCGCGCAGCAGATGCACCTGCTCGCGCGTGACGTCGTCGAGCGCGCTGACGAGGTCGGCGACAGAGGGCTGCGCACGCGGGGTCATGGGCTCAGCGTATGGCGACGTGCCGCCGGCACCACGCACGAATGGTGCCGAATGCCACCGTGCCCCTCGCTCGACGTCATGCTCTCGAGTGGGGCACAGCAGCATTCGGCACCGTGGCCAGAGGTCAGGTCAGGCGCTCAGCCGCGCTGGCCTCCGCCAGCGCCGATGCCCGCGCCCGCCTGCTGCTCGACACTGTTGGCGTAGTCGTTGCTCGGGTCGCGGTAGATAGTGTGCACGTGGCCCCAGCCGGCGGTGTTCAAGCCGGCGACGTCGGCGTCGATCGAGCTCTCTTGCGCCTGGAAGCCGATGTAGACGTTCGGGCCCGAAATCGAGAACGAGATGCCGCTGCCGGTCGTGGTGTCGTACTCGGTGGCGCCCGTCCAGGCGATCACGGTGCTGTCGAGCGTTGCTTCGATGGCGGCGCGGGTTGCTGCGGTCGACTGCTCGTCGGCCATGCCCGCCCAGTTGGCGATGAGGCCGAGCAGCAGGGCGCGCTGCTCGTCGGTGAGGTCGGCCCCGAGCAGGCCGGCCCCGACGGGAAAGTCGCACGTGTCGCCCGGGGCGCACATCGTGACGTCGCCCGCGAGCAGCGTCGACTGCTGGTCGGCGGTGAGGCTCGTAAAGAATGCGAAGGCGTCGCTGTAGATGCCGTCAAACGCCCCGACCGTCTCACCGTCGGCGATCGGGTAGGCGAGCGGCTGCACTCCCAGGTGCGTCGGCGCGAAGGTGATCGCGGGGTCGGCCGCGGTGAGCGTCGCGTTGATGCCCAGGTGGTGGCCACCGAACTGCACGGCCCAGTTCTCGGTGTCTGACGGGTCGCCGAAGAATGCGATGTAGTACTGCCCGAGCGACGCTTCGGTGGTGGTGCTGTTTTCGACCAGGTAGACGTCGCCGTTCATGATGGTGGCGATGGTCGTGTAGGCCTCGTCGCTCAGCAGCGCCTGCATCACGGTGAGGGCCGCCGCCTGCTGCTCGTCGGTCAGGTCGGCCAGGTTGAGCCCCGCTCGCTGCACGAACGTGATCGGAAAGTTCGTCCACGAGGTGGTCTTCGTCGGGTCGTCGAAGGCGTAGACGACGCTCGCCCGCTGCTCGTCGCTCAGGGTCGCCAGAAACGCGTTCGCGGCGTCGGCCGTGGCGGCGATCGTCTCGGCGGTCGTCGAGGTCGCGACTGCATCGACGGTGTCGTACGCGGTTCCGGATGCGGTGGCGCTCGTCGTCGTGGTGGGCGAGGTGCTCGCGCTCACGGGGGCACTGCACCCGGCGAGCGTGAGCGAGAGCGCGGCGACAGCGGCGGTGGTCAACAGGGCGAGGCGGCGGCGGCCGGGGAGGTGTGATGTCATGACCGCCACTCTTCGGCGCTCGGCTATGTCAATCCACTACGCATCCTATGAAGAACATATGTCTCGCCCATGCCGCACTCGGGGCTACGCTCACGGTGAGGAAGGCAGGTGCCACCCATGACCGAGCCGGGCCCCGCCACTGTCGCTGCCTGGATGTCGCGCGCCCGCGAGCTCGAGCCCGCATCCATCAACGGCGTCTCGTACGGCATGCCCGCCCTGCTGTACCGCGGCAAGCCCCTCGTGGCGGTCGCGCAGACGGCCACCGGCTACTCGGTCTACCCGTTCAGCGGCGCGGTTGTCGCGGCGGTCGCGCCGCTGCTGGGCGACCTGAAGCGCTCGAAGGGAGCGGTCGCGTTCACGGATGCTCGCCCGTTGCCGCGCGAGGCCTTCGACGCACTCATCCGCACTCGCTGCGCCGAGATCGACGCCGCCCTCGACGGCTGAGCCGACCGTTTACCCTTTTCCGCACGTCCAGAAAGAAGGCAGTCGTGAACACACGCGTTGAGGTGGATGCTCGACTTCTCGACCGCGCTTTCGCAATCAGTGGTCAAGCCACCAAGAAGGCTGCCGTCACGCTCGCCCTGCGTGAGTTCATCGCCCGCCGCGAGCAGCTCGGCCTGCTCGACCTGGTCGGCACCCTCGAGTGGGACGACTCGTTCGACTACAAGGCGGAACGAACCCGTTCATGAATGGGCCGCGGCGGTGGCGTCGAGGCGCTCGAGCGTGCGGATGAGCCGGTGCACGATGAGGAGCGGGATGATGCCGATGATTCCGAACGACATGTCGATGAGCATCCACCCGAACGGAATGCCGCGCACGGTGCCCGCGATCAGGGCCAACGGGATGACGGCGACGCAGCAGATCATGCCCCACTGGATGATCCAGATGTTGCGCACGGGGTCGCGCAGCGGCCCGATGAACGCGATCGCGATGACCAGGTGCGCGAAGGCGAGCCAGTCGGTGCCGTAGGCAAGAAACGGGTAGTCGTCGTTGGTGGCGATGAGGGCGTCGCGGATGCGGTCGATCCACGCCATGAACTCGGGGGCGAGCTGTGGGATGGGCGTGGCCCGCAGCAGATCGGAGCCCCAGCGCAACTCGGTCTCAAGCGGAAACGCCGTGACGCCGCTGACCACGAGCGCCACGATGAAGAAGATCAGCCAGGCGCGGATCCACCGCAGGGTCGTGGTGCGCTCGTCGCGATTCGTCACGTGGATCAGTGTGGCATCACGTATAGGTTCGACACGTGCTCACGAATCGAGGTCACTGACGTGCAGAGGTTGCTGAGCTTTCGTATTCGTCGGTGGTACATCAAGCTGCTCTACGTCGTCGGCGTGTGGGCAACGGGGCTGATCTGGATTCCCCTGGACGCTCTCGGTACACCCGAGATCGCCGTGAGCCTCGGGACTACCGTCTTGAGCCTGGCGGGCATCCTTTACGGGGCGCGCATCTTTCGAGGCATCGATGAGCCCGACGAGCCGGCCCGACCGTGGTGGCAAATGACTGCTCGGCGCACGCTCAGCCGAGTGATCGGGTCCTTATCGCTGCTCGTTGTTTTGACCTACCTCTTCACCTTCGTCGGTGCGGCGCTAGGACTGGAATCAGCCGTTGGCACTGTTGAGCGCCTGACACTCAGCGAGATGATCATCACCGGATCGTCGTTGTTGATCGTCGCATTCCTCTATCTCAACTCGGCGGCGCGACTCCCGAAGCCCGAGCCGCGAAAACGGCCGCCGAAGCTCGCTAGGCCGCCGAAGCTGACTTAGCGCCCAACCCCGTGCCGAGGCGCGACCTAACCAACGTCTCCTCTTTCAACCAACGCGAACTCGGATGGCTAAAGGCCTGACGAAACTGCAGAGCCTCCGCTGGCGCTCAGCACATCTGGATGCAGTAAGAGTCGCGCGCCGAGTATCTCGACGCCCATCAGAAGCCCGTCGGTATCGAAGTCAAAGTTGAACATCCCGCCCGCGGACTCCGGATCAAGGGCAACCATGTGGGAATACGTGCTCTCATTCCCGCGCAGGGAGATGTACGCCGCATCGGCTTCAGGGTCGAACTGGATGTCCACGGGCCAACCCCTTCTCGAGACGCATCGCAGATCACGGTGCCCCTGGAGGGACTCGAACCCCCAACCCTTTCCTTAGGACGGAACTGCTCTTCCATTGAGCTACAGAGGCGGTGCATCCAGTGTATTCGCCGGGTTGTGGCTAGGGGGCGCCCAGCGACGCGAGCAACTTCGCCGCGCGACCGCGCACCGACTTGTGACGGCTCGTGGTCAGCGTGCGCAGCTCCGGCACGAGCCACGCGGCCAGCTCGGGGCGCTGCCGGGCGAAGCGGGCGATCGAGTCGGCGGTGGTGTTCTGCACGATCCAGTCGTCGTAGTGCAGGTTCGCCTGCATCAACGCGATCGCCGCGTCGCGCTGCGGCGAGGTCATGTGCGCGTCGAGCAGCACGAAGAGAATCGAGAGCGTCCACTTGGTCGAGGCCTGGTCGATCTGGGCGACCCAGCCGAGCAGGTCGTCGAGGTGCGCGGCCACCCACTCGGGCCGCTGCTGCGCCACGCGCTTGACCGCGCTCGACACGCGTAGCCGCACCACGGCATCATCGCTGCGATAGCACGCCACGAGCTCGGGCAGCAGCGCCCGGTCGGCCAGCACCTCGTCGACGACGCTCACCGTGTTGCCGAGCGAGTTCGGATGCCCGCCCGTCAACGGGGCTTCGAAACGGCTCACCGGCATGCCGCCAGAGTAGCCCCGCCGCGAACTAGATTCAGAGCATGGTCACCGACGACTCCCCCGCCTTCCACCCTGACCTCACCCGCGCGCGATTCATGCCGCGCACCTCGGCCACGCGGGGAAACCGCGCGCTGCTGCGGGCGCTGACCCGCATCGGACGCGGCCGCCCGCCGAAGGGCGGCGACCTGGTCGACCTGGGCGACGGGGTCACGGTGCGCGTGCACCGCCCCGCCGTGATGGATGCGGGCGCACGCCACCCGGCCGTCCTGCACCTGCACGGCGGAGGCCTCATCATCGGCTCAGCCACCCAGGGCGACCCACTCTGCCGGCGCCTCGCCGACGAGCTCGGAGCGGTGGCCATCAGCGTCGACTACCGCATGCCGCCCGAGCACCCCTACCCGACTCCGCTCGACGACGCCTACGCCGCCCTGCAGTGGTTGGCCGCGCAGCCCGATGTCGACCCGACACGCATCGCCGTGATCGGCGAGAGCGCCGGAGGCGGGCTCGCCGCATCCCTCGCCCTCATGGCCCGCGACCGCGGCGAGATCGCGCTGGCCGGGCAGGTGCTGGCGTATCCGATGCTGGATGACCGCACCGACTCCCCCGCGGCCGCCCACCCGCGCATGCTGCGCCTCTGGAACGGCCCCAGCAACCGCCTGGGCTGGGGCATGTACCTCGGCGCGGGCACGGCCGGCCCCGCCGCGACGCCCCTCGACGCAGCCGAGCTCGAGCGCGCAGTGCCCGCACGCCGCACCGACCTCAGCGGCCTGCCGCCGACGTGGATCGGCGTCGGCACGCTCGACCTCTTTCACTCCGAAGATGTGGAATACGCGCGCCGGCTCACGGCGGCCGGTGTGCCGACCGAACTGCACGTCATCGCGGGCGCGTACCACGGCTTCGACGCGAGCGAGCCGGCGGCCGCGGTCTCGCGCGACTTCGTGCAGCGCCAGGTCGACGCCCTGCGGGGCATGCTGGCTGCGGTTGTGTGAAACCCGTTTGACGTCAATCCGGTTTCACACACGCCGATCGCGCGATCACGGCCGGGGCGCAGAAGAACGCGCCCCCGAGCATCCACCGCCTACGCGGCGAGCGGCGCCAGGTACTCGTTCCAGTCGGGCTGCGGCCGCTCGATGCCGCGCACCAGCCAGGCGGTGCCGTGGGGCGCCTTCGGCACGACGCGCAGCTGCCAGCGCATCTCGGCCGGCGTGCGATCGCCCTTGATGTTGTTGCACTTGAGGCAGCACGCCACGAGGTTCTCCCACGAGTCGGCACCGCCGCGCGATCGCGGCATGACGTGGTCGATCGTCGTGGCATTACCGCCGCAGTAGGCGCAGCGGTTGCCGTCGCGCCGCAGCACCCCGCGGCGCGTCAGCGGCACCTGACGCGAGTGCGGCACGCGCACATAGCGGCGCAGCACGATGACGCTCGGGCGATCCCAGCGGCCGTCGATGCCGAACACCGGATGCTCACCATCGGAGGCGAGCACCGTCGCCTTCTCGTTCATCACGAGCACCAGGGCTCGGCGAAACGACACGACGGCGAGGGGCTCGTAGCCCGCGTTGAGAACGAGAGTGCGCATTCACGGCTCCTGTCGAACGGGCCCGCATGGCCTGCGGGCGTTCACTTCGGGTCGTGGCGACTCACGGCTCGAGGCCGCGCTCCTGCCCTCGCGGGCACAAAAAAAGCACTGTCGTCTAGACGACAGTGCTCAGCTCGGCCAGACCGCGACAGGGCGCGATCCAGCGGGCGCGGGCGGCTATGCGAAAGACGGCGCGCGCATCCACGGTTTGGATGTCGCGTCGATCACTCATGGCCTCTCCTCGGGTGCCCGTGCGGCACCACGAGGCAAGGCTAACCCAGAAGAGGTGACAAACCGGTGAAGATCAGATGCCGACGCGCACGATCCAGTAGTTGTCGGTCCAGATCGGGCGAACGCTCACGACGCCACCGGCGCGCGGGGAGTCGATAAAGGTGCCGTTGCCGAGGTAGATGCCGTTGTGGCCCGCCATGATCACGATGTCGCCCGGGCGGGCGTCGGCGCGCGAGATGCGCGTGCCCGCGGCATCCTGCCCGCTCACCGAGTGCGGCAGCGAGACGCCGAACTGCGCGTAGACGTACTGCACGAAGCCCGAGCAGTCGAAGCCGGCCGGCGTCGACCCGCCGTAGCGGTACGGAACGCCCTGGTACTGCAGCGCCACCTGCACCACGCGATCGAGGCTGAAGTCGGGGTACGGCGGGTTGGCGAGGAAGTCGCCGACCGTCGGGCCGCGCCAGGCAGCGGCGGCGGCGGCGCGCTCGGCGGCGAGCTGCGCGCGGCGCAGGGCCGCGGGGTCGGTGGCACCGAACTCGGCGCGGGTCGCATCGACGACGACGGCCTCTTCGGCCGTCAGCTCGATCTCTTGCGACGCCGTCGCCTGCAGCTGGGCGACAGCCTCAGCGCTGGCGTTCGACTCGGCGTTGGCCGGCGGGGCGATCGCGGTGCCCGGAAGAGCGAGGGTGGCGACGATCGCGGTTGCCGCGGTCATGGCGCCGATGTTGAGGAACGTGCGCTTCAACGACGTGGTGCTGTGATCCAAGAGAGAAACCTCCTGCGCTTCGCCACTCACATCGCGTGGCCCGTCCGCTTTCGTGTTATCCACGGTCCGATGCAGGAGACGGGCGTGCGAAGCGTCCTGCGTCAGAGTCGCCGACCGGTTGGGTGTGGCCGAGCAACTGCTTGAGTGTACGCGACGTTACCGAACGGTGACAAAACGACGCGCAGAACCACATCTAGTGGTCAGCGCTCACTCAGCAACGTAGATGTGCTGAGCGATCTCGGCGGGCAGGTCGATCCCCTCGGCCTGACCCACGACCTCGACGCTCACGTAGCCATTCGGTTCGGGGCGGATGCGCGCCTCGGCCCCCGGAACCACACCCGCCTCGCGCAACTGGTGCAGCAGGTCGGGATCGACCTGCACGGGCTCGGCGAGCCTGCGGATCGTGCCGCTGCGCGCGCCCGCCGCAGCGGCGTGGGCGAGCGAGATGACCCCGTCGAGGAAGGCGTCGGCGGCCGAGCCGCCGAGGTGCTCGAGCCCCGGGATCGGGTTGCCGTACGGCGACTCGGTCGGCTCGCCGAGCAGCTCGATGATGCGGCGCTCGACCTGCTCGCTCATCACGTGCTCCCACCGGCAGGCCTCGTCGTGCACGAACGCCCAGTCGAGCCCGATCACGTCGGCGAGCAGCCGCTCGGCCAGCCGGTGCTTGCGCATCACGGCCACCGCCTTCTCGCGGCCGCCGGGCGTCAGCTCGAGGTGCCGGTCGCCCTCGACGCGCACGAGGCCGTCGCGCTCCATGCGCGAGATCGTCTGCGAGACCGTCGGGCCCGAGTGTCCGAGGCGCTCGCTGATGCGCGCGCGCAGCGGCACGATCTGCTCCTCCTCGAGGTCGAGGATCGTGCGCAGATACATCTCGGTCGTGTCGACGAGGTCGGTCACGGCTCCTCCTCTCGAGCTCGAGTAGATGGGCGGCGTTCAGGCTTGCCTAGCCTAATCGACGGGGATGCACGCCTCCGCGCCCGGCGATCGGCCGGGCAGGCGCTCAGTACGATTGAGGCATGGCCGACATCACGATTCCCGCCGAGCTGCTGCCCTCTGACGGACGCTTCGGGTGCGGACCCAGCAAGGTGCGGGCCGAGCAGCTGGCCGATCTCGCGGCCGCCGCGAGCATCCTGGGCACCTCGCACCGCCAGGCGCCGGTCAAGAAACTCGTCGGCAGCGTGCGCGCCGGGCTGGCCGACCTGTTCCGGCTGCCCGAGGGCTACGAGGTCGTGCTCGGCAACGGCGGCTCGACGGCGTTTTGGGATGTCGCGGCCGCCGGCCTCATCGCCCGCCGCAGCGCCCACCTCGACTTCGGCGAGTTCGGGTCGAAGTTCGTCGCCTCGGCCTCGGCGCCGTGGCTCGACGCGCCGCACGTCGTGCAGACGCCCGGCGGCACGCGCGGCTCGCTCGAGGTCGTCGACGGCGTCGACGTGTACGCCTACCCGCACAACGAGACCTCGACGGGCGTCAGTGCGCCCGTGCACCGGTTCGGCACCGCTCCGGATGCGCTCACCGTCGTCGACGCCACGAGCGCCGCCGGCGGCATCGATTTCGACGTGGCCGAGACCGACGTCTACTACTTCGCGCCGCAGAAGAACTTCGCCGGCGACGGCGGCCTGTGGTTCGCGCTCATGAGCCCCGCGGCGATCGACCGCGCGTACTCGATCGCTGCGACCGACCGCTACATCCCGCCGTTCCTCTCGCTCACCGCGGCGATCGACAACTCGCGCCTCGACCAGACGCTCAACACGCCCGCGCTCGCGACCCTCGTGCTGCTCGACAGCCAGCTGCGGTGGATGAACGCCTCGGGCGGCCTCGCCTGGGCGGGCGCCCGCACCGCCGAGAGCTCGGGGCATCTCTACGACTGGGCGACGGCGCACGAGTTGGCGACGCCCTTCGTGGCCGACCCCGCGCACCGCTCGCCCGTCGTCGTGACGATCGATTTCGACGACTCGGTCGACGCCGCCCGGGTGGCGGCCGTGCTGCGCGCCAACGGCATCGTCGACACCGAGCCCTACCGCAAGCTCGGACGCAACCAGCTGCGCATCGCCACCTTCGTCGCCGTCGAGCCCGACGACGTGCGCCAGCTCACCCGCTGCATCGACTACGTACTCGAGGCGCTCGCCAGCTGAGCCGCGCGGGCCGCACTCGCCCGCGCGCCGCGACCCTGCCAGACTGAGCCGCATGAGGCTCTACGTTCCGCACGACGAGCGCCGGCCGCAGCCCGAGCCCGCGGTCACGAACGACGCGCTCGCGTTCGCGATCGGCCTCGGCGGCTGGCTCATCGGCCTCGCGATCGTGCTCGGGATGCTCGCCGCGCCCACCCCGTTCGACCCCGCCCGCGTGCTCACGACGATCGCCGTCGGGCTCGTGCTCGGTATCGCCGGCCTGCTCGTCTCCCGCCGCCGCTAGCCGCGCTGCCTTCCCAGCTCCCCGTCCCTCCCCCGCCCTTTCTCCGCGAGCGGTGTCATTCGTGGCACAGGTCGCGAAACCTTTCACGACTCACGCCACAGAGAGCCCCTCTCACCACCGCAGACCGATGCGCCGAAGTCGCTCGACCAAGAGCCTGTGCGAACCCGCAACCGTCCAGTCCCAACGCCCGTAGCCGCGCAGATCGAGCCGCACGTCGTCTTCTCGCACCTTCTCGTCGTAGACGACCTGTTCGACAGAGCGTCCACCCCTGAAGGCCGGGTCGAAATACTTGATGCGCCCGTCGAAGTCGGCCCCGATGTTCTGCTGCGGCCAGTAGAAGTCGAGGTAGTACACCTTCCCGCTCGCACTCACGATGCGGTGCTGCAGCTCCGGTAGAGGCACGCCCGCCTCGATCATCGTTGCTCGCGAGAGCGACTCACCGGGTCGGTCGGCACTCCCGTCGACGGCATCGATCACTCGTCGCGCCCGCGCGACGCCTCGACGTTCGACGGTCCCCTCGAGGACTCGCATCAGCTCGTGGCGAAACGCTCGCGCGCTCGGCGGTGATGGCGCCTGTTGATCGTGGTACCGGAGCGCAGCATCCCCCATGGCCAGGGCCGTCGAGAACGACGCAACGCGGGCGATGTCGACGACCGTTTCGGCGAGCGACGTCAGAGGCACTCGATCGACGCTCGTGGTGGGATCGATGAGCCCGCGGCGATGGCGAGTCAGGATGGTCGTCGAGCGCCGAGCAGCATCGGCCGGAGCCGTGACGTGAACGGTGGTCGGCCATTGGCCGATGATCGGCAACTGCCAGAGCGCGGCGGCCGACCAGTGCGACAGCACCTCGGTTGCATGGATGCGGTCGAGCGCCGCGCTGATGAGCGCGAGATACTGCGCGTCGGGCCCGAGCCCGCTCCAGTCAGCTGACGAGACGTACGTTCCGGGAGTGAGTCGTACCAACTCGCCCCTCTTGGCGGAGCGGTAGCCATGAGACCGGAGTCCTTGGTCGACCTGCTCTGGAAGTCGGATGAAGGTCGGCAACGTTTCTAGGGCGCTCATGGTCGCACCGTGCCACGGCGCCCCGAAGACGACGTGCCGCCGACGCTAGGCCGCACATTGGTGAGCTGATGTGAGCGCAGTGGAGGAGCGCCTGCCGCGGTCAGGGCCCAAGACTCCGAACTCGGGACTGGTTGGCGCCGGAAGTGGCACGAGTCGGCGAATGTTTCACGACTTGTGCCATGAACAGTAACTCTCGCGAGAGAGTCGGCCCCGCGCGGGGCTAGGCGGGCGCGGGGGGCTCGTCGTCGAGGTGCAGGTCGATGTCGACGCCATCGAACACATCGTCGCCGTCGTCGCCGTGCAGGTCGTGCTCGTCGTGGTGGTCGTCGAGGGCATCCGCCTCGTCGTCGGCCAGGTGGCCGCCATCGATCGAGCCCTCGTCATCGAGGTCATCTTCGTCGTCGTCATCATCGTCGTCATCGTCGAGCTCGTCGTCTGCACCCTCGAGCGCCTGCTGCGCGAGGTACTCTTCGAGCCGGTCGGCCCACGGCACCCACTCGGGAGCCAGCAGTGCGCCCTCGGCGGGCATCAGCTCGGTCTCGAGCACGCTCGGCTCGAGGCCGGGGTTGACGGCGATCGAGACCGTCCAGAACCACCCGAGGTAGCCGCCCTGGGTCGTCGCGAAGCGCACCGTGGCGACATCGTCGGCCACGACGACGTCGCGCAGCGATCCGACGTTCGCCGGCCGCGTGATCTCGCCGAGTGCCTGCCGGGCGATCGGCTCGAGCACCGCGGCATCGGCACCAGCGGCGCCGGGCGCGACGGCCGTCGCGGCCGCCTTCTTCGGAGCGCGCGCCACGGGGGCCTAGCCCTCCAGGTCGTCGGCGACGCGGCGCAGCACGGCCGCGATCTTCTTGCCGTGGTCGCCGTCGGGGTAGCGGCCGCGCTTGAGGTTCGAGCCGATGCCGTCAAGCAGCTTGACGAGGTCTTCGACGATGATCGCCATGTCGTCGGCCGACTTGCGGTTGGCGCGTGCGAGCGAGGGCTTCGCATCCAGGATGCGCACCGAGAGGGCCTGCGCACCGCGCTTGCCGTCGGCGATGCCGAACTCGAGCTTGGTGCCCGCCTTCACGACGGCGCCCTCGGGCAGCGCGGAGGCGTGCAAGAAGACCTCATCGCCCTCATCACTGGCGATGAAGCCGAATCCCTTGTCCTGGTCGTAGAACTTGACCTTGCCGGTGGGCATGCGCACTCCTCGAGAGTTGATCCAACCTCTAAGGGTACCCGGCCCACCCCACCCCCAGCACGCGGGGTACATCGGGGTCGGTGCCGACGCGTAGTCTTGGGGGGTGCCCGAGGAATCGTTCGTGATGAGCAACCGCGTCGAACGCACGCTCGCCTACATGGTGGCGGGCATCATCGTGCTGAGCCTCGCGGCCTTCATCGCCCTCATCATCGCCACGGGCATGGGCCTCGGGCGCGACGACTTCACCTCAGGAATCTGGCCCGCCGTCACCGTGCTGCCCCTCATCGGCCTGCCGATCGGCTTCGTGCTCATCATCGTGCTGCTCGTCGTCAGCGCTGTGCGCCGGGGGCGAGCCGCCAAGGATGCCGGCAACTAGCGCGGCCTCTCTCGCCCTCGCGGCGCGACTGCGCGATCTCGATGACGCGGTCGTCGCGCGCGTGATCCGCGAGCGCGCGATCGCCCCGGCGAGTCTGCGCGACGTGTTCGACCTCGCCGAGGCGCTGCTCGACCCGGCGGCCCTCGCCATCGCCCTCTCGGGCCTCACCCGGCGCGCCCTCGCCGCTCTCGCGACGGCGGCCGAGCACCCCGACGGCGCGACGCCGGCCGAGCTCGCCGCCCGCCTCGACCGCACGCCCGACGAGGTGCTGCAGGCGCTGGCCCCGGCACTGGATGCCCTGCTCGCCGACCACGACGCCGCTCGCGTCATCGTCTGGCCGGCGGTCGCCGCCGAGCTCGCCGCCTGGCCCGCGCGCGGCCTGCCGAGCGCCGCGGAGCTGCGCTCGGCAGCACCCCCGGCCGTGCTCGCCCCCGTCGACGACGCCGACCGGCGTTTTCTCGACCGCGGCGCGGCAGAGCGCGCGTTCACGACGACGACGGCGGTGACCGAGGTGGTGCTCGCGGTGGCCGAGGCGCCGGCGCGGCTGCTGGCGCGCGGCGGCCTCTCGCTGCCCGACGCCAAGCGGCTCGCGGCGGCGGCCGGCTGCGAGCTCGACGACGTGACGACCCTCACCGACCTCGCGGCGCTCGCGGGCCTCATCGACGACGACGCGGGGTTCACGCGACCGACCGAGGCGGGCGATGCGTGGCGGCGCGGCGCGCTCGCGCAGCGGTGGAGCACGCTCGCCGCGGCCTGGCGCGAGGCCCTGCCGGCCGAACTCGTCGCTCTGCTGGCCGAGCGCGCCGACTCGCGCTGGGGCACGGGGCTCGGCGAGTTTCTCGACTGGCTCTACCCGGCCGGGGGCGATGCTCTGCTCGCTAGCCTGCGCCGACGCGGCGTGCAGGCCGACCGCTTGGGCATCGCCGTCGACGGCCGCCCGAGCAGCATCGGCCGCGCGCTCGTGGCGCAGGGCGCCGAACCGGCTGCGGCCGTGCTCGCGCCGCTCGTGCCGGCCGAGGTCGAGCAGGTGTACCTGCAGCACGACCTGACGATCGTGTCGCCCGGCCCCCTCGCGGGCGCGATCGACGAGCGCTTGCGCCGCGTCGCCGAGGTCGAGAGCTCGGGACTCGCGGGCCGCTACCGCATCACGGCCGACAGCGTGACGCGCGCCATCGCCATGGGCGAGACCGCGGCGGGGCTCTCGCAGTTTCTCGCGAGCATCTCGCTCACGGGTGTGCCGCAGCCCCTCGCCTACCTCATCGACGAGACGGCTCGCCGCTACGGCGCCGTGCGCGTCGGTGCCCTCGAGCCCGATGAAGCGGCCGAGCTCGGCGCCCGCACCGGCGTGCGCAGCGACGAGCCGCTGCTGCTCGAGACGATCCTCGTCGACGCGGCCACAGCATCCCTCGCCCTGCGCCGTGTGGGCCCGCATCGCGCGGTCAGCCGCTTCGACACGGATGTCGTGCTCTGGACCTTGATCGACGCGCGCTACCCCGCCGCAGCCGACGAGGGCACGACGACGCCCGAGCGCCCCGGCCGCACGCGCAGCCGCCCGGCGCCGGTCGTCGTCGACGACTCGGTCGCGGCGGCGGTCGCACGCATCCGCAGCGGCTCGACCGTCGGCATCGACGGCGATTCGGCGTGGGTGGCCCGGCAGTGGGAGCTCGCGCTGCGCGGCAAGCTGTCGCTGCGCGCGACGGTGCGCCTGCCCGACGGCAGTGAGCGCTCGTTCGACCTCGAGCCCACGGGCATCGCGGCCGGCCGGGTGCGCGGGCGCGACAAGGCCGCCGACATCGAGCGCACGCTGCCGGTGTCGAGCATCACGGCGCTCGAGCCGCTCGAGTAGCGACCGCTCGAGTAGCACGCGCGCGAGCGCTCTCAGCCGCGCCGCCTAGACTGGCCCGTTATGAATCCCGAGGGCCCCCTGATCGTTCAGAGCGACCGCACCGTGCTGCTCGAGGTGGCCAACCCGCAGGCCGATGAGGCGCGCCACGCCCTCGCCGTCTTCGCCGAGCTCGAGCGCGCGCCCGAGCACGTGCACACCTACCGCATCACGCGCCTCGGCCTGTGGAACGCGCGCGCCGCCGGCCACGAGGCCGCCGAGATGCTCGCCGTGCTCGAGCGCTACGCCAAGTTTCCGGTGCCGCAATCGGTGTCCATCGACATCACCGAGACCGTGGGCCGCTACGGCCGCCTGATCATCGTGCGCGACGCGAACGGCACGCTCGTGCTGCGGTCGACGGATGCCGCGGTGCTCACCGAGATCGCCGCCAACAAGAGGGTGGCCCCGCTGCTGACCCGGCGCATCGACCACGCGGCCTTCGAGCTCGCGCCGTGGGCGCGCGGTCAGATCAAGCAGGAGCTCGTGAAGATCGGCTGGCCGGCAGAGGACCTGGCGGGCTACACCCCGGGCACGCCCCACCCGATCGACCTCGACCTCGCCGACTGGGGCCTGCGGCCCTACCAGCAGCAGGCGATCGATCAGTTCTTCGTCGGCGGCTCGGGGGTCGTGGTGCTGCCCTGCGGCGCCGGCAAGACGCTCGTGGGCGCGGGGGCGATGGCGCAGGCCGACACCACCACGCTCATCCTCGTCACCAACACCGTCTCGGCGCGGCAGTGGCGGGCCGAGCTGCTCGCCCGCACGAGCCTGACCGAGGACGAGATCGGCGAGTACTCGGGGCAGGTGAAGGAGGTCAAGCCCGTCACGATCGCGACGTACCAGATCCTCACCGCCAAGCGAAAGGGCGAGTACGCCCACCTCGCCCTGCTCGACGCGCTCGACTGGGGCCTCATCGTCTACGACGAGGTGCATCTGCTGCCCGCGCCTGTCTTCAAGCTCACGGCCGAGCTGCAGGCCCGCCGACGCCTCGGCCTCACGGCGACGCTCGTGCGCGAAGACGGCCGCGAGGGCGACGTCTTCAGCCTCATCGGGCCCAAGCGCTTCGACGCCCCGTGGAAGGAGATCGAGGCGCAAGGCTACATCTCGCCCGCGAGCTGCTTCGAGGTGCGCATCGACCTGCCGCCGACCGAGCGGCTCGAGTACGCGGCGAGCGCCGACGACCAGCGCTACCGGCTCGCGGCGACGGCACCGGCCAAGCTCGGGGTCGTGCAGCGCCTGGTGAAGCAGCACGAGGGCGAGCGCATCCTGATCATCGGGCAGTACCTCGACCAGATCGACGAGCTCAGCGAGGCGCTCGGCGTGCCGCAGCTCACGGGCGCGACGCCCGTCGACGAGCGCGAGCGGCTGTTCCAGGAGTTTCGGGATGGCCGCACGCCGGTGCTCGTCGTGTCGAAGGTGGCCAACTTCTCGGTCGACCTGCCCGAGGCGACCGTCGCCATTCAGGTGTCGGGCTCGTTCGGCTCGCGGCAGGAGGAGGCGCAGCGCCTCGGGCGCCTGCTGCGGCCCAAGCAGAGCGGAATCCCCGCGAGCTTCTACACGCTCGTCGCGCGCGACACCGTCGATCAGGACTTCGCGCAGAACCGCCAGCGGTTCCTCGCCGAGCAGGGCTACAGCTACACGATCCTCGACGCCGACCAGATCGCCGCGGCCGCCGCCTGAACTGCGGCGCCCAGCGGCACCCGCTACGGCTGAACGGCGGTCAGGATGCTGCGCGCGAGCTCGGCCGGCTTCGTGAACTGCGGCCAGTGGCCGGTGGGCAGCTCGATGATGTCGAGCTGCTGCATGCGCGCGAGCTCTCCCGCCCACTCGCGCTCGTTGCCGATGGCCTGGTGCAGCAGGGCGGCCGGGAACTCGCACGCGATGATCGTGACGGGCACGGCGAAGCGCGCCTCGTCGTCGAGGCGCGTCGGCTCGTGCGCGACGCCCACCGGCTCAGGTCTAGCGATGGCCTGAAAGTGCGCGCGCAGCTCGTCGTCGAGGTCGACGAGGTCTTCGTCTTCGAAGAGCGACCAGTCGGGCAGCGGCACGGCGTCGCCCTCGACGGGCAGCTCGTCGTTGATGCACGTGCCGGCGGGCATGGGGATCGCGTCGACCGTCACGACGCGCGCGATGCGCGCCGGCCGGGCATCGGCCACGGCCCACGCGATCGTTCCGCCGCCGGAGTGCCCGACGAGCGCGACGGGACCGTCGAGGCCGTCGACGACCTCGAGCACCGCATCCACGTGATCACGCAGCCCGATGCCCGCGAGCTCGGTGTCGCCAGGGCGCTTGCCGGGCAGGGTGAGCGCGTGCACCGTGTGACCCGCGGCCTCGAGATCGCGGGTCACCGGGCCCCACGAGTCGCCGTCGAGCCAGAAGCCGGGGATGAGAAGAATCTGCATGGCCGAACGCTAGCGGGCTGCACCGATATCGCGACAGGCCGGTGGCATTCAGGAAACTTTCACACAAAGCCCAGATACTGGGGCCATGGCTGACGGACCCAAGATTCTCATCGTCGACGACGAGCCCAACATTCGCGACCTGCTCACCACGAGCCTGCGCTTCGCCGGCTTCGCCGTGCGCGCCGTCGGCAACGGGGCGCAGGCCATCTCGGCCGTGCTCGAAGAAGAGCCCGACCTCATCATCCTCGACGTCATGCTGCCCGACATCAACGGCTTCGGCGTGACCAAGCGGCTGCGCTCGAGCGGCTACACGAGCCCCATCCTCTTCCTCACGGCGAAAGACGACACCGACGACAAGATCATGGGTCTGACGGTCGGCGGCGACGACTACGTCACCAAGCCGTTCAGCCTCGACGAGATCGTCGCGCGCATCAAGGCCATCCTGCGCCGCACCATGCAGGAGGAGGACGACGCCGTCATCCGCACGGGCGAGCTCACGATGGACCAGGACACGCACGAGGTGACCATCGGCGACGAGGTCATCGAGCTGAGCCCCACCGAGTTCAAGCTGCTGCGCTACCTCATGCTCAACCCCAACCGCGTGCTGTCGAAGGCGCAGATTCTCGACCACGTGTGGGAGTACGACTTCAACGGCGACGCCGGCATCGTCGAGAGCTACATCTCGTACCTGCGCCGCAAGCTCGACCCCTTCACCGACGAGCCGCTCATTCAGACTAAGCGCGGCTTCGGCTACATGCTGAAGGCCGCCAAGGTCTAGCGGAGCCCCGCTAGACCGGCGCCGCCGATGCACGAGCAGCTCACCCAGTGGTGGGAGTCGATCTCGCTGCGCTCGAAGATCACGGGCGTGACCGTGCTCGTCGTGACGCTCGGGCTGCTCGTCGTCGGCGCGGGAACCCTCACCGTTCTGCAGCGCACCCTCGTCGACGAGGTCGACCGGCAGATCACGCAGGCCTCAGAAGAGCTACCGCGCTCGCCCGACGTCTTCACGCTCGATGACTTCGACTCGTTCACCGATCTCACGCCCTCGATCTTCTCCAACCCGTTCTACTTCGGCGCGGTCGACGCCGACGCCGAGCTCATCGACGACAACGTCAGCGAGGGCAGCCGCGCGCAGGCCCCCGACGTGACGCGCCTGACCGCCGAGTTCGTCGACGGGCTCGAGGGCGGCATCACGATCACGAGCACCGACCGAACGACGCAGTGGCGCATCATTACTTTCCCGCTGCGCGTCACCGACGCCGACAGCGGCGAGACCACGTCGGCGACGCTGCTCATCGGCGCCGACCTCGCCGACGCCAACGCCATCATCAGCTCGTTCGCCTCGGTCTTTCTCGGCTTCGGCCTCGTCGTCGTCATCCTCAGCGCCGCCCTCACGCGCATGCTCGTCACGTCGACCTTCCGCCCGCTGCGCGACGTCGAGGCCACGGCGGCCCGCTTCGCGAGCGGCGACTTCAGCCAGCGCCTCGGCGGGGCCACGCCCAACACCGAGGTCGGCCGCCTCAACCGCTCGCTCAACACCATGCTGAGCCGCATCGACCGCGCCTTCGCCGATCGCGCCTCGACGATCTCGCAGATGCGCCGCTTCGTCGGCGACGCGAGCCACGAGCTGCGCACGCCGCTCGTCTCGGTGCGCGGCTACGCCGAGCTGTATCGCATGGGCGCCCTCGCGACGCCCGACGACGTCGCCCAGGCGATGGAGCGCATCGAGAAAGAGGCCATCCGCATGGGTGCCCTCGTGAGCGACCTGCTCGAGCTCGCACGACTCGACGAATCGCGCCCGCTCGAGCTCGCGCGCGTCGATCTCGTGCCGCTCGCGCGCGACGCCGCGCTCGACGCGATGGCGAGCTCGCCCGACCGCGAGGTGACCGTCGTGATCGACGACGCCGCGTCCGTCGACGACGAGACGGTGGATGCTGCGCTCGTGCCCGCTGCCCCCGACAGCCTCGCGGCCACGG